>NZ_JBDIZJ010000005.1:0-274139 GCF_039748935.1 Pontibacter chitinilyticus
CACAGCTTACACTTTCTTGGAGCAGAACAGTAAATTCAAACCTGCCAGAATCAATGCCTAATTTCCGAGTTCACGTTAAGTATGATCGCTTTCCTGTGGCTGACGCTGGCCCAGTTTTCCCTGGCACAAAGCAATCAGATATCCGTGCACGACCCGGTGATCATCAAGCAGGACGACACCTATTACATTTTTGCTACAGGCCCCGGTATTGCGGTCTGGTCATCAAAGGACATGCAGCACTGGAACAGGGGAAAAAAGCGTTTTTGCAGCGGCTCCAAAATGGGCTGATGCGGTAGTGCCCGGCTTTGAGAATCACATCTGGGCCCCGGATATTTCATACCACAACGGCCAGTATTACCTCTATTACTCCGTCTCTGCTTTCGCCAAAAATACCTCCGCTATAGGCGTGGCCACTAACAAAACACTGCACCCCAACGACCCGAATTTCAAGTGGGTAGATCATGGCATCGTGGTGGAGTCGGTGCCCGGCCGCGACATGTGGAATGCGATCGATCCGAACCTTGCCTTGGATGAACAAGGGCAGCCTTGGCTGGCGTTCGGCTCCTTTTGGAAAGGTATAAAGCTCGTTCGGCTGAAGCCGGACCTGCTGTCCATCGCCCAACAGCCGCAGGAGTGGTATACGCTTGTGGAGAGAGCCCGCGCCGATACACTGGATGAAAGAGATCCGGGCGATGGTGCTGTAGAAGCTCCCTTTATTGTGAAGAAAGTGAAGAAAGGCAAGTACTTTTATCTTTTCACCTCCTTCGACCTCTGCTGCCGTGGCGCTCAGAGCACCTATAAAATGATGGTAGGGAGAGCTGAAAAAATCACAGGACCATACCTAGATAAAGAAGGGAAGAAAATGACGCAGGGAGGAGGAAGCCTGCTGCTACAGGGCGACAAAGAATGGTATGGTGTAGGCCACAATGCTGTCTACAGCGAGAATGGCCAGGACTACCTCATCTTCCATGCTTACGATGCTAAAGATAACGGCAAACCCAAATTACGAATAGAGAAGCTGACATGGGACAAAAACGGCTGGCCAGTAGTGCAGCGTCAGAATTCGGCTACCGGGAAGCAGTAGCCGTAAGTGCGATTTAATGAAAGTATAGCAGAAGTATAAACCGGGATGCGGCTTCAGGCAAGTATAAAGCTAGGCTAACTGCTGTCTCTGATAATAAATGTATTTTTTACAATAATAACTTTTTAGTTATTTTCAATACCATTATATTTGATTGGAGTGTTTGGTAGTTTTCAGCACTTTAGGTCTTGCAGATTCTAGGTATGGGGCCAAAATTGTGGGAGTGGTATAAGTTTGTGGCTGGCGCTAGCTGAAATGAAATAATTATCTATGACAAAGCATCATATCATCGCATGCTGCATGGCAGCAGGCTTGTTAGCCGCTCCTGCCGGTGCTTTTGCACAAGCAACCAAGGTTTTCACCGTGAAAGCAGATCAGGTGAAAGCAACGATACAGCCTACCATGTGGGGGCTCTTTTTTGAAGACATCAACATGGGCGCAGACGGCGGCATTTATGCCGAGCTGGTGAAGAACCGCTCTTTTGAATTCTACAATCCGATGATGGGCTGGAAAGAACTGCAGAAGGATGGTGGCCGTGGCAAAGTGCTGGTGCTGAACCAGGAAGCCATCAATCCCATCAACCGGCATTATGTTCGGATTGAGTCAACTTCTGACCAGGCCAACTACGGTATCTCTAACGAAGGCTTCCGCGGGATAGGCATCAGGAAAGGCGACCAGTACAACTTCTCGGTGCTGGCACGCCAGCAGGAAGGCAGCAATGTGGCGCTGGTAGTGGAACTGGTAAACCCAGAGGGCAAATCGATCGGTACGGGAACAGTAACGCCACAGGGCACGCAGTGGAAAACCTATAAGGTGAGCTTTACGGCAACCGACACTGCACCAAAGGCACAGCTCAACGTGTGGTCCAAGGGCAAAGGCACCATCGATCTGGACATGATTTCGCTTTTTCCGGACGCAACCTGGAAGCACCGCGCCAATGGCCTGCGTGCCGACATGGTGCAGCTGCTGGCCGATATGAAGCCGGGCTTCCTGCGCTTCCCCGGCGGCTGTATTGTAGAGGGCCGTACGCTGGACGAGCGGTTTCAGTGGAAGAAAACTATCGGTCCGGTAGCTAATCGGGAGCTGATCGTGAACCGCTGGAACACAGAGTTCAATCACCGCCCCACCCCGGACTATTACCAGTCTTTTGGCCTGGGCTTTTTTGAGTATTTTCAGTTAGCTGAAGACATTGGGGCGGAGCCGCTGCCGATTCTGAACTGCGGCATGGCCTGCGAGTTTAACACAGCCGAAGTGGTGCCGCTAGACCAGCTGGAGCCCTTCATACAGGACGCGCTGGACTTGGTGGAGTTTGCCAATGGCCCCGTTTCGTCGCCGTGGGGTAAGAAACGCGCCGACATGGGCCATCCGGCGCCATTTAATATGAAGTACCTGGGCGTAGGCAACGAGCAGTGGGGCGAGCAGTACATCGACCGCTATAAAATGTTTGAAAAAGTCCTGCACGATAAATACCCGGACCTGGAATTGGTGACCACCACCGGTCCTTTCCCGGAGGGCAAGGAGTTCGATTACCTGAATACGACCTTGCGAAGTATGAAAGACGAGGACGTGGATATCATTGACGAGCACTATTACAAGCCGCCGCAGTGGTTCCAGGATAACGCCACCCGCTACGACAACTACGACCGCAAAGGACCTAAAATATTTGCGGGCGAGTATGCCGCGCAATCCGTAGCGATTGCCAGCCCGGACAACAAGAATAACTGGAACACGGCTATGTCGGAGGCTGCCTTTATGACCGGACTCGAGCGCAATGCCGATGTGGTGGTAATGGCTTCCTATGCCCCGCTGTTTGCCCATGTGGAAGGCTGGCAGTGGACGCCGGACCTGATCTGGGTAGATAACCTCCGCTCGTACGGCACGCCCAATTACCAGGTGCAGAAGCTGTTCTCGACCAACAAAGGAACGCAGGTGGTGCCGGTGCTGCTACAAAACAAGGCTGTTACAGGCCAGGAGGGTTTGTTCGCCACGGCCAGTATCGACAGCAAGACAAACGAGTTGATCCTGAAAGTGGTGAACACCACCGCGAAGGTGCAGGCGAGTGAGTTTGTAGTGGATGGCGCGAAGAAACTCGCCCGCAGCGGCACCCTGACAGTGCTGCAAAGCGACAACCTGGACCAGGTAAATTCCTTTGAGCACCCAGATGCCGTGAGCCCCGTGCAGAAGCCGGTGCAGGTGAAGGGCGGCAAAGTGAATGTGTCGCTGCAACCCTATTCGGTGAACGTGATCAGGGTAAAGCTGTCGTAGTGGCCAGCGAAGTATAAACGCCGCAACGGAGACAAGTATAAAAAGAATCAAAATAGAGCATCATGAAGAAAACCTTACTAGGCGCGCTGCTGCTGGTTGGCAGCTTGTCGGCCAACGCCCAAACCACGGCCCAATTGGAGGCGAAGCCAGCAAAAGAGGTGGTGATTAACCGCAACATTTACGGCCATTTTGCCGAGCACCTGGGGCGCAGCATTTATGGCGGCTTTTACGTGGGCGAAGGCAACACCAAAATTCCCAACACCAACGGCGTGCGCAACGACGTGGTGGAGGCGCTGAAGAAGCTGAAGATACCAAACCTGCGCTGGCCGGGCGGCTGCTTCGCTGACACCTACCACTGGAAAGACGGCGTAGGTCCGAAAGACAAGCGCCCGACGATTGTAAACACTTGGTGGGGCGGCGTGACGGAGAACAACAGCTTTGGTACGCACGACTTCCTGAACATGTGCGAGCTGCTGGGCGCCGAGCCGTACCTGGCCGGCAACGTAGGCAGCGGCACGGTACAGGAGCTAGTGGACTGGGTGCAGTACGTGAACTTCGCGGGGGAGAGCCCCATGTCGAAGTGGCGCCGCGAGAATGGGCGCGACAAGCCGTGGGACGTGAAGTTCTGGGGCGTGGGCAACGAGGCCTGGGGCTGCGGCGGCAATATGACCGCCGAGTATTATGCCGACGTGTACCGCAAGTATGCCACCTTCATGTCGGGCTGGAGCCAGGACGGCCACATCTTCCGTATTGCCTCCGGGGCCAACGGCGACGATTACCACTGGACGGAAGTGCTGATGAAAAACATCCCGCAGCATTTGATAGAAGGCGTGGCGCTGCACTATTATTCCGTGATAGACTGGAGCAAGAAAGGTCCGGCTACCGGCTTTTCAGAGGAGCAGTACTTTACAACCATGAAGCGGGCCCTGCGCATGGAGGAGCTCGTGACGAAGCATGCCGCCATCATGGACAAGTATGATCCCGAGAAGAAGATAGCCTTGGTGGTGGACGAGTGGGGCGGCTGGTATGATGTGGAGCCCGGCACCAACCCTGGTTTCCTGTACCAGCAGAATACGATGCGCGATGCCATGATTGCCGGCTCCACGCTCAACATCTTCAACAACCACTCCGACCGCGTCCGAATGGCGAACCTTGCCCAGGCCATTAACGTGCTGCAGTCGGTGATCCTGACGGATGAGGAAAAGATGATCTTAACGCCGACCTACCACGTGATGGAGATGTACAACGTGCACCAGGATGCAGAACTGCTGCCCCTCACCATCAAAAGCGACGACTATACATTCGGCAACGACAAACTATCGGCTGTTTCCGGCTCGGCTTCAAAAGACAAGAACGGGCTGACGCACGTTTCGCTGGTGAACATTGACGCGCACAAGCCACAGGAAATTACGATTGATGTGGACGGCGCCAAGTATAAAAACGTGTCCGGCCGCATCCTCACCTCCCAAAGCATCCAGGACCACAACACCTTCCAGAATCCGGAAAAAATTAAGCCGCAGACATTTAAAGGCGCTAAGCTGAAAAACGGTTCGCTACAGGTAAAACTGCCGCCGTTCTCAGTGGTGGTGCTGGAGCTGAAATAATAAGCTTTTATACTTCTGTTGAAAGAGACAGGTATGTAGAAAACGCTTTCGGCTGCCATCCAAGCTATTGCCAAGGTGTAGGGGCGCAAATTTTGCGCCCCTACTTTTATCATCTAACCTGATTTATACTTCATGAGCTCGAACATCATTTATAAATCCTGCAGTTTACTGGCAGTTGCTACTTTGCTGTTGTCGGGTCCGGTCGTGGCGCATTCAAGTATAACCAGCCCGGCAGATACCGTCATCCACGCTACCGGAAATCCCATCATCACCCACAAGTATACCGCCGACCCGGCAGCGCTGGTTTACAAGGATAAAGTATACCTGTACACCGGCCATGACGAGGCGGCACCAGGGCGCGAGCAGTATGTGATGCAGAACTGGCTTGTGTTCTCATCGCCGGATATGGTGACGTGGACGGAGCACCCGGTGCCGCTGTCGGTAAAGGATTTTAAGTGGGCGAAAGGTGATGCCTGGGCCTCGCAGGTGGTGGAGCGCAACGGCAAGTTTTACTGGTACGTGGCCGTAGAGCATAGCTCCAAACCGGGCAAAGCTATCGGCGTGGCGGTGGCAGACAGTCCAATCGGTCCGTTCAAAGATGCGCGCGGCTCGGCCCTCATCACCAACGATATGACCAAGGCCACGGATATTACCTGGGACGACATCGACCCGACCGTGTTTGTGGATGACGACGGGCAGGCCTACCTTTACTGGGGCAACACCGCCTGCTACTATGCCAAACTGAAGGACAACATGGTGGAACTGGACGGGCCAATACACACCGTGAAGCTGCCGAATTTTACCGAAGCCCCCTGGCTACACAAGCATAACGGCTGGTACTATCTGTCCTACGCTTACCAATTCCCCGAAAAAACCGCCTACGCCATGAGTCGCCACATCGAAGGGCCGTGGGAGTACAAGGGCATCCTGAACGAGCTGGCCGGCAACTCCAACACCAACCACCAGGCCATCATCGACTTTAAAGGCAAATCATACTTCATCTATCACAACGGCGGCATCCAACCCACCGGCAGCAGCTTTCACCGCTCCGTTTGCATCGACTATTTATACTATAACCCGGACGGCACAATGAAGCGGGTGCAGATGACCACAGAAGGCGTGCAGCCGGCAAAAGGGAAGTAAGCACAGGAGTATGGACAGGATGAGTTTACCTGTCTTTTACTGATGCCTGAGTATACCTGTAGGCCTTTCAGCGCCTGGGATAACTTTAGCAGGAGAGATGTGCTTTGTTAATTGCTAGGAAAAGCAGGAACAAGGCGTGCTTTTCCCGTATAGTATACTTTTGAATTAGAAGTATAACGAATGAAAGTTTCTGCAAAAGCATTTCTGTTCGATCTGAACGGAACGATAATAGATGACATGCATTATCATGCCGAGGCCTGGCACGAGGTGATAGATGATGTGTTGGAAGCCAAACTAAGCTGGGATGAGGTACGGAAGCAAATGTATGGCAAGAACAGCGAAGTATTGGCCCGCATATTCGGAGAGGATCACTTTTCGAAGGAGCAGGTGCATGAACTGTCGATGGAGAAGGAGCAGCGCTACCAAGATGCCTACAGACCACACATGAAGCTGATCGACGGGCTGCACGACTTTCTGGAAGCAGCGGATGCCCATGAAGTGAAGTCAGCAATTGCCTCCGCTGCCATTACCGGCAATGTCGATTTTATACTGGATAACCTCTCGATTCGCCGCTACTTTGATGCCGTGGTGAGTGCCGACGATGTGGAAACCAGCAAGCCCGACCCGGAAACCTTTTTGAAGGCCGCTGAAAAGCTCCAAACAAAACCGGCTGATTGCATCGTATTTGAGGATGCACCGAAAGGCGTAGAGGCCGCCCAAAACGCAGGTATGAAATGCGTGGTGATCACCACGGCGCACCCCAAAGAGGACTTTGAGAAGTATGACAATGTCATCGCCTGCATCGCTGATTACACAGATCCTTTTATCCAGGATTTCTTTAAGGAGTAAGGTATTGAATGGGTGCCAGTGCCAGCAGCTGTGTTATGTGCAAAAGAACAGCAAAATAATACGATAAGCTATCAATAAAAACAAAGACAGCAGGCGTTCACCTGCTGTCTTTGTTTTTAGGCGCTTCTTTGCTGTAACAGTTCTTTCAGTGCCTCGAAGCTGTTCGGCATTGGTACTAGCTTTTCTTCTTTTAACAGAAACGCCTGGAGCTTGGGCGGAACAGAGATGGTTTCTTCCAGCGTATCTTCCATCACCTCCTTGAACTTAGCTGGGTGTGCCGTTTCCAGGAAAACAGCTACGGCAGGTTCCTGATTCTCTCTCATATATTGCTTTACACCGCTGTAAGCCACTGCCCCGTGCGGGTCCAGCAGGTAATGGTGCTGCCGGTATACTTGCCGGATGGCCTGGCGGGTTTCTTCATCGGTGAAGGTATAGCCGGAAATGCTGTCGCGGAAGCGCTGGAGTTCCCCGCCAAACAGGGCGCTCATGCGGGCATAGTTGCTCGGGTTGCCAACGTCCATGGCATTGCTGATGGTCTGTACAGAAGGGCGGGCCTCGTACAATCCTGTTTCGAGGTACTGCGGCACCACATCGTTGGCGTTCGTGGCAGCTACAAAGCGATGCACGGGCAGGCCCATAGCGGCTGCCAGCAAGCCCCCCGTCAGGTTGCCGAAGTTGCCGCTGGGCACGCCGAAGATCACCGGCTTTTGTAGTTGCTGCACCTGCCCATAGGCCCAGAAATAATAAAAGGACTGCGGGATGAGCCGGGCGATGTTGATGCTGTTGGCTGACGTGAGTACATGCTGTTCGTTGAGCGCTTTATCGCCCAGAGCCTGCTTGGCGAGTCGCTGGCAGTCATCGAAAGTGCCGTCTACCTCGATCGCCGTAATGTTGCCGCCCCAGGTGGTCAGCTGCTTCTGTTGCAACTGGCTTACTTTGCCCTTCGGGAAAAGAATGTATACTTCGATGCCCGGCACATTATAGAAACCGGCCGCCACGGCACTGCCGGTATCGCCGGAGGTAGCTACGATTACCTTTAGCGTTTCGCTTTTGTCGCGGGTAAAGTAAGCGAGCAGGCGCGACATAAAGCGGCCGCCAACATCCTTGAACGCCATTGTCGGGCCATGGAACAGCTCCATACTATAGACGTTCTGCTCCACCTCCACCACCGGAATTTCAAAATTGAGCGTTTCTTCTAGCAGCGGCTTCAGCATTTCGGCGGGTACATCGTCTGCTAAAAGCGCAGAAGCTACCGTAAAGGCCATTTGCTGCAACGACTGCTGGTGCAACGTTTCAAAAAAGGCGGCAGGCAGCGTGGGAATATGCGCAGGCATGTATAAGCCGCCATCTTCGGCCAGGCCTTTGAGCACGGCGTGTTGTAGCGGCGCCTCCGCTGCCTGTTGGTTGGTACTGAAATAATGCATCTTGTTTGATTTAAGCTACTGCTGTGTGGAACTGTTCAACCAACGGGCCGCCCAGGTTAATTTCAGAAACATAGGTAGTGCAGCCAATGCCGGCATTGGCGAGTTTAGCGGCCAGCGCCTCAGTTACGTTTCGGGCGATTGTGGCGCTGGTGCACAGGGCAAAAACAGAGGGACCGGAGCCGGAGATGCCGAAGCCCAGCGCCTGCTGCTCCAGCGCCAGTTGGCGCATGTCATAAAAGCAAGGGATAAGCATCGCCCGCACCGGCTCAATAATTACGTCCTGCATGCTGCGGCTGATCAGGCTCAGGTCGTTGGTGCAGAAGCCTGCTACCAGGCCCGCTACGTTGCCCCACTGCGTAACGGCATCGCGCAGCGGCACATTGGTTTTTAGAATCTTTCGCGCCTCTTTTGTAGGGATTTCCACGTGCGGGTATACCAGGGCACAAGCCAGCCCCTCCGGCACCGGCAGCTTCACCACATCCAGCGGATTATAGCTCCGGATCAGCACCAAACCGCCGAGCAGGGCAGGAGCCACATTATCAGCGTGGGCATTACCGCAGGCCAGGCGCTCACCTTCCCGGGCAAAAGGCAGCAGTTGTTCCTGGGTAAGCGGGCGGCCCATTAGTTCGTTTATGGCCACCAGGCCAGCCACGGCACTAGCTGAACTGGAGCCGAGTCCGCTCCCAAAAGGCATCTGTTTGTAGAGTTCTATACTAACGCCCTGCTCCACGCCGATGTGCCGGAGGTAGTTTATCACGACTGCACTAACGGTATTCCGTTCCGGTTCGCGGGGCAGGCGGCCTTCGTCTCCTTCAATTACATCCAGGGTTACACGCCGGCTATCGTTCAGGTGCATGATCACTTCGTCGCCGGGCGCATTTACGGCAAAGCCCAGCACATCATACCCGCAACTGACATTGGCAACGGTAGCCGGGGCAAACACTTTTATTGATTTCATAAGTATAACTGTCTGGTTTACTAATAGGCCGCCACCCGTACCAGGTCTGCCAGTACGCCGGCAGCGGTTACTTCTGCCCCTGCACCGGGACCTTTAATCACCATCGGGTTCAGAAAATAGCGATCAGTGGTAAAAGAGATAATATTGTCGCTGCCTGATAAATTATAGAAAGGATGCTCAGGACCTACCAGTAGCAACTCTACTCTTACTTTCCCTTCCTCCAATGCGCCGATGTAGCGCAGCACCTTATTTTCAGAGGCGGCCTGCTGCTTGAGCTTGTTAAAGTGTTCCTCCGATTGCTCCAGCTCCTGGTAAAATGCGTCTACAGATGGTGCTGTCAGGCAATTCTCCGGAAGTATAGGCTGAATCTGCACGTCCTGCAGCTCCACCGGTAAGCCCGTTTCGCGGGCCAGTATCAGCATCTTGCGGGCAAAATCCAGTCCGCTGAGGTCATCGCGCGGATCCGGCTCCGTAAAGCCTTTCTGCTGCGCCTCTTTAACCACCTCGGCAAAGGTGCGGTCTCCTTTATATTCATTAAAGATAAACGAGATAGTTCCGGATAAGATGGCTTCGATCTTCAGCACCTGATCGCCGCTGATCAGCAGATCGTGCAGCGTTTTAATAATCGGCAGACCTGCCCCCACGTTGGTTTCGAACAGGTAGTCCACGCCATACTTGCGCACTAATTGTTTGTTGCGGTTATACTCGGCAAAAGTGCCGCTGTTGCCGATCTTGTTGCAGGTAACCACCGAGAAGCTTTGCTGAAACAAATGGCTGTAGGTGTTGGCTACTTCGGCACTGCCGGTATTATCTATAAAAACAGAGTTGGGTAGGTTCAGCGATACGGCTTCCGAAATAAACTGCTCCAGGTTGCTTTGTTCGCCCTCCTGCAGGTGCTGCTGCCAGACTGCCAGCGGAATGCCTTCCCGGTTCCAGGTCATCTTTCGCCGGTTGCACACCCCTGCCAGGTTCACCTTCAGATGGCGGCCTGACTCCAGGTAGGCCTGGTGCTGCTCCAGCTGTTTCAGCAGGGTAGCGCCGATATTGCCGGTGCCGCAGCAAAAGACATTCAGTGTTTTTACCGGCGACAGGAATAGTGCATCGTGCACTGAGTTCAGGGCTTTGGACAAATCCTCGCGGCTCACCACCACCGAAATATTCAGCTCAGAAGAGCCCTGTGCAATGGCGCTCACGTTGACGCCGCTGCGACCCAGGGCGCTGAACAGCTTGCCTGACAGCCCAATAGCCTGCCGCATGTTCTCGCCCACGATCGCCATCACACTATAGCCTTCGTCTATCTCGGGCTTGGTCAGCTTGCCGGTTAGCAGTTCATACTCAAACTCCGCCTCTATGGCTTGCCGGGCCGCTTCCACATCCTCCGGCGACACCGCCAGCGTGATGCTGTGCTCGGAGCTGGCCTGCGTGATCAGGATAACATTCACATTTCCTTGTGCCAGCGCACCAAACAGGCGGCCGCTAAAGCCCTTGTGTCCCACCATGCCGCCGCCCTGCACATTGATCATACTTATCACAGGTATAGACGTAATGCCCTTCACCAGCGAACCGTTTGCCGAAGACTGCGGCCCGATCACAGTTCCTTCAAATGCGGCATTAAACGTGTTTTTAACGACCAGCGGGATGTTTTTAGAGATAGCCGGCAGCATGGTGGGCGGGTGAATCACCTTGGCCCCGAAATAAGATAACTCAATAGCCTCGTTGTAAGACAGGCTCTTTAGCGAGAAAGCTTTTTTCACGAGGCGCGGATCCGCGGTCATAAAGCCATCCACATCCGTCCAGATCTGCACCTCGTCAGCATCTACGGCAGCACCTACAATGGCGGCCGTATAGTCGGAGCCGCCGCGCCCCAGGGTGGTGGTGTTGCCCTGCGCATCAGAAGCAATAAAGCCTGTGATAACCGGAATTGCCCCACTGTGCTGCTGGAAGAACTCCTGGATGAGCTGGTTGGAAAGGGACTCATTCAGCACTGCTTTGCCGTAAGTGCTATCCGTTTTGATGAACTGGCGGGCATCGGCAAAAACAGCATTGCCACATTTTTCATTGATCACATACGATATGGTATAGTTAGAGCAAAGCTCTCCGTAGGCCACCACCCGATCGCGGATGCGGGGCGATACTTCTTCCAGTGCCCTGACACCGGCTAATAGCTCCTCTAGTTCATTGAAGTAAATCTTTAGGCCCAGCAAAACCTGGTTCTGGTGCTTTACCTCCAGCAGCGCTTTCACAATTGCGAAATGGCGATCTTCAATGGCTTTTAATTCGGAGGTATACTCTTTTCCCGTAGCTGTTTCAGAAACAACCTGTAAGAGCGTGTTGGTAACGCCGCTCAGGGCAGAGCACACCAGGGCCAGGGGTTCGCCGCCTCTTTGCTGCTCATTTACAATTTCTACCAGCGTGCTGATCGCCTGCGCTGAACTGACCGAAGTACCTCCGAATTTCAGGATTTTCATATCGTATGGTGTTAAATCAAAAGAGCCTTCCCCGTTTTTCGAGGAAGGCTCTTAGCTTATTTACGAAGTATCTTAACTTCTTTTGCTATCGTTTGCCGTTCCCCATGGGCCATACCCGGTCGTTCCGGTAATCATAAAGATTCCGGTAATAATGCCCGTGGTAGAAAATGTGTGTTGGCTCATAGGTTTTGCAAGTATAAAGCTTTTTTGAAAGTTTACTATCAAAACACCTGTTTTATTAAAATAAATTTTACAAAAAGGAACATACGTTGATAGCATTTGGCAACACTTTTACTCTTGGTTAGCCGCCAGGATTTGCGCTATAGGCCGTTTTTTAACAGGCAGTGCTGGCAAAGATAAAAAGGAGCAGCATGCCTCTTTGCAAAACCTACTCTGCATTGCTTCCTCTGTCCTGAACATGAAACTAATCATATCCAGCTGTGATGATTTCAAAAGCACATTAGCTGGCAGCAAGAATAAAACCTGTTAACAGAATGGGCAAAAAGCCGTGTACGACGTGAGCGCTGCCGCAAGAAAGTGGGTTCTTTTTAGAGTTTGATATTGTATTTTGTAAATTGGTAAGTTGTTGATATTTAACCTGTTAATATGTTGTGAGCAGATTTTAGAAATAGTAGCCAAGTATAGAACGTGTTTCCGAAAGCAGGGGTAGCCGCTGTACTTTTGAAGGACATTGAAGGTATGGTTTGCCTGCACCGGCATTATTCTTATTGATCTTGTACAGGTACAGACCAGACCTCTAACTGAATATAGGCAGGTGTTGCAGAGCGGTTGCAGCGCACCTGTCTTATACTATAAAATCTGAATCACTTAAAGAATGGCACTAAACAAGTATAGCCGCCTATACACGCAGGACGACAGCCTGCCCGCTTCACAAGCCATGCTCATCGGCTCCGGCTTATCGGAAGAAGACCTGCGCAAACCTTTTGTAGGCATCTGCTCCACCGGCTTTGAAGGCAACACCTGTAACATGCACCTCGACGGACTAGCCGATGAGGTAAAGAAAGGTGTCGGTGAGTTAGGTATGGTCGGGCTGCGTTTCAATACGATTGGCGTCAGCGACGGTATCACGAACGGCACCGAAGGCATGCGTTATTCGCTGGTTTCGCGGGAGGTGATCGCCGATTCTATCGAAACGATCTCAGGTGCCCATAACTATGATGCGCTGGCTTGCGTGGTGGGCTGCGATAAAAACATGCCCGGCTCCCTTATTGCCATGGCCCGCCTCAACCGGCCCTCGCTCATGGTGTATGGCGGCACCATCAAAGGCGGTATGTTCAAAGGCGAAAAGCTGAACATCGTGTCCTGCTTTGAAGCGTATGGCCAGAAACTGAATGGCAACATATCGGAGGAAGATTACCGGGGCATTATCCGTAATGCCTGTCCCGGACCGGGTGCCTGCGGTGGTATGTATACCGCCAACACGATGGCCTCTGCGGCCGAAGCACTGGGTATGGCCATTCCTTATACCTCCTCTTTACCGGCGGTGAGCCAGGAGAAAGTAGAGGAATGCCTCCAGACGGGCCATTACCTGTTCAACCTGTTAGAGAAAGATATCAAACCAAGCGACATTCTGGTGCGGGAGGCATTTGAGAATGCCATGGTCCTGATCACCGTCCTTGGCGGATCAACGAATGCAGTGATTCACCTGATTGCCATCGCCAGTGCGGCTGGTATTAAACTGACGCTGGAAGATTTCCAGGCAGTGAGCAACCGCGTGCCGGTGCTTGGCGACCTGAAGCCAAGCGGCAAGTACCTGATGGAAGATCTTTGCGCCGTGGGCGGCGTGCCGGCGGTGATGAAGACGCTGCTGAACGCAGGGCTCATCAACGGCGACCTGTTGACGGTAACCGGCAAAACAGTAGCTGAGAACCTGGCCAATGTGAAGCCGCTGGGCGAAGAGCAGGACCTGCTGCGGCCATTCTCTAACCCGATCAAAGCAGACGGACATATACAAATTTTATACGGCAACCTGGCCACCAAAGGCGGCGTGGCCAAGATAACAGGAAAAGAAGGCCTGCAATTCCAGGGGCCAGCGGTGGTATTCGATTCGGAAGAAGAACTGAACGAAGGGCTGAAAGCGGGCCGGGTAAAGGCCGGTAATGTGGTGGTGATCCGCTATGTCGGTCCGAAAGGCGGCCCGGGAATGCCGGAAATGCTCAAACCAACTTCTGCCATTATGGGGGCCGGTTTAGGCGATAAAGTAGCCATGGTAACGGATGGCCGCTTTTCCGGTGGCACGCACGGGTTTGTGATCGGCCATGTGTGTCCGGAAGCATTTGACGGTGGCAACATCGCTTTGGTAGAAGAGGGAGACACCATCACCCTGGATGCCGCTACCAACACCATTCACCTGCACGTAGACGACGCCCTGCTGGAACTGCGCCGTAGCAAATGGGTTGCCCCGGCACCACGCGTAAAAAGAGGAGTGCTTCAGAAGTACATCAGAACCGTGAGCGATGCCAGCCACGGATGTATAACCGATTTAGAAGAGGCCTATGTTAACGAAAGAGAAACCACAAGCTCCGGAATTGCTTGAGGATATAAAAACAACGTCAGGGGCGGAGGCGCTTATCATGGCGCTGCTCGAAGAAAAAGTGGATACCATCTTCGGCTATCCGGGCGGGGCCATCATGCCCATCTATGATGCGCTGTATGATTACCGGGACAAACTTAACCATGTGCTGGTGCGCCACGAGCAGGGCAGTATCCATGCGGGGCAGGGCTATGCCCGCGCCTCCGGTAAAGTAGGGGTGATATTTGCCACCAGTGGCCCCGGCGCTACCAACCTGGTGACAGGGCTGGCAGATGCCATGATCGACAGCACTCCGCTGGTGTGTATTACCGGGCAGGTATACGCACACCTGTTGGGGACCGATGCTTTTCAGGAGGCCGATGTGGTGAGCATTACGGCAGCTGTGACCAAGTGGAACTACCAGGTAACAGAAGCAGAGGAGATTCCGGAAGTGCTGGCTAAAGCTTTTTACATTGCCAGAAGCGGCCGCCCCGGTCCGGTATTGATCGACATAACAAAGAACGCGCAGCTGCAGCAGTTCAACTTCGAAGGCTATACGTGCTGCCAGCACATCCGCAGCTACCGGCCAAAGCCCATTGTGCGCAAAGAATACATTGCGCAGGCAGCCGAACTGATAAACCAGGCGCAGAAGCCTTTTGTGCTGTGGGGCCAGGGCGTGATGCTGGGCTCTGCCGAGCAGGAATTTAAAGCCTTTATAGAGAAAGCAGGCATCCCGGCCGCCTGGACCATTATGGGCGCGGGTGCCCTGCCAAGCGACCATTACCTGAACGTAGGTATGCTGGGCATGCACGGCAACTATGGCCCGAATGTGCTCACCAACGAGTGCGATGTGCTGATCGCTATCGGCATGCGCTTCGATGACCGGGTAACGGGGCGATTGGATAAGTATGCGAAGCAGGCAAAGGTCATTCACCTGGATATCGATCCTTCTGAGATAGATAAAAACGTGCAGACAACGGTGCCGGTGTGGGGCGACTGCAAAGAAACGCTGCCCCTGCTCACAGAATTGGTGCAGGAGAAGACGCATGCCGCCTGGCTGGAGAAATTCAGAACCTATGAAGCCGAAGAAGTAGCCGCTGTCATTCAGGAGGAGCTATACCCCACCTCCGGAGAACTGACGATGGGCGAGGTGTTGGAGCAACTAAACAGGCAAACCAACGGCGATGCCATTATTGTGAGCGACGTGGGCCAGCACCAGATGGTGGCCTGCCGCTACGCCAAACTCAACCACACCCGCAGCAATATTACGAGCGGTGGCCTGGGCACGATGGGCTTTGCGCTGCCAGCGGCAATTGGCGCCAAATTCGGTGCGCCGGACAGAACAGTGGTGGCCGTGGCCGGGGATGGCGGTTTTCAGATGACGCTGCAGGAACTCGGCACGATTATGCAGAGCGGCGCTAATGTGAAGATCATCATCCTGAACAACCAGTTTCTGGGCATGGTACGGCAGTGGCAGGAGCTTTTCCACGACCGCCGCTACTCTTTTGTAGACATCACCAGCCCCGACTTTGTAAAGGTGGCAAGCGGCTACGGCATTGCCGGAAGAAGCGTTTCGCAACGCGAGGACCTCGAAGGCGCTCTGAAAGAAATGCTGGCGCACCCCGGTTCTTTTCTGCTGGAGGTGATGGTGACCAAAGAAAACAATGTTTTCCCGATGGTGCCGCAGGGCTGCAGTGTGAGTGAGATCAGGTTGAAGTAATGTTTTTTGCGAAAGCAGAAACACCTAAAAGAATCAGCTATGAGTAATGCAAATCATATCGACAGGAAAGAGTTTAACATCACGGCTTATACCGAGAACCAGATCGGGCTGCTCAACCGCATCGCCATCATTTTCTCCAGGCGGAAAATCAATATCGAGAGCCTGAATACTTCTCCCTCTGAGATCGAGGGCATACACCGCTTTAACATTGTGATCAACGAAACAGAGGAAGTGGTGTCGAAGCTGGCGCGGCAGATAGAGAAGCAGGTGGAAGTGCTGAAAGTATACTACAACACCAACGACGAGGTGATCTGGCAGGAAATGGCGCTTTATAAAGTGCCGACCGATGTGATAGCCGAAAAAGCGCTGGTAGAACGGCTGCTCCGGGAAAACGGGGCGCGGGCCGTCGTGATCCGGAAAGACTACACGGTGTTTGAAACCACCGGTCACCGCGAAGAAACCGATAACCTGATCCGGGTACTGCAGCCGTACGGGCTGATTGAATTTGTGCGGAGCGCCCGCATCGCAATCATCAAAAACAGCGAAGGCTTTAACCGCAAACTGCGCGAGTTTGAGCAAACGGAGCCAAGCCATGAGGTAACAGAAAATGAGTACCTCAATAGCCGCGATAAGGTCTTTACCATGTAGTCTTCCCGGACAAAAGAGTTTGTGACAAAGGACAAAAGGACTTTATGCAGTAAAAGCCAGAGTTCAAAATGCTTGCAAGTCCTTTGGCCACCTACAGGTAAGTTTAAAGACAGAATTAGATTGAAGTATAAATAAGAATTGTCATTCTGAAAGAAGCTTGGTAGAAGGAAGGTTAAGCTATTGCGGCTCGCCCACAAGATCCTTCCAGGATGACAATTACCAGGCAGTAAAAACAAAGTATAAACCATAAAACTAGCTAGACACAAAATGGCAACTATCAATTTTGGAGGAGTAAACGAAACAGTAATCACCCGTGACGAATTCCCTCTTTCTAAAGCGCAGGAGGTTTTAAAAGACGAGGTTATCGCCGTAATCGGTTACGGCGTGCAGGGCCCCGGCCAGGCATTGAACATGCGCGACAATGGGTTTCATGTGATCGTTGGCCAGCGTAAAGGTTCTTCTTCCTGGGATAAAGCCGTGAGTGACGGTTTTGTGGAGGGTGAGACCTTGTTTTCTATCGAAGAGGCAGCAGAGCGCGGAACGATCCTGGTGAACCTGTTGTCGGATGCCGGACAGATTGCCGTATGGCCTACGCTGAAAGAAAAGCTGACTCCCGGTAAAACATTATACTTCTCGCACGGCTTCGGCATCACCTTCAAAGAGCAGACCAACATCATTCCTCCCGCTGATGTAGACGTGATCCTGGTGGCTCCGAAAGGCAGCGGCACCAGCCTGCGTCGTCTGTTCCTGGCGGGTGGCGGCCTCAACTCGTCGTTTGCCGTGTACCAGGATGCGACCGGTAAAGCGTATGAAAAAGCCATTGCCATGGGCATCGGTGTGGGTTCCGGTTACCTGTTTGAAACGGATTTCAAAAAAGAAGTATACAGCGACCTGACCGGCGAGCGTGGCGTGCTGATGGGTGCCCTGGCCGGTATCATCGAAGCACAGTACCAGGTGTTGCGCCAGCGCGGGCACTCTCCGTCTGAGGCCTTTAACGAAACGGTGGAAGAACTGACGCAAAGCCTGGTGCCCCTGGTAGGCGAAAATGGCATGGATTGGATGTTCTCTAACTGCTCCGTAACCGCACAGCGTGGTGCCCTGGATTGGAAAGGAAGATTCAGAGAAGCAACACTGCCGGTGCTGAACGAACTATACGACAGCGTTGCATCCGGTAAAGAGGCAGCGCGCACCATTCAGCGCGGTTCTAACCCCGGCTACCGCCAGGACCTGGAAGAAGAGCTGAAAGAACTGCGTGAATCAGAATTATGGCAAACCGGAGCGGTAGTGCGAAAGCTGCGCTCCAAGTAAAGTATAAGCAAATGCATAAAGATGTAGTTTCGTTTGATACGGTAGTGGAGCTGGTGAACGTCGAGAAGGCGGCAAGGAATCTGAAGGGCGTTATCTCCAAAACCCCGCTGTTGCTGAACCTCTCCCTGTCGGAGCAGTATGGCGCTAACATTTACCTCAAGCGCGAAGACCTGCAGATTGTCCGTTCCTACAAGATCAGAGGAGCTTACAACAAGATGTGCAGCCTGCCCCGCGAGGAGCAGCCCAACCTGGAGATTGTTTGCTCCAGCGCCGGAAACCATGCACAGGGCGTGGCCTATGCCTGCCAGCTGCTCGGTATCAAGGGCTACATCTTTATGCCTGCCAAAACACCTGCTCAAAAGGTAAACAAAGTACGCCTGTTTGGCAAAGATAAGGTGGAGGTGGTGCTGACCGGCAGCACCTACGACGATACTTTTCAGGCGGCCAAAGCTTTTTCGGATGAGCGCGGCAGCACCTTTATCCCGCCTTTTGATGATCTGGCGATTGTGGAGGGGCAGGCCACAGTAGGCCTGGAAATTCTCAAAAGTGCCGCTTTTTCCATCGATTACCTGTTTATGCCCATCGGCGGTGGCGGCCTGGCTGCAGGAGTTTCAAGCGTTTTCAAACAGCTCAGTCCGGATACAAAGCTCATCGGGGTGCAGCCGGCGGGCGCTCCTTCTATGTATCAGTCTGTGAAAGAAGGCAAACGCCTGATGCTGGACCAGATCGACAGTTTTGTGGATGGCGCGGCTGTAAAATGTCCCGGCAAGCTGACGTTTGAGATTTGCCGTGAGCTGCTCGATGACATTGTGCTGATCCCCGAAGGGCAGATTTGTGTGGATATCCTGAAAATGTATAACGAGGAAGGCGTGGTGCTGGAGCCTGCCGGTACCTTGTCTATCTCCGCACTGAAGACCTATGCGGAAGCGATAAAAGGCAAAAACGTAGTATGTGTGGTGAGCGGCAGTAACAACGACATCACCCGCATGGAGGACATCAAGGAGCGGGCGCTGCAACACCAGGGCCTCAAACATTACTTTATGGTGACGTTCAGTCAGCAGCCCGGCGCCCTGCGCACGTTTGTCAACAAGGTGCTCGACACGGACCAGGATATCATCCATTTCCAGTACATCAAGAAAAACAACAAGGAGAAAGGGCCAGTCTTTATCGGCATTGAAGTGAAGCAGCCGCACGATGTGGAGCAGATCAAGCAACGCATGGCCGAAGAGGGCTTTACCTACGAGTACCTCAACGGCAAACAGGATTTCCTGAGTCTGCTGGTGTAGCGGCTATACTTGTTTCCTTTGCAATCCTTTGCTGGCGCGGGTATTTTACCCGTGCCTTTTTATGAAGGTTGAGTCTCCCAATTCAACGCGCCTGCAAGGGGATCAAGAGCAATGCAGCGAAGACTGTCGCTATACTTTATACTTCATCAGCCTGTTTATACCTTTGTCTTTGGCTCCCGCGAGTCACAGACTCGCTTTTATACTTCGTCACAGGTGAATACCCGCGCCAGTCAGGTGATGTAAATAATATAGCATTTACTTCAGCTCCATAAACTTGCGGCGCATCACTTCCTGCACGGGCAGGTTCTCGATCTTGCTCTCGAGCCACGAAATAATGTCTAAGTATAAAAAGGGCCGTCGCTCCAGCGGGTTGGCGGCAATACGCACCAGCTTTTCTTTCAGCGCGACAAATGCCTCCTTCAGTTGAAGCGGTGTAATATCACCCAGGCTACGCAGAAATTTGAAGATCTCGATCTGCATCTGCTGCTGGTTGTTCATTTTGCCCAGGAAGTGGTACACCGACTTGATCTGGTATTCCAGCGCCTCGTCCTCACCGGCCTCGTAGTGCGCAATCAGGTTGAGGATACGGGCAAAGCACTGGATGTCTTCGCGCAGGCTGGTGTCTTTGTAGCGAATGATCTTGTTGAGGTAATCAATGGCTTTATAGTTGTCGCCGCTGCCAAAGTATAAGCTGGCAATCTTAAAGTAAAATACCAGCCGCCGGTGCGAATCGAGCTGCACCTGGAAGTAGTCGAGCTTCTCCAGGATGTCGGGCACAATTTCGAGGCCATCCGTAAACCGACCCTCCATAAAATACAGGTTGATCTTGTTGGTATTGATATAGAGGAACAGCAACATCTCATTGTTGGTGCTGATGCGGCGGGTTTCGTCCGTTGCAAAAGCTTCCAGCCGTGCTAGTATCTGCTTAAATTTGCTGTAGTATAGCAAATTAAACGAAGCAGTCAGCATGTTGTGGAGGCCCTTGATATACAGCATTGTCTGCTTGTCTTTCATGCCCGGGTTCTCCTCAAACAAATCTACCCACTTGGTGGCATAGCGGTAGGAGGCCCTGAAATCCTGGGTAATATGATAGTACCAGACGTGCGCCTGGTAGTAGTATAGTTTCTCAAAAAAGCCGGCCTTCTTCAAATCTAAGGCAGGCAGGTTTTCTTTAAAAAAAGCGGTAATGCGCTCATGATCTTCTGCATTGCGGGCATGGCCCACTTTGATGTAAAGGCCATACAGGCGGAGCGCCACATTCGAGAGATCGTGCGTGTGCGTGACATGCAGGGCCGTATCCATTGCTTCGGCCGATAATGTTTCCGCTCTGTCGCTCAGGCTGCGGGTGATGTGCTGCGACTCGATCAGCTTTTCGAAATCCAGAGCAGCGAGGGCAACGTGCGGCAACTCGGCCTGCAGGGCCTGGGCCTTCACCTTCTCCAGCATCTTGAGGCTTTGCTGGTAAAAGCCTTTGTTATAGAGCACCCGGGCATAGTCCAGCTGCTCGTGTAGTTGGATGTCGAGGTTCTGGTTGGCCTGGTATAGCCGCAGGCTGGACAGCAGCTGCTTGTAGAGGTTGGCTTTCAGGTTGGCCAGCTGCACTTTTTTAATGGCCGGTGCCTGCCGCAGCACTTTCTCATCATCATATACCTCCTGCTGGTCTAGCGCATCGAACAGCTGCAGGAATTTGAGCCCCTCGTTGGAACCCTGCCGGTTTGTAAACAGCCGGAAGTGCCGCTTTTCAGAGCGGGTCAGGGACTTAACCAGTTGAAATACCGGATCGGTGTTTTCGTTAGGCATTGTATCTTTTTGGTTGCTATATAACTGATAATAAATAATTTATACTTTAAGTTTCTGCTTTTAGAAATAGTAGACAAGTATAAATAAGGTTTTTGGAGCTGCCGCAAAAGACGGTAATTGTACTTAGATTAAAATACTGTTTTTGTATTAAAGACTAAATAAACGATGTCAGCTCAGAAAATACAAATTTTTGATACAACGCTGCGGGATGGCGAGCAAGTACCGGGATGTAAGTTAAACATGAACGAGAAACTCATTATTGCCAGACAACTGGAGCTGCTGGGGGTAAATGTGATTGAAGCAGGCTTTCCGGTTTCCAGTCCGGGCGATTTTGAGGCGGTGAAAGCTATAGCGGCGCAAACAAAGGAAGCAACCGTGTGCGGCCTTACGCGTGCCGTGGAGAACGATATCCGCGTAGCCGCCGACGCGCTGAAAGCTGCCCGTTTTCCGCGCATCCACACCGGAATTGGTACCTCCGAGCTGCACATCAAGTATAAACTACGCTCTACGCAGGAAGAAGTAATGGAGCGCGCGGTGGCTGCGGTACGCCTGGCGAAAAGCTTTGTGGAAGACGTGGAGTTTTACGCTGAAGACGCCGGCCGCACCGAGAATGAGTTCCTGGCCCGCGTTTGTGAAGCGGCCATTCAGGCGGGTGCTACCGTGCTGAACATTCCGGATACCACCGGCTATTGCTTGCCCAACGAGTATGGCGACAAGATCAAATACCTTTACGAAAACGTGAAAGGCATTGAGAAAGCCTGCCTCTCCACCCATTGCCACAACGACCTGGGCCTGGCTACGGCTAATTCTATTGCCGGTGTGATAAACGGTGCCCGGCAGATTGAATGCACGATCAACGGCGTAGGCGAACGCGCTGGCAACACCGCGCTGGAAGAAGTGGTGATGATCCTGCGCCAGCACCCTTACCTGAACTTAGAGACGAGTATAAATACCAAGCTGCTGGCCGAAGCTTCGGCCATGGTGTCGCACATGATGCGTATGCCGGTGCAGCCCAACAAAGCCATAGTCGGAGCAAATGCTTTCTCACACTCCAGTGGCATTCACCAGGATGGCGTGATCAAGTGCCGCGAGACCTATGAGATCATTGACCCGAAAGACGTCGGGGTGCAGGATTCGTCTATTGTGCTGACAGCCCGTTCCGGCCGTGCGGCCCTGGCTTTCCGGCTTCAGAAGATCGGCTATGCCTTTGATAAGTTCACCCTCGACAAAGCCTACGCTTCTTTTTTGATTGTAGCCGACAGCAAGAAAGAGGTTGTGGACCAGGATTTGCATGAGTTAGTGGAACAGGAGAACCTGATTACAGCAAACTAAAATGGCGAAGTCGTTATTTGATAAAATATGGGATGCCCACGTGGTGAAATCCATGGCGGGCGGATTGGATGTGTTTTACATTGACAAACACCTGATACATGAAGTAACCAGCCCACAAGCTTTTGATGAACTGGAGGCCCGCCACCTGCCTTTGTACCGCAAAGAGCAGATTGTGGCTACCGCCGACCATAACGTGCCGACCCGCAACCAGCACCTGCCCATAGAGGAGCCGCTCTCGCGCTTCCAGGTAGAGAAGCTGACGGAGAACTGCGCTAAGTATGGCGTGGAACTCTATGGCCTGGGGCACCAGCACCAAGGCATTGTGCACGTCATCGGCCCGGAACTCGGCATTACGCAGCCCGGCATGACAATCGTGTGTGGCGACAGCCATACCTCCACCCACGGCGCCTTTGGGGCAATTGCCTTTGGCATTGGTACCAGCCAGGTGGCGCAGGTAATGGCCTCGCAATGCCTATTGCTAAGCCGCCCCAAGCGCATGCGCATTGTGGTAGACGGTGAACTGAAAAAGGGCGTAACCGCCAAAGACCTGATTCTGTATGTCATCTCTAAACTGGGTACAGGTGGCGCCACCGGCTACTTTGTAGAGTATGCGGGCAGTGCTGTACGCGGCTTAAGTATGGAAGGCCGCATGACGGTGTGCAACATGAGCATTGAGATGGGTGCCCGCGGCGGCATGATCGCCCCGGACGAAACCACTTTTGCTTACCTGCAAGGCCGCCCCTTTGCGCCGCAGGGAGAGCGCTGGGAGCAGGCAGTTACCTATTGGAAAACCCTTTACTCCGAAGAAGGAGCTACGTTCGAGGCCGAATTTACCTTCGATGCCAGCGACATTGCTCCTATGATTACGTATGGCACGAACCCGGGGATGGGCATTGCCATTAGCGACGCTATTCCGGCAGCAGTGCCAGCCAGTGAAACGGTGAGCTTTAACAAATCGCTCGAATACATGGGCTTTGCACCCGGCGAGTCGCTGGTGGGCAAAGAGATCAACTATGTATTTATCGGCAGCTGCACCAACTCCCGCATCGAGGATTTGCGCACCGTAGCGGACTTTGTGAAAGGCAAGCACAAGGCCAGCAACGTGGAGGCTATTATAGTGCCGGGCTCCAAGCACGTGGAACTGCAGGCCAGAGCCGAAGGGCTGGATAAAGTACTGGCCGAGGCCGGTTTTGAACTGCGGGAGCCGGGCTGTAGCGCCTGTCTGGCTATGAACGAAGATAAGATTCCAGCCGGTGCTTACTGTGTTTCTACCTCTAACCGCAACTTCGAAGGCCGCCAGGGACCTGGCTCCCGCACTTTGCTGGCCAGTCCACTGGTAGCAGCGATAACGGCAGTAGAAGGAAAGATTGTGGACATCACCCCATACCTAAACTGATGGAGAAGTTTGAAGTTTTACGGTCGGCCGCCGTGCCGCTCCCGATAGAGAATATAGATACCGACCAGATCATACCGGCCCGTTTCCTGAAGGCGACTTCCAGGGCGGGCTTTGGCGAAAACCTGTTTTGCGACTGGCGCTACGACAGCAGCGGCCATCCGAAGCAGGACTTTGTGCTGAACAACGGGAAATACCAGGGCCAGATCCTGATAGCTGGCAAGAACTTTGGCTGTGGCTCCAGTCGCGAGCATGCGGCCTGGGCCATCTATGATGCCAACTTCAAAGTGGTGATTTCAAGCTACTTTGCCGATATCTTCCGGGGCAATGCCCTTAACAACGGACTGCTGCCCTTGCAGGTAAGCGATGAAGTGCTGCAGCAGCTTTTTGAGCAGATAGAACGGGAGCCGCAAACAGAATTTATAGTGGACCTGCCGAGCCAGCAACTGGTAGTGCCTGTATGGGAGAAGAACATTCCCTTCGAGATTGACCCGTATAAGAAAGAGTGCCTGATCAACGGGTACGATGACATTGATTTTTTAGTGAATCAGAAAGACGCGATTGAGGCGTACGAAAACAACAGACCATGGGCGTATTAAGAAAAAGAATTGCAGTGCTTCCCGGCGACGGAATAGGTCCGGAAGTATGCAACGAAGCAATAAAAGTATTAACAGCGGTATCCGAACGATTCGGACACCAGTTTGATTTTGATACCCAACTGATGGGCGCCTGCGCCATTGATGCCACTGGCACCCCGCTGCCGGAGGAGACGCTGGATGCCTGCCTGGAGGCCGATGCCATACTATTGGGAGCTATCGGCGATCCGAAGTATGACAACAACCCGGCCGCTAGGGTACGACCGGAGCAAGGCTTGCTGCGGCTGCGCAAATCGCTGGGCCTATACGCGAACATCCGCCCGGTAACGGCTTATGATGTGCTGCTCGACCACTCGCCGCTGAAAAACGACCGCATTGCGGGGGCCGATATGCTCATCTTCCGGGAATTGACCGGCGGCATCTACTTCGGCGAGAAAGGCCGCACTGCCGACGGAGCGTTTGATAACTGTACCTATAGCCGCGAAGAGATTGCGCGTGTGGCGCACCTTGCCTTCGAAGCAGCACTCAACAGGCGTCGGAAACTGACACTCGTAGACAAGGCTAACGTGCTGGAAACTTCCCGTCTGTGGCGTGAGGTGGTGCAGGAGATCGCGCTGGATTACCCGGAAGTAGCGGTAGATTACCTCTTTGTAGATAACGCTGCGATGCAGCTCATCCTGAATCCCCGGCAGTTTGATGTGGTCCTAACGGAGAACATGTTTGGTGATATTCTGTCGGATGAGGCTTCGGTGATTGCCGGGTCGTTGGGCCTGTTGCCCTCCGCTTCGGTAGGTGATCGGGTTGCGCTTTTCGAACCTATTCACGGTTCTTTTCCGCAGGCAAAAGGCAAAGGCATCGCCAACCCAATAGCCACGATCTTATCGGCTGCCATGATGCTGGAACATTTCGGCCTGCAGGATGAAGCAGACCTTGTAAAAGAAGCCGTGCAGAGTGCGCTGCACAAACGCATCCTGACGCCGGAGCTGAATGCCGCCTCGCCCTACAGTACCGAGCAGGTAGGCAGTTACATTGCCTATTATGTAGTGGAAGGCAGCGAGTCGCTTCCGCATAAAAACAATATTGAGATCGGCCTGAGTACGATTATTTAAAGTATAGCAAGCCGCTGGTTCAGGTGGTTGTTAAAATATATTGTTTGTTTAATGGTGAGTTCTCCCACTCACTTTTGAAGCCCGGGCACTCGCCTGGGCTTCTCTCATTACTGGGCCTGGCGTTTCAGGAATCAGACCATTAACTTGCCTCAAGAACGGGTTCTGCACGCAGGTAACGCACACTTTGTACTTATCTGTACTTAGAGCATAAAAAATTGGAACTTATACTTTGTGTAATCTTTTTACTACTTTGGAATTACAATCAGTCTGCGCTTACCGCATTTATGTCCTATAAAAAGCTTTTAATTGTTGTCCTATACGTGCTGGGGAGTATATCCCAAGCCTTTGCGCTGCCTGCTCAGTACCGGTTTTCTCTGCTGGATATTAACAACGGCCTGTCGAATAACCAGGTAAAGTGTTTTCTGAAGGATAGCCGGGGTTACCTGTGGATCGGGACAGTGGCCGGCCTGAACCGGTATGATGGCTTTAAAGTAAAAACTTTCCGCTATCACTCCAGCGACTCTTCCTCGCTGGCTGGTAACGATGTGTTAAAGCTGTTTGAGAGCCCGGATGGCCGCCTGTGGGCACAATCCGTGACAGGCTACAGCGCCTTTGATCCGGTAACGGAGAAGTTTCAGCGGGGGCAGGGCCAGCTGGCAAAGCAGTACAAGCTGCCAGCAGGCACTGTAGAGGATATCACCACCGATACCGAAGGCAACTACTGGTTTATAACCACCGGAAAGGGCATTACGCGCTACAACCCGAAGACGCATGTTGCTGTAAACCTGAAGCATTCTTTTTCGCGCAAAAGCTCTCTTAGCACCAACTATATTTCTGCCATACATGCCAATGCGGCCGGAGACATCTGGGTGATTCACAGCAACGGCATCCTGGAAAAGCTGGACCGGAAAACGTTGCAGGTGGTGGAGCGCAACGACGACATCTATAAACAATATAACCAGGAACTGCTGCATTATGATTTTATCGTGGACAGCGATAACGACTTGTGGCTTTACCAGTCCCTGAACGAAGGCGGCGTGTTCTTTTATGATCATAAGACCAGGTCGCTGGCGCACTTCGATAAAAAATCAGAGCGGGTGCCCCTCAACAACAACATGGTCCGGAGTATTGTGGAAGGGGAGAAAGGCCTTATCTGGATCGCTACTGACCACGGCGGCATCAACCTGGTAAATAAGCGGGATTTTTCGGTGCAGTACATCCGGCACGATGAAGAAGTGCGCAACAGCCTGGCGCATAACAGTATCAATACCTTGTACAAAGATGCTGAAGGCATTATCTGGGTAGGTACGTTTAAAAAAGGGGTTAACTTCTACCACCCGAACATCATCCGGTTCCCGCATTACAAACACCAGGCCTCCGACAGCAGAAGCCTGCCTTACGATGACGTGAACACCTTTGTGGAAGACGACAAAGGCAACCTCTGGATTGGCACCAACGGTGGCGGCCTGCTCTACTATAACCGGAGCGCCGGCACCTACACCCGCTATTCCCACGACGGAAGCGACAGCAACAGCGTCACGAGCGATATCATTGTGAGCCTGCTGATCGACCGGAACAAGGAACTCTGGATCGGCACCTACCTGGGCGGGCTCGACAGGTTTGACGGCAAAACGTTTGTGCACTATAAAAATAAGCCTAATGATCCGCAAAGCCTCTCAGACAATAGCATCTGGGAGCTTTTTGAAGACTACGGCGGCAATGTTTGGATCGGTACGCTGCACGGCGGCTTGGAGCTGTTTGACCGTGAGCGGAACATGTTTCATCACTCCAGAGCTGCAGGAGGCGAGTACCCCATCCATTGCGATTACATTTCTACCATTACCG
This sequence comes from Pontibacter chitinilyticus, assembly GCF_039748935.1. Taxonomy (NCBI): domain Bacteria; kingdom Pseudomonadati; phylum Bacteroidota; class Cytophagia; order Cytophagales; family Hymenobacteraceae; genus Pontibacter; species Pontibacter chitinilyticus. Next base: position 27,363 of record NZ_JBDIZJ010000005.1, read on the forward strand.
AAGACAACCGGGGCAACCTGTGGGTGGGCGGCGGCTTTGGCGTTGATGTGTTTAACAAGGAGACCGGCAAGAGCACGTACTTCACCCATGAACCTGCCAATCCGGGTAGTCTGATCAGCAATAACATCCAGTCCATTCACCAGGACAAGTATAACAACATCTGGATCGGCACCAGCGAAGGGCTGGACCTGTACCAGGAGAAGCAGAACACATTTACCCATTTTACAACAGAAGATGGCCTGCCCAGCAGTTCCATCATTTCTATACTTGAGGACGATAAAAGCAACCTGTGGCTCAGCACGCCCAACGGTATCAGCAACGCCGAGATCAGCCGCGCTGCTGGCAGTGCCGGGAAGGTGCGCATCACCTTTCGCAACTTCGATGAACTGGATGGCTTGCAGGGGAAGGTGTTCAATGAGAATGCAGCCCTCAGAACGAGCAAAGGCGAGCTCATCTTCGGCGGTCCGAACGGGTATAACCTGTTCTATCCACATAATATAAAAGTAAATACCACGGCGCCACGCATTCTGTTCACCGATTTCCAGCTCTTTAACAGGAGTGTGGAGGTGAACAAGGCGATAGGGGGCCGCATTATACTTCCGAAGTCTGTCTCCGAAACAAAGCTGATCACGCTGAAGCACGATGAGAATGTGTTTTCGGTGGAATTTGCCGCTCTTAATTATTTCCACCCCGAAAAGAGCCGGTACAAGTATAAACTGGAAGGATTTGACAAGGAGTGGCATACGGTGGATAACCTGAACAGGCGCGTGACTTACACCAACCTCGACCCGGGCAAGTATGAGCTGAAGGTGCTGGCATCGAACAACGATGGCATCTGGAACGACAAAGGAACGAGTGTTGAGCTTGCGGTGCTGGCCCCGTTCTGGCGTACAAAAGAAGCTTTCCTGCTATATTTTGTTCTTGGCATTATCATCCTGGTAGTAGCCCGGAAGCTGGAGCTACAGCGGGCCAGGTCTAAGTTTCTGGTAGAGCAGCAGCGCCGCGAAGCCCAGCAACTGCACGAGCTGGACATGATGAAGATCAAGTTTCTGACCAATGTGAGCCACGAATTCCGGACGCCGCTCTCACTTATACTTGCGCCCATCGACAAGCTGCTCAACAGCACAACCGATCAGCAGCAGCAACAGCAATTTCAGATGATCAACCGCAATGCCAAACGGCTGCTGAACCTGGTAAACCAGCTGCTGGACTTCCGCAAAATTGAAGTGGATGAAATCAGCTTTCATCCGGCGGAAGGCAATGTGGTCAAGTTTGTGCAGGAGGCGGTTTACTCATTCTCCGACTTGTCAGAAAAGAAAAACATCGCTTTGACTTTCCATTCGGCTTTAGAGGAACTGCAGGTTTCTTTTGATATGGACAAGATGGAGAAGATCCTCTTCAACCTGCTCTCCAACGCCTTTAAGTTTACACCAGAGTTTGGCCGGATTGAGGTGGAGCTGGGCTTTTTTGATAACGACTCCTCCTCCGAAGGGATCAAGATACTGGAAATCAAAGTAAAAGACACCGGCATTGGCATACCTAAAGAGAAGCAGGCAAAAGTATTTGAACGCTTTTTCCGCGACGATGTGCCGGATAATATCCTAAACCAGGGCAGCGGCATTGGCCTTTCGATCACAAAGGAGTTTGTGAAAGTACACGGCGGCATCATCACCGTAGATAGTGAGCCGGGAAAAGGAAGCTGCTTTAAAGTGTCGCTGCCGGTGAAAGAGTTGAACTACTGTGTCTTACCGGTAGCTGAAATGGCAAACAGTGAGGAGCAGCAGGTAGTGGTGGAGCCGGTGCCGGTTGCGGGCGCCAACAGTGTGCCGGTGGTGCTGCTGGTGGAGGACAATGAAGATTTCCGGTTTTACCTGAAAGATAACCTGCAGGAGCACTTTACTATCATCGAGGCCAAAGACGGCAAAGAAGGCTGGCAGAAGGCCCTCTCGCACATGCCTGACCTGATCGTAAGCGACCTGATGATGCCGCAACTGAATGGCATTGAGTTCTGCCAGAAGATAAAGCAGGACCCGCGCACTTCGCATATTCCGTTTATCCTGGTCACGGCGCATGCATCTGAGGAACAAAAGCTTAAAGGGCTGAACATTGGCGCCAACGACTACGTGACCAAGCCATTCAACTTCCTGATCCTTTTCTCGCGCATCAAAAACCTGATTAAACAAAACGAGCAGCTGCAGAAAGTATTCGAGCGGAAGATCAGTGTGCAAACTACCGAAGAGCAGATCGTGTCCTTGGACGACAAGCTCATCCAGAACGCCATCAAAGTGGTGGAGGAAAACCTCTCGGAACCTGATTTCTCAGTGGAAGCTCTTAGCAAAGAGCTGGCGGTGAGCCGGGTGCACCTGTATAAGAAAATGGTTGCCATAACGGGGCAATCGCCGGTGGAGTTTATCCGCAAGATCCGGTTGAAGCATGCTGCGCAGCTGCTGGAGAAAAGCCAGCTCACTGTAGCTGAAGTGGCCTATAAGGTAGGCTTCAACAACCGGAAATACTTTACCAAGTACTTTAAAGACGAGTATAAAATTCTGCCTTCGCTTTATGCTGAAAGTAAGCAGCAGGAGAGCGAGAAGCACACATAGTATACTCCTGAAACTAGTTTATACCTGAAAGCTGCGCGAGCCATCGCGCAGCTTTTTTTGTCTTCGCCTGTGCCCTTCTCATCCAGCGAAGTATGGCTTTGTTAAAGAGGTTGACTTTGTAAAGTGCTATTCAGGTGCAGGAGGCTGATGCCGCTGAGGCTGCTTGCGGGCATATTGCGCTGGTATACTTAGCTGTGCGAATAATCAACGAAGGCAGCACGAAACAGACGTTTTTCTGCCGCTTCGGCAACATTAGGTGCTCTGTAGCTCTAATGTTAACACAGTGTTATCACATCGGAAACATTTGGTACCCCCCGTTATGGAAGCCCTTCGCTACCTTGTTTACCGGAATGTCAGTCTGCTCTGAGCGAGCTTGAATTGGAATATTACTAAAAACATATATGAAGAGAATCACTATTCTATACCTGGTACTATTTATGGCGTTCTCGTCTTTCAAGGGGCCGGGAATTAAAAGCTATAAAAAGCTGGACGATGGCGTGCTAATAGAACTACAGCAGGAGAACCCTGGCGACGCCCGTTTTGTGAAGCTGCAGGTAATCGCCGATAACATCATTCATGTGTCGGCCACGCCCACCAGCAGTTTTGCCGATACCAAAAGCCTGATGGTGCTGGAGAAGGCTGCCAATGCCAAAACACCCTGGAAAATAAATGAAACCAAAGAGGGGCTGGTGCTAAGCACCGATAAACTGCAGGTAAAGGTAGCCAGCAACACCGGAGAGGTCACTTTTTATGATAAGGCCGGCAAGCAGATCCTGCAGGAGAACAAGGGCAACTATGCCACCTTCGCGCCTGTGCAACTGGGGCAGGAAAAGGCTTATAAACTGCAGAAGTCGTTTAACGTAACGCCCGACGAGGCTTTTTATGGCCTGGGGCAGCACCAGGCAGGCCTGATGAACTACCGCGGCTGGCAAGTGGACATGACACAGTATAACTCGGTAGCCGTGGTGCCGTTTTTCGTGTCCAGCAACAACTATGGCGTGCTTTGGGACAACAACTCCATCACCAAGTTCGGTGATGTGCGGCCGTACCAGGAGCTATCTGCACTCAAACTTTACAGCAAAGACGGACAGCCCGGCGGCCTAACCGCTACTTATGCCTTTGACCCCAAAGCTGGCAAAGCGCCTATCGTGCGGCAGGAGAAGGAGATCAGCTACGAGTTTCTGGAGGATCAGAAAGATTTTCCGGAAGGGTATAACCTGCAGGATGGCACCATTACCTGGGAGGGCTACATCGAGAGCGACCAGAGCGGCGAGCATCATTTTACCATGCCCGGCTCCGGCTATGTGAAAGTATGGGTGAACAACGACCTGGTACTCGACAAGTGGCGCGAAGCCTGGAACCCGGGCCTGTCGGTGTTTAAGCACGACTTGCCAAAAGGGCAGAAGGTGCCTTTTAAAATTGAGTGGCTGCCGGATGGCGGACAATCCTACCTGGCGCTCCGCTACTTAACGCCACAAAGCCCCGAAGAACTGAACCGCTTTGCCTTTGCCTCGGAGGCCGGCGACAAGCTGGATTACTATTTTGTGAAGGGCAACAACCTGGACGAAGTAATCAGCGGCTACCGCACCTTAACAGGAGCTGCACAGGTGATGCCGAAATGGGCGATGGGCTTCTGGCAGAGCCGGGAGCGCTACAAAACACAGGACGAAATTCTGAACACAGTAGCTGAGTTCCGGAAGCGCCATATTCCGCTGGATAACATCGTGCTGGACTGGTCTTATTGGAAAGAGGACCAGTGGGGCAGCCATGAGTTTGATGAAACGCGCTTTCCAGACCCGGCTGGCATGATCAAACAACTGCATGACAAGTACCACACGCATTTCATGATCTCGGCATGGCCCAAGTTTTACCCGCAAACCGAGAACTACAAAGCCATGGACAAGCAAGGGTTTCTATACAAAACAAGTATAAACGAAGGTATAAAAGACTGGATCGGGAAAGGCTATATTTCTACGTTCTATGATGCCTTCAACCCGGCAGCCAGAGCGCTGTACTGGAAGCAGCTGAGTGAGCAGCTGTATGTAAAAGGTGTGGATGCCTGGTGGCTGGATGCTTCTGAGCCGGATATTCTGTCGAACTCTACCATAGAGCACCGCAAAGCGCTGATGAATCCAACTTACCTCGGCTCTTCAGACAAGTACTTCAACGCTTATGTGCTGGTGCACAACAAAGGCATTTACGAGGGGCAGCGGGAGATGAACCCTAATCAGCGGGTGTTTATACTTACCCGCTCGGCCTTTGGCGGCCTGCAGCGCTACGGGGCCGCCACCTGGAGCGGCGACATTGCCGCTACGTTTGAGGAGATGGGCCGCGAAATTCCGGCAGGCTTGAACTTCTGTATGTCCGGGCTGCCTTACTGGACCACCGATATAGGCGGCTTTTTTGTGGAGAACAAGTATGACCGGCCACGGCCGGAGGGCGAAGCGCTGGAGCAGTGGCGCGAGCTGGAGACCCGCTGGTACCAGTATGGCACCTTTACGCCGCTGTACCGCTCACACGGGCAGTTCCCGTACCGCGAGGTATTCAACATCGCTCCCGAAGATCATAAAGCCTACCAGTCTATTGTATACTATAACAAGCTGCGGTACCGCCTAATGCCCTATATCTACTCGCTTACCGGCCAGGTATACCACAACGATTACACCATTATGCGGGCGCTGCCCATGGACTTTGCCCAGGATAAAAATGTGCTCAACATCGGCGATCAGTTTATGTTTGGCCCCAACCTGCTCATCAACCCGGTGCATACTGCTAAAGCGACTTCGCGTGCGTTATACTTGCCGGCAGGCACCGGCTGGTATAACCTGTACAATGGCACATACCAGCAAGGTGGCCAGCACATTACAGCCGCAGCTCCTTACGAGCGCATACCGATCTTTGTGAAAGCAGGCGCTATCCTTCCCTTTGGGCCGGAGATCGAGTATACGGACCAAAAGCCAGCCGACGTGATTACGCTGTATGTATATGGCGGCAAAGATGGCCAGTTTACCCTCTACGAAGACGAGAATACCAACTACAACTATGAGAAAGGCAAGTTCGCCAACATCCCGATCACTTATACCGATGCGTCTAAAACGCTGACCATTGGCAAGCGCCAGGGAACCTTCGATGGCATGCTGCAGAACAGGACCTTCCACATTGTGTACATCAATCAAGCCAAACCCCACAACTTAGAATTCGATGCGAAGCCGGACCAGGTAATTCCCTATACCGGAAAAGCAATGTCTGTGAAGCTGAAGTAGATCATAGTGCCTAAAAGAGAGTCTCTTACACTTAATTAGATTAAAACATGAGGAAATTACTTACGCTAATGTTACTGTGCTGCTTATGCGGAACAGTATATGCGCAACAAGTTGTCCGGGGGCGGGTAACCTCCCAGGCTGATGGAACCGGATTGCCTGGAGTAAGCGTGCGCGTGAAAAGCGACCCTAGCAAGGGAACAGCTTCTGATGTAGAGGGTAACTACCAGTTGGAAGTGCCTGCTGGTGATGTAACGCTGGTGTATTCCTTTACCGGATTTAAGCCGCAGGAAGTGCCGGTGAACAACCGATCAGTGATAGATGTAGCCTTGGGCGAAGATGTGCAGGCACTGGAAGAAGTGGTAGTAGTAGGCTATGGTACACAGCAGAAAAAGCTGGTAACTGGCGCTACAACGCAGGTTTCGGGCGAGGACATTCAGAAGCAAAGCACCACAAACGCTTTGCAGGCCTTGCAGGGCCAGGCACCGGGCGTGCAGATCGCATCTACTTCCGGCCAGCCCGGAGAGGGAATGCGGGTGATTGTGCGTGGCCTGGGTACTGTGGGGAATGCCGGGCCGCTTTATGTAGTGGATGGCGTGCTGACAGGTGATATTTCATACCTGAACCCGGCGGATATTGCCTCTATTGATGTGCTGAAAGATGCAGCCTCTGCTGCCATTTACGGATCGCAGGCAGCTAACGGCGTGGTGTTGATCACGACACGGCAAGGCAAATCAGGACAGCCGGCCAAGATCACGTTTGATACCTACTATGGGCTGCAGAACATTGCTAGAAAGGCCGATATGCTGAATTCAAGCGAGTACGCCGCGATTATGAACGAGGCCGCTGTGAACTCCGGCAAGCTGCCTTACTTTACCAATGAGCAGATTGGAGCGATGGGAGAAGGTACTAACTGGATGGATGAGATGTTTGTAAAGAACGCCGTTACCCAAAGCTACACGCTGGGCGTGAGCGGGGGCTCTGAAAACTCAACCTTCTCTACTTCTCTTGGCTATACTTCGCAGGAAGGCATTGTAGGGGGCAAGAGCCTTTCCAACTATGAACGCTACAACTTGCTCATCAACTCAGAACACAGCCTGTACAAGGATGTGATAAAAGTAGGAGAGCACCTGACCTTTGCTTACATCAATAACAATGGTATCGGGGTAGGCAACCAGTACAACAACTCGCTGCGCGGCGCTTTTAATACCAGCCCGTTTGTGCCGATGTATGATGAGAACGGAAATTTTTACGACAACAGCAATTCCACGTGGAATACCGGCGAGGCCAACCCGTATGCGCAGATGGTGTATGGCAACCAGAACAAACGAAACAATCAGCGCTTGTTAGGAGATATGTACCTGCTGGTGCAGCCGCTTAAAAACCTGCGGTTCAGAACCAGCATAGGCCTGGATTATGGTGCCAACGAAAGCCGCTCTTTTGCCCCAACTTATACCTTATCTGCTTACGCCTTTAACAACACCACCCGCGTAAACCAGTCGCTGGGGAAAGGCAGAACCTTGCTCTGGGACAACTTACTGACCTATAACTTTAACCTCAATGAGGACCACGCTTTTGAAGTAATGGTGGGTACATCTGCCTACCAGAATGACGGCAGCAGCATCTACGGCAGCAACACCGACCTGGTCTTCAACGACCTGGAGCATGCCTGGCTCTCAAACTCTACTAACAGCCTTGGTGCTCCTTACATGTCTGTTACCGGTTCTCCCTATCCGCAGGACAGAAGAATGTCTTACTTCGGAAGGCTGAACTATAACTACAAAGAAACTTACCTGCTGAATACCACTTTCCGGGCTGATGGGTCTTCGCGCTTTGCCAAAGGCAACCGCTGGGGCTATTTCCCTTCTGTTTCTGCAGGTTGGGTGATCTCGAACGAGTCGTTCATGCAGGACACGCAGGATTGGATGAGTTTCTTTAAACTCCGCGCCAGCTGGGGACAGGTTGGTAACCAGAACATCAACTTCTTCCAGTACCTGGCACCGGTTGCCTTTGCTTACACCAACTATACTTTCGGCACCAAAGAAGGTGTGCTGACGCCTGGCGCTTATCCAAGCCGTCTGGGTAACCCTGATGTGAGATGGGAAACCTCAGAGCAAACAGACATCGGCTTTGATGCCCGTTTCCTGAACAGCAAACTGGATGTGAACTTTGACTGGTACGATAAAACCACCAAAGACTGGCTCATCGAAGCACCTATCTTAGCCACTGCCGGTGCTGCCCCTCCTTTTATTAACGGAGGCGACGTAAAGAACACCGGCGTGGAACTTGGCCTGACCTACAACGATAACATCGGCGAGTTCAACTATTCGGTTGGCGTAAACGGGGCTTACAACAAAAACAAAGTAGGCCGCATTCCTACTGCCGATGGCATCATACATGGCGAGGCAAACCAACTGTTCGACAACTCGCTGGAGTTCTACAGAGCACAGAATGGTTATCCGATCGGCTACTTCTGGGGCTTGCAGACTGCCGGTATTTTCCAGAACGAAGAAGAGGTTGCTACCTACAGGTCTCCGGATGGCGGGCAGCTTCAGCCAAATGCTGAGCCGGGCGACGTGAAGTATGTGGACCAGAACGGCGACGGCATCATCAACGACCAGGACAGAACCATTATCGGCAATCCTAACCCGGATTATACTTTCGGCCTTACGCTTTCGGCTGATTACAAAGGGTTCGACTTTTCTTTGCTGGCTTCCGGTGTTGCCGGTAACCAGATTGTGCAGTCGTACCGCAACCAGGCCAACCAGTATGCCAACTATACCTCGGCCATTCTGGATCGCTGGCATGGACCAGGCTCCTCTAACACCATGCCGCGTGTAACAGAGGATGCCCGCAACTGGACCAATTTCTCGGACCTGTATGTGCACGACGGCGACTTCCTGCGCATCAGTAACCTAACCGTTGGCTATGATTTTGGCAAAATGATCAAGAAGAGCTACCTGAGCCAGGTACGCATTTACGCTTCTGTACAGAACCTCTATACTTTCACAAAATACGAAGGAATGGACCCGGAGATTGGCTACAGTATCGGCTTTTCGCAGGGCGTGGACCTGGGCTATTACCCAAGACCTAGAACAGTGATGATTGGCGCAAATCTTAAGTTTTAAGAATTGAATTGTAAACGTATGAAAAATATAAAAGTATTAGTCCTGACATTCGGTATTCTGTCCCTCGGGTCCTGTAAAGATGATTTTCTGGATACAGAGCCCATCACCACTGTTACCGATACCAACTTCTACCGGACGCCAGAAGATGCTTACAAAGCCCTGGTAGGGTGCTACGACGGCTTACAACGCGTATGGGCTGGTGGCGTCAGCTTCCCGGTGGCTTCCATCGTGCTCTCCGACAATGCCTTTGGAGGCACAGGAAACTCAGACGGGTATGGCTACCAGATGCTGGATGAGTTTGACAGATCGCGTTCTCCTTCAGATCAGAACCTGTTTGGCGACAACTGGGCCGCTTACTACAGTGCCGTACTCCGCTGCAACACCCTCCTCAGCAAGATGGACCAGATAGACTGGACCGGTAAGGAAGAGCTGCGCAACACCTATGAGTCAGAGGCCAGGTACTTGCGGGCATTCCTATACTTTGATATGGTGCGGCTGTGGGGTAACATTCCGCTGCTCACGGAGCCATCGGCCGAGAACGTGCCGCAGGCAGCGCCCGAAGAAGTATATAAGGTGATTGCCGAAGACCTCAAGTTTGCAGCCGAGAACCTGCCTGCCACTGCTTACACGTCCCAGAACCCGGAAACATACGGCCGCGTTACCAAATGGGCTGCGGAAGCACTGATGGGGCGTGTGTACCTCTACTATACCGGCTATTATAAAAAGGCTGATCTGGCAGGTGTAGTAGACAAAACACAGGCGCTGGCTTACTTAGAGGACGTGATCACGAACGGAGGCTTTGGTCTGGTGAGCGACTATGCCGACCTGTGGCCAGCGGCGTCGGTGGCAGATTATGCCGGAGAGGATAATAAGGAAACCGTTTTTGCCATCAAATATACCTATACCAGCGACTACAACGGCAACGTAGACGGCAACCAGTGGATGGTGATGCTCGGCTTACGGGAGCAAGCCAGCTACCCCTATGGAAACGGATGGGGAGGAGGTACTGTTAACCCGGAGCTCTGGAATGCCTACAGCGACAATGACACCCGCAAAACAGCTTCCATCATCTCGATCACCGATGAAAATATCGACTTCAAGAGCAAAAATAAGCAGCGCGAATATACCGGCTATTACATAAAGAAGTATACCCCGATGGTGGATGAGGACGGCAACAGCATTCCTGTTAACCTGGGGGGCACCAACTTTATGATTGGCCAGTTTCAGGACTTCGTTTCGATCCGCTACGCGGATGTGCTGCTGATGGCCGCGGAGCTGGGCAGTGCCAACGCACAAGCCTATTTTGATGCCGTGCGGCAACGTGCTTACAAGGACAATTTTACAGCCTTACCAGTAACAGAAGCAAACATCATGAAGGAGCGCCGCCTCGAGTTTGCCTTTGAAGCGCTTCGTTACTGGGACCTGCTGCGCCAGGGGGTAGATGTGGCTGCTGCCGCTGTTGCCGAAACTACTACGGTACAGAACGGCGGTACGACGGCTACCAAAACCATAGCGGGCAGCAACCTGCTGCAAACGCAAGGCCTGCAGCAAATCCCCTATACGCAGATTACGCTATCCAATGGCGTGCTGCAGCAAAATCCGGGATGGTAAGGCGTAACGATGCTGTCAATGTATGAAACCTGTTTGTATCAATACAAGAAAAGTTCTCGCGCTGCTTGCTGCAGAATAGCTGTTGTGTTGATCCAGACAGGTTCCATCTGAACATTTAAGATATAAACAGATGAAAAACTTCCGAATACTATTGTTACTGCTTCTTGCGCCGGTGTTCTTCTTTTCCGCGTGCCAGGATGACGATCATGACCTGGGCAGAATGCTCGACAGGTCCGAAATTCATTTTAAAGTGGTGCAGGACCTCGAAGCCGATCCGGGCGGCAACACCGTTATCCTGATCAACGAAACACCCGGCACCGTATCGATGTGGGATTATGGAACCGGACGCTCCAACCGCATGGTGGATACGGTCCATTTTGCCTTTCAGGGCGACTATGTTATCAAGTTTTCTGCCCTCACAGCTGGCGGCGTGGTAGAGATGGACCCTGTTACCGTGCAGGTAACAAAGGACAACCTCAACTATGTGAACGATCCGTTGTGGACCAACCTGACCGGGGGCGTAGGGAAGGAGAAAACATGGGTGCTGGACTATGGCGGGCACGGCATATTCGACGGCCCCGTATACTACTATGAGCCGCTCACTACCTGGAACGAAATGCAGGCCGGCACTGCAAAGCTTGGCTGGGCGCCAGCTTATGCTGACAATACCTGGCTGATCCCGGCGGCGGATACTGCCAGCACCATGACCTTCAGCCTGAAGGGAGGCCCTATCCTGACTACCCATAAAGTATCGGAAGGGGTGAATGAAAAAGGAACGTTCTCTTTCAATGCCAAAGAGCACACGCTCAGTACCACCGATGCAACCATACTTCGCTCGACCGGCTTTATTGCAAATGCCAAGAACTGGAACAACAATCTGGTGGTATTATCCTTAACAGAAAACGCACTGCAGGTGGGGGTACGCCGCACCAACAGCGAAGGTGACTACCTGTATGTATGGAATTTTATTTCGAAGGAGTATGCCGATAACTATGTGCCGGAGGCGCCGGCGGAAACAGGTCCGGATGCAGGCTTTGATCCGAAGTTTGCTGCGGGCGAGTTGCTCAACATGCTAACCGGAGGACCTTCTTCTGGCCGCATGTGGAAACTAGACGTGGCAGGCAATCCGGTTGACTGGATAGCACACGGCAAGGGATGGACCACCGGTGCCGCATCTTCCCAGGATTGGGGCTGGAATAATGCCTGGGTAACAGCCGTTGCGGATTCCTGGATTCGGTTCGATCAGTTTGGAGGAACGAACAACTACAGCCGCTATCAGAACGGAACCTTAACGACAGGTACCTTCACTATCAAAGAAGATACGAATGAAATTACGCTGAGTGATGGGAACACGCTGCTTCAGAATCCGGGCAACTGGATGAACCCGGCGGCAAATACTATAAAAGTAGTAAAGGCTTTCCCGGGTGAGTACCAGAGCAAAGGAATTTGGTTTGGTACCAGCTATGACGCCGGAAAAGATGAGTGGCTGGCTTTCCACTACATTTTACCTTAAGTCTATGGCTTTCATCCTGGTGCTGTAATTAGCAGAACCGGCAGGAAACAAAAGTGGAGCAGGGGAAGTAGCCTTTGCTCCACTTTTGTTTTTAGTCCGAGCAGATTGACCGCTTCTTAAGATATATTAACATTTAGTCTCCATACCGGAAACATTTGATGCTGCCTGCTGCACTTATACGTTGTATATTTATTCCGCCTTACCAAAACAGCTATAGAAGCCTCTGATGATGCAACATGTTTTTAAAAGCGCCGCTGCAAACGGCCTTAAATTCGCACTTATCCTGATCGCCATGTTTACCTTGTACGCCTGCAAAACTACCTCTACCGGGGAGTCTGCCAGCGCCACTGTGCGGGAGCGGACCGACTTCGACAAAGGCTGGACGTTCCATCTAGGCGATACTGCGCATGCGGAGGAACCCGGCTTTAGTGATGCCGGTTGGCGGCAGTTGAACCTTCCGCATGATTGGAGCGTGGAAAGCAGCTTCAGCAAGGATAACCCGGCCGGAACAGGTGGCGGCGCGTTACCCGGCGGCATTGGCTGGTATCGGAAAAACTTCACAGTTAATGAGGCTGATAAAGGTAAGCTGTTCTTTATCGACTTCGATGGGGTTTATACCAACAGCGAAGTATGGATCAACGGCCACTACCTGGGCAAGCGCCCCTACGGCTATAGTTCTTTCCGCTACGAACTCACACCTTACCTGACGTATGGCGACCAGGCCAATACCATTGCAGTAAAAGTAGACAATGCACAGCAGCCTAACTCCCGCTGGTACTCCGGCTCGGGCATTTACCGCAACGTATGGCTCGTAAAAACCAACCCGGTGTACGTGAGCCAGTGGGGCACTTATGTGACCACGCCGCATGTAGATGAGGGGGCCGCGAGCATTGAGATCAAAACTAATATCCACAATCAAAGCGATCAGCAAGGCCCTTATACGTTGCAAACGGTGGTGTATGATGCGGCAGGCAACGAGGTGGCCTCTACCACAGCCGAAGGCTTGCAACTGACCGACAGCACCACAGAGGTGGAGCAGCAGCTAAAGGTATCAAACCCTAAACTGTGGTCGGTAGCACAGCCATACTTGTACAAGGTGGTGTCGCGGGTGAAGCAAGGCGGCCAGGTAGTGGACAACTATGAAACGCCACTGGGCATCCGGACTTTTGAATTTGATGCGCAGAAAGGCTTTTCGCTGAATGGCAAGCCGATGAAAATACTGGGTGTTTGCAACCACCACGACCTCGGCGCGCTGGGTGCTGCCGTGAACACGCGTGCATTGGAACGCCAACTGGAAATTCTGCGTGGCATGGGTGTCAACGGCATCCGCACCTCGCATAACCCGCCCGCTCCCGAACTACTGGACCTCTGCGACAAGATGGGCTTTATTGTAATGGATGAAGCCTTTGACATGTGGCAGAAAGGCAAAAGTAAGTATGATTACAGCACGCATTGGGATAAGTGGCACAAGCGTGACCTGGAGGATTTTATCCGCCGCGATCGCAACCACCCGAGCGTATTTATCTGGAGCATCGGCAACGAGATACCGGAGCAGTGGGATAGTATTGCCGGGCCGAAGATCACGAGAGAGCTGGCTGGCATTGTTAAGAATCTCGACAAAACCCGCCCCATCACCTCTGCCCTGAACGATCCGCAGCCGAATAACAACATCTATAAATCCGGTGTACTGGACCTGGTGGGCTTCAACTATCACCACGAACTCTACAAAGACTTCCCGAAGAACTTCCCCGGCCAGAAGTTTATAGCCACCGAAACAACGTCGGCACTGGCAACACGCGGCGTGTACAACATGCCTTCCGACAGCATCCGCCGTTGGCCCATCCGCTGGGACATCCCGTTCCACGACGGCAACCCGGACCTAACCGTGTCATCTTACGACAACGTGAGTGCGCCATGGGGCTCCACGCACGAGGAAACCTGGAAAGAAATCAAGAAGTATCCCTTTCTCTCCGGCATGTATATCTGGACGGGCTTCGACTATATTGGCGAGCCAACGCCTTATGAGTGGCCAGCCCGCAGCTCCTACTTTGGGGTGGTAGACCTGGCCGGTTTCCCGAAAGACACCTACTACATGTATAAAAGCGAATGGACAGATGAGCCGGTGCTGCATGTATTTCCGCACTGGAACTGGGAACCCGGCAAAACGATCGATGTTTGGGCTTATTACAACAACGCCGATGAGGTAGAGCTATTCCTGAACGGTAAGTCGCTGGGTACTAAAAAGAAGCAAGGCGATGACCTGCACGTGATGTGGCGCCTGAAGTTTGTGCCTGGAACTTTACGTGCCGTATCGCGGAAGAATGGCAAAGAGGTGCTGACGCAGGAAATCAAAACGGCCGGCACACCTGCTAAAATCATACTGGAAGCCGATAGGAGCAGTATCAAAGCAGATGGCAAAGACCTGTCGTTTGTGACGGTACGCATTGTAGACAAAGATGGGGTAGAGGTGCCGAATGCAAATAACCTGGTGCAGTTCAAACTGGACGGCAAGGCAAGTATAGCCGGCGTGGACAATGGCCTGGAGACAAGTATGGAGTCATTTAAAGGCAACTCCCGTAAGGCTTTCAACGGCAAAGCCCTTGCCATTGTGCAAGCGCAGGAGGAAGCCGGCGAGGTAAAGCTGACAGCTACTTCCGAAGGACTGGCGCCAGCGACTATACGTATTAATCTAAAAAAATAATTTACAACTGCCAGTGTATACTTCACCGGCCTTCATAAAATTTAAAAGGAACAGATGAACAGGACGCTTTTTAAAAAAGCCTTAATGGCAACAGTAGCGGTAGGCTTGTGCGCTTACACCCAAACGCAGGCCCAGAACACCCCAAAGCCGCCCAAGATGGAACCTGAAATGACTGAGTTCTGGGAACCGGAAGTGCGTGTGGTAACGCCAGGCGTCGGCACCGCTGCTCCTGCCGATGCTATCGTTTTGTTTGATGGCAAGAACCTGTCGCAGTGGAAAGCCAAGAGCGAAGGCAGTGAAGCTAAATGGCCCGTGAAGGACAATGCTTTTACAGTGGGCAAAGGCGATATCTCCACTAAAAAAGATTTCCAGGACTTTCAGCTGCACATTGAGTGGAGCGCGCCCGACGAAGTGAAAGGCGAAAGCCAGGGACGAGGCAATAGCGGTATCTTTTTGCAGGACCGCTACGAAGTGCAGGTGCTTGATTCGTACAATAACCGTACGTACGCCAACGGACAGGCAGGCAGCATCTATAAGCAGCACCGGCCGCTCGTAAATGTCACGCGCAAGCCAACCGAATGGAACGTGTATGACATCATCTATACGGCACCGCGCTTCAAAGAAGATGGCTCTGTTTTTACTCCTGCCCGCGTAACCGTGCTGCACAATGGTGTGCTGGTGCAAAACAACGTGGAGGTCAAAGGACCTACCGAGTATATCGGGTTGCCGGAGTATAAGCAACACGGCAAAGCACCTATCACCCTGCAGGACCACGGCAACCCCGTGCAGTACCGCAACATCTGGATAAGAGAACTATAGCTAGCGGAAAGTCAAGTTGCATTAAGCAGTGATAACGAGGAGCGGTGCTCAGGACAGTCTGAGTTGCCCGATACGATAGACCTTGATCAGAAGCATTTCAAAACCAGGTACCTCAGAGGATCGGACGCATTTTGTGTGTCCAATCCTCTGAGGTTTTGTTTGCTATCCATGCTGTTTCAACCCTAAAGATCATGAATGGCTACCCTTAGCCTCTGCTCCTTTAGCACAGCACCAACTCATATCATTCGCCGTTTTTAGCTAATAGAAGCCTGTACTTCAGGTGCTGTTAACATTATAGCCACTAGTCTGAAACAAATTATACCCTCATCTAATCCTTTCCTTTGGTACATTTAGGTTGTAATAATAAGGCTTCGTTCGCACCAGTTATGCTTTGAAGCCAAAACCATTTCATACAACAATAGCCCCAAGGCATAATTTGTAAAGATACTTATGCAAGCAAAATGTGCTATAGCATATAAATGGTGTTATTAAAATAGCAGAAGTATGATGTAAAACTGCTAATCAAGAACTATACAATATAACGGCAACTGGAAGCCGCAACAAAGGGCTATATAGCTGCTGCAATGATTAATTGTAAGAACTTCGAAGTTTAACAGGAGCTGCATAATTGCTGTTTTAGCGTCTTACTGCTAAGAATTGATAATTTTGTATTACTACTTTGTGTATCCGTTGCTAGTATAAATCGTTATATTTGTTCCAGGATAGCTTGCATTGATTAAAGAACAACTACGCTTTATTCCTGTAAGAGAAGTAAAGTGAAAGCTGTTAAGCTGGTGTTCCGGCAAGAGTTGAACTTACCAGAATGAAGGCAGCGTTACGAGGCAGAGCAGAATTCAAGGTTGAGGGAGCCTGAACAAGTATAACACTCCTTTTTAGAGGGAAAGCAACCAGTGTTATTGAAGATGTTCTGATGGAGAACCAATTTTTACGGTGTTGGCGAGGCGATAAGTGATTACTCAAATATATAAAACATGTATACTTTGAATGGATGCACGACGAAGTTTAAACCTCGCTTGGCTTGCTGATTACAACGTTAGGTAATGCATAAATCAGAAACATCAAACAATACCCGAAATAAACGATGAAGCACTAAAAAATACTAACTAAACCAATTTTACTTTATTCAAAAACCTAAGAAGATTTTATGAGATATTTGTACTATTACAGAGATTATTCGGGAAATAATCCTGTTTTGAATTTCTTGAACAAATGGCGGATGGTTTCTGTGCTGTTAGCCATTTTGTTGCTACAAAGCTTTGCCAGCTTTGCACAAACACCGCAAACAATAAAAGGCAAAATCACCTCTGCCGCTGATAACACAGGCCTTCCTGGGGTAAGTGTTAGTGTTAAAGGAACTTCTACCGGTGCTATCACCGATGTGGATGGCAACTTTACAGTGCAGGCCGCTGATGATGCGGTGCTGATCGTTTCGTACATCGGTTTCAAATCGCAGGAAGTGCCGGTAAACGGCCGTTCCCAAATAAATGTGGCGCTTGCTCCGGACCAAAAATTACTGGATGAAGTAGTGGTAACAGGATATGGCGAGGTACGAAAGAGCGATGTAACGGGTGCCCAGACAACCATCACATCTGAGGCCATCAACAAAACGGTAAACACTACCATCGAGCAAGCCATTCAGGGCCGTGCGGCTGGTGTGTATGTAACCCAGAACACTGGTGCGCCAGGTGGTGGTATTTCGGTTAACATCAGAGGCATTAACACGATTGGCGGGTCAAATGAGCCGCTTTACGTGATTGACGGGGTGCAGATCGCCGGTTCTACTTCTCCTTCCGGATCTAACCCATTGTCTACGCTGAACCCTGCGGATATTGCTAGTATGGAAATTTTGCAAGGTCCCTCTGCTACGGCAGTGTATGGCTCCAGAGCAACTAATGGCGTGGTGCTGATTACCACTAAGCGTGGCCAGGCAGGCGAGATAAAGATCAATTACGCTTACCTTTATAGTATCCAGACCGCTCCGAAAGAGCTTAGCGTGATGAACCTGCGCGAATATGCCCAAATGGACAATGAGTATAAGGCCATAGCAGGTGGTAACGTGCGCGAAGACTTTCTGGACCCTTCTTTATTAGGTACCGGTACAGACTGGCAGGATGAACTGTTTCAGAGCGCTCCGATGCAAAAGCATCAGGTAAGCCTCAGCGGTGGTAGCGACAAAACAGTTTACTACCTGTCAGGTGAATATTTAGACCAGAATGGTATAGCGCTTGGCTCAGGCTTCAACCGCTATTCGCTTCGCTTAAACTTAGATAACAAGGCAAAAGAGTGGTTGCGGTTTCAGACAAACATCAACTATGCTCAAACAGATGAGAGCCTTTCTACCACTCAGTCAGACATCATTACAAGAGCCATTCAGCTGGCTCCTCACATCCCGGTTCGGAACCTGAACGGTACGTATGGCGGTGGTGTGGTAACAGCAACTAACACTGCCGAGCAGTTTTCGCCACCCAACCCAATTGGTCTGGCCAATATCACGCAAAATGATTTGACCAGAAGGCAGTTACTGGGCGGTGGAACCGTATTTTTTAAGATACTGGACGGCCTCGAGTTTAATACTTCTTTCAACGGCAATGTAAATTTCTCAAATTCTACCTATTTCCTGCCGACCTACCAGTTTGGTTACCAGCAAAACGCAGTAGCTGTATTGAATAACAATAACAGCCTGAATACTTACTGGAACTGGAACCAGATGCTGACCTACAAAAGAAAGTTTGGCCAACACAGCTTTGATCTGATGGCATCACATGAAGCACAAGAGTCAAACTGGAGGAATCTTTCCGGTGAACGACGTGGTTTTCAGACCAATGATGTGATTGATCTGAACGCGGGTGATGTGCTGACCAGTGTATCCAATGGTGGCCACGGCGACTGGGCAATGGAGTCTTACCTGGGCAGGGTGATCTATAACTTCAACGACCGGTATGTAGTAACAGGCACTTTCCGTGCAGACGGTTCTGTTAACTTCGGTCCTGAAAACAGATGGGGTTACTTCCCCGCTTTGTCAGCTGCCTGGCGTGTGTCGGAAGAAGACTTCTTCCAGGTTCCGTTCGTAAGTGATTTCAGACTTCGCTACGAAATAGGCTTAACAGGTAACCAGGGTGGCAGCGGCGCAATTTACGGTACCTTGTCGCCCGGACCTACTCCGTGGGGAACTGGCTTCATTGCCAGCCGTTATCCAAACCCTAACTTCCAGTGGGAAGAGACCAAGACCAACAACTTTGGTGTTAACCTGGGTTTGTTTGAGAACCGCGTGCAGTTAGAGGCTGACTATTATATTAAGAATACCGATAACCTGATCATGGACAGCTCGCTGCCATGGTACATGGGCACAAACGGTAATGGCGCCATCAACCCGCCTAGTGTTAACATCGGCTCCTTACAGAACAAAGGCTGGACCTTTAGCCTGAACACGATAAACATCGATAATGCTGATTTCAAGTGGTCCTCTAATTTCAACCTGTCGCATAACAAAACAGTGGTGAAAAGCTTAACCACCGAAACCAGCCAGATCGACAAGATCAACTGGTGGATGAATAACTGGACGCAGCGAACAGTTGTTGGCGAAGCACCTTGGTTGTTCTATGGTTATGTAGAGGAAGGCATCTTCCAGTCGGTAGAAGAGCTGGAGAACAGCGCTTTGCCAGCTGATAACAATGGCAACGAGTTCCCTATTGCTGAGAACAGCATCTGGGTAGGTGATGTGAAGTATAAGGACATCAACGGTGACGGAATCATCACTGGTGAAGACCAGACCTTTATTGGCAATCCTTATCCAGATTTTACCGCTGGTTTTACCAACACCTTCTCTTACAAAGGTTTTGATCTGAGCGTGCTGATCACCGGCCAGTCCGGCAACGACATCTACAATTACCTGCGCAACGAAAACACGAACCCGAACAACATCAACCTGGGCCGTAACCTGTTTATAGGTGCTTTCGATTATGCCAGAGTAACCTACAGTGACGATGATCCGGATCACCTGCGTCCATTCCTTTCGAACCCGGAAACTACTGTGGCCCGCATGTCAGGAGGTAACAAGAACAACAACTTCCAGCGCCACACAGACAAGTATGTAGAGGACGGATCTTACTTAAGATTGAAGAACGTTACCCTAAGCTACAACCTGCCTAGCGTTGCGGTAGATAAACTTAAGTATATCAAAGGAGCCAGAATTGGAGTTAGCGCCCAGAACGTGTACACCTTAACACATTATTCAGGCTATGACCCGGAAGTTGGGTCTTATGTAGGTGCCAATGCAACCACCGGAAGTGCTGCAATCGGCGTTGACTACGGACGTTACCCGCTCACACCGGTTTACTCTGTAAACGTTGGGATCGATTTTTAATTAAAACGCAAAAAGCAACATGAAAAATAAATTCTTATATGTAGGCGCGCTTCTGACCATGTCCGTTTTTTCGGGCTGTGACAAGGAATTCCTGGAGAGGCCGCCACAGGATACGTTGGTAGATGCCAACTTCTTTAAAACTGATGACCAGCTGCTGGCGGCATCAGCCCCCCTTTACAGTGTAGTGTGGAAAGACTATGTAGATCAGGCCTCTTGGGCGCTGGGAGACCTGCGCGCAGGTACAACCTTCCGTGCCTGGGGATACCGCGACGACGTATTATTTAATACCACAGAAGTTTCAACGTCAAACAGCCAGGCGTACCGTGCTTTCTGGATTGTAGTGGGCCAGTCGAATACGCTCATCCAAAACGTAGAGCGTTATGCCGGCGCAGGCGTTTCTGATGCGATCAAGAAGCATGTTATTGCCGAAGCCCGCTTTATGCGTGCTACTGCATACGCTATGTTGGTGATGAACTATGGCCCGGTGCCTATCATCGAAAACAACGTAGACCTGCTTAATTCGCCGCAGGTGAAGCGGAATGACGTGGAAAGCGTGTGGGAATTTATTACACGAGACTACCTCTATGCTGCTGAAAATCTTCCATCTACTCCTTTACAGCCCGGCAGAGTTACCAAGTGGTCGGCTGAGGGAATGCTGGCCCGTACGTACCTGACCAGAGCTGGAGTAGGCGGTAGCATGAACCAGGAGTACCTCGACAAAGCAAAGGAGTATGCCGAAAGAGTAATTACTATGAGTGGTAATGCGCTGCTGGCAAACTATGCTGATCTTTTTAAGTTCCCATACGACAACAATGCTGAGTCGCTTTTTGAGCAGCAGTGGGTGTACACTACTAACTATGGCTATGCCAATACCATGGTGTCGCAGATCACTTATAGCAACGACATTGCCAACGGCGATGGCTGGGGCGGTGACCTGAGCGCCTCCTGGTGGCAGCTGAGCCTCTATGATGGCTTGTTTGAAGATGGTTTTACTAATGATACCCGGCTCAAAGCAACGTATATGCTGCCCGGCTTCCATTACCCGGAGATCTCGCAAACCGTTAGAGATGCCGATGGTAACCAGAAAGAGCAAGAGCTGATCTTTCCGGCTCCGGCTACCACAGGCGATAATAGCTTTGCCAACATCAAAAAGTATGTGGTAGGCAAGGCTGCTGACCTGGGAGGTCAGGCTGCGGCGCAGCGCTATCCGAATGATACGTACATGCTGCGCTTAGCCGAAATGTACCTGATCTATGCCGATGCCGTGATCGGAAGTGGAGAGTCTACGAGCGATGCGAAAGCATTAGAGTATGTAAACGTGATCCGCAAAAGAGCCGGTGTCGCTCCACTGGAAGGCCCGCTGACCTGGGAGGATGTGTTTCATGAGCGTATGAAGGAGTTTGCTATGGAAGGCCTGGCCTGGTATGATCTGGTACGCATTCACTACTTCAATCCGGAAAGAGCCTATAACATTATCAACAGCCAGGACCGCGGCCTCTTTGTCGTGCATCCGAACCGCATGCCAAACCCTACCTCATGGGATTTTATAAAGACCTCATGGTTCGCTGAAAGAACAGCTACGGCAAATTCAGGTAACTTCCTGCTTCCGATCCCGGCTGCCGAAGCAAGCCAGGCGCCATGGCTGCGGGACGAGCCGGTTCCTTATGATTTTGGCAAATAACAATGGTCGTTTACGCATTAAAAAAGAACTTTTATATGAAATTGAATTATAAATCATTGTTATTCCTCTTCTTCGCTTTTGCGATGGTGGGAGTGTTTTCAAGCTGTTCGGGAGATGAGGATCTCCCGAACGGTGGGAAGCCTATGATCAGCTACATTCGGGTAACCAGGCCATCAGCATCTGACTCGCTGCTGGCAAAGGCAGGGCAGGGTGCCATGATCGCCATCATTGGTGAGAACCTGCAGGATGCCCGCGAGATCTGGTTTAACGACCTGCAGGGGTCGCTTTCCCCAACCTTTATCACCAATACCTCTATTATCACCCGCGTACCAACAGATATTCCAACGGACATCACCAACCAGATAAAGCTTGTCTTCGCCAACGGAGATTCGCTGATGCATGACTTTGTGGTAGATATTCATGAGCCGGAGATTACGGGTATGTTAAGTGAGTATGTGAACACAGGGGAAGTGGCAACCATCATGGGCAACTACTTCTATGAGCCGGCTACCGTCATGTTCACTGGCGGCGTTGAAGGTACTATTGTAGACATAAAGGATGATGCGATACAGGTTACTGTACCCGAAGGCGCCGAACCTGGTCCGATTACGGTTACGACCAACTTTGGCGAGACAAAATCGGGCTTCTGGTTCCGCGATAACCGCAACATCATTGCCAGCTTCGATGAATCTACTTCCGGCTTTTGGACTGGTGCCGACTACGTCAAAACCACTGATGCGGATATCAAGCCTATCAACGGCAAGTTCCTTCGCTTCAATAAAAACCTGAATGCATACCCTTATGCTGAATTCTGGGTGGCCCCTACTGCAAGCGATGTAACAAAAGAGACCAAAAATATCCCGCAGGCAGCTTTTGCTAACCCAGGAGACTATGTACTGAAGTTTGAGATCAACACACTGGCTCCTTTAACCGGTGCTGAGATGCACATGTACATGGGCAACAACATGAGTGCTGAAAGAAACGACATCTACTATAACTGGAAACCAAATGTGAGCACCGGTGGAAAGTGGGAGACGGTGAGCATTCCTTTCAAGGACTTCCTAGCGGGCAACCACGATTTTGCCTACAACCCGGCCGGTTATGGCGTGTCGTTCATTTTCCATGGGCCACTTCCTGTAAACACCAACTTCGCGATGGATAACATGCGCGTGGTACCTAAAACAGCTAAATAAAAATTATTTAAGAGATATAAACATGAGAAATTTCTATAACCTGAAGCTACTCCTGCTGTTGTGCCTGGTGTTATCGTTTGGCATTTTGGTGTCGTGTAACGATGACGATGATGCTACGCCGAACACAGGACAGGTAGAACTGCTTAGCTTTGGCCCAACGGGTGTGCAGCACGGCGAGGAAATCCGCTTCATAGGCCACAACCTGAACAAAGTAGAGGCTGTGGAGCTGGCGGGCGTAACCGTGAACAAGGCCGATTTTATTGAGCAAACCTCAGACCTGATCCGCATGATTGTGCCCCAGGAAGCCATGGAAGGCAAAGTAACGCTGGATGTGACAGGCGGGGAGAAGGTAATCTCTAAAACGGTGCTGAGCTTTAATGTGCCTATCACCATTACCTCCATGACCGAAAAAGCCAAGCCAGGCACTAATATTACGCTGACTGGTACCAAGCTTACTTGGGTAGAAGGAGTGGTATTCGGCCAGGATACAGTTGATACCTTTGTAAACCAGACACCGACTGAGCTGGTGCTGCAGGTGCCAATGACGGCGAAGACCGGCACACTGCTTATACTTGGCGGCGGCACTGACCCGGTAGCCGTGGAAACGGAAAACGAGCTGGAAGTAGTCCTGCCGCAAGCAACTTCCATGTCACCAAACCCGATTAACAACGGTGCAAACCTGACGATAAAAGGGACTGACCTGGACCTGGTGAAGGAAATACATTTCACAGGCGTGGGCGATGCAATAGCAACTACTTTTGTAAGCCAGACGCCAACGCAGATTGTGGTGAAGGTGCCGGATAATGCCTCAATGGGAAAACTGACACTGGTGGCACTGTCTGGAGTGGAAGTAACCACAGACGAAGACCTGACACTGGTGCTGCCTGCCGTAACGGCCTTGGCTCCTAACCCCGTAAAGCACGGCGACAACCTGACGATTACAGGTACCAATCTAAACTTGGTTGACAAAATTACTTTTGTAGGTGTTGGCGAAGCCGTAGCAACGAAGTTTGTAAGTAAGTCTGCTAACCAGATTGTAGTGACAGTGCCCGATAATGCATCGAAGGGAGTGCTGAAGTTGACAGCACATTCTGGTGTGCAGGTTACAAGCAGTCTGGAGCTGAACATTATCCTGCCTGCGATCACTTCGCTTTCTCCGGCACCGGTAGATCCGGGTCAAAACCTGACCATCAGTGGGACAAACCTGGACCTGGTGAAAAGCATTGCATTCCAGGGCGGCGCAGTAGCCAGTACGTTTGTAAGCCAATCGGCTAATCAAATTGTGGTAAAGGTGCCAATGGATGCCAAAAAAGGAGCCCTGACGCTAACTACCGTAAAAGATTACGTGGTGGCGACAGACGCTAAAGTGTCAATTATCTTACCTGAAATTACCAGCGTAACACCAGAGCCTGTTATTGCCGGAAACTATCTGACGATAAGCGGTAGTGAGCTGGACCAGGTAAAATCAATTGTATTTACCGGCGGCGCTACCGTATCATCTTTTGTAGCGCAAAACGCGAAGCAGCTAGTGCTGCTGGTGCCTGCTGATGCTGAAACTGGCGTGCTGTCGCTTATTACAAAGTCAGGTTTTACGGTGAAGACAGATAAGCAGGCAAAAATTGGAACAGCAGGACCGGACATTACAGAGTACATTTACCAGGATGCCCTTAGCAATAAGTGGGAGAAGTGGGGCGGCTGGGGTACAACGGCTCAAGTAATGGATGACACCACTAACGTAAACAACGGCTCCAATGCTATCAAAATAGAATATAACGATGGCTACGGTGCTTTGCAACTGCACCCTAAAAGTGCAAATGTATTGCAGGGCTATTCTACGCTTGTGCTGTACGTGCGTGGCGGAGCAAGCGACAGCCGTGTTGCCATACAGGTGAAGAACGCCGCAGGCGCTTCACTGGCTGATGTGCCGTTTGATGTAAAGGCTGGAGAGTATAAGCTGATCGAAATTCCCATTAGTTCCTTGGGAGACGTATCAGGCGGTCTGGCGGAGTTATACATCAAGAACTATGGTACTAACCCGAACACGATCTACGTGGATGATTTCGGATTGCGGTAGCCATACTTACTGACAAACTAAAAAGGAAGGGTAACAGCCCTTCCTTTTTAGTTTAATACCTGGCCTGCTTTACATTTCGGTACTTTACATGCATTGGTTGATTCACCGCAAGGCATCTTTTCTTTCTACTTATTTTTAGGATGATACATTTTTACAGACAACTTTGCTTACTGCTTATACTTCTGATCCCGGCGCAAGTTTTTGCCCAGAAGTATGAGGCGGAGAACGCTACGCTTGCCGAAGGTGCAGCAAAGCAGGCGTGTGGTACCTGCTCCGGCGGCTATTACGTGGCGCAGAGCGAGGGTAGCCTCACCTTTGATGTCACGCTTCCGGAAGCAGGTTTTTACAACATCTACATACAGGTAGCTGCTCCTGGTGGCGATAAGGTAAACACATTTGAGATTGGCGGAAATACGCTGGACTTTTCGGTGAAGAAATGTGACCAGTATAGCATGTTACAGCTGGTGAGTGCACAAAAGCTGCCGGCTGGCAAGCTGCAGGCGAAGATCACCAAGTCCTGGGGGTGGATCAACATCGACTACATCACGTTTGAAAAAGTAAAAGACGCCGACCGGTTTAAGCTGAACCAGACCCTGGTAACGCCGGACCCCACAAAAGAGGCAAAGGCCCTGTACAACTTCCTGCTGGATAACTATGGCGACAAGATCATCTCCGGCGTGATGACGCTCAACAGCTTTGACGAGTCAAACTGGCTGAAGGAAAAGACTGGCAAAGAACCTGCTTTACTGGGGATCGACTTCATGCACACCGGCAGGGGGTATACCTGGTACAATGACAAAACGCCCATAAACGATGCCAAAACCTGGTACAGCCGCAACGGCATACCGGCTATGATGTGGCACTGGCGCGACCCGTCCCGCACCACAGAAGAGTTTTACACTAAGAATCAATCAAAGCCCGACGGCACCTCCTTCGATATCTCCAAAGTCTCTGACCCGAGCTCAGCGGAATACAAAGCCATGCTCGCCGACATTGACTACACAGCGGGTCTGTTGAAAGAACTGCAGGACCAGCATGTGCCGGTGATCTGGCGACCCTTGCATGAAGCGGCGGGTGGCTGGTTCTGGTGGGGAGCGAAAGGACCGGAGCCGTTAAAAGCCCTGTGGCACCTGATGTACGACCGTATGGTAAACTATCATGGGCTGCACAACCTGATCTGGGTTTGGACGCGCGAGCCCAATGATGATGCCTGGTATCCAGGGGATGCATACGTGGACATTGTAGGACGCGACTTGTATAAAGACGGTGATCACAGCTCGCAAACGCTGGAGTTCAGCGATATGAATAACCGCTATGGCGGCAAAAAGATGCTTACGCTGAGCGAAACAGGTTCTTTCCCGGATGTAGAGAACCTGGTGCAGGACGGGGCGGCCTGGTCGTGGTACATGCCCTGGTACGGAGGCTACACCGAAGATAGCAAGTATAACGCGCTTAACTTGTGGAAAAAGATGTTTGCCAGCGAGTATGTGATTACGCTGGATGAAATGCCGGACCTGAGCAATTATGAAAGGCAGGATACGGCTACTACACCTTCGGTGCCAACTGGCTTGTGGGGCAGCAAAGCGGAGAGACCAGCTTTTATAGTATACCCAACGGTGGTAACGGACAACATCGTTATCAGCGGTGAGCGCCCAATGGCAGAAGTGGCGGTATACGATGTGCAAGGGAAAATAGTGAAGCAGCAAAAAGTAAGCGGCACAAAAGGTATAATTTCCTTTGCTGGCCTGGCAGCCGGGGTATACATGGTGAAGGTAGATCAAAAAAGGGCTGTGGTGAAAGTAGTAAAGAAATAGGCGCAGAACTTATCTGAGCTAAAATCCGGCAGGTAAAGCTGATGGAAGTTAACACAACAGCTCAAAGCTGCAGCGCTTCTGTGTTTAACCCATAAATATAAATGCCTCAGTATCAATATACATGGCAGTTGCCCGAATTAATTTATTTCATTCTATGAAGAACCACTACTTTGCTTTTTTACTATTGCTTGTTTGTTGTTTCGAAGGCACTAAAAGTAGCGCTCAAACACCTGGCAGCTACGTTTGGCAAAACGTGCAGATACAGGGCGGCGGCTTTGTATCGGGACTCATCTTTAATCCGGCTGAAAAAGACCTGCTCTACGCCCGGACAGACGTGGGAGGCGCCTACCGGTGGGATGCCGCGACCAGTACCTGGATACCTTTAACAGACCAGTTAGGAAGAAGCGAACAGGATAATACAGGGGTGCTCAGTCTGGCCACTGATCCGACAGACCCGAACCGGGTATACCTGGCCACCGGCCTCTACACGCAATCCTGGGCCGGACCAGGCGCCATACTTGCCTCTACTGATAAAGGCAGTACCTGGACGAAAACAGAACTACCCATTAAACTCGGGGGCAACGAAGATGGCCGCTCTACCGGCGAGCGCCTGCAGGTAGACCCCAACCTGGGTAGCAAATTATACCTAGGGACCAGCACCGACGGCCTCTGGCAAAGCACGAACTATGGTGCCAGCTGGAGCAAAGTCACTTCCTTTCCAGTTGCCACGTCGCCGATAGGTTCCGGCGGAATTTCGTTTGTGCTGTTCGATCAGGCGAGCGGCACGGCAGGAGCAGCTACTCTAACAATTTATGCGGGGGTATTACAGACTGGCACTAACCTGTACAGGAGCACTGATGGCGGGGAGACATGGCAGACCGTGCCCGGACAACCAACTGGCAACATGCCGCACCATGCAACGCAGGCAGCGGATGGCACCCTGTACCTGACCTACGCCAATGGGCCCGGCCCAAATAATGTCACGGCCGGGGCAGTATGGAAGCTCAACACAAGCACCGGTAACTGGACCAACATCAGCCCACCGGAAGGGCAGGGCGGTTTTGCCGGGCTGGCGCTTGATCCGCAGCATCCCGGCACCTTACTTGTCTCGACGCTGGACCGCTGGTGGCCGGGTGATGAAGTATACCGCAGCACAGATGACGGCACTACCTGGAAACCTATACTTGCTTCTGCAACCTGGGACTATTCACTGGCACCATATGCGGCCACTTCCAAGCCGCACTGGATTGGCGATATTGCCTTCGACCCTTTTAATCCGAACAGCGCCTGGTTTATAACGGGGTATGGCGTGTTTCAGACCCGGAACCTGCTTGCTTCAGATGAAAACAAGCCAGTAACATGGACTTTCCAAAACAAGGGGCTGGAGGAGACGGTGCCATTGGAGCTGCTAAGTCCATCTGCGGGAGCGCACTTGGTTAGCGCGCTAGGCGATATAGATGGCTTTGTGCACGACAGCCTGGGTGTTTCCCCTGCTGCTGGTCGCTTGGCGCCGTCGTATGGCACGAACAACAGCATCGACTTTGCCGCCAAGGTTCCTGCTTTTATGGTGCGCACCTACAACAGCGCCTCGGGTAAGTACGGCGCCTATTCCGCTGATGGCGGCCGCACCTGGACAGCTTTTGGTAGCGCGCCGGCCGACACGAACGGCGGCGGTAGCATCGCTGTTACAGCTGATGGCAAGACGGTGATCTGGTCACCAAACGGAGCTGCCGGAATCTTTTACTCTGCAGACAACGGAACTACCTGGAAAAGTGCAGCGGGCGTAGCAAAAGGCGATTTGAAGCCGGAGACTGATCGGGTGAACGCCAAAAAAGTATACTTGTATGATGCCGAAGATGGCAAAGTGCTGGTCAGTAAAGATGGCGGTGCGTCATTTGCAGCAGGTGCCGGCGGTATGAAATCGGTGCCAAGCTGGCAAACCTGGGCGGCCTCTGTGAAGGCGGTGCCTGGAGTAGAAGGGGAACTGTGGCTGACAAATCCGGGCGCGGGGCTGTTTCGCTCCGTGGATGCAGGGAGCAGCTTTGTAAAGGTGGCCAATGTGCAGGAGGCAGTAAAAACAGGCTTCGGAAAGGCAGCGCCGGGCAGCACGCATCCGGCCGTATACATTGCCGGAAAGGTGAACAATGAGGCAGGGTACTTCCGGTCTGATGACGCTGGCGCTACCTGGATGCGCATCAACGATGAGCAGCACCAGTTTGGAGGCGTAAACGATATCACAGGTGATCCGCGCGTGTATGGCCGCCTGTATGTGGCCACCTCCGGCCGCGGCATTGTGTACGGCGACCGCTACGACTGTAATAGCGTGTTAGGCGGCGCAGCTTACATAGATAAATGTAACACGTGCGTAGGCGGAAACACTGGCAAAACCGATTGTGCTGTGACCGGGCTGGAGGACAACTTGGTGGTGACATTTACTTACTGGCCAAACCCCTTCACCATGGCCCTACAGGTGAGGTCTGAGGTGCCTTTCAGCTATCGGATCATAAGTATAACAGGGGCTGAACTAACAGCAGGAACGAGCAGCGGCCGCTGCACACTGGGGCAGCAACTGGCCAAAGGCATTTATACTTTGATCATCACTACCAGCAAAGGGAGCCGCGCTGTTAAAATAGTGAAATATTAAGTATAAGCTTGTACAATAATCAGAAATCCCAAGTATAAGATGCAACTTTTCAGTGCGTAAAATCCTTTTAAGAGCACAACGGCAGGCCAAGTAAGCGCTCCTGAGATCAATGCTACAGTGCTGATTTCATTTCGTTAAACTCGGCTAATTGCATGAAATCAGCAGGTAAAGCTTGTTTTTGGCAGTTAGCGCCTAATTACTTACTTTTAAGAGTAAAATAATCTGAAAAATGCAGTCCATTAAATCTGGTTTCCTGGTGCTGTGCATAGGGCTAAGTACTATTTTCCTGCCTGGTTGTAAAAACGACAAGGCAAAAGAAGATAAAAGTGCCGCCACTGTAACAGACACGCCGCCTGCCAACACCCTTTTCCGCCTGCTACCCGCCTCCGAGACCAACGTGTCGTTCAGCAATACGCTAAAGGAGAATCCCTACGGCAACATCCTCATGTACCAGTACTTCTATAACGGAGGGGGCGTAGCTGTGGGCGATGTGAACAACGACGGTCTGGACGATTTATACTTCTCCGGCAACATGGTAGACAACCGGTTATACCTGAACAAGGGCAATATGCGCTTTGAGGATGTGACGCTACCTGCCGGAGTGGCTGGCAGAGCCAACACCTGGAAAACCGGCGTGACAATGGCCGATGTGAACGGCGATGGCAAGCTGGACCTGTACGTGTGCTATTCAGGCAATATGCCGGCCATGGCACGGGTCAACCAGCTTTTCATTAACATGGGGGCCGACTCGGCTGGCGTGCCTAAGTTTGAAGAGCAGGCGCAGCAGTTTGGCCTGGCAGACGCTTCTTTCAGTACCAGCGCCAGCTTCTTCGATTACGACCAGGACAATGACCTGGATATGTTCCTGCTCAACCACAATCCCATCCAGTTCAACAACCTGGATGATATGGCCTACCAGCAGATCTTGCGGCAAAAAGAGCCGAACATGCGCGTTAAGCTGTTCCGCAACGACAAAGGGCATTTTACGGATGTGTCGGATCAGGCAGGTCTGGCCGGTTCGCCGCTCACCTACGGGCTGGGGGCAGGCATAGCCGACATGAACGGCGATGGCCGTCCTGATATTTACATTTCCAGCGATTACTCTGCCCCGGATTACCTGTACATCAACAATGGCGATGGCACCTTTACTGACAAGCTGCAGCAAAGTATAGGGCATACTTCTTTGTACTCGATGGGCAATGAGGTCTCGGACATCAACAACGATGGCCTGCCGGACATTTTTGCGCTGGACATGTTGCCCGAAGACAATCGCCGCCAGAAACTGCTCTTTTCTCCCGACAACTACGAACGCTTTAACATGTATTTGCGGGCAGGATTATACTACCAGTACATGCGCAATATGCTGCATGTAAATAATGGCGACGGTACCTTTAGCGAGGTGGGGCAGCTCACGGGCATCTCCAATACCGACTGGAGCTGGGCGCCGCTGTTTGCTGATTATGACAACGATGGCTGGAAAGACCTGTTCGTGAGCAATGGTTTTCTGCGCGATTTCACCAACATGGACTTCACCAAGTATGAAAGCTCGTTCTTCAAAAGCGGAAACGTGAATGAGAAAAGCATCCTGGCTGTAGTGAACAAGATCCCATCCTCCAATGTCAAAAACTACATCTTCCGAAATAACGGCAACCTGAGTTTCAGCAATAAAGGCGCCGACTGGGGCATCAACACACCCTCTAACAGCAACGGAGCCGCTTACGCCGACCTGGACAATGACGGCGACCTGGACCTGGTGATCAACAACATAAACAAGGAAGCTTTCATCTACCAGAACCAGGCAAATACGTTACAAGGCAACCACTACCTGCAGCTGAAGCTGGCCGGAGCAGGGCAGAATACACAGGGAGTCGGGGCCAAAGTAACGCTCTACCGCAACGGACAGCAGCAGTACCAGGAGCAGATGCCCGCGCGCGGCTATGAGTCTAGTGTGTCGCCAGTGCTGCACTTCGGACTGGGCAGCGAAGCAGGTATAGATTCACTACGCATTGTATGGCAGAGCGGCAAAAAGCAGGTGCTGCGCGATATAAAGGCTGACCAGGTGCTGACGCTGCAGGAAAAAGAAGCAACCGGCAAGTATAAATTTCCGAAAGCTACGCAGCCTGTGCTGGAAGAGGTACCATCGCCGGTGAAATATACGCAGCAGCAGCAAAGTTTTACAAACGATTTTAAGCGCCAGCCGCTGCTGGTAAACCCCGTGTCGTTTGCCGGCCCTTGCATGGTGAAAGCCGATGTGAACAGCGACGGGCTGGAAGATGTGTTTGTTGGTGGCAGCAGAGGGCAGGCAGCCGTGCTGTATTTACAGCAGCCAAATAAAAGCTTTGTACAGAAAGAACTACCGGCTTTTGAAGCAGATAAAAACAGCGAAGATACGGATGCCCTCTTCTTTGACGCCAACAAAGATGGGAAAATGGATTTATACGTGAGCAGCGGCGGCTATGGCGAGTTTATGCCACAAGATGCCCTGCTGCAGGACCGCTTATACTTAGGGGATGGCAAAGGCAACTTTACCAAACAGGCAGATGCCCTGCCAAAAATGCTCACCAGCACCAGTTGCGCGCGCGCAGCCGATGTGAACGGCGACGGTTTTGAGGACCTGTTTGTGGGCAGCCGCGTGATACCGGGCCGCTACCCCGAAGCACCCGAAAGCTATTTGCTGTTAAACGATGGAAAGGGCAACTTTAAAGACATGACCGCCGCAGTAGCTCCGCAGCTGCAAAAGTTAGGCTTGGTAACAGATGCCGCCTGGTATGATCTGGATGGAGACCGGCAGCAGGAGCTGATTGTAATAGGCGAGTGGATGCCGATCACGGTTTTCAAAAACGCTAATGGGAAACTCAGTGATAAGACCAGTTCATACTTCGACAAAAAATACAGCGGCTGGTGGAATAAGCTGCTCGTGGGTGATTTCAACAAGGATGGAAAGCCGGACCTGTTGGTGGGCAACATGGGGATAAACGCGCAGATAAAAGCCTCTGCCAAAGAGCCCGCCGAACTTTACTACAAAGATTTCGACGACAACGGCTCGGTAGATCCCATCCTGTGTAGCTATATTCAGGGCAAGAGCTATCCGTATGTTACGCGCGACGAGTTGCTGGACCAGATCAGCATGACACGCACACGCTTTGCCAATTACGAAGCATACGCCGATGCCACTCTACACGATATCTTTACGCCGCAGGAACTGAAAGGGGCCGGTCATTTGTCTGCTAACTACCTGAAGACGGCTTACTTTACGGGTGGTGCAGGCGGCAAATTCAAAGAGCAGGTGCTGCCGGTAGAGGCGCAGTTCTCACCAGTGTACGCCATCCAAAGTATAGACTATAACCACGATGGCCGCCCCGACTTGCTGCTGTGCGGCAACATCAAACAGGCCCGTCTCCGCTTCGGCAAGTATGACGCTAACTACGGCGTGCTGCTGCAGGGCGATGATAAGGGCGGTTTCACGTACGTGCCGCAGAACAAATCAGGGCTGCACCTGAAAGGCGATGTGCGCAGCATCGTGCAGGTAAACAACACGCTGCTATTCGGCATCAACCAAGGCGACGTGAAAGCTTATAAAATGAGAAAGCCATGAGAAAGCTGTTATGCATAGTATTTGCTGTCGTGGCGTTGGCGGCCTGCCAGAAGCAGGAGCCGGCACAGCCACAGTTCAGCAGCGAAGCCATTAGCCAGGTAACGGCAGAGATGACTGACCTGATGGTAAACGATGTGACCAACCCGCCTTTGGCTGCCCGCTTTTTTGCCTATGCCTGCCTGGCCGGCTACGAGGTGGTGGCGCAAAACGATAGTGCCTACCAAAGTATGCACAGCGCCTTAAACCAGTTTCCGGTAATAGAGAAACCAGCGGTATCCAACTACTCCTACCAGCTGAGCGCTTTGCTGGCCATGATGGAAACGGCTAAAAAGATGCAACCTTCCGGCACGCTGATGGAAACCTACGAGCAACATTTTCTGGATTCCTGCCGCACCAGTGGTATGGATGCGGAACTGGTGAACAACTCCCTCCGTTACGCGCAAAGTATCAGCAAGCAGGTGCTGGCTTACGCCAAAGCCGACAAGTATAACCAGATCAGCAACTATCCGCGCTATACCCCAAAAGAAGGGGATGGCAACTGGTATCCTACGCCACCGGGCTACTTTCCGCCGGTAGAGCCCTACTTTAACACCATCCGCTCCTTTACTCTGGACTCCTGCTCGCAGTTTAAACCGGTGCCGCCTGTGGCTTTTTCCACAAACAAAAGCTCCGAATTTTACAGGTTGATGCAGCAGGTGTATGAAGAAGGGAAGAACATGCCCGAAGAGCACCACCAGATTGCCGCCTTCTGGGACTGCAACCCCTTTGCCCTGCAGGATAAGGGACACCTGATGGTGGGCATGAAAAAGATCTCGCCCGGAGCGCACTGGATGGGCATCACAGGCATTGCCTGCAAGCAGGCCAACAAGAGTTTTGCAGCCGCCATGCAGATTAATACGACTGTGGCGGTGGCGCTGATGGACGGCTTTATCTGCTGCTGGGACGAGAAGTTCCGAAGCAACCGCATCCGTCCGGAAACAGCCATCCGCAAGTACATGGACCCTACCTGGAAACCGATGCTGCAAACCCCGCCTTTTCCGGAATACCTGAGCGGGCATTCTACCGTTTCAGCAGCTTCAGCAGTGGTATTAACGCACTTTTTGGGAGATAATTTTCACTTTACAGATACCGTGGAAGAGCGCTATGGCCTAAAAGCGCGTCAGTTCACCTCTTTTCACCAGGCGGCGCAGGAGGCTGCAATCTCCCGCATGTATGGCGGCATCCACTACAAAGATGCCATCGACAATGGGTTGGAGCAGGGCTTCCGGGTAGGTGCGCTGGTCCTGCAGAAAGTAGAGAAGGTGCCGGCTGTAACCAACGTAGCAGTAGCCGGAAAGTAAGAGCATTAAGCAAGTATAAAGTAAGATAAGAGACGCAGAATGTTGCGTCTCTTTTTTTGTGCAGGTATAACCAACTGGCGCGGGTGTTAATCTGTGATAAAGTATAACGTGAGCCTCCAGACTGGCATGTGCCAATTGCTGAAGTATATGTGCGAAACAAGTATAGGCAGAGACTTCATCTGTATGAGAGGTAAAAGCAATCCTACCGCCAGATAGTCCAGTTATACTTACTTAAACATATCCTGGAAACGTTTGAAACACTCCTGAATTTGTTGGTTTTAACCCGCGGGGCCCACATCAGAAACATTTGATACCTGCCGTTGCTGCGCTGAATGCCTATCTTCGCCTACTACTAAAAATAATGCGGTATGCAGACTTTATACAAGGCGCTTGGAGGGTTGTTGCTTTGCGCTTCGGCTTTGGGCGCACAGGCACAAACCACAACGCAGCAGCCGGCGCAGGAACAGATACGCCTGAACCAGCTCGGTTTTTACCCAAATGCGCCCAAAGTGGCTGTGGTGGTGGGGGAGAACAAAGGTGGTAAGTTTTACATCAAAACGGCCGATGGCTCCAAAACCGTTTATACCGGGCAGCTAACGGACACCAAAAAGGCAGAGCTGTCAGGCAGGCCCACCCGGATAGCAGACTTCAGCCGTTTTACCAAACCCGGCACCTATGTGCTTGAGGTTCCGGCATTGGGTAGTTCTTATACTTTTGAGATTGAGCCGGATGTGCACCGGAAACTGGCTGCTGCTGCCATCAAAGGTTTTTACTACCAGCGCATGTCCACGGACCTGCCGGAGAAGTATGCGGGCAAGTGGCACCGTGCTGCCGGACACCCCGACAATCACGTACTGGTACACCCTTCTGCCGCTTCGGCAGAGCGGCCTGCCGGCACCATCATCGCGGCGCCACGCGGCTGGTATGATGCCGGCGATTATAACAAGTATATTGTGAACAGCGGCATCAGTACGGGCACCCTGCTGTCGGCTTACGAGGATTTTCCGCAGTATTACAAAGCGCAGCAGCTGAACATCCCTGAAAGCAGCAATGCCGTGCCTGACCTGCTGGATGAGGTGCTGTGGAACCTGCGCTGGATGCTGGCCATGCAGGACCCCAACGATGGCGGCGTTTACAACAAACTAACCAACCCGGCCTTCGATGGCATGGTGATGCCCGACAAAGCCACCAATGCACGCTACGTAGTACAAAAAGGCACAGCCGCCACCCTCGACTTTGCCGCAGTTACGGCGCAGGCCAGCCGCATCTTCCGCAACTATGAAAAAGAGCTGCCGGGGCTGGCCGACTCGTGCTTAACTGCTGCTACCAAAGCCTGGGCCTGGGCGCAGAAGAACCCGAACATGGTCTACGACCAGGACGCCATCAACAAACAGTATGAGCCGAAGATAACAACTGGGGGATACGGGGATAGGGATTTCAGCGATGAGTTTATCTGGGCAGCGGCGGAGTTATATACTACCACCAAAAATGACAGCTACTACAAGGCAGTGAACATGTTGCCAGATAACAAGATGCCGTTGCCTTCGTGGCCACAGGTACGACTGCTGGGCTACTATACCCTGCTGCGGAACAGCAACAACCTGACAGCAGCGGCAAAAAAAGATATTCCTGAAATCAAGAAGCGCATGGTGAACTTTGCCGATGAACTGATAGCGGGCACGTCCACGCGCGCTTACAGAACGGTGATGGGCAAATCAGCCAGCGATTACATCTGGGGAAGCAGCTCCGTGGCGGCGAACGAAGGCATCGTGCTGCTAGAGGCTTACCAACTGACCGGTGAGAAGAAGTATGCCGAGGCAGCTCTTTCCAACCTGGATTACCTGCTGGGCCGCAATGCCGTAGGGTATTCGTTTGTGACTGGCTACGGCGACAAAGCCACCATGCACCCGCACCACCGGCCTTCTATAGCCGATGGCATAGCGGAGCCGGTGCCAGGGCTGCTGTCGGGGGGCACCAATGCTCGCGCCAACCAGCAGGACCATTGCCCGGGCTACAACACCTCCGCATCCCCAGATGAGATGTACCTGGACTCGGACTGTGCTTATGCCGCCAATGAAATTGCCATTAACTGGAATGCGCCGCTGGTATACTTAGCGGGCGCTCTGGAGGCCTTGCAGCAGAAAGCCGGCTTTTCAGGACCTGTGAAATAGTGACAGCAAGTATGGGTCGGCCATACTTGCTGCTGTAAATTGCTTGAAGTATCAACTAACAACCACCATACAATGACGAATAAATTAACCGGCCTCGGGCTGGCAGGAAGTCTGGCAGTGCTGCTTTTTACGGCCTCTTGTTCTTCTACCGACAAAGTGCAGAACCCGGAAGGCAACGAAGCCACTAACCTGATGACGCATGAGGCACAAATCGACTCACTGCTCAAGCTGATGACGCTGGAGGAGAAAGTAGGTATGCTGCATGCTTCTTCTTCCTTTACTTCCGGTGGCGTGCCCCGCCTGGGCATCCCGGAAATGATAATGTCGGACGGTCCGCATGGCGTACGCCCGGAGCATGGCCGCGACTGGGCGCTGGATAATGCCGGCAACGATTCGTCGACCTACCTGCCGACGGGTGTAGCCTTGGCAGCTACCTGGAACCCGGAACTGGGCTATCAGTTTGGCGCCGTACTGGGCAGCGAGGCAAATGCCCGCGGCAAAGACGTGATCCTGGGGCCGGGCATCAACATCATGCGCACGCCCCTCAACGGCCGTAACTTCGAATACCTGAGCGAAGACCCATACCTGATCACCAAAATGGTGGTAGGCTACATCAAAGGAGTGCAGGACCAGGGGGTAGCTGCCAGCCTGAAGCACTTTGCTGCTAACAACCAGGAAACCAGGCGCTCCGATATCAATGTGGAGATGGACGAGCGTACGTTGCGCGAGATCTACCTGCCCGGCTTTAAAGCGGCCGTAGAAGAGGGCGGCGTTTTAACGGTAATGGGCTCATACAACAAGTTTCGCGGGCAGTATGCCGTTGAAAATGATTACCTCATCAACAAGATACTGAAAGGGGAATGGGGCTTTAAGGGCCTGGTGGTGAGCGACTGGGGTGCTGTGCATAATACGATGGAAGCCATCAACAACGGCACCGACATTGAGATGGGAACAGACCTGGGCCAGATGCCGAACATCAACTACAGCAAGTTCTTTCTGGGTGATACGGTTGTGGCGCTGGTAAAGAACGGGAAAGTGCAGGAGTCGGTGATTGATGAAAAGGTACGCCGTATTCTGCGCGTGATGTATGCGACGCATATGCTGGGCAACGAGAAGCGCCAGTCAGGGGAGCTCAGCACCAAAGCGCACCAGCAAACAGCGCTGAAAGTGGCTGAACAAGCCATTGTGCTTCTGAAAAATGAACAGAACCTGCTGCCACTGGACAAGAGCAAAGTAAAAACAATTGCGGTGATCGGGGCCAACGCCGACTGGAAGCAGGCCATGGGCGGTGGTAGCTCGCAGGTGCGGGCACCTTACGAAATAACGCCGCTGGAAGGCATCAAGCGATTGGTGGGCAATGGCGTAACAGTGACATACGCCCCCGGCTATGAAGTATCCAGAAGTGAAAAGGCCAATCAGCAACTGATCGATGAGGCGGTGCAGGCAGCCAAAGGCGCTGATGCGGTAGTGTATGTAGGCGGTTGGGTACACGGCTACTCTGATGACTGGAACGGCAATGCCTACGATGCGGAAGGCATCGACAAGCCAAGTATGAAAATGCCATTTGAACAGGATAAACTGATCGATGCGGTGCTAAAAGCCAACCCGAACACCGCCATTGTGCTGGTAGGCGGCGGTCCGTTGGACATGACGCAGTGGGTAGATCGAGCCAAAAGCATTGTGCAGGCCTGGTACCCGGGTATGGAAGGCGGCACAGCTGTGGCAGAAGTGCTGTTCGGGCAGGTAAACCCATCGGGCAAACTGCCGGTCACCTTCCCTAAGAAGCTGCAGGATACGCCGGCCTACGTGCTGGGCGAATATCCGGGCGATAAAGACACCACCAACGTGCACTACAACGAAGGCCTGCTGGTAGGCTACCGCTACTACGACACAAAAAACGTGGCGCCGCAGTTCAGCTTCGGGCACGGTCTGTCTTATACTTCCTTCGACTATAGTGGGATGAAGGTAGCCAAAGATGGCGAGCAAGTGAAAGTTACATTGAACGTGAAAAATACTGGCAAGCGCGAAGGAGGGGAAGTGGTGCAGTTGTATGTAAAAGACGAGCAGGCAGCGGTGCAGCGCCCGGAAAAAGAGCTGAAGGCGTTCCAGAAAATATTCCTGAAGCCGGGCGAATCAAAAGAGGTGACATTGACCTTGCCAAAGAGCGCTTTCCAGTACTACGACGACAAGCAAAACCAGTGGGTGCTGGAGCCGGGTAAGTTTGATATCCTGGTAGGCAGCTCCTCGCGTGATATTCGCCAGACCGGCGAAGTGACCTTATAAGTATGAATTGGTTAGAATTTATATACAGAACAAAGGGCAGCTACTTGGCTGCCCTTTGTCTTATGGTTGATCATGCCTGAAAATATAAAGCAAGTAATAGTTATAAAAGCAGTCTGAAATGAAGAATCGAATCTTTAAAAGCGCTTTAAAAGTAGCAGCATTGCTGCTGGGGCAGCTTAACCTGGCTGTCGGTGTGGCCCAGGCACAGCAGCAAGGGTTGCACCTGAACGAGCAGGAGTACCTGGAAATGCCGGGTCTGAATGTAATGCTGGCCCATGACTTTTATCCCGAAGGACACCAGGGTGGCGTCGGCATCATTCAGAACGGCTTGCGCGTAGCCACCAACGGTGAC
Source organism: Pontibacter chitinilyticus (assembly GCF_039748935.1). Classification (NCBI taxonomy): domain Bacteria; kingdom Pseudomonadati; phylum Bacteroidota; class Cytophagia; order Cytophagales; family Hymenobacteraceae; genus Pontibacter; species Pontibacter chitinilyticus. The sequence continues at coordinate 66,526 of NZ_JBDIZJ010000005.1, forward strand.
TTGCGGCTGGAGCCTACGCCGGGGCAGTGGCAACCCATTCCAAAAGTAGGAGAGCGTATGGTGAGCCGTGAGAAGCAGGAGGTAAGCGTGCGCATGGCCTACCCCGATGAGTCCAAGAACCGCAAGGGCTTCAATCCTGTCTTCTATCCCGATCTCAACTTCAGCTATGTGCTGCGGGTGGTACCCGAGGGCAAAGCCTTCCGCATCATCGTAGACCTGGATAAGCCGCTGCCCGATGAGTGGATCGGCAAGGTAGGTTTCAACTTTGAGCTCTTCCCAGGCATCCTGTTTGGTAAAAGTTATTACATGGATGAACACTTCGGCATCTTCCCGCGGCAGCTCAACGGTCCCGGCTATCTGGATGAGGCGCAGGAGTTTCAGATTACACCCATGGCAACGGGCAACAAGCTGGTGATCGCCCCGGAAACTGAGCGCCAGACAATGACGATCCAGAACCTGAACAACAACGAGCTGCAACTGCTCGATGGCCGCGCCCGCCACAACAACGGCTGGTTTGTGGTGCGCTCGCTGGTACCCAAAGGCGCTACCAAAGGTGCCATCCAGTGGCTGGTAACGCCAAATGCCCTCGAAGGCTGGAAGTATGATCCGGTGGTGCAGGTTTCACAGGTAGGTTATCATCCTAAACAGCAGAAAGTAGCCGTCATTGAAACCGATAAAACTGATACCCGCCAGTTGCCTGCCACCCTGTACCGGGTAAAGGAAAGTGGTGGACTGGAGAAAGTGCTTGAAAAAGCGCCCACCGACTGGGGCAGCTTCCTGCGTTACCACTATTACCAGTTCGATTTCTCGCAGGTGCAAAAGCCCGGCATGTATATCGTAAAGTATGGCGACTACGAAACCAATCCTTTCCAGATAAATGAGCAGGTATACAAGCGGGATGTTTGGCAGCCGGTGCTGGAAACCTTTCTGCCAGTGCAGATGTGCCACATGCGCGTAAACGACCGCTACAAAGTATGGCACGGCCTGTGCCACATGGACGATGCCCGCATGGCCCCCGCCGACACCAACCACTTCGACGGTTACCTGCAGGGCCCCAGCTCACTGACTAAGTATAAAGGCGGCGAGCATGTGCCCGGCCTTAACATTGGTGGCTGGCACGACGCCGGCGACTATGACCTGCGCGTGGAGTCGCAGGCCGATGAGATCCGTATCCTGGCGCTCGCTTTCGAAGAGTTCAACGTAGACTACGACAACACCACCATTGATGAGCAGGACCACCTGGCAGAGCTGCACCTGCCGGATGGCAAGAACGATATCCTGCAGCAGATAGAGCATGGTGCGCTGAGCATTGTGGGTGGTTACCGCTCGCTGGGGCGCCTGTACCGGGGCATTATCGTGCCTTCGCTGCGGCAGTACGTGCTGCTGGGCGATGCCGCCTCGCACACCGACAACAGGCTATTTGACCCTGCCACGGCTCCTAAGCCGGTACCACCCATTGGTTTACCTGGCGGACCTGATGATCGCTGGGTTTTTACAGAGGAGAACCCTGGTAGGGAACTGCTGGTGAGTGCGGACCTGGCCGCTGCTTCGCGGGCTTTGCGGGGCTACAACGATGCGCTCTCCAAAGAATGCCTGCAGATAGCCGTGGAGCTTTGGAACAGGACCAAAGAAAAAGACAAACTGGACCGGGTAAGGCCTGCCACCGAGTTATACTTAGCGACACATGATAAGCAATACGCTGACTTCCTGATAAGCACGCGCGAGCAGATCAGCCAACACATTGATAAAACTGGCTGGATTGTAGGCCGCACGCTGCCGCTGATCAAAGACAGGAAGTATAGAAATGCCATCACGGCAGCGGTGAAAGGCTACAAAGCAAAGGTGGATGCGCAGGAGAAGGAGACGCCGTATGGCATGCCCTACAAGCCCGACATCTGGGGAGCCGGCTGGGGCATTCAAAGCTTTGGCGTAGAGCAATATTTTCTGCACGCGTCCTTCCCGGAGATTTTCCCCGGAAACTACATGCTGCACGCGCTCAACTTTGTACTGGGCGTGCATCCGGGCTCTAACACGGCTTCGTTTGCCTCGGGTGTTGGTGCAAAGTCGCTGACGGTGGCTTACGGTAATAACCGCGATGAGTGGTCGTACATTCCCGGTGGTGTTGGTTCGGGCACAGCCCTCATCCGGCCGGATTATCCGGAGTTGCTGGAGTGGCCGTACTTGTGGCAGCAGACGGAGTATGTGCTGGGCGGCGGCTCTTCCAACTACATGTTCCTGGTGCTGGCAGCTGATAAGTTTCTGAATGGGAACAGCGGCAAATAAACGGGGCAGCCCATACTCCTACAAAAGCAGAAGAGCTGCAGCCCATAGGCTGCAGCTCTTGTTGTTCTAAACCGATCAAGAAAATTTAGCTTATTGTTCGTTGTCTTTCAGCAAGGAGCTTGTTAACCGTTTAAGTTCTGTTTCCGCTACTTTGGCCTCATACCGGATATCAATAAGGCGGTTCTGCGCGACTAACTGGTTCTGCTGTGCTTCGCGTAGTTCAATAGCGGTGAGCAGGCCCAGGCGATAGCGCTCCAGGGCAATGTCTGCGTTTTCCTCGGCAAGCTTCAGGTTATTTTCTTCCAGTTCCAGCAGCTGCAGGCGGCTGGCGTAGCGGCTGTAAGCGCGGGCCAGGTTCGCCTGTAAGGCATTCTGCTCGCGCTGGTACTCCAGCGTATTGGATTCAAGGGAGATCCGGGCATTCTGCGCCTGGCGGTTAATATTAAAACCATTGAAAATTGGCAGGCTGAGGGTAAGGCCGTAGTTATAACCTAAGTTCCGGTTAAACTGTGCCTGATACTCGTTCAGGGGTTCTGCCTCGGAGCGGGTAAAATTATAGGCGCTGGTAAAGCCAATCCGGGGAAAGCGACTAGCCCGGATAGCTTTGATATCCAGCACTGCTATTTCGCGATTCAGCTGCAGACGCTGTAGCAGTGGGTTTGTACTTAATAAGTTGTTGGTGTTGCCGTATGAGATAGTAGGATCTACCACAATGGAGTCTGTTGCTGTAAAATCAGTGTCAGGGTTGCGACCCAGGAGCTGGTTCAGGTTGATCTTGGCATTCTGCAGCATTTCCTGTTGCTGCAGCAGTACAGAACGATCCGCATTGTAGTCTACCTGGGCCCGCAGAATCTCAACCTTGGCGCTCACACCTACCTCATACTGGGCCTGAGTGATGTTTACGCGTTCCTGCGAAATGGCAATCGCTTCCTGCAGCGACTTGATCTTCCGGCCCTGGCGCACCACTTCAAAGTAGGCATTGGAAATATCGGCCAGCGTATTCTCTACTGTTTCACGTGTAATCAGCTTGCCCGCTTTTTCTACTGCTTTGAGCCGGTCGTAGTTGATGAACATTCCCAAGCCATCGAAAATTGTCCAGTTCAGGTTTACGTTGGTGCCCAAGCTGTTGGAACTTGCGCCATTACGTGTGCGGTCGGGGCCGGTAGGGAAGGACTGACGAGAGTTATTCTCGCTGAAAGTGCGGTTGGCGCGCGCATCTACCGTAGGTAAAAAGCCGGCGTTGCCCAACGTTACATTGTTGGCATCAATATCGTCTTGCTTGTCTGCAATCCGGATATCATAGTTCTGTTCTAGGCCGATACGGATCGCCTGTTCGAGGGTAAGTTGTTCCTGGCTAAACCCTTGGCGCGGGAGGAGCAGTGCTGCCAGGGCTAGCAGCACACACGCTTTAAATGGAGACATCAAATTAGCAGACTCGTTAATACCGTTTGGTATGTGTTTATACTATACTTTTATTTACTGAAGGCGGGCTCCGGCTCCTGTAGCTTCCGCTGCGCTGGCTGCTCTGCTGCTGCCCCCTGATCATCTGCCTCAATTATATTGGCCTTCGCTGAAGAGAAGTAAGAGTAAATGGCCGGGATAATGTAAAGCGTAAGGCCGGTGGAGAAGATCAGACCACCCACCACAGCTATACCCATGGAAACGCGACTCTCGGAACCCGCACCCAGCGCCAGTGCGATAGGCAGCGTACCAAGTATAGTGGAAAGCGAAGTCATCAGGATCGGGCGGAAACGCGACACGGCCGAATCAATGGCAGCATCCAGTTTGTTCAGGCCCTCCTCTTTGCGCTGGTTGGCAAACTCTACCAATAGAATACCGTTTTTCGTTACCAGGCCCACCAGCATGATCATACCGATCTGGCTGAAAATGTTGAGCGTCAGGTCGAAGTACCACAGGCTGAGCAGGGCTCCTGCCAAGGCGAGCGGTACGGTAAACATGATGATGACTGGATCTTTGAAGCTCTCGAACTGTGCCGAAAGTGCCAGGTAGATCAGACCGAGTGCCAGCAGGAAAGCAAAAAGCAAGCTGTTGGAGCTTTCAGAGAAATCGCGGGACTGGCCGGTGAGTGAGGTCTGGAAGGTGTCATCCAGCACCTTACTTGAAATAGCATCCATGGCTTTGATGCCATCGCCGATAGTTTTACCCTTCGCCAGTGAGGCGCTGAAGGTGGCGGCAGCAAAGCGGTTAAAGCGATAGATCTGCGGAGAGGCGCTCTCTTCCTTCAGGTCGATCAGGTTATCAAGCTGGATGAGTTGACCATCGCTGCTTTTTACGTACAGGCTGCGCAGGTCTAGCGGCTGGCTGCGGTTTTCGCGCGCTACCTGCCCGATAATCTGGTACTGCTTGCCGCCTTTTACAAAGTAACCGAAGCGCTGCCCGCTAAGGCCTAGTTGCATGGTTTGGGCCACATCGCGCACGCTGACACCCATCGACTGCGCCTTCTCACGGTTGATCTCTACGCGCAGCTCGGGTTTGTTAAACTTCATATTCACATCCACAAAGCTGAAGGTAGGGTCTTGGCGGGCGGCGTCGAGAATCTTCGGAATCGCATCGCGCAGTTTGGCATTGCTCTGCGACTGCACGACATACTGCACCGGTTGGCCGGAGCCGCGGCCGCCTCCCAGGCCCTTATCGCCGGAGGCGAAGGCACGCGCACCCGGTATCTGACTGATTTTGTCGGTGAGGTTGTCCACGATCTCCTGCTGGCTCTGAGCACGCTGCTCAGGATCTACGAGGCGCAGGCGCACAAAACCGGAATTGGAGTTGCGGGTCATGGTGGTCATACTTTCAACACCAGAGGCGGAGTCATTCACCAGGTCCGAGAGCTCGTTCATGTAGTTATCCATAAACTCGAAAGAAGCACCCTCCGGGCCTGTGGCATTGATGCGGAGGCCGCTGCGGTCTTCATCCGGTGTAAGCTCCGACGGACGTGTGGCCATCTGCCACCAGATAGCGCCAGCTGACAGGACTACAAGTATAAAGGCTACCCAGCGTACGTGCATAAAGCTTTCCAGGCTGCTGCGGTAGCCGCTGGTAAGGGCGGCAAAGAAAGGCTCTGTTTTACGGTAAAACCAGCCTGGCTTGTCTTTGTGCTTCAGCATGCGGGAGGTCATCATCGGCGTCAGCGTCAGCGATACAAAGGCAGAGATAACTACAGAGCCGGCAACCACAATACCGAACTCGCGGAAAAGGCGGCCGGTGGTATCCTCTAGGAAAGCTACCGGCATAAACACTGCTGCCAGGGCGACGGTGGTTGAGATAATGGCAAAGTATATTTCAGAGGCCCCTTTTTTAGCAGCGTGCCGCGGCGAATCGCCATTCTCGATGCGGGCGTAGATATTCTCCAGCATCACAATCGCATCATCCACCACCAGACCAATGGCCAGTACGATACCCAGCAGTGTCAGCACATTGATGGAGAAGTCCATCAGGTACATGATAAAAAACGTACCGATAAGCGACACCGGTATGGCCACTACCGGGATGATTGTAGAGCGCCAGTCGCGGAGAAAAAGGAAGATGATCACCACCACCAGGCCAAAAGCAATGAAGATGGTTTCTTCCACTTCCGAAATGGAGGCCCGCACATACTGCGAGTTGTCAAAGCCGATGGTGAGCTGAATATCATCCGGAATATCTTTTTTGATGTGCTCTAAGCGGCGGTAGAACTCGTCGGCAATCTCGATCTGGTTAGAGCCAGGTTGCGGAACGAGTACCACGCCCACCATGGGCACCCCGTTGTAGCGCAGCACCGTCTTTTCGTTTTCAGGTGACAGCTCGGCATACCCTACATCGCGGAAGCGGATGAGCTTGTCAGCATCCTGCCGGATAATGAGGTTGTTGAAATCTTCGGGCGTAGAGATACGGCCCATGGTGCGTACCGAAAGCTCTGTAGTAGCTCCCTCTATACTACCTGATGGCAGCTCCACGTTCTGCCGAGCCAGGGCATTCTGAACTTCCAGCGGGGTTACCCGCATCGCTGAGAGTTTATCCGGGTCCATCCAGAGGCGCATCGAGTAGCGCTTGTCGCCCCAGATCATCACGGAGCTCACACCTGGAATTGTCTGCAATTGCTCTTTAAACACGTTCGCTCCTAAGTCAGAGAGCTCCAACAGGGAACGTGTTTCGCTGCGCACCCCCAGGAAAATGATCGGGTTGGCGTCGGCGTCGGCTTTGGAGATCGTCGGTGGCTCGGCATCGTCGGGCAGGCGGCGCTGTGCTCTGGAAACGCGGTCGCGCACATCGTTGGCGGCAGCTTCGAGATCCACACCCAGGTTAAACTCTACAGTAATGTTGCTGTTGCCTTCGCTGCTGCTGGAGGTAAGCGTCCGGATGCCGGCAATACCGTTGATGGATTCCTCCAGCGGCTCGGTAATTTCGGATTCGATGGTTTCGGCGTTAGCCCCTGTGTAGGAGGTAGACACGTTCACAATCGGTGGGTCCACGCTCGGGTACTCGCGAACACCCAGAAAGTTGATGCCGATAAATCCGAATACAATGATCGTGATGCTCATCACGATAGCCAGCACGGGGCGCTTTATACTTATGTTGGATAAACTTGCCATAATTTCTTCTACATTATCCAGCGGTAATCTATACTACCGGGCTGCTTTTGCTCCTGCACTTTCCACAGAAGCAGTCAAGCTGCGGTCCGCTGCCGATCTTCCTTTTGCCTAACAGCAGCTATTGCAAAACCGTTTACTGCTGCGAGGTGTTTACTTTGCGTATTTTCAGCTCCGAGCCCGGGCGCGCCTGCAGGATGCCCGACTGAATCAGGGTATCGCCAGGCTGAACACCTTCCATTATCTGAATCAGGCTTTCAGAGCGCTGCCCGATCTTCACCATCTGCGGCACGGCTTTATTATTTTTCACTAAAAACACCTTCTGGCCTTCTGCCTCCGGTATAATGGCCTCGGTCGGTATCAGAATGGCCTGCTCCACTTCTTTCAGCGGAACTGTGATTTTTACAAAGGCGCCGGGTCGCACTTCTTCCTGCTTGTTTTCGTATAGGGCGCGAAGCTGCAGGGTACGGGTTGTCGGGTCGATGTTTGGCTGAATGGCATAAATTTCTGCCTGATACTCCTGCGGGCTGCCTTCTGTCGTGAACGTGATCTTGTCGCCTCTCTTCAGTTGCTGACTGTAACGCCCCGGAACAGCGAAATCGATCTTTACAGGACTCACGTCTACAATTTGTGCGATAGGGGTGGCGGCGGTCACGTAGCTGCCTTCGCTTACCTGCCGCAGGCCCACCACGCCGGCAAAGGGTGCCCGTATATTGGCTTTAGATAATGTAGCCTGAAGCGCTTTGATATCGGCATTAGCGGTGGCCAGTTGGTTGCTTACCTGGTCATACTCCTGTTTGCTGATATATTCTTTCTCTAAAAGGGTGTGCTGGCGCTGCTCCATCTGCTGGTACAAGGCCTGGTTAGACTTGAGCTTCTGCAACTGCGCACGCATCTCATCGGCATTAACAGTTAGCAGCAACTGGCCCTTGCTTACACGGGTGCCTTCTGTAAAGTTAATGTTCGTTACCTGCCCTGGTATTTCGCTGCGCAGCTCCACCTCCTCGTTCGGCAGCACCGTGCCCGTAGAGGTAATCTTGTTCTGGTAAGCCGTAGGCGATACCACGAATACATCTACCGCTACTTTCTGTGCCATGGGGCCGCCGGCTGGACCTGCCTGTTTGGCCTCGTCCTCACCGGGATTCACTCGTTTGATGATAAAGAAAGCCACAAGGCCTACGGCAACAAGTATGAGTACGATTTTTAGAGGTTTGCTCATGTATACTTCCGGGTGATTATATTTGATGGTATCAGTGAAATCGGTGAAATTACCTGCTTTGGCAGCAAGGTGACAATAAGCCGTTTTAAAGTTACAACGTTATTCAGTTAAAATAAAACTGCCTGATGCGGAACACGGCAAACAGGCGTTACAATAAGACAAACGGCAGAGGCTTTGGTTTAAATTGATAAAAGAAAAATTAAGTATGGCAACTGGCAAAGAGAATTTCTTTGAGAATGTATACGAAGTAGTGAAGCTGATCCCGCGAGGCAGAGTAACCTCTTACGGCGCTATTGCCGCCTATCTGGGCTCTAAAGGATCGGCACGCATGGTGGGCTGGGCACTGATCGCCTCCCATCCGCACACAAAAATACCGGCTCACCGGGTGGTGAACCGCAATGGATTGCTCACAGGAAAGCAGCACTTTGAAGAATACAATGCCATGCAGGCACGCCTGGAGGAGGACGGGGTGCAAGTGGAGAACGACAAGGTGGTAAATTTTGAAAAGCTGTTCTGGGACCCAGCCAAAGAACTGCTGTAGCCAGGCGCTTAAAAAATATAGCAGGTAAAGTACCGTTGGGCAACGGCGCTTTACCTGCTATACTTGTATGATAGGTTCCGGGCGGAACAGGAAGTCAGAGGCCGGCTGTATTCTGGCGGCGGCAGTGGTATTCAGAAGCGATGAGATAGCTGCCCTGGCCGTCTGGCGTTTTGGTTACCTTTTTAAAAGAACCATCATCAAAGAAGAAGTACTGCAACTGCAGGCGGAGCTTGCCCCGTCCAGTCAGGTTCTTCTGGCCTTTAACTGGCTTCATTTCGATCATGTTAAACCGTGGGTCCCATTTGCCTACCATCATTATCATTGGTCTGCCAAAGGTGTCGTGCTGCACAAACTCAAAGCGCTGCTGCGCTTCTGCGTAACGTAGCGTGCCCTCCTGGTGCTTTATACTGCCATCAGGCTGCGCAATGTCAAACATCTCGGTTAAGGCTTCATTTTCATCGGTGCTGTACCGAACCTGACCGACCGTCTCGGAAAATTTATTCAACTCAGGCTGCCAGATCAGTGTCTTTACCCGCCAGTTGCCATAGAGCTTTCTGAAAAGCTGATTGGCTTCAGCTGCTGTTAACACGCTTCCCTTTTGCGCTTGGGCCATAGGGAGCCCGCCTACCAGCAGCACTGCTGCCAGCAGGAAAGTAATTACTTTTTTCATGGTTTTATTCTGTTATAGGTTAAGTGGTTGCGCTACTGCTGAGCAAGTATAAAAACCTTGTCAGCAGTATAAAGATAAGTTATAATAGAGGAAGGTTGCTTGGGTATTAGACAAACGCTGAAGGAATGTAGCCTTATTTAGATATTATCTGTACCAAAGCCGCTAAACGATGCAATTTTATCGATGAAGCGGCTCATGGCGGGGAGCTTTACCGGGAGCAGGCAGCGGGAATGGAGCAGGCTTATCTTGCCGCAACTGCGGGGGATGCAGCTAACTTTTGCAGAAGGGGAATCATGAATGGCGGCTGAATAGGTTTAAGAACCCTTATGAGGTGCCTAACCTATTCATCACCTGAAAGAGGAACTTGGGTTAAGGTTTAACAGCCAGCGTAACAGCATTAAATCCGGCAAAAAGGCCCATGCCATTTTGGATGTTGTTGGCTACCGGTGCCGGTATTTTGCCAAAGTCGTCTCCGGCTCCTTGTTTATCGAGTGTGCGGACGTACTGGTAATATTCTTTTGTGATATGCGCCACCTGCACATAGGTGGCTTTATCAGGCATATTATCTACATTAAATGTTAAGTTAATCTGCTTGCCGTCAAAGAGCTTATCACTGAAGAAATAGCGATTCTCCATCCCAAACTCATATCCGATAGGAGACACAAATTCCAGCCTGATGTACCTGTTATCCAGTTTACCTTCATAGTAGCTTGTGTCGGGTGTATAGGCTTGTACATAATAGAAGTTCTCCTGCCCCGGCATGTCATCCAGCGTAAAGGAGAGGGTTACTGTCTGCTGCTCAAAATCTGACCTGGGAGCGGCTTTAGCGGCTAGTATATGGCTTAAAACTGGTGCGGCAGGGATGTGCGTTCTAGCGCTGGCATCGGGATAGCCCGGGGCACTTACGCTTAATTCATACTGCTGCAAAGCCTGTGGCTTTCTATCGCCTTTATAGATGCCGTTGCCGGTATGCTGGAGCTCAAACAGGAGCTGCCCGGCCTGGTACACCTGCACTGTGGCATCTTCTATTTGCTGGTAAGCTCCGCTCGAGAAAGCGCTCTGGCTGGCGCTGACATCCACGGTAAACAGGCTATCCGGATTCAGCACAGCATTTACCACCAGTTGCGGCTCATGCTCCGGCAAATCCGCTTCTACTACGGTTTCACAGCTCCACAGCAGCAATGGAAAGCAACATAACAGGCCCAGTATATAGTTTAAAGTTCTCATACTTTAACTATCTAGAATTTGAAACCATAGCTAAGGGATGGCAGGAAAGGGAACAGCGACACCTGGTACAACTTGCGCGGCGGGGCATCAACCGTATTGCTGCTATAAGGCTTGCTAACCTGCATGAAGTATGGGTTTTTGCGGTTGTAGGCATTATAAATGGATATGTTCCAGCTGCGCTCGCCCCACCTTTTCTTTTTGGTGTGCGTCAGGCTCAGGTCGAAGCGGTGGTAGGCGGGCATCCGGTAGTTATTGCGCTCGCCAAGGTAATCAACTGTTCCGATGGCGTACCATGACGCCCCTTCCCAGTAATGCGGTTCGTTGTAGGCTTTGTAGCTGGCGACAGGCAATGTGGTCACGTAACCTGTGCGATACGTCCAAATGCCGCCTATACTTAGTTTCTCCGTGAGTTGGTGGTTAACTACCAGTGAGAGGCTGTGGCGGCTGTCATAGGTATAAGGGAATTTCCGGCCAAAGTTAATGCTGTCGAGCTGCCGCCACGACCAAGAGAGGGTGTAGCCGAGCCAGCCGGTGGTTTTGCCCTGCCGCTTGCGCAGTAGCCACTCCGAGCCATAGCTCCAGCCCTTGCCACTGGTAATGCGCGTCTGGTAGGGTGGTGCCACAAAGTTCGCAAAGTTTACGTCCGGGCCTGCCCGAAGAAAATCGGAAATAAAATCGGCTCCGTCCTTAAATTCTGCCATATCGTGCATCTCTTTATAGTATAGGTCTGATGTTATTTCCCATTGCTGCTGCCCCAGCACGGTAGCTGCACCTAGCGTAGCCTGCCACGAGCGCTGCGGCTTTACTTTATCAGTGGCTGGCACCCAAATATCGGTTGGTGCGCCTGTGGAGGGGTTGCTAAGCAGGTGCAGGTACTGGGCCATGGTGGCATAAGAAGCGCGTACGCTGATGCCGGTCGCAGATGTATAGCCCAAAGCCAACCGAGGCTGCAGCGAAGTATACAGTTTCCGGTTCACAGCAAAGCCGGATACGTGCAGGCCAACCGTTGCCTGCAAACGCTCGCTCAGTTGCACCCGGTCGTCGGCGTAGGTATAGAATTCATGCGCCCTGATCTCCGAAAATGAGTTGGAGCTAAGCCTTATGGTGTCAGTTTGGAGCACCACTGACTCCGGCATAAAGCTGTGGTAAGTATAGTTTCCGCCAAAGCGTACGCTATGCCTGGGGTTTAAAGCATAGTCAAAATCAGCTTTTGCCCCCCAGTCTTTAATGCCCGAACTATAGCCTGACCGGTAATTGGTGTTAAGCCCCTCTTCCTTTCGTGCCAAGTCTGTTTGCTGATTGAAGCTGTAGCGGCTGTGCGTGAGCGTCAGGTTACTGAATAGGCGGGGGCCGAACACGTGGTTCCATCGCAGGGTGCTTGTTTCGTTGCCCCAGTGCATTTTAAAGTGCTGTTTCTCGTCCAGTACAGCACTTTGGAACTCCTGTTTATCCGCGAAATTATCCCGTCCGGTGTACGCGCTCAGGTATAACCTGTTAGTAGGCGAGAAGGTGTGGTTTATCTTGGCGTTGAGGTCGTAAAAGTTATAGTTAGGGATGGTTTCTCCGCTGAGCGCCGCTGCTGTCTGCGCCAGCAGGTCCAGATAAGTACGTCGCACGGCAAGCAGGTAAGAGGTTTTGTCTTTTTTGACGGGCCCTTCTAAAAGCAGTTTAGAAGACATCAATCCGATAGCGCCTTCTCCAGTAAAGCGCTGATTATTACCTTCCTTCAGTTGTACATCCACTACCGACGATAACCTGCCGCCATATGGTGCCGGAAAGCCTCCTTTTATCAGGTCCACCGTTTTGATGGCATCCGGGTTAAAGACTGAGAACGTACCCAGCAAATGCGACACATTATAAACTGGCACGCCATCCAGCAAAACTAGATTCTGATCTGGGCTGCCGCCGCGCACAATTAAATCCGAGGATCCATCGCGACCTGCCTGCACACCAGGCATGAGTTGGAGCGCTTTAATGGCATCAGCCTCGCCCATCAGCCGCGGGAGTTGCTTTACGTCGGTGGCGCGCAGGGTTAGGCGGTTGGCCTGCTGCAGATCTGTTACTTTATCGGCCACTATATTGACTTCCTGCATTTGATTGGCCAGCGGCTGCAGCGCCAGTTGCAACGTCGTATCCGAGGCAAAAGGTGGAAGATAAATATCCAGGGGGTGATAGCCAAGGTAGCGAACCTGCAACTGCACCGGGCTAGCAGGAATACTCAGACTATAAAAGCCATACGTGTTGGAGGCTGCCCCGACTCTACCGTTCGAAACAATAGCGCCGGCCAGGTCCTCCCCTGAAGCCGCATCTGTTATATGCCCGCTGATGGTGAAGCGTTCTTTCTTTTCCTGAGTGACTGGCTGCAGGATAATCTGGCCTCCGATAACTGTGTAGCGGGTGTGGCTGTTTTTTAGCACCTCATCGAGTACCTGGCGCAGCGGTTGGTTGTCTGCTTTTATACTTACCTTTTGCTGCAGCGGCACCAGGTCATCGCCGTACGAGAAGGGAATGTCATACTTTTCGGCCAGCTGCGAAAGCACCTCCTGTATAGTAGCATTCGTGCTGTTGATAGATGCTTTTCGGTCGAGCAGGCTGGCTTGTGCCAGTACGGTAAAGGCAATAGCCAGCCAGCCTATGCCCAGGCATAGTAATCGTTTGTGCATAGATGATACTTTTATAGGTTTTACCTGCAGCCTCTGCCCGAGAGGGTATATGTCTGTTCGTTTTGCTTTGTGATCCTGATTTGCAGCGATGCCTCCAGCACCTGTAGTACCTCTGGCAGGCTGACGCGCTGGAAAGTGCCCGTAAAGCGGCAGTTACCCAGTTCAGGCTGCAGCAGTTGAAAGGTAACATGATACTGGCGTTCTAGTTGCTGTAGTACCTCCCGCAGCAGCGTGCCGCTGAACTGCAGCTTGCCAGTCTTCCAAGCCCAGGCATTTTCATTGGCCACGGTATAAGTAGCTATGCTGTTATCCTGTTTTGTTAGTATGGCGCCAAAGCCCGGCGTTACAAAAGCTTGGTGGGTGCCCTTTTTAGCTGTGAAAGCTACTTTGCCTGTTGCCACTGTCAGCTCTACGGCCTGCTCCTGCGGGTAGTCCCGCAGGTTGAACGACGTACCTAGGACCTGCACTTTTGCTTCCTCCGCCTCCACTACAAATGGCTGCTGCGGGTTGTGCGTCACTTTAAAAAAAGCTTCCCCTTCCAGGTGTACTTCACGGGTAGCTCCGTCAAAGTCCGGTTCATAAGCAAGTATACTTCCCTTATTGAGCCACACCTGGCTGCTGTCGGGCAGTACAACCGCTACCTCCCGGTTTCCTGACTCCACCACTTCCAATCCGTAGTAGGGAAAGCAGTATAGTTTTACGAGCCAGGCAAGGCCGACCAGGAGCACCACAGCTGCTGCCACACGCCACAGCTGCCGGTGTAGCGGAATAACTTTTGCCTGCTGGCGTTGCGATGGCTGCAGCTGCGCGCGCACTTTCTGCCAGGCAGCATCGGTATCCACCGGCGGGGTGGCAGCGGGTGCTGTCAGCTGCCAGAGCCGCCGTTGGGCCTCGTAAGCAGCCCCCTGTTCCGGGTGCTGTGTTAGCCACTGCCGCAGTGCTTGCTCCTCGGCAGGGGTGGCTGTGCCCGCAAAGGCTTTGGCGGCTATGTCCCAGTACTTGCTATCCATGGCAGGAGGTGCAGCTTTCCGTATTAAGTTTGCCTGTAGCCTGGCGGCATTCGCCAGGGCATCCGCTGTGTTTATCGCTTTGCATAAGTATGACAGTTGAAAGCACGGTTACCGCTACGTGATCATGAAAAAAATCTGAAAATAGTTTCGAGGCACACCAGCAGCAGGCTCAGCAGCACCTTCCGAAGTATGGCGAGCGCCTTTTTGATGTGGTTGTCCACGGTATTGGTGGAGATGTTTAGAAAGGCGGCGATCTCTTTGTGGCTCATTTCTTCGTAGCGGCTCAGCAGAAACACCTTTCGGCATGCGGGCGGGAGTGTATCAATGGCTTGCTGCACCTTTTGCTGTAGCTCCTGTAGCTCCAGGTACTGGCCAGCCGCTGAGGTTTTTGCCTGCTGTTGCTGATACTCCAGGCCCATGGTATGGCGGCGCTTTTGGCTGCAGGCATAGTTCAGAGCTTTGTTGATGGCGGACCGGAACAGGTAAGCTTCCGGATTCTCCACGGCCTGGCGGTTTTCAAGGTTCCAGAACTGTACGAATGCCTCCTGCACCACGTCCTCAGCCGCGTCCATATCGCCCAGCATGCGGTGCACGTGCCGGCACAGGCGCGGATAATGGCGCCGGAACAGAGTTTCGTATTGCTGCAGGTCGTCCTGGTAGTCAGGCATAGGTATGGGGTGTGGCTGCTCACAAAAGTATAAAAATCTTTTGTAGAGAAGCCTGCCTGCTATCAGATTTACCTTGAAGCAGTTGAGGGCCCTGATGCCGTTACTGAGAAGGCTGTGGTTGCTGACCGTCTAAAAGCCCCTGACGGCGTGCGGCCGCTTTCCGCAGAAAGTATACTTTTGTAGTATGATGGATGCAAAGTTAGAAGCTGCAGGCGAGTTGGAACTGCGGGCGTGGAGCCTGCCGGATGTGCGGAAGATCACGCAGTATCGGCCGGCACAGCACCTGCTTTTCTGGGTGGTATACGTGGTGTTTTTCGGGTTGCTCTACGGCAGCTACATCGACGACTACTACAACGCTTTTATGGTGGAGTTGGTGGAACTGCCCTTTAAAATGGGACTGGTATACTTTAACATGTACTACCTGCTGCCGCGCTACCTGCTGCAAAATCGCTACCTGGAGTTTTTTACATACCTGTTGTTACTGATGGCGCTCATTGCGGCCCTTATGCAGTTTGTATTAGTGCCCTTTCTCATTCATCCTTTTTTCTGCCCTACTACCTGCACTGAAGACAACCTGACCTTTTACCGCTTCGTGAAAAACGGGGTGAACATCAGCTATGTGGTGGCCATTACGGCAGTGATCGCACTGCTCAAAAACTGGTACAGCCACCAGCAGGCCGCCCGCAACCTAACGCAAGATAAACTGGAGGCAGAATTGAAGGTGCTCAAAGCGCAGATTCACCCGCACTTCCTGTTTAACACGCTGAACAGCCTGTACTCGCTCACGCTTAAAAAGTCGGATAATGCGCCGGAAGCGGTGCTGAAATTATCTGGACTGATGAACTACATGCTGTATGAGGCCAATGCTGCCAAAGTACCGCTGGAAAAAGAACTGAACTATATCCGCAACTACATCGCGCTGGAGCGTATTCGCTATGGGGAGCGCGTAGACGTGGCGTATACCGAAGCTGGAAATATAGCAGGCCAGCACCTCGCGCCCATGCTGCTGCTGCCTTTTGTAGAGAATGCCTTTAAGCATGGTGTGAGCACAGAAACAGGTAATGCCTGGATCCGCATTGATGTAAAAGTGCAGGACCAGCGGCTGGTATTATTGGTGGAGAACTGCAAATGCGGTGACCGCGCCAGCCGCAGCACCCGCGATATGGCTTCGGGCATCGGCCTCAAAAACCTGCGCCGCCGCCTGGAGCTGCTTTACAAAGATCGGTTTGTGCTGGAGGTGGAAGATGAGGCGGAAAGCTATGCCGCACGCCTGGAACTGCACCTGGAGGAATAGTGCAGGAATTCGAAGAAGGATTTCACAACAAGTATAAACGACGATGAAGATCAGATGCATGGTAGTGGACGATGAGCCACTGGCGCTGGATGTGCTGGAAACGTTTATTCAGCGGCTGGACAACCTGGAGCTGGTGTGCCGCTGCCACAACGCCGTAGAGGCCTACAACTGCCTGCAAAGCGAGCACATCGACCTGGTGTTCCTCGACATCCAGATGCCCAAGCTTACCGGCATTGATTTTCTCAAGTCGCTGGCCAACCCGCCGAAGGTGATTTTTACCACCGCTTACCGCGATTACGCCCTTGACAGCTACGAACTGAATGCGGTAGATTATCTGCTCAAGCCTATCGCGTTTGAGCGCTTCCTCAAAGCAGTGTCGAAGGTAACGCCGCAGGAGCAGCGAATGCCGGCGTTAGCTCCCGCAACTACTGCTGCCTCTTCCCTGACTGCTGCTCCGGATTATAAGGAAGCTTTTATCTACCTGAAAGCCGATAAGAAGATGGTGAAAGTGCTGCTCTCCGAAATTCTTTACATCGAGAGCCTCAAAGACTACATCCGGGTAAAAACAGAAACGAAGGAGATCATCTCCTATCAAAAAATCTCTTTTCTGGAAGAGAAGCTACCAACCGACAAGTTCCTGCGCATTCACCGCTCTTTTATTGTGGCACTTGATAAGATACAGGCCTTCTCCGCCACAGCCGTAGACATTGGCAAAAGCGAAATTCCTATTGGCCGCTTCTATAAAAACGAAGTACTGCAGGTGCTCAACCAAAATAATCTGCTGGAGTTATAAAGTAAGCCATTGCCCTGTTTTATACCTATACCTTTAAGATAATCGCTGCCGCTGCAAACACCAGGAGCAGGATGCGCTGTGCAACTCCTGCTCTTGGTTAAGTTATAGCCTTTCTAGTTGCTGGCGGGTGCGCTCACTGTTTTGCAGGTTGCCGGTGTTCACGGTACTGGCCGGCTCAAACATCAGTACTTCGGCTTCCGCGTTGGCAACCGGCTTGTGCTCTACGCCGCGCGGCACGATGATGAACTCCCCCGGATTTAGCGTCACTACCTTGTCGCGGAGGTGCAGCTCGAACTGCCCTTTTATCACCATGAAAAACTCATCCTCATTCTCATGATGGTGCCACTCAAAAGGGCCCAGGAACTTGGCAATTTTAACCTGCTGGCCATTCAATTCACCTATTACACGCGGGTTCCAGTGGTCGTTGAACTGGCTGAACTTTTCGGCTATGACTACTTTATCGATTCCTTGATTTTCCATATATGATTTATATCATCTGTTTTTATTTGGACTGATTCTAAATAGCGTGTAACTTTGCTGTATCATAAATTAGTACTGTGAAGTTAGGACAGATGATGCAAACAACCAGCGTAGTAACCGAAATTTATACTTCCGCAGCAGGAAGTATGCTGCAGTGCGACCGCCGAAATCGCCTGCTGCTAAATTTTTCCGGTGTGCTTACTGTGCTGAAGATCGAAACTTTCCTGCGCCTGAAAAAAGCAGTAGACCAAGTGGATGTGGCGCAGATGGCTTCCTCAACCAGCCGTAGCGCAGATGTTGAAATTATAACGGTGTGTGGCTGCGATAGCTGCTTTGTACTGACGCTTCCAGAGTTGGTTGCCCTGAAAGAGCTTCTGGCCGGCGCCCGGTTCATGCTGGAGCTCAACAGTATGCTGCAGCAATGCCTGCACGCTGAGGTAGCTTAACAGATTAACTTAATTTATACTTGCGATCATAAAAAAGAGCACGGCTGACACCGTGCTTTTTTATGTAGATTACTTCCATTTAGCGCTGGAGCCGTCCTGCAGCACAACTAAATTACAGGAAGATAGTATGCATTAGAAGGTCCCTGTAAAGCAGAATGCCTGTTAATTCAACACCCTGAACTTTATGAAAGACTTACTGAGATTACGAACATCCTTGACAGAAGAAATAGAGCAGATCCTGAACGAGCAGATAAAAATGGAGGCGGAGTCTTCGGCCATGTACTTGGCAATGAGCAGCTGGTGCGACCGCAATGGCTTTGATTTTAGTGCCGGCTACTTTAAAAATCAATCGGACGAAGAACGCGAGCACATGCTACGCCTCTTCAAGTTTGTGTCGGATATGGGCGGCCGTGCGGTTTCGCCGGAAGTAGTTAACATACCGGCAGAGTTTGAGAGCTTCCGGAGCGTTTTTGAGCAGGCGTTGCAGCAGGAAATTGCCGTTACGCAGTCGTTCAACCGCATCGCCGACAAATGCCAGAAAGCGAAAGACTATGTCACGTTCTCTTTCTTACAGTGGTTTTTGAAAGAGCAAATAGAAGAAGAGTATGTAGCCCGGCGTGCGCTGGAGCTGTTTGAAGTAATTGGCGAGGAAGGCACCGGCCACTACGAAATAGATAAGCGGGTGCCGAAGATTACCTATGAGAAGAAGTATGAAGTGTAGCGTTAGTACAAAGTAAAGCTATGAAGCCTTTGGAGCAATCCAAAGGCTTTTTTATTGTACAGTACCAGTATTCTTAGTTTTGACATGCTCCTGGAAAGCGGCCTTAGCTTTTTCATCTGTGGTCTGTGGCACCCACACATTGGCAGGCTGCAGGCATACAACCGGGGCATAGTCGCAGCGGTCGGTGCAGTCGGTTTTTATTACCTCCACCTGCCCTTTCAGGCCTGCTTCCTTGATCATACTTCTGAAAAGCTTGCTTAGCTCTTTACCACCTTTTTTTTTGCATTTGCTGCCCGTGCATACATAGATTACGTTATCCGGAATTGTAAAACTCTTGCTCATGCACAGGTTTACGCATTTCAGCGGCTGAAAGTAAAAGTTCTGGAGTCGATTTCGGTCAGATGTGTCGGAAACAGGAAGAGCAACAGGGTGCTTGCAAGGGCACAAACTGGAGCTAACGTGTTGCTGTCATTAGAAAAACAGCTATAATCTAAAACTTAAAAGCAAAGCAGGCAGGTAAACGTATCTGTAGCACAAACAATAAGCATTGAACATAAGCATCGTCATACCCACTTACAACGAGGAAGCCGCTATTGGCAAGCTGCTGGCCTATTTGCAGCAGCACAGCAGCCCCAGCACCGAAATTATACTTGCCGACGGCGGCAGTACGGATGCTACCCGAAGTATAGCTGCAGGCTTGGGGGTACAGGTGCTGCCCTGTGTCCGCAAAGGCAGAGGACCGCAAATGAATGCCGGGGCTGCCGTAGCTACCGGCGATGTGTTATACTTCCTGCATGCCGACACCTTTCCGCCTGCAGGTTTTGAGGAGCAAATCAGGCTAGCGGTAAAGCAGGGAAAGGGCAGTGGCTGTTTCCGGCTGAAGTTTGATGTGCCACACTGGTTTCTGCGCGCCAACGCCTGGTTTACAAGGTTTGATGTGGACGCCATCCGCTTCGGCGACCAGAGCCTGTTTGTGCGGCGCGACCTGTTTAAAAAAGCCGGTGGTTTTGATGAACGGCTGTTGTTGCTGGAAGACCAGGAGATCATTCGGCGTCTCCGGCAGCTGGCACCTTTCGTCGTGCTGCCTTACCATGTGCTTACTTCGGCCCGCAAGTATACTCAACATGGCGTTTACAAGATCCAGACTGGCTATTTCCTGATCTATACTTTGTACCGGCTCGGCGTGTCGCAGCAGTGGCTGGTTGAAGTGTATAAATGGCTGCTACGGTAAGTGGCGGTATATACAAGCCAGCCTTCACAACTCTCCGGATAAATAGCAGCGGGTACTTATCTTATATTGCTGCAAAAAAGCAATAGCTATACTTGGTAGAGTAGGTATTTAAGCAGTAAGAGAGAGGCTCATTATTCACAATCGTTAAGCAAACTCGTAGTATAAGCCTGTGCTGCAGAGCTATCTTGTTGCTTGAACTATAAATTTTCGACCGTCTGTGTAGATTCTTTGTTCCTGGTAATCCTTTCAGGCTGCTAAACGTAACCTGCTGTGTTTAGCAGCTCAAGTATACCTGCAATAATATTATTGAATATAGATGTATAAACCAACTCCTTTAACATCGGGAATTTAATCGTTATGTGGTCAGGTATGGTTGAGCCGTTTGGTTTTACAGGAACATACTTCTCAGAGTCGTTTGGTAACACCGGTAATTATACTTAGAGCCATGTTTTAAATGTGCCGACTATTTCCGTAACTTCATCTTCCGATTCAAACCTAAACTAACCTTATGAAAAGATCACACCTGTTATCTTATTCGGCTTTGCTGTCCGGATTGATGCTGGGTAGCTGTAGCAGTTCCTCGTCTACAACGAACGCGGGAGCAGACACAGCAGCTCAAACAGCTGAAGCCACCACCGCTGCAGCAGCTCCTGCTATGAACATGGGGCATGGCCTGGAGTTGGCAAACATGGACACTACCGTGGATCCATGCCAGAACTTCTACCTGTATGCCAATGGCGGCTGGATAAAGAATAACCCGATACCCGCTTCGGAAAGCCTCTGGGGATCCTTTAACGAGCTGACCGAGCGCAATAATACCGTGCTGCGCTCGCTGTTAACGCAGGCAGCCTCAAACGATGCTGCGGCAAAAGGTACGCCGGCACAGCTGGTAGGCGATTTTTACGCCGCCGGCATGGATTCTGCAGCCGTAAATGCAGCGGGGTATACGCCCATCAAAAATGAACTGAGCGAGATCGCTGCCATCAAAAACACAACTGACCTGGTGAAAACCGTTGCCGACCTGAAGGCGAAAGGTGTGAGTGGCTTCTTTAGTATGTATGTAGCCCAGGACGACAAGAATAGCACGCAATATGCCCTACAGGCTGGCCAGGGAGGCTTGAGCTTACCGGACCGTGATTACTACCTGAAGGAAGATGAGCGTTCGCAGAAAGTACGCACCGAATACAAGACGCATCTTCAGAACATGTTTCAGCTGATAGGCGATGATGCTGCCACTGCGCAGAAAAAGGCGCAGACTGTAATGAACATTGAAATGAAGCTGGCCAAGGCTTCTAAAGCCCGCGTAGACCTGCGCGACCCCTATGCCAATTACAACAAAACAACTGTACAGGAGTTTGCCAAACAGAACCCGAACCTGAAAGTAACGCAGTTGCTGACCAGCGTAGGCGCGCAAACAGCAAAAGACGTGATCATAGGGCAGCCTGCTTTCTTTAAAGAATTGAACGGCATGTTGAAAAGTATTCCGTTGAGCGACTGGAAAACATATGCACAATGGCACCTGGTAAGTTCTATGGCACCTTACCTGAGCGATAATTTTGTGCAGGAGAATTTCAACTTCTATGGCAAAGTGCTGAGAGGCGCTAAAGAAATGCAGCCCCGTTGGAAGCGTGTGCTTCGCACCACAGACGGCGCAGTTGGCGAGGCCTTGGGCCAGTTGTATGTAAAGGAAAACTTTTCGCCGGAGGCAAAGCAGAAAGCTTTGGAAATGGTGCATAATATTCAGGACTCTTTCCGCGAGCACGTAAAGGGGCTGGACTGGATGAGTGAGGAAACCAAGCAACGCGCACTGGCCAAACTGGAGGCCTTCGCTGTGAAGATCGGCTATCCGGATAAGTGGGAAGCTTACGAGGGACTGGACATCAACCGAAACTCCTATGCCGAAAACGTGATGCGTGCCAACCAGTTTGATTTCCGTAAAAATATCAACAAAATTGGCCAGCCGATAGACCGCACCGAGTGGGGCATGACACCACCCACAGTAAACGCCTACTACAACCCAAGTATGAATGAGATCGTGTTCCCGGCAGGTATTCTGCAGCCACCTTTCTTTGATCCTAAAGCAGATGATGCGGTGAACTATGGTGGCATGGGCGCTGTGATCGGGCATGAACTGACACACGGCTTTGATGACCAGGGCGCGCAGTACGACCCACAGGGCAACCTGAAAGACTGGTGGACAAAAGAAGACAAAGAGAAGTTTACCGCCCGTGCTAATGCTGTTGCTAACCAGTATGACCAGTATACGGTGCTCGATAATGTGCACGTAAACGGCAAACTGACACTGGGCGAAAACATGGCCGATATCGGAGGCCTGAACATCGCGTATACAGCGTTACAGAAGGCATTGCAGAATAACAACCCGGGCAAAATTGCCGGCCTTACCCCAGAGCAGCGTTTCTTCCTGGCTTGGGCGCAGATCTGGCGTACCAACATCCGTGATGAGGCGCAGAATCAGCTGGTGCTGACAGACCCGCACTCTCCGGGCCAGTTCCGTACCAACGGACCTGTATCTAACATGCCGGAGTTTTATAAAGCCTTTAATTGTGACGAAGGGGACAACATGGTTCGCAACAATGAGAACCGTGCGAAGATCTGGTAAGTATTCCTGGAAACATATAAAGAGAAAGGCGCTGGCAGAAGTCAGCGCCTTTCTCTTTTAAGAGCAGTGGGTACGGCAGCTACTTATTCATTATTTTGATGGTGTGCTTTACCAGTTCTTTCGGCCAGTTGCCGGCCTCCACCGGTACGTCAGCTATTTTATCCACTACATCCAATCCGTCGATCACCTCACCAAATACTGTATACTCTGAGTCCAGGCCCGGTTCGCCGCCAATAGTTTCATATACCTTCATCTGCTCCGGGGTATACTGGATGTGGTGCTTGGCCTCATAAGCCCGCAGCTCGGCCTCCGTGCGCGGTTTGCCCTGCACTATGTAAAAGTTGTGTGAGGAGGATTCTTTCTCCGGGTTGCGCTCATCGCCATAGCGAGCCATGGCCAGCGCCCCTTTTTTATGAATATGCTTTGGGGTGATCTCCTGTGGGATCTTGTAGGCGCCCTGCTTCATTTTTCGCTCATCGGAGTCGCCGCCTTGAATGGCGAAACCCTTCACCACCCGGTAAAATTCTCCTTCGTTGTAGAAGCCGGCTTTAGCCAACCGAATGAAGTTAGCCCGGTGCAGGGGCGTGTCTTTATAAAGGCGCACAGTTATGTCGCCGAGGCGGGTGCTGATCACGGCTATACTATCCTGGTTTTTTTCGCCATAAGTTGTTAATACGCCTACCACATTTTCAGATGTCAGGGGATCCAGCTTTGGTTCTGCAGTGGCTTTGGCAGTGCTTTCGTCTTCCTGCTTTTCAGAGGGGCTCCCCTGGTTACACGAGGAGAGAGGGAGCAGGCAGGTAAGCAATAGAGTAAAGAGGCAGGTAATAGCGGGGCGTTGTTTTCTCATAGTGTCCTAATATTTGGCTGAAGCCCTAAGGTATAGATTAATCTGCACTTTATCCACTCGCATCAAAGTACATAGTCATGGAAATATAAAATTGTATTTATTTAATTTAAGGTGCTTAAATTATCCTTTATTCTGCACTTGTCGTATAAGCCAGTTATGCCTTTTTGTAATGCGCTTCCGGGAGGTGTCATTCAAGGGCTGACCATCGCTCATTTTTCGCTCGGCGCCCATTGCGTGGCAGGCGAAATTTCGCGGGCATTGAACTCCTATCACTGCCTGTTATACCTTTCGAATTTGAGGACTCCCTGGCTATGTGGATGAATAAAATGAAATTTTTATTTGCATATACCATCCTAAGTCAGTAGTTTGGAATTGACGTCACTGTTTTTAGTTAAATAATTTTACTACAATCCAAAATTTTAAAGCGTATGAAGAAGAACTTACATTTTAAGAATGTAATGCGTTCCGTGTTGTTTGGCACTGCTATGGCAACGGCTGCATGTACCTTTACCGCGTGTGATAATGAGAGTGCTGATCCGGTAACAACACAGGCTTTACAGCAGGCTGATAGTGAGAATGGAGCTGCTATTGAAGGGCAATACATAGTTGTATTTAACCAAGGCAACAACATGCGTATGGATGCCAACGTGACGTATGCACAGCGCGTGGAGAAGGTGCGGCAAATGGGCAGTGCCATCCTAGCTGATAATGGAATTAAGAATGCGACCATTGTGCAGGCCTATGGCAAAGCGATTACTGGTGTAGCTGCCAGAATGAGTGCGGAAGAAGCCGCTAAACTTAGTTCCGATTCGCGCGTGGATTATATAGAGCAGGACCGGGTCGTAACCCTCGGAAAGCCATCTTCCGGCGGCGGCACCACATCTCCGGGCCAAGTTGTGCCTTATGGCATCACACGTGTAGGAGGAGGAACTACTGCTTCCAGCGCTACGGCCTGGATTATTGATACAGGCATTGACCTGGACCACCCGGACCTGAACGTGGATGTAAACCGTAGCCGCACCTTCTTTACAAGTGGCCGCGATGCCAGCAGCCCTGATGATGGAAATGGCCACGGATCGCATGTGGCAGGTACCATTGCAGCAATAAACAATGGTATAGGAGTAGTAGGGGTAGCACCGGGTACCACAGTAGTTGCGGTAAAGGTGCTTGATTCACGCGGTAGCGGCGCTTATTCTACTGTTATTGCAGGGGTAGATTATGTAGCTGCTAACGGTAAAGTTGGCGATGTGGCGAACATGAGCCTGGGCGGCCCTATTTCTACGGCATTGGATGAAGCTATTATAAAGGCGGCCAACAAAGGTATTAAATTTGCTTTGGCTGCCGGTAATGAGTCAGCGGACGCGAACAATTCCTCTCCGGCACATATCAATAATGCTAACGTATACACCGTTTCGGCCATTGATGCGGATAATAAGTTTGCCTACTTCTCTAACTTCGGTAACCCGCCGATTGACTTTGCTGCGCCTGGCGTTAACATACAATCTACCTGGAAAGACGGAGGTTATAACACGATCAGTGGTACTTCAATGGCCTCGCCGCACGTAGCAGGCTTGTTGCTGCTGGGTGCCGTTAGAGGAGATGGTACTGCCATCGGAGATCCGGATAGTACTCCAGATCCGATAGCACACCATTAACAAATATCAAAAGCTTAAACAAGCGAAAGAGGCAGCCAATCGGTTGCCTCTTTTATTTTACCGATGCTACAGCCGCTTGCGCATCACATAATCGTTCATCCAGTAGGGGCCGATTGGGATGTCCTCCTGCTTAAGCTCATGGTAGCCGCAGCTTTCATAAAAGGATTTCGCATTGTTATACCGGTTCACGTTCAGGTCCAGGAAAACAGCGCCTAATTGTTTTACCATTGCCTCTACCATTGTTATCAGCTTTTTTCCCAAGCCTTTGCCCTGGCAGGAGGGGAGCAGGTAAATCTTGTTGAGCTTGTACACCTTATCCTGCGCTTCCTTCAACGAGAAAGCCGCGAATCCTACCGGCGTTTCTGCCATATAAAGCAGCAAAAAGGTTTGTCCTTCCTCCATTTGCTGTTGCAGCGCTTCCTGAGTATAGATCACCTCGAACATATAGTTTATCTGCTCCTGAGAGAGAATGCTGCTATACGTTGGCTCCCAGATCTGGGCGGCTAAATGATGTATCGTAGAAATGTCGGCCAGTGTGGCCTGGCGTGTGTGATAAGGATGTTCCATGGCGGACATGTGGCTAAGCTGCAAGGTAGCGCTTGCCCCGCAAAATGCCAACACCCATCAACATTGCTTCGTAAGTCATACCTTTGCAGGTAAAGCCGAAGCATTTATTATACTTATTGTATGAAAGCGATCTACTTAGAACAAATTGATAGCCCCTTTATCCTTATTGACAAAGAGAAGCCCCTGGCTGGTCCGGGAGAGGCTGTGGTGCAGGTAAAAGCCGCAGCGCTTAACCACCGCGATGTATGGATACAGCATGGCCGCTACTTTACCAAGGAGTATCCAGCCATACTTGGTTCTGACGGAGCGGGAGTAGTTGCGGAAGTAGGGGAAGGCGTTGATTCAGCATGGATAGGTAAAGCAGTGATCATCGACCCGTCTTCTGATTGGGGAGAGAACCCAAAGGCGCATGGCAAGGAATACAAAGTATTAGGAATGCCGCAGGAAGGCACCTTTGCCGAGTATGTGAAGGTACCGGTTACCAACCTGCATGAAAAGCCGCCGCACTTGAGCTTTGCAGAAGCAGCTGCTTTGCCGCTGGCAGGTGTAACCGCCTGGCGGGCCTTGTTTACCAAGTGTGACCTGAAGGCTGGGGAGCAGGTACTAATTACTGGCGCTGGCGGTGGAGTAGCCCTGTTTGCCCTGCAGTTTGCGGTAGCTGCCGGTGCGCAAGTGTGGGTAACCAGCGGATCGGATGAGAAGTTGGAGAAAGCAAAAGCACTTGGCGCCGCAGGAGGCATCAATTACAGGCAGGAGGACTGGGGAAAAGCGCTGAAGGCGCAGGCCGGCGGCTTCGATGTAAGTATAGACGGGGCTGCCGGCGCCGGCTTTGTGCAACTGGTAAAGCTCGCAAAACCGGGCGGGCGCATAGGCATGTATGGCGGCACCACGGGTATGATCGGGCAAGTTAACCCGGCAGAGATATTTTGGAAGCAGCTGGAGATCTATGGCAGCACCATGGGCACCAACCGGGACTTTGCCGCGATGGTTGCTTTTGTGCGGGAGAAGCAGGTAAAACCTATCGTAGACAGCATATTTCCGCTGGAGCAAGCAGAGCAGGCCATGCGTTACATGGAAGCAGGCAAGCAGTTTGGCAAAATTATTCTAAGCGTAGCTCTTGACTGATTGGCCCGGCAGCAACTTACCGCTACAGAGTAGGGTATAAGGCCATGCTGAAGTATAGCCCGTCGTAGCGATGCTTCGAAGCGTTTTAGTGGCGTTAAAGTGATAGCTTCCTATAAGTAGCGGACCGTCTTCCGCAATCAGTGTAATTGGGAAGACGGTGAAATTAATTACCCTTATAGTGCTGCGGGCAGTATAAAGGAGTATATTTATATTTCAACATATAAAAGCATTAAAGAATCAGTATGGCAACAACAAAAGAGTTTGAGCATGCAGTAGAACAATCAAAAACCTTAACTGAGCGCCCGGATAACGCGACGCTCCTGCAACTGTATGCCCTGTATAAGCAGGCAACAGATGGCGATGTTAATACGGCACGCCCCGGTGGTTTTGATTTCAAAAATATAGCGAAATGGGATGCCTGGAAGCAGCAGGAAGGTAAGCCTCCTGAAGAAGCCCGCCAGCAATATGTGCAGTTGGTACAGCAATTAGCCGGGTAACAATCCCCTTCATTGAAAGGCATCGCAGAGGCCTCCACTAGTACAGTGGTGGCCTTTTTTGCTGGAAAAAACGCTTAAAATTAATTCGCTTATACTTCTAAAATATATTAGCATAGTTATGTATATTAACACATGGAAATGTAACCGGTTATCTCACAAGAGCTTGTGATCATTCCGAGGCATTTCCTTTCTGTTTCACTAAATATACCTATACTATGAAAAAAATTATTTTGAGCAAACTGCTCATGCTGTTGGTGTGCCTTGGCCCACTTACAGCGTTAGGGCAAACTACGGTTCAGGGAACCGTAACAGACTATGGCTCGGGGAATCCGCTTCCTGGGGTGAGCGTGGTGGTAGTGGGTACTACGACCGGTACTACCACCGATGCTGCTGGTAAATTCTCGATCCAACTGCCTAATAACACAGGCCAGCTTACCTTTTCGTACCTGGGCTTTGTGGAGCAAACGATCGATGTGACGCCTACCGTGAAGTCGCTGGAAGTGCAGCTGCGAGAGCGCACCACCAACTTGCAGGAGGTGGTTGTAACGGGTTTGGCAACTACTGTTAAGCGGGCTAATGCCGCCAACGCTGTCGCTACTATCAATACCCGCGAGATTAGCGGCACTACCACGCCTCAAACAATGGATGCGGCAATAAGTGGCAAGCTGGTTGGGGCGAATGTAGTTTCTAATTCCGGAGCGCCCGGTGGCGGTATTGCTATCAAGCTGCGGGGAATCACGTCTGTGTTTGGCAGTGCCGAGCCGCTGTATGTGGTGGATGGCGTCATTATCGATAACTCTTCTATCTCTGCCGGTCTCAATGCCGTTACAGGCGCTGCCAGTGGCGGCAACCCTTCCTCCAATCAGGACAATGCCTCTAACCGTATCGCTGACCTGAACCCGGATGATATCGAAAGCATAGAAGTGCTGAAAGGAGCCTCGGCTGCGGCAATCTATGGCTCGCTGGCTGCAGCGGGAGTGGTGATCATCACAACAAAGCGGGGTGCTGCCGGCAAAACGTTGGTTAACTTTTCTCAGGATGTGGGCGTAACCACGGTATCCCACCTGCTGGGGATGCGCAACCTGAACGAAGAACGGGTGAAAGCCTCTTTCGGAGAAAGCGCTGTTCCGTTGTTTATTGCTGCCCGGGATGCCGGCCGGCTTATAGATTATGAGAAGGAACTCTATGGGCATACTGGTATGCTCTACGACACACGCCTGAACGTAAGTGGCGGAAACGAAAAGACGCAGTTCTTTGTAGGTGGCCTGATTCAGGATGAAGACGGTATCGTTAAGAACACAGGTTACAAAAAGAAGTCGATCCGTTTCAACCTCGATCATACTATCTCTAATCGGTTTGACTTTAGCCTCAGCACCAACTATATCAATTCGTCTGCCGACAGGGGCCTGACCAATAACGATAACGCGGGCGTATCTTTCGGGGTGGCCTTGTCCTCCACGCCGAGCTTTGTGGATCTTTTTCCAAACGAAAGCGGCGTGTATCCGAGCAACCCGTTTGCCGCCTCTAACTTTCTGCAAACCCGTGACCTGATCACAAACAACGAAAATACAGACCGCTTTATCGGGGGGCTCACGCTCAACACCTCACTTTATACAACCGCTACAAGCTCAACCAAGCTGGTGCTGCGGAGTGGCCTCGACTTTTATAACCTGCGAACACATGCGCTGTTTCCTCGTGTGCTGCAGTTTCAGTCGAATGGCAACGGTACGAACGGGGCTTCGATACAGGGCAACAACTATAACCTGAACACCAATTATGCCGCCTTCCTGGTAAACAATACCGCTGTGGCTAATCAGGCTGTAAATTTTACCACAACCCTTGGTGCTACCCGCGAGAATTTCAACCAGGACCAGGTACTCAACGTGGCTACCCAGCTAATCGGTACCCAGACGAACCTGGACCAGGCAGGAGCGGTGCAGGTAGATCAGAACCGGGAGATCGTCCGCAACAAAGGGCTTTTCTTTCAGGAAGAGGTTAACTACAGCGACCGTGTTATAGCCACCGCCGGACTGCGCCTCGACAAATCGTCTAACAATGCGGTCGTAAACGAATTTCAGTACTTCCCTAAGTTCTCGCTGGCCCTGAACCTGGCTAATTTCGAGTTCTGGGATACAGAGCAGGTAACCATGCTGAAACCTCGCGTGGCATACGGCGAAGCAGGTGGGTTTCCTCCTTTCGGGGCGAAGTATACGTCCTTTGTAGCCTCCAATATCGGGGGCCAGCCCGGCTTGTTCCCTGCGCTTCAGCTGGGCAACGAGGACATCAAGCAGGAGCGCCAGAAAGAGCTGGAAGGAGGCATTGACATTGGCCTGTTCAAAGACCGGATTATTTTAGAAGCCACGGCTTACGTTAAAACAGTATCGGACCTTATTCTGATACAGGACGTGCCCGGTTCGTACGGGTTTAGCACCAGAGTAGTAAATGGCGGAGAGCTTCAGAATAAAGGTATCGAGTTGAGCCTGAGTACGACCCCTGTAGAAACGCCCTGGCTGAAATGGGATTCTCACACCAGTTTCTGGACGAACCATTCGAAGATCACGAAGCTGGAAATACCTGCCTTTGCACTCGGCGGCTTTGGCAATACGCTAGGTACTTTCTTTATCGAAGAGGGCAAGTCGGCTACGCAGATCGTTGGTATAAAAGGAGATGAGGGCGTTGTAAAGCTGGGCGATGCTTCGCCTGACTTCCAGATGAACTTCCAGAACTTCTTCACCATCAAGCAAAACCTTTCCTTCTCTTTCCTGCTGTACTGGAAAAAAGGAGGGCAGAACATCAACCTGACACAGCTGCTCACCGACCTGGGAGGCACCTCGGCTGACTATGATGATGACGACAATGGAGATGGGGTGACCAATGCGGCTGAGCGAATAAATGCCTTAGGTGTATCAGCAGAGCCTTTTGTGCAGGATGCCGGCTACCTGCGCCTGCGGGAGATAGGTGTTTATTATGCTTTTCCCAAGCCTGCACTAAGCAGCATTTTCGGATCGCTGGTGCGTGAGGTGCGGGTAGGTGTATCGGCAAACAACCTCTTCACGATCACAGATTATAACGGCTATGATCCTGAAGTCTCCAATTTTGGCGGAAACGGCCTTTCTACGGGCGTAGATGTGACTCCTTTTCCTAATGCAAGAAGGTTGTTCGCGCACTTTTCCATCGGGTTTTAATTTTAAAGCAATAACATCATGAAAGCATATATAACTTTTGCAAACTATAAAACCTGGCTGGCGCTGCTGGCCTTGGTGGTGGTGCTGCCTTCCTGTGAGATAGATGACCTGCCAGATCCCAATAACCAGACCATTGACACCGTTGGGGAGAACGCCGGTATACCGGAGCTAAACAACCTGGTAGTTGGCACCGAATCCGGTATGCGTCTGGCTTTGGGTACTTACTATGACGACATGGGCGTAATAGGCCGTGAGCACTACCGCTTCTCGAGTGCCGATCCCCGTTTTACCTCCGACCTGCTGGGTGCTGGCAGCGCTACTTTGGATGATAATACCTTTTACACCGTTAACCCTTGGCTTGCCCGTTACCAGGTGATCCGGAATACCATTATTCTGATTCACGCTGCGGAGAATTCAGACCCCGTGCAGGTAACCGAGGAGCAGAAGCAGGCTTACCTGGGGTATGCCAAAACAATAAAAGCACACCAGCTGCTCATGAACTTAACCATGACGGATGAGAACGGCATTCGGGTGGATGTGGAGGACATCAATAACCTGGGGCCTTTTGTGGATAAGCTTACGGCCCTGACTGCCATTGCAGACTTGCTCGATGAGGCCCAGGCACACCTGCAGCAAGCCGGAACAACATTTCCTTTTCCACTTTCCAGCGGCTTCGCGGGTTTTGACACGCCCGAGACATTCCTGAAGTTTAACCGTGCGCTGGCTGCGCGGGTAGCTATTTACAGGGAGAACTGGCAGGAGGCGCTGACGGTACTTGACCAGTCTTTTTTGGAGCTGAATACGAATTTTAAGAAAGGCGTATACTATGTGTTCAGCAATTCGCCCGGCGATCAGTTGAACCCGGCCTTTTACCCGCCGAATGCCTCCGGTGAGCTACGCATTGCGCATCCTACTTTTATAACGGATGCAGAGGCAGGAGACGACAGGCTATCCAAAGTATCGTTGCGTGAGACGCCCGCTACTCAAAGTGATTTGACAGGCGCGTACGATGTGGCCGTTTACAAATCCAACCTCGACCCGATTCCGCTTATCCGCAACGAAGAACTGATCCTGATCTATGCTGAAGCAAAAATACAGACCGGGCAACTGCAGGATGCGGTGGATGCGCTGAACATCATCCGCACCGGCCATAAATTGCGTCCCTATAGCGGACCGCTAACGCAGGAGGCACTGATCGACGAAATGCTGGAACAGCGCCGCTACTCGCTCTACTTTGAAGGGCACCGCTGGATAGACATGCGGCGCTACAACCGCCTGGACGAGCTGCCAATTGACAGGGAAGGAGACGACGTGTGGACCAGTTTCCCGATCCCGTTTTCTGAAAAGGGAGTATAAACTGGTAAGTAAAATAGAAAAGGGAGCCTGAACAGCTCCCTTTTCTATTTCTTTTTCCATTCATTGCCGCAGTTATAGCATTTATACTTGCGGCTGAGGAAAGGCACCGGAAACCCCAGGAACAGGTAGCTGAGAGAGAATACAGTTTTGTTATACTTCTCCTCGGCAATGTTATCAGAGCCGCAGTGCGGGCAGGTTTCCGCCGTAACATGCTCCTGCATGGGCGGGGCCAGTTCTATGTCGTCGGTGAGGATATAGTCGGTGCTGCCTCCCATAATGCCGGCCAGTATGGCCCGGGCCTCCTCCACATCATTTTCTGGCACCCGGAGCTTAATGCCTCCCACCGCTACAGCATAAAAGGGCTGCGCTCCTACAATGTGTTCATCCCCTAAAAAGCAAAGAATGCCCTCCGCCTCCAGCCGTCCCTTCAGAATGTGGGCCTCTGTTAGTCCGTTACAGGTAGCGATGGTGATCAGGCGCTCTGCCATGGTGTGTTATAAAAGCATTATTTTTTTGGTGGCAAGTCAAAGGCAACCGCCTCATGCTCAAAGTGGCCTTTGTGTGAGCCATCGCAGAAAGGCTTGTTCTGCGACCGGCCGCAGCGGCATACAGATACCAGTTCACGGCCTCCCAGGCCATAAGTATTCCCTTTCGCATCTACAATTTCAAAGTCGCCTTCTACGCGCAACGAACCGTTGCTATTAACTGTCAGTTTGGTTTTAGCCATGTTGGTAAAATATAAGTCTAAACAAATGTAAGCATTTCAGCTGACTAATGTTTTAAAGCCTGCCTATAATAAAGAAAGGCTCTGATACACATCAGAGCCTTTCTTTATTATAGAAATTAGGACTAGTTGCCGTACTGGTAAGTATACGTTTCGCTTTTGCCGTTTGGCGTCGTCACGGCTTGGCTTATAGGAGAACCCTGCTCGTTATACTGGTAAGCGTACTGGTACTTGTAGGTTTTCTTGCTGGCATGTACCTGGGTTACCGCTGCGATCAGGTTGTTGGGGCTGCTGGCTTTACCCGGCTCCGCAAAAGCATAAAACGGGTTTTTGTTTGCATCGTAGGAGTAAGTGGTGGTAGAGAACAGTACTGCCTGGTCTTTGCTGTTTAGTACATACTGCTTTTCCTGGCTGTAATCACCATTGGGCAGTACCTCGTAGGCGATATAAGATTTGGCTTCCGCATCTTTGCCTTCGGTACCTTCAAACACCGACTTCTTGCTTAATTTATTGTCTGTGCTATACTCGTAAGTCGCAAAAGAAGTATAATCTACTTTGTTACCGTTGTAGTAACTGGACTGCGTTTTACTGAGCAGGCCTTTGTTGTCGTACGTAAACTCTTGCACGGCTAGCAAAGTATGCGTGTCGCCGGTATAGGTGCTGGCTTTTACCACCTTTCCGTCGCTGTTGTGCTCATACCTTTCAAAGCTCTCCAGTTCTCCTGTTTCTTTGTTGTAATGGTTGATCTGGCTCAGCTGCGCGCCTGCAAAATTGTAGGACGTTACGTCTGCAGAGTCTGCCATAATGTGTGAGATCTGCCCTGCCGTTGCAACAGTTGGTACTACTGATTCCTCATCGTTTCTGTCGCAGGAAGAAAGCGCTGCTACGCCAAGAAACAACATGGCTGGTAAAAAATGGTTTTTCAATTTCATTTGGCTAAAAGTTGAAAAAAATGAAAAAATAATGCTTCCGGCGCTAGGACCGGGTTGTTTGGATGGAAAACGGTAGTGAAGTCAAAATAATTGCACTGCAGGAAATTAAATTACCTGCAGATGCAGTGCGGGCTTGCGAAGGAGCTACTTAGTAGCCTGATAAACAGCTATTTTGGATGTGATAAAAAATATTTATTTGGACGATTTTTTTTAAGAAATCAATAAATATAGGATTGTAGGTATATAATGCCGTTTTTTTGCCCCTCTGCTGGCAGCGAAGTATACTGTTATACTACTTCGCTGCCGGTAAGGGGGCACTGCTGCCTTAATTAAGGCTGGCACTCTGGGCAATACTCAGGAGCTCATCGCCTGAGTCTATGTTGTGGCGGAGTTTGTCGTTATAGTTAACGGATACCCGCATCGCCTGCAGGCCCTGTACCCCTTGCAGATCCTCCAACTCCAGGAATTCGATCGTGTCATTTACATAGCCTTCCGACTGCAGGAATTCTATATAACGCTCGTATTCCTGTGCCTCTTTGTGTTGCGAGAACACGATGGCAATTTTATCTGGTTGCGTCAGGCGCTCTCCGGAGCCACGCAGCGTTGCTTTTTCCAGCCTTTTTTTGATGATCTCATACCGGATGTTGTTGGCACCATCCACATCAAACTTCTTCTCATCAGACCGGAAACGAATAGAGATCGGGTCACTGTGCACGAGTATGAGCTGTGTTATTTCAAGCGGCAGCTTCAGATTGGGGCGCAGTTTATGAATGCGACGGGCAATTTCACAGGTCAGCATCAGCTGCCACAGCCGCATATTTTTGAGGTACAGCAGCTGAAAATCACCGTTGCTGAGCAGCGATGCCCCGATGTAGATGTTATACTCCAGGCCATCGGTTTTATATTTCTCAAAGTAATGCGGGAAAATCCGCTGGGCTTTTTCCTCTTCCCGCTCCAGAAATGACGAAATCGTCTCGTTGATCGCAATAAGACTTTCCTCGTAAGCGCGGCGCTTGTTGTATACCACCCGGTAAGGGTTTTGAATAGCCGCCCGGTAAGCTTGTATAGCCGGTGCTGTAGCCGGGTTGCGGCTGATAAAATGATCGAAAAGCGACTCGATCTCGTTGCGCAGAAAGTCAAGCACAATGCCTTCATCTCCGGTGCCCAATTCCTGAACGATGCTCTGCGAGAACTTGTCCATTTTAAAAATCAGCTCATCCAGAATGGTGAGCGAAAGGTTATCTTTGGCCGTTAATATCACCTCTTTTGCCAGCACCAGCTGCTCGAGCAGGTCGCCCTGAATGGCTTTGTTGCGCTCGGTGGCGGAACTCCGGATATCGGACGAGCCATAAAGCGGGTAAATATTCTTAAAAATGATGGGTTCTATTTCCGGGCTGGCATTGCGCTCCATTTTCTCGAGCAGGTTAATGGCTGCCTGCGTAAAGCGCCATTCCACAATCGGGTGTATGGCCGTATACTTCTCTTTGATGATGCTCTGGATGCTGCTGCGCAACTCTTCCAGGCCGCGGTTCATCGACAGGGCGAAGAGTGGCAGAACTTCTTTCAGCCGGATAATAGACAGCGCATTCAGTTCGCCCGGGATAAGTGAGGCGAGCTCCACCAGCCCAATGATCTTATTTTCATAAAGCAGCGGGGCAATAATCAGGTTGCGGATACCCAGTTCAAGCAGCTGTTTCTCTATTTTGGTCGGGTTCGGAAATACCTGCAGGTCCTCCACCACAATGGTGTGTCCTTTTTTTATCACCGGTTCATAAATAGAGTCCGATAGGTCGCTGAGCTTCAGGTCACAATCCTGGGTAAGTATAAGGCCGTTCCAGATCTTGCGGGCATAGGCAATGTCAAACTCGTGCAGGGCAGGGCAGGAGGCAAGGCCTAGCCGCAGGCCCGGCAAGCCAAAGAGTACGCGCAGCTTCTGTTGCAGGTTCAGGAACCCGGCCTCGGTGCCTACCGCATCCCGGTCCAGCAGGTTCAGGCGCAGCGAAGAGATCGTCTCCTCGTTGGTAACATCTGTAAAATCGTAAATAGCGAATCCCGTAAATTCGAAGTTCTCCGGCGGCAGCTTCCGCATCCAGAGGTCTAGGTCGTTGTAGCGGTTTATCAGGTAATTGATTTCTTGGGCGCTTAGTTTTTTCAGTTCTCCGAGCGCCTTTACCTCCATAAACTTCAGATTAATGTTAAGCTTATAATGGCGCTCCAGGTCCGTAAACTTATCGTGGAGGGTAAAAATGAGTGGTTCATCTACCAGGAAATTCGCATTATAGAACTTCTCCAGAATCAGGGTATAAGCCGATAATGTGAGCCGGAATAGTAAGGTGTTCTGATCCAGGTTCAGCGTACTAGCATAGCTGCTGCCATCCAGCAGCTTCAGCTCATCCAGGCGCGGCGTGGCATAAAAGCTTTCGAAATGGAAAGGCAGCACCGCCGCCCGCAGGTCGTTCTCCCACAGCGCACCCGGAAAAATGTCTTCCATCAGAATGTCAACCGTATCGATGTTGTCTTCGATCACCTTCAGGTCTTGTATGGGTTGCAACAGCTCCGGTTTCTGGCGGAGCAGGTTGCTAAGCTCCCGTACGCGCGCTACATTACAGGCCGGATCGGTGGCTGCTTTATTTTCCCAGTACGAAACAAGCGTAGATAAGCTAAGGGTAGTTTTAAACGGAAACGCATCCACACTCAGGAATACTACATCATTGTTCGTAATGGAGACAACTGATTCGTGGAAGCTGCTTTGGTGGTGTTTTGCCATAGTTAGTAGGTATAGCTGCAGGGCTACAAACCTTGCGCAGGATGGGTGCCGAGCGGTCCGCCAGCGCACTGCATGAAGTATAAACGAGTAATTACCGGAAAAGATAGAACAATAATTAAGCCTTAAATCGTACGTTTGTGCAGCAGTATACCAGTAGAAAGTGGCTGGCGTGCGCTTTATCGCCTTTAACTGGCACAATATTTAAGGATGGAAGAGGTTATACTATACCCGTACCAAAACATTAAAACGTATGAAAAAACGAATTTTCTGGATGCTGGCGCTGCTTATGGCTGGTCTTTCTTTTGGGGCTAAGGCTCAGTCGCAATCGCAGGCGGAAAAAGATCTGGATGACCTGCGCGCCTGGATGCGTACGAAATCAGGTATGGCTGACAGCGCGATCCGGGCTGAATGGCCAACAGTAAAAAAGGAATATAAAGCCAAGACCTACACCCTGGACCAGAACTCTAAGAAGCTTTCTGATTCGTCGCGGGCCGAGTATGCCAGTATGAAGCAGCGCTACCAGGAGTGGGAGGATCGGAATGAAACCCGGAAAGCCGTAGACCTGGAGGGCGCGCAGCTGGAGCGCTGGGAGCGGCTATTGGCTCATACTACTCAGATCAGCCGTATCAAGCCAGCTAACCTGCGGGATGCTTTTACACAGGCGCTGGAGTATACTCGCGAGCATCGCCGCAACTGGAGCCTCCGCGACTGGGATTATGCTGACTTTGTGATTGGAGAACTGAACACGCGCAAATCCGAAGTGTTGGACCAGCTTAACAACGGCGACAAGATCAAGATTGCGGCCTTACAGGTGGAGTTCGTCACCCTTAAAAAGGGCAGGGAAGCCAAAGATGCTTACCATAATATGCGCGAGGAGCGCTAGAAAAGCTTAAAAGATAACAGCAGCGGCCCCGGCAAGTATAAATTGCCGGGGCCGCTGCTGTTTAAAATATTAAGATTTAGCTAAAGCTGCTCTTCCGGACTTTCAAGCTTGAAAGTAATCTGCCAGGGAAGTCAATATCCCCGTATCAAATATGCGTAAATAGATTTTCGCAACAGGCAAAGTTTCGGACACGGATGTCCGAAACAGCACGACAGCAGGCATAGATGTATCGTGCTACGTGATTGTTACTTAAATGGCGTTTTGGCCTTTGGTGCCGCCCGACTGCTCCTCATTTTCGTTGCGGCCCTGGTTCGGGCTCTTGTTCTGCTTCTGGTCTGTCAGGTGGCGGTTCTCGCCCTTATTGTCAGGGTCCTTGTCATGCGGTTTACTCTGTTTGTGCGGGTCCTGGTTGTGTCCTTTTGTCATAGCTTTTGGTGGTTTGATTAAATAATAAAGTATACTTAAGTGTACGGCAGCTTCGGGCGGTAGTTTGGCAAAGGCAGAGCAGTTGTGGATAAGTGGTGGAGAAGTAGCGGCTGTGGATGACATGAAAAGCTTTACTTTTGTTTCGCTTTACTGTACAAAACTGCTATTTACCATGCACATCGCAATCGTTGGCAACATTGGCGCCGGCAAAACCACCCTGGCTTCCAAGCTGTCGCAACATTTTAAGTGGGACCTTTACCTGGAGGCGGTCGATAATAACCCTTACCTGAAGGATTTTTATGAAGACATGGAGCGCTGGGCTTTTCACCTGCAGGTGTTTTTCCTCAACAGCCGCTTTAACCAGGTACAGCAGATTCAGGCCAACAACCACGATGTGATCCAGGATCGCACGATATATGAAGATGCCTTTATCTTTGCCAAAAACCTGCACCAGTCGGGCCTGATGAGCACCCGCGACTACGATAACTACTTTGCCCTGTTCGAATCCATGATCAGCATGGTAAAAGCACCGGACCTGATGATCTACCTAAAAGCTGATTTGCCTAAACTCATAGGCCAGATCGAGAAGCGCAACCGCGATTATGAAAGTAGCATCAGCATCAATTACCTTCGCAACCTGAACGAGCATTATAATACGTGGATAAGCAACTACGATCAGGGTAAACTGCTGGTAATCGACGTGAATAACATGGACTTTGTCTCCAACCCCGAGGACCTGGGCAGCATCATCGAAAAGATTCAGCGCGAGCTATATGGCCTGTTTTAAGCCAGGCCAGCACTTGCTTTATACTTGGTATATAGGATAGCACATCAGACGCTTTTTACCAGGTTTACTTATTGAACAAGCTGGCGAATTCTAGTGCATTAAAGCGCGGTTAAGCTTTTGGGGTTCAATTTGCAAGTATAAACTTCTGATTGCAAGTTTTAAACTGGAAGCCTGATTTGGCACGAGCTCAGGAGCAAGCACTGCGCAAAAGCAGTAGCCGGACTGCAGCGGTTTGTCAGCGGGTAGCTGCGAAGGGGTTTGCTGGCTTTACAAGTATAACCTGCTCGCGGTCTACGGCCACGGAACCGGGTGCAGCACCTTTTGGCTTGCGCACATACTTTTTAGGGGTGTAGAGTACGGGGCAGAGGGAATCGGATTTGCGTTTGCTATAATAGGCGGCCAGTTGCGCCGCTTTCTCCAGCACCGTACCAGGAATAGCTTTGCCAGCCTGATGTTTGATCACCACATGCGAGCCCGAAACGTCTTTGGCGTGCAGCCACAGGTCCTCTTTATAAGTATGACGTTGCGTGAGCTCGTCGTTATTTTTGGCGCTCTTCCCCACCAGTATCTTAAATCCTTCTGCCTCAAACACCCGGAACGGCGCCTCCTGCTGGGCCTGCTGCTTGCTGGTTAATAGTAGGCTGTAGTCGCGGAGAAAGGCTTTCAGTAGTTTGTAGTCTGTGGCAGCAGCCAGGGCCTGCAAAGCATCATCCAGCACAATTACTTCCTCCAGCTTGCGCTCTACTTTCTCTTCGAGTTGCTGCACCTCCACATGCTGGTTCTTGGCTTTGCGGTAAAGGCGTTCGGCAAATTTCTGCGGCGTTTCATCCTGCTTCAAAGTATAGGTGCGCTGCTGGTCAGTATAAAAATCGTAGAGCGTAACCTCCGTGGAGCGGGGTGGAATATTAGTGAGGTTCGCCATGATGACATCTGCCGTTTGGCTATAGGAGCGATCGTGGCGGAGCTGCTGCAGTTTTTGACCGCTTTGCTCCAGGGTAGTCTGCGTTAGGTGCAGCTTTCGCTCTAATATTTGCCTTGCCTGCTCAAACTGCCGCTCATAGCCAGTTTCAGACAAGTATAAACGGGTATAGCTATTCAGGGCCTCCAGCGGGTCAGTATACGTATAAAGCTGCTCGCCCAGCGGCAACAGCGACAAGCGCAGCTTGCCTTGCAACCGGATAATGTAGTATACTTCCGGTGCTTCCAGAATTTCCAGCACCTGCTGCACCAGTTCCCATTTTTCTTCCACGTTGGCCTGGCTGTAGCCGCGCTCCTCTAAGTATAAAACAGGAAGATCGCCAAAGGTGGGGTATACTTTGCGCAGGTTGCCCTCAGCTGCAGCAAAGGCTGCGTAGTTCTGAGGCAGCGGCCGGTCCATTTGGAGCGGGTGTAGCTCGGCATCAGCGCCAAACTTGTGCTGGAATAGCGCTACGGCCTCGTTATGCTGGTAAAGTATGATATTGGAGCGATTGCCAAACAGTTTAAACAGCAGCAGCCTATTGCCCGACAGCCGCAAAAAAAAGCTGCGTTCGTTCAGATGTTGCACAACTTCTTCCACTACCTGGCCCTGCATCTCCTCGAAAAGATTTACACTGTTGGCCCGTGCGCG
The DNA here is from genome assembly GCF_039748935.1 of Pontibacter chitinilyticus. Taxonomy (NCBI): domain Bacteria; kingdom Pseudomonadati; phylum Bacteroidota; class Cytophagia; order Cytophagales; family Hymenobacteraceae; genus Pontibacter; species Pontibacter chitinilyticus. The sequence continues at coordinate 106,338 of NZ_JBDIZJ010000005.1, forward strand.
GTTAAAAGTGGCCGGAAAGGAGAGGGAGGTAAACTGGGAGGTAAGCAGCGCCCGGATATAAAACTCCTGCTCCTGACTGGCAAAGCCCAGTACTAGCTCATCTTTGTTCTGGCTAAAGGCAGTGGTAACCTCCAGGCCTTGCAGCCGGGGGCGCAGCGCCTGTGTTAGTTGCCGTAAGAAGTAGTAGTTCTGGTGCATGTACGGTTCGTGTCAGGTAGCATGTGGCTTGTATTTAGGCGGAGATGCTGGTGAGATAAAACGTTCTGCCTAAAGCGTTGTGCTGGATACGGAGGATGCCGTGATCCGCTACAAAGTATGCTATATTTCTAGTTGCAGGCCATCGTAGGCCAGGTGTATGAAGGCAGGTAGCCGGGGCTCCACCTCGCGGTGCTGGCCCAGCAAATGGCTGATGTGCGTCAGGTAAGCCTGCTCTGGTTGGAGCTCTTCCAGCAGCTCTACTGCCTGCTGCAGGGAAAAGTGCGAGATATGCGGCTCTTTGCGCAGGGCATTCAACACAATTACTTTGGAGCCTCTTACCTTGTTTTTTTCCTCCTCAGAGATAAAATTAGCATCCGTGATATACGTGAAGTCACCGATGCGATAGCCAAAGACAGGCAGTTTGTAGTGTTTCACCCGGATGGGGGTAAACAGCACGCCCTCTACCTCAAAAGGGGTGTTAGTAATGGGGTGCAGCTGCACCTGCGGAATGCCCGGGTACTTGAAATCAGCAAAGATATAGGCAAATTCCTGTTTCAGCTGCGCCAGTACCCGTTCCTCCGCATAAATGGGCATATCCTTTTTCTGCGCAAAGTTATAGGCGCGGATATCATCCAGGCCGGCAGTATGGTCTTTGTGCTCGTGCGTAAATACCAGCGCATCCAATGTTCTGATGCGCTCGCGCAACACTTGCTGCCGGAAGTCAGGCCCTGCATCGATAATAATGCTCTTACCTGCCACCTGCAGGTGCACCGACACCCGCAGCCGCTTGTCGCGGTAATCCACGGAGCTGCATACATCGCAGGTGCATCCGATCACGGGAACGCCCTGTGATGTGCCTGTACCTAAGAACGTTACTTTCAATCTTTCTTTTCCTGATGGCGGATTTCGGAATAGAGCAGGCGGTTCTTTTCGCTGAGCCGGTCCTGGTCTACTGCAATGATGCGAAGAATGTCATAGAGGCAGTTTATCTTGCCTTCCAGGCTAAAGTATTTATTTACTACAGCCACTTTCATATCCTTCAACACACAATAGCCCGCTTTGAAGTTGCCCTTTTCATAGCGCAACACAAAGTCCGACTCAGCAAAAATATCCTCCAGCTTGTTTAAAAAAGGGCGCGTATACTTTAGCTCCATACATTAGGCTGTATATTTCTTAACCGTGATCACCAGGGCGTCAAAGTCAAGGGGCTTGGGTAGGTAGTCGTTGATGCCGGCCTCTTTAAAGTCGTCCATGCTGTAGTTGTTGGCATTGCCGGTTACAGCAATGATCGGGATAGCAGCGATATCCTTGTTCTCGTGCGCCCGAATTTCTTTAGTGCACTCCATACCATTTTTAACGGGGATGTTCAGGTCCATCAAAATAGCATCAATCTTGTTGTTTTCAACCTGCTTTAATACTTCGCCGCCGTTTTTGGCAGTCAGGATCTTGTAGTTCTGAAGCTCCAGGATCTTCTTCGTCAGGTTTAGTATCACAGAGCTATCCTCTGCAATCAGAATAGTTTTGCTATCTGCCATGTGCGTTTCTATGTAATTATTTCCTTATAAGCTTTTCGGTAGTTTTCGTATTGCTCCAGTAGCTTGGAGAAGTTTTCAGGCACGTGCTCCAGGCAATCCTGCTTGATATCGTGCTCTAATTGTTTGGCGAGCTCCGCCAGCGGGTTTATGCCTAGTGTAAAGCCAGTGCCCTTTAGCTGATGCAATGTACTCAAAATACTATTGTAATGTTGTGCAATAAGCTCTTTTTTGGCTTCTTCCAACAATTCTGCTGCTTCCTGTTCAAAATCGATATACATCTGTCTTGCAAATTCGTCCCCCCCGATCTGCCGTAGCTGGGCAACAACCTGCTCATCAATAATGCATTGATCGGCCGTCTCTTCAGCTTCCTCCGCTACCGGTGGGTTTATGACAGTGGCTTCTTCCCAATTATCATTTTGCCATTTGCTGATCATAGCGTGCAGGTCGGCACTTTTCACCGGTTTCGAGACATAATCATCCAGGCCCTGCCCCATAAACTTGGCCGCATCATCCTTCATAGAGTAGGCCGTCATGGCAATAATCGGCGGACAGTCTGCCCCCAGCTCTTGCTTGATGAGCCTGGTAGCTGTCACGCCGTCCATTTCGGGCATCTGAATATCCATAAAGATGATGTTGTACTTGTTGGTGGTCGCCAGCTCTATTGCCTCGAAGCCATTAGATGCAATGTTGGTCTGGCAGCCAATGCGTTCCAGCTGCTTCTGCGCCACTTTCTGGTTTATCTGGTTATCGTCTACCAGCAGCACAAAAGGGGCATACTGCAGCTGTTCCATTTCTGCCGGCTGCTGCTGGCGCAGGCGCTGCTCCTCCATTTCTGGGGCGGTTGCTTCGCGCACTTTGATGTTAAACCAGAAGGTACTGCCAGTATCGGGCTCCGATTCAACCCCAATATCGCCACCAAGCAACTGCGTGAGCTGCTTGGAAATAGCCAGACCGAGGCCAGTGCCGCCAAAAGTTTTGGTAGAGGAATTGTCCAGCTGCGTGAAGTCGGTAAAGAGCAGCTCCTGGTCATCTTCGGTGATGCCAATGCCGGAGTCTTTTACGCGCACATGCAGCAGGTACGTATGGCTGCCAAGCTGCCGGCTGCTCACTTTTATACTTACCTCTCCGGCATTTGTAAATTTAATGGCATTGGAGGTAAGGTTAGAGAGTATCTGCAGCAGCCGGGTTTCGTCGGTAAACACATGGAGCGGCGTGCCTGGGGCAATGCTGTAGGTAAAAGTGAGGTCCTTTTGCTGCGCCCTATTAGAGAACAGCGAGAATATTTTCCCTAAGGTCTCTTCCAGGTCAACAGCCCCTTCGTGCAGCACCAGTTTGCCTGCCTGTATCTTGGACAGGTCCAGGATGTCATTCAGGATAGCCAATAGTGCATCCGACGACTTACGCAAAGTATCAATGTACTCGCTCTGTTCCGGGTCGTGGTTGATCTGACTGAGCAGATCAATCATGCCGATGATGCCGTTCATAGGTGTGCGCAGCTCGTGGCTCATGTTGGCCAGGAACTGAGTCTTAACTTTCAGCAGGTTCTCCGCTTCTTCTTTGGCGCGCAGCAAGGCTACCTGTGTACGTTTCAACTCCGACACGTCGCGGGCAACCCCTTCCATGGCCATCGGCTCGCCATCTTCGTCATACACCAGCCGCGAGTCCAGGATAACGGTTTTGTGGGTGCCGTCTTTGCAGACCATTTCTACTTCCACATCGCGTATGCTACGCTTGTCGAGCACTCGCTCCTTGATGCGTTCCTGGTCCAGCGGGTCGGCATAGAACCGGACAATGTTCCGGCCCAGCACCTCGTGTTCCTCATACCCCAGCAATTGCCGGATGGACGGGCTTACCAGTTCCAGGATATTGTTGACATTTACCCGGTAATACACGTCCTGGAAGGACTCAAAAATGCGGCGGAATTTCTCCTCGTTCTCGGCCAGTGCCAGCTGCGACTTCTTTTTATCGGTAATATCCAAGGCTATACCCGAGATTTCCTCAAAGCTGCCGTCGTTCAGGTAAATTGGGTTGAGGTATACTTCGCGCCAGGTTTCGGAGAAGGTCAGGTGAATCTCAAAATGCTGGGGCTGCCCTTCAAAGGCCAGTTTATACTTGTCATGCCAGAACTCATATGAGTTCTCGTGGATGTTATAGATGGTATCGTCGTGTAGCGGCGTGTAGGGTTTCAGCTCGAAGCCGCTGCGTTCCTGAAAAGCTACTGCAAAATTGCGGTTAAACGAGGTCAGCTCAAACTCGCGGTTCAGCGACCACATGTGGTGCGTACCACTCTCGAAAATGGCATTCAGGCGGGCATTCTGGTTACTGATCTGCTCCTCATTGCGTTTCCGCTCAATAGCCAGGGCTACCTGGTTCGAGATGAAGTGCAGGATCTCGATGTCCGTGTGCACATAGGCTTCCGGGTTCTGGTAGTCCTGCAGGGTGATGACGCCAATGATGCGATCCCCAATGGCCAGTGGCGAGCAGAGGATCACCTCCGGCAGCGTTCCGAAGATCGTTAACCCTTCTTTCTGGCCTAAAAGCTGTAGCTCTTCTTTCTGCATGTAGAGCGGCCTGCCCGTTTCGATGATATACTCGCTCAACCCAGTCGAAAACGGACGGCGTACGCTGGATGTGGCAGCTTTGTCAATAAACTGGTCTACCAGGTACACAAAGTGCAGGTGCTGGTGCTCGTTGTCGCAAAGGGCAATGTAAATGTTGCGGGTCTCGATGATCTTGCTGAGCTCCCGGTGAATGGCGGAGTAAAGAGAATGAAGGTCCTTGCTGCTGATAGCCAGGTTGGCAATGCTATAGTATACTTTCTGCAGGCGCTCGGCCTTGATGCGGTCAGTGATGTCGTGGAGAATGGCGCGGGTAGCTACTGGGCGGCCATCCTGCCAGCTGCAGGTGATACTGCCGATCAGGTGCACCGGCTTACCGGCTTTGGTCAGGAACACCGTTTCAATCTTGTTGACATTCTCGCCCTTATACAGATTGCGCAGCTGGTAAATAAGCTTGGCCTTGTAGTAGGGGTGTACAATGTCGTTGAGGGTAAGCGTTTCGATATCCAGGTCGGTGTAGCCTAAGCGTTCTTTCCAGGCCCTGTTCACAAAAATGAATTTGTTATCGACCGAAATATTCTGGATCAGGTCATGCGCGTTGTCAAAAAGGTCCTGCAGGCGGATTTTGTTGTCTTTAAGCGCTTCCATGGCAATGCGCTTATCGGTCATGTCCTTGCCCACATTCGTGATGCCGGTTACTTCCCCGTCTGCGCCATACTCAATCATGCAGTTCCAGCGGATGGTTTTCAGCTGGCCGGTTTTGGTAACAATGTCGCGCTCGTAATAGGCATTCAGGTGCTTGGTCCGGAGCACCTCTTTGAACTCTTCGAAGCGGTGCTGGCGGTCCTGTTCCGATACCAGCAACGTGAAGAAGTTCTGGCCGATCATCTCCTCCCGGCTATATTCTGCATACTTGAGGAAGTAATCATTGGCAAAGGCAATATTCCCATTGGTATCCAGGCTGTAATAAACCAGGTTTACTTTATCCAGGAAGTAACGAAACTGGGTAATCGACTCGCTTGCGATCTCGGCACGCCGTTTGGCGAGTTGTGCCTGCTTGCGTTGGGTAATGTCGCGCTTGAACGCCTGTATAAAATACTCATTGTTGATTTGAATGCGGTTGATGTTGATCTCCGCATCAAAATAGGTACCGTCTTTTCTTATGTTCTTCCATTCGAACGTATTCGGGACTCCTGTTTCCAGCAACTCATCTATGAGCAGTTTTAGTTTATCATCCGAACGCATGCCATCCGGCTGGTATTCCGGGGAATAGTCTTCAGGGGTTTTGCCTATCAGGTCTTCGCGGCTGCAATTAAAGACGTGCAGGGCTTTGTCGTTACATTCAACCACCCGGCCATACTTGTCGAACAGGAGAATGGCGTCGTAGGACGCATCGAACAGCAGCCGGTACTTATCTTCGGTATTTATTAGCTGCTGCTGCAACTGGTGCCGCGAAATGTAGTTGCCTACCGTGCCACCGATAAAGTTGAGCAGGGCTACAAACGACTGGGTCATTTTCGGTACATCAGAGGGCCACACGGCAATAATGGCCAGCAGCTTCTGCTCACTCGTAATTGGCACCAGGGTGAGGGGACGCTTTAGCTGCTGCTGCATGATCTGAAGGGCATAGGAAAGCGCCTTACGCTGCTGGGCGTGCACCAGCTTCAATGTTTCGTCTTCGCCCAGGTATACTTCCTGCGGCAGCGCCGGCTCGCCGGTTGCCCCGGCAGAGTAGGTTAGTTGCAGTTGATAATTGGCCGCACAATATGTGTAGACACAGCCGCCCTGTACATCACTTTTCTCCAGCAGCTCATCCAGCGTGGAATTAAGGACTTCCTGCTGGCTGTCGGAGGTGGAGAGGCGGGTGAGCAGCTGGTTGATGAACTCTAACTGGTTGTTGCGGAAGCGCACATCCTGCTCTTTGTCAATCACCTCGTTCAGGTTTTTGGCAGAGCCGAAAATAACATCCTGCTTCTGAAACAGGCCTTTGTGCAACGTGATCTCAATGGGCAACAGGTCATTTTCCTGCTCCCGCAGCCACCATTCAAATTTTTGTACGGAGCCGGTTTGCGCCTGCTGCAGCTGCTTTTTCAGTGAGACGCGTTCAAACAAGTTCAGGCCGAAGCTACGCCAGATAGGTTTGCCCACCAACATTTCCTTTTGCTGGTTCACAAGAGCCAGAGCACCATGGTTCAGGTCAATAAAGCAACCGGCATTGTCGAGGATAAAAAGCGGCTCTGTGCTGTTCTCGAACACTGTATGGTAGCTGTCGGCCCCAAAAGGAACAAATACCGAAGGCTGCCCCAGGTTCGTGAGCTCCAGGCAGAGAAAGGTAGTACCTTGGTACTGCACCAGGCGGCAACTGTACTGAAACGAACAGCAGCCATTTTCGGCAGCCTGCACTTCGCCTACTATTTTGTGCTGCGCCTGCAGCTGATCTGCCAGCTGCTCGAAGGCTGGCGGGCCAAGGCGTAGTAATTCGCTTACATACCCCACAGCGGCAGCATCGGGCAGGTGGGTGGTGTAAGCGGCTGTTACTGCGTTAATGGATAAAATATGCCCTGTGGGCAGTGCAACCACCAGTCCATGGCCAGGTTCGGCAAGCTGCTCCAGCACCTGGAGCAAAGCATCCGCCTGCTTACGCTGCGGCTCAAAAGACGTGTGGGGTGTTATGTTTAGCATTATGGCTAGTTCAAAGAGTATTCAGTTCAGAGCAGCACATAGCAAGTACACTCCAAATCAAAGTTTACGATTTAAACTATAAATTTGCAAACATATTGGTGTTGGCGGGCGCATAATTTTAGGACACCTAAAGGAATAAAGGCGGCAGCTTCAGAGCCATGCCTCTAACCTGTTGCGAAGCAGGTGCTACGCAGGGGAGCCGGAATACGCCGGCGCCAGAACAGTTACAAACGAAAAGATATGCCGGAGAGCACAACAAATAAACGGTTGATTGTGGTGGTGGGCCCTACGGCAGTAGGCAAAACAGCCTTGTGTGTACAGCTGGCCCGGCACTACAACACCATGATCCTCTCGGCCGACTCACGGCAATTCTACCGGGAGATGAACATCGGCACGGCGAAGCCTACAGTGGCAGAGCAGGAGGGAGTGATGCACCATTTTATCAATTCGCATAGCATTCAGGAGACCTACAATGCCGGTGCCTACGAGCAGGATGTACTGGCGCTGCTGCAGCAGCTTTTTGAGGTGCATGATACCGTGATTCTGACCGGTGGTTCGGGCCTGTATGTGCGGGCTGTTTGCGAAGGAATGGATGCGATGCCGGAAGCCGATACGGCCCTTCGGGAGCAGCTAACCAAACAATGGCAGGAGCAGGGGCTGGCGCCACTGTTAACGCAATTGCAGCAACTAGACCCCGCCTATTATGTCCGCGTAGACCAGGCCAACCCGCAGCGCGTGATCCGAGCGCTGGAAGTATGCCTGTCAAGTGGCCAGCCTTATTCTGCTTTCCGGAAAAATGTAAAGCAGGAGCGCCCGTTCCGCCTCGTCAGGCTGGCGCTTACCCGCGACAGGGGCGAACTGTACCAGCGCATTGATGAACGCATGGATATGATGTTGGCGCAGGGGCTGCTGGAAGAAGCAAAGGCCTTATACCCTTACCGGCAGCACAATGCGTTGCAGACAGTGGGGTATAAGGAATTGTTTGATTACCTGGATGGTAAGTATGATTGGGCCGAAGCCGTACGCCTGCTGAAACGCAATAGCCGGCGCTATGCCAAGCGGCAGCTTACCTGGTTTCAGCAGGAGGCCGCTTATACCTGGTTTCATCCGGGGCAGTGGCAGGAGATCCTTCAGTTTATAGATGCGGAGGTATAATGCAGCCTATTAAGTTGCAAATCAAAAACGACGGTAAGCTGTATTCCAAAGTTGCATTACACACGTACCGGCAGCTCACCCGTAATTTATACTTCAACCAAGTTACACCGACAGGATATCAACCATGCGCAGGTAGTATGGGTTAATCGGTTTTATTTTCGTGATGGTATCAATGAAAGGCGAGTAAACCAGTTCGCCGTTAATGATGCCGGCCATCTCATTGGTGCGTCCTGCCAGTAAGCCTTCCACGCAGGCTATTCCCAATTGGCTGGCCAGCATGCGGTCGGCAGCGGTAGGTGCGCCGCCACGCTGCACATGGCCTAGTATGGTGCAACGGGCATCCATATGCGGCAGAGCCTCCTGTACTTTGTTAGCGATCTCTGTAACATGGCCGGCCACGTCACCTTCAGCCACAATCACGATGAAAGATGTTTTAGAACGGCTCCAACCGGTGCGGAGCGCTTCCACCACTGTGTCGATGGTAGTTTCCGACTCCGGGATCATCACGATCTCCGCGCCGCCGCCAATAGCACACGGAATGGCAATATAACCTGAGTCGCGGCCCATTACTTCAATAAAGAACACGCGGTCGTGGCTGTCTGCCGTATCCCGGATCTTATCAATCGCATCCAGCGACGTATTGACAGCTGTATCGTAGCCGATGGTGTAATCAGTGCCAAACAGGTCGTTATCAATCGTGCCCGGCGCGCCCAGCACCGGAATGCCGTATTCTTCGTGAAATATGTTGGCCCCGGTAAAGGTACCGTCGCCGCCAATGGCAATTAGCCCTTCTATGCCATGCTTCTTCAGTTGTTCGTACGCTTTCTGACGGCCTTCCTTGGTCATAAAATCTTTGCTGCGTGCTGACCGGAGAATGGTACCGCCTTTCTGGATGATGTTGCTTACCGAGTGAGACTCCATCTTGTAGATCTCTCCTTTGATCATGCCATTGTAGCCGCGCTGGATGCCGTAAACTTCCATCCCGTTATAAATAGCGGTTCGGACAACTGCTCTGATACAGGCGTTCATGCCTGGTGCGTCGCCGCCGGAAGTAAAAATACCTATCTTTTTCATGATAGTATGTTATAGTGTTTAGCTTCGTTTAAAGTAACGGAAACGCTTGCCGGCCGATGGCTTACCAACAGATCTGTTGCATCTTTTTTGCCCTTCTTACTACTGCCTCCTGAGCAAAAGTAAAAAAAAAGCGCCAAGGCGTCTCCAAAAATATAGGAAACCGTATGTAATAGCAGCATACTTGTGTCCTGGGTTTCAGCGTTAAAATGACTAAAACCCTTGTAGCTGCGCTTTTAACAAGCTGCACCGCAACACACTGCGCTTTACTGAACGATATCAAATTGCGAAATAATAGATTTTAAAATAGAGAGGCAACGTATGTTTGGTTTTTTTGAGAGCGAAGAAACAAAAAGATTGAAAAGTCATATTACCAACCTTGGAGCACTAGCTAAGATTGATGGGCACCTGGACCCTGCCGAAATGAAATTTATCGTTTCGATCGGGAAGAAAAACGGTATGCGACCGAACGAAGTGCGGGAACTGCTGGCAAGTGCCGAAAAAGTGGAGCCGCAGCTGCCCACAAATGATTCGGACCGTTTTGACCAGATCTATGACCTGGTGGAAATGATGCTGGCCGATGGCATTGTGGATGAAACAGAAATGAATTTCTGCATCAACATGGCGGCCCGACTGGGTTTTAAAAAAACGATTGTAGGGGTGCTGGTGCGCAAGATCTCGATGGGCGTAAAAGACGGCCAATCGCGGGAGCACATCAAATCGGAGGCCCAGTCTTTCTTAAATTAATAGTAAATTGCTTCGTATGAAAGATCACCGGCCTAACAGCCATGTTTTGCTTATATTTTATGGATGCCTGCTGTTACTCCTCGGATCTCAGTTCCTGATGCGTGATAACACCATCATGTTCCATATGTACCGGCAGCTGCCTGTTGCCTTCCTAATGCGTTTTGGGGCACTCTGGTGCATCGGCATCGTCGCAGCCGTCTTACTTTTCTTGCTATACCTCCGCATGGCGCGCGTTTCCCTGTCGCGTACGGACAGGTTGTATGCCGTTCAGTTAAGTAAAGTTATACTTACGCTGGTGTCTACGGGCATGGCCCTGGTCGCGATCGCTGTGTACTTTATTGTTCAGTTATAACGGGAAAAAGCCGGCCTTTGCTTTGTTTATACTAGCAGGGGCCGGCTTTTGTATGAGATTTATACTTGTGACTAGTCAGCCAGCGTGTGGGCTGCAAATTTGCCGTTATGGTAGAGGTAGGCTACTTTGCTGTTCTCAATGCCAAGACCAATGGCATCAAAGGGTGCTTCTATATCCTCCGTAGCGCCTGTTGCGTCCAGCGTTTCTCCTTTCTTGATCGGGTAGAGGTAGTATAAACTCTGGAGTTTGTTGCGGTCGTTGAACAGGATGTCCTGTTTCAATTCGTATACCTGCCAGTTTCCGCCTGCTGCATCCAGCACAGCCACTACAATTACTTTATTTCCTTGCTGTAGCTGCAAGGCATAGTCCTGGCGGCTGTCTCCGTTGTAGTCGCCGCGCACCAGCGTTGGGCTCTGCCCGCCATTGTCAGCCTGTTGCTGCGCCTCCGCTGTCAGTTCAGGCTGCTGCCAGCCTGGGTAGCGCTGCGCCAAAAGCTGCATCACCGGTTGGGGCATGGGCAAGGTGGGCGAAGTATTGTTCTCATCCGTCTTCACGGCATCTTTCCGCATATTCGAAATGGTGTCGAGCGCCTGTGCTTTTGACCCTGTTTCGATCTGTTCGTTTGTTACTTCTTCATTCTTTGGAGAGCAGGCAGTAGCGGCCAATAATAGCATGGCCCAGCCTGTGATGGATATTTTTTTCATAGGTCAGATTTGTTCCTCTTCATTAGTGCGTACTCTGATTAGACCTATGCTGTTACAAAGGCCAGAAAACAGGCACCAGCAGCAGGATAACAGCAACGAGCAGCAGTGTAAGCGGCGTGCCGATCTTGATGAAATCCAGGAATTTATACTTGCCAGGGCTGTAGACCAGAATACAGGCAGGCTCGAAGGGCGTTACCAGCGACACAGAGGCCGCCAGCATAATGGCAATGGCAAAGGCCCTCGGGTCGGCGTGCAGCTGTTGGGCCGTATGCAGGGCTACCGGCACCACCACCAGGGCAGCTGCAGCGTTAGACATAGGCTGCGTCAGCAGTACGGTCAGGATAATAAAGCCACCCAGCACCGCCAGTTTACCCATAGGGCCCATCAGCAACACAATGCCGTTTGCCAGAAAATCGGCTGCACCGGAGTTTTCCATAGCCGTTCCAAACGCCGTCATGCCGCCGATCAGGATCAGCAGGCGAAAATCGATGGCGCTATAGGCTTTGTCGGCACTGATGCAGCGGAACAGAATACTGCAGATCGCCGCAAGCAGGAAGGCAATGGAGAGCGGCAGTATCTTTAAGGTACCCAGCAAAATACCGATGATGAAGCAGGAGATCGCAATAATGCCCTTCCGTTTTTTGTAAAGTACAGGCTCAAACTCTTCGAGCAACGCTACATTGTACGAATGGCGCATCTGCCCGAGCCGTTCGGAAGAGCCCTGCACTAGCAGGAGGTCACCGAGCTGCAGCTGGATACTACCAATCTTGGAACGCAGCGTTTCGCCGTGGCGGGAGATCGCCAGCACCACCAGGCCGTAGCGCTGCAGAAAATTTATGTCTTTTATCGTGCGGCCGATCAGGTTCGACTGGCGCACGATCAATAGCTCGGCCAGCTTGATGTTCTCTGTCTGCAGGTCTTTCTCCAGAATCACGTCGGCCATAATCTGCACGCCCTTAGTTTCCTTGACTTTGATCAGGTTTTCCAGATCGCCTTCCACCAGCAGCACATCCCGCGCATTGATGCGCGTACGAAAGTCCGGCAGGAAATTCTCCTTGCCTCGTATAATGTTAAGCATCCGGAAATTAAGCGAGGTGAGGTCGGAGGCAAAGACCAGTTGCCCTACCAGGGGCGAATCAGGCAGCACCACAATTTCGGTGAGGTATTTCTGCAGCTTATACTCTTCTGTAAGTTGCTGGTCGTCGCGGTTGGGGAGCATGCGCTGGCCAATGGTAACCATGTAAAGTATACCCACCAGAAAAATAACAAAGCCTATCCCTGAAATCTCAAAAAGGCCGATGGGCGCCAGTCCTGCTTTGGCGATATAGCCGCTAATGGCCACGTTAGTAGAGGTGCCGATCAGGGTGCAGGTGCCCCCTAGTATGGCGGCATAGGCCAGCGGCATCAGGAGCTTGGAGGCGCTCTGGTTAATGCGCCTGGAGAGCCCCACAAGGGGAGTAACAAACATCGCTGTGACGGTGGTATTGTTCATAAAAGCGGAAATAGTGCCCGTTAGCAGCATCACCACAAACAACAAAAGGCTGGAGCTGTGCCGTGCCAGCCGTGCCAGCCGCACGACAATAAAATCCAGGATACCCGTTTCTTCCAGCGCTGCACTAAGTATAAAAATAGAAGCAATGATAATAATAAAATCGCTGCTGAAACCGGCAAACGCCTCCTCCGGCGTAATCACCCGCGCACTGGCCAGGATGATCAGCATCAGGAGCGTTACGATCTCGATGGAGAGCTTTTCAGTAGCAAAGAGCACAACCGCTATCACCAGTAGCGTAAGCACAAGGGCTATTTCCATAAAACCAAATGAGTAAGTATACCTTAGGAGGAAGGTATAACCTCGGCTTTTACGTGCAGCAGCAGATTGAGTTTGAGAGTGAGTGCCCGGGAAGTATAAAGAAGAACTATAAGTATTGGCACATACGCCAGTGAAGAAAAGCAAAGCAGGCCACAGGTCTGTTTTTTGCCCGGAAATCAATCTGCTTGCTATTCTATTCAGCGGTGTAACGTTCTGCCGCTCCTTTGCAGTAAACACTTGCACCAGTAGCTGAATGACTTTTATTTAAACATGTTTCTTCTCCGGATTTGCCCTTTTCAGGAGCGAAAGGTTGTAGTTGTTAAGTATAAGTGCGTACTTCTGCTCCGAAAAGGGGAATTTTCGATTATTTTCACTAAAAATGATCGGCACAACAATTTCTTTATAATGACAGTATCGGGTTTAGTTTCTTGGACTAATTTACCATTTATAAAGATATTCCTTTAGCTATGAGCAACGGTCCTGGTAGTATGAATAGTAACCATGATGTACAGCAGGAAGAAGAGGAGATGCGGTACCGGCTTCTGGTAGAGAGTGTCTCTGATTACGCTATCTTTATGCTGGATACGACAGGGCACGTAATCTCCTGGAACAAAGGTGCGCAGCGCATCAAAGGGTATACTGCCTCTGAGATCATCGGGAAACACTTTTCTACTTTTTATTCAGAGCCTGATTTAGCCCGCGATTATCCTGCGTCAGAGCTGAAATGGGCGGTGCAGAACGGCCGCTTTGAGGACGAAGGCTGGCGCAAAAGGAAAGACGGTTCTCTGTTCTGGGCCAATGTGATCATCACAGCAGTGTTAGACAAAGACAAAAAGCTGCTTGGCTTTTCGAAGGTAACGCGCGACCTAACGGAACGAAAAAAGCTGGAGGAACAGCTGAAAAAGGCGAATGAGGAGCTACGGGAGAGCGAAGAAAGAGCCCGGCTTCTGATCGACAGCGTGCACGATTATGCCATCTTTATGCTGGACCCCAACGGCCGCATTATTACATGGAATGCAGGCGCAGAGGGTATCAGCGGCTATACGGCCCAGGAGATCATTGGGCGCCATTTTTCCTGCTTTTATACCCAGAAAGCTGTTGAGAGCGGTTTTCCGCAATACGAACTTACGCAGGCGGTTAAAAACGGCCGTTTTGAGGATGAAGGCCTGCGGATCAAGAAAGATGGCAGCTCCAGCTGGATGAATGTCGTTATTTCACCTATTTACAAGGCTGATGGCATATTACTAGGCTTTTCTAAAGTAATACGCGACCTCTCGGAACGCCGCAAGAACGAAGAGCTGATGCTGAAGAACCGACAGCTGATGCGGATAAACAACGACCTTGATAATTTTGTATACACGGCCTCGCACGACCTGAAAGCGCCCATTGCCAACCTCGAAGGGTTGATTCACATACTGGAAGAGGAGGAGCTACGTGACAACAGTACTGCTTACCAGGAGGTGCTCTCAAAAGTAAATTCCTCCATTAACCGGTTGAAGGACGTGATCAGCGACCTGACTGATATTGCCAAAGTGCAGCAAGACGATAACCTGGTGCTGGAGTGGGTGGAAGTAAGCGAGGTGCTGGAGAAAGTAATTCAAACACTAGATGTAGCGGTACAGGCCAGCAAGGCGGTTCTGGACGTTTCTATACCAAAGTACTTATTCCTGCGGTACTCGCGTAAAAACCTGCATAGCATCTTTCTCAACCTCATCTCCAACGCCATTAAGTATGCCGCGCCAGACAGGCCGCCGGTACTAGCTATAAAAATCGAACCGCTGTCGGCCGATAAACTGCTGCTGACTGTTAAAGATAACGGCTTGGGGATAGATGCTAGCCAGCAAGAGAAGGTTTTCTACATGTTTAAGCGGCTGTACACACACGTGGAGGGTACCGGCATAGGCTTATACATTGTGAAGCGTATACTTGAAAATGCGGATGATAGCATTGAAGTGGAGAGCGAGATTGGGCATGGCTCTACTTTTAAAGTATACTTCAATCAGAAGCACAAATTTATGACGCCCACCCAGCAGGAGCTGACTCCGCAGAGCTAAGGCAATAGTTCGCTGAACCAGAAGTCTGTGTCAAAGGCGGGCTTTTCTGTGTTGGCATCTGCGGCAGGCGCATACGTTTTCTTTACTTTTTCTCCTACGATAAAGTCAACCGGCCTGGTAAAGAGCGGGCCATCATACACAAACGTGTGGAATTCCCCGTTTTCTCCCGCCGGATCTACTCCGGGCGGCAGGGCCTCCAGAAAGTGGGCATCCAGTTCGCGCCCCACAAACGAAGCATCCAGCAGGCGCGCATTCACGCACACCACCACGGCTTTGAAACCTATAGCAATAAACTCCTGCACCAGCGTACGGGTGGAGCGCCCCCATAAAGGGAATACCGCTTGCAGACCTGTGCGGGCTAACTGCTGCTCCCGGTATTCCCGTAAGTCCTGCAGGTTGATGTCGCCAAAAATTGCATGTGTGATGCCCTGCGATACAAAATGATCGGCAGCCGCTTCCATTTGCTGGTTATACGTGTGTATGTCTGCTATTTCGGGGAGCCATACTTCGGTAAGCGGAAGACCGATTTGTTGTGCCTGCTGCGCCAGCAGCTCCTGCCGTACGCCATGCATGGTAATACGCCGGGTGGCGCTGCTCAGGGTAGTAACCAGGTGCTGGATGTCATACTTGTTTTGCTGCTGCGCCAGGTAGAGGCACAGCGCCGAATCTTTGCCTCCGCTCCAGTGAAAAATGCTTTTATACATCAGGCAATTGCTCTTGGGTGTGGCACAAAGGTACGGAAAGGCAGGAACGCTTTACAAACAGATAGGGCCGGCTGTTGCAGCAGCCGGCCCTATCTGTTAAGGGTAATTATTGGTGTGTTCGTTTGGGTTGTCATGGTTGGGGTCAATGTCAGGCGGAAAGCCAGGTGCTACCCTGTTGTGCGAGAAAGGGCGATGCTGCAGCGGCCGTGCTGACCCTTCTTTAAAGGCGCTACCCGCAACATACGTACTTTTCGACTTTCGCCCGCTAAAGGCAGCCAGCGCAATGCCCGCCAGCGCTACGGCACCGGCAGCAGCCAGCACTTTGGGCATCGGGTTGCTGACCGGCGGCGGCACTGAAACTACGCCCTGCTCATCTGTTATAGCGGGCTCGTGCACATAGCGGCCGTGGTCTGGTACGGCCGTTATCCAGAAGTCTTTCACCAGTTGGTCGAGCTGCCACTGCAATTCCTTGCCTTTCATGGGGAGGCCGTGCCCGGTGGCTGCCACAGCAGGGCTCAGGTTAGCAAGCTTTTCTACGGAGTGCTGTGCAGCGCCCCAGTCGGAGGTGAAGTAGGCGGGCGGGCCATGCACTTTGCGCTTCTGTGTCATCACAGCCATCACCGACTCGCCATTACGGGTAACAAAGGCATCGCCGGCTACCAGCACCTGATCCCGCTCCCGGAAAAAGGACACGTGCCCGGCCGTATGCCCGGGCGTATGCAGCCACCGCCATTCCGACAGACCCGGCACACTGCCATCTGTGGGCAGCAGCTCCAGGTTATCGCTCACATCGATGGGCTTTTTAGGGTACAGAAAGGCCATATAAGCCATTCCGCCACCGCCAACACTCGCATCTGGCGGCGGGTAGCTGGATTTGCCTGTCAGATAGGGTAACTCCAGCGGATGCGCATAGACGGGCACCTGCCACTCGGCGGCCAGTTCCCGCAAAGAACCAATGTGGTCGAAGTGGCCGTGGGTGAGCAGGATAGCTTTGGGCCTTGCTTCCTGGCCAAATATCTCCTCCACTGCCTTTTTTATTCTATGTTTATGCCCGTAAAGGCCTGCGTCTACCATCACCCATGAGCCGTCCGGCTCGGCAATAAAATACAGGTTTACAAACACAGTTTTGAGCCCCCACACGCCTTGCGCCACCGGAAAAGACTCCTGAATGGTGGGGGAAGTTCTGTTGGTAGATGTCTCCATAAGTTTGTTTGAAAGTATGACAAAGCGACTGAACCATTTACTACGTGGCTCAGGTAAAAGTGTATGGCAAATTGCCTTTATACTTTCAGGTGGCAGGTTGTGCTATGCTATAGCACTGGAGGCGCTTAGGGCCAGGCGTGCAGGCAGCCGAAGTATAAAACGCGACATTGAATTAGAACAAGAGCCGGCAGTAATGGCAGTAACAGGCATACGGGGCATGCTTTTTGCTAAAAACTAGTCTTTAGTGCCTGCTAAATTTAATTCGTGTTGCATTTCCTGTTTTGCAGGAATTTTTTATCTTTCTGAAAAGTTTATAAGATATGGTTAACTTATTTGTACCCCCCAGCTATATGGCCGTTTATGCAAAGTGCTTAGACGCGTCGATGCCTGCTTTTGAGCCGGATGAATGGATAGAGGAAGGCAAGGTGTACCCTGTCAAGCACTTCACGGAGCCTCTGAACCAGGGCGAAGGGTTTGCTGTAACCATTATGGATGAGGATGGGGTGGAAATTCATCCTTCCGCGTCGCACTGGAGCTTTGCTTCCACCCGCTTTGAACTCTACACGCTGCATCTGAACTAGACCAAATCATACTATTTACGTTAAACCCATAAGGCTGCCCTGTGCAGCCTTTTTGATTATTGGCTGGTGTAGCACTTGATAAGACATGATGAGCGCCGAAGAATTTAATGAACTTTTGCCCCGGCAGCAAGCTGAGTTAGTATTGGAGCAAGGGCAGTACCTGCATCACCGCATCCGCGGCTGGTGCAAAATAGACCTGTACTGGCTGTATGATTTTTATGTGGAGCTCTGGTTTTTGTATGATCTCAAAACCATCGGCCTCGTCCGGGCGCTGACCACCTATACTTCACTGGACCCCTACGCCGATACGATCAGGCTGAAGCTGCCGATTAACAAAGAGAAGGAGTAAGGCAGTACCGGAAAGTGGAAAAAATTTAGGTGTCATTTTGTCGGGAGCCCCTTGTCAAGACGAGGTATGGCCATTGTACAGGATTAAGCAAATGTATTTTACATTTTCTAACTTAAATCACTTCTCTGATGATATAACTTACAAGAATGGGCAAGTTGTGTACATCTCAGAAGTTAATTGATAATTTCTCCTTTATTATTTGCCAGCTTTTCACGCCAATTTTGAAGCTCTTCAGGAGTTTGTCTTACCCAGTCTGTTACTTCACCAATAATTTTCAATGGTGCTGAGGTGCGATAGGAACGTGTCGGGTTTCCCGGAAATTTTTTGTCTGTAACGTTCGGGTCATTTTCAAAGTCCCCAGTCGGTTCAACGATATAAACACGTTCACGTCCATCACCTTTAGCTAATGCTGCAGCAAGGCCGGCCCCGTTAACCAGGGCTGTGAAATAAATGTGATTCATCGTGAGTTCTGACTTGTAATTAGAATTATATCCCGCTGTCAGAAAATCGCCAACCTGCAGATCTGCCTTCGTACCGTGATAAAAAGGACCCTTGTCAGACGGGTTGCCCATGACCGAATTTGCTAATTCATAGTTCTTTTTTGCGTTATCAAGGTCGTTCAGGTCCTCATAGCTTTTCGCAATACTTGCATACAGAGAGGCGAAAGCTCCCTTAACCGAATCGTCATTTATTTTTAATGCAAGCTGTAAAGCTGTTTTTAGCCATTTTAATTTATCGGGAATATTGCTTTGCTGTCGGGCCACATAATGGGCAGCAATAAATTTCTCAAAGTTGTTTGTCGCGTCGTTCCAGGCTTGAAGAAATAGTTTGTTGGCTTCTTCGGGTTTGCCTTTTCCTTCCAAGTCCATACCTTGAAGGCAGAGCTTAATAATCGTGTTGCTTGGGCTAAACTCCATTTGTAAATGCTTGGTTGGGATAGATTTATACGCTTGCAACCAGGAAGTATTCGCCAGTCGCGGGAATAAGATTATCTGCCCGGCCTTTGAAGTACCTTTCTGTCATATCTTTTGTTGAAACGGTCTGAATTTCCTTTAAACCTATTGCTTCCGCCAGTTTTACAATTTCGTCAGGCGGATAAAAGCTGATAAAAGGCGTTCCGGATGCGGCAGCTCCTTTTATTGACATCTCCATGAGTGGTTTATCCTCTTCATCAAGCTGTGCTAATGGTAAATAAAATGCAATTGCTACAGCCGAACCCGAGGCAAGTAAAGTCATTTTTTTCAGCGTGTTGATAATGGCGTCTTGTGTAAGATAAAGCGTTACGCCGGTACAAGAAACAAACGCCGCTTGATTGATGTCAAAGCCTTTGTGCAACAATTCGTCCCACCAGGATGTAGTTTCAAAGTCGACAGGAACGAAGTGCAGGTTGTCTGGAATTGCGTAACCGTTTTCAATTAGTTTTTTCTCTTTCCAATCCAATGTGTCGGGCTGGTCAATTTCATAAACGTCACTGCCCGAGATAACTTCTTGATTTCGCTGAGCAAAACTATCAAGTCCCGCACCAAGCAAAACATATTGCGTTATACCTTTTTCAATTTGTTCTTTTGCTACATCCTCCACAAAGCGGGCACGAGCAACAATGGAAGCCCGAAGCCGTTTGGTATATTTCATGTCAGGACGTTCCTGCCAGTTCTTTTCCGGATTGATTAGCCTAAACCCAACTTCATCTTCAAGGATAGGTGGCTTCTCGTCGATCTGAACGTGTAAAGCCCGCCATAAAGCTGTTCGTATAGCTGTATTATCAGGCTCAACAATCTTTTTGCTCGCTACCATTAGTTTGTGATGTTTTCAATAACAGCTAACGTGTTCGACTAAAGCACGCCTTGGTGTGCTTTAGTTTTTGTTAGCGGGTGTAGTTTTTCCTTTTCCTACTTTGAAGGGTAGCGTATATGACATAGGTGTTGGTCTTCCTTGCCTGTACGCTGGCTTCCAGTTTGGCATTTGACCTATAATACCAAGTGCTAAACTATCTGCTTCTTTATTCACTCCCTTCAATATCTTCGGGTTAGTGACTTCACCAGAAGTGCCTATTCGAAAGTTTACAACCACCATCGCACTATCTGTAGGCTCCTTTAAAACTGAACTTACTCTTACAGATACAGCCTTCAAATAATTTTTCAGTTTATTGTTTCCACCTATGAAAGAAGGTTCACTGTTCCAGTTACCTATTCGGTCTAAGCTGTCTGCCTTCTCTCTTGCTCTCTGCAGAAAATTCTTTCCATACTTCTCTTTTAATCCTACTATCAAAGTGGAATCATAACAAGCCCAGTATTTTTTGGAAAACACATCATTTATAAAGTACCGCTCAATATTAAAATCAATTCGAAGGACATCGCAATAAGTACACTCAACGGGAAGGGTCTCGGGAGAATGAAAAGCATAGACACCCTTAGCAAAATCACTATTAGCATTCTTTACTGCAAATTCACAGTCAGACAATGTTCCTTGTATTGACTTTAGCCTTAGCTGCTCTTTATACAATGCAGTATCGTCAGAAGAGGAGATTTCATCTAAAAATATACTATCGGTGTTTGCTTCAATTATTTGGGTACTTTCAGAAGGCTCTTCTACCACACCTATAACCTGTTTATCTGTTTCAGTTTCAACACAGGAACAAAGCACCATTAGTATGAGTACAGTTAGAACCTTATACATCTCTTTTTTTCGTTATCCCATCACCGCTAACGGCTTGGCTATGAAGTGGCGCAGCTACTTTATAGGTCTTGTTGACAATTGTTATTTTGCCTTTTCCCCATTCTCATATTCCATGGTTCTAATGAGTTTTCCTGCGGTATTATATTCTTCTACCTTGCCATCAACTTTACCATTTACATAAATTTCAATTAACCACACTTGTCCATTCTTATGATACCTGATTGATTTCCCATGGTCAACATCATTGAGAAAGCTACCTTGCCTTGCTAACTGTCCTGTTTTGCAATAAAACTTATACTCCCCTTGCATCTTCCCATTTACTATATTAAACTTTTCATGCAGCTGACCATTTGGGTAGTAGGTCTCGAAGATTCCATTCTTCTCTCCGTTAGCATACTCTTGCTTTGACTTAACCTGCCCGTTTTTATGATAAGAGACTTGAAGTCCGTCCAGCAAATCATTTTTATAGTTAAGTCTCCACTTAGCTTGAGCGGAATAAGCATAGTTTTCTATCCAAGTACCTTGCTTCAGTCCTGAGGAATCAGTCTGATTGTAAATTTGCTGACCAAAAGCTGTGAGCGAAAGAATCAAAAAGAGGATAGTCAGTTTAAGTCTATTCATAATTACAATTTTTGTCAACTTGTTCCTAAACGTAATTTATTACGTTTATCCTACCAAATATAGCAGATAACCGTAACTGAACTAACGAATATACTATATAATATCTGGTACATATATCAAATAAAAGTATTCGTTTTCTGAAAGCAAAAGCTCCTCCTCCGCAGGCACTCTTAAGGGCGTATTCCTGAATTATACCCAAGTATTCTTCCTCCTGCTCCCTCAAATTTCATACTTTTGAAGTATGAGCAGAAACCTCCTTTTGATCAGCACTTCTACCACGCACGGCACCGGTTACCTGGCGCATGCGGAGGAGGAGATACAGCAATTGCTACAAGGTAAAAGCAGCCTGTTGTTTATACCGTATGCCCGCCCGGGCAGCATCTCCCATAAAGATTATACTTCCAAGGCTCGCGAAGCCTTTGCACAGTGGGATGTTAGCGTCACCGGTTTGCACGAACATGCAGACCCGGTGAAAGCGGTAAGTAAGGCTGAGGCCGTATTCATTGGAGGTGGCAATACCTTTCTGCTGCTCCGGCAACTGTATGCCAACAAACTGGTGCAGCCACTGCAGGAGCGCGTAGCCAAAGGGATGCCGTACATGGGCACCAGCGCCGGCACCAACGTGGCGGGCAGAACCATCGGCACTACCAACGATATGCCCATCGTACACGTCAAATCGTTTGATGCGCTGCAACTGGTACCCTTCAACATCAACCCGCATTTCCAGGACCCGGAGCCGGACTCCACGCACATGGGCGAGACGCGCGAAATGCGCATCGCGGAGTTTCACCAGCACAATCGCCAGCCGGTAGTAGGCTTGCGCGAAGGAAGTATGCTGCGCATAGCGGGTGATAGAATTGCGCTTCTGGGGCCACTATCCGCAAGAATATTTTTGCAGGGGCAGAAGCCGAT
This sequence comes from Pontibacter chitinilyticus, assembly GCF_039748935.1. Lineage (NCBI taxonomy): Bacteria > Pseudomonadati > Bacteroidota > Cytophagia > Cytophagales > Hymenobacteraceae > Pontibacter > Pontibacter chitinilyticus. The sequence goes on from NZ_JBDIZJ010000005.1 coordinate 128,250, forward strand.
GGAGTTTAAGCCCGGCGATGACATCAGTTTTTTACTGGATGCAGTATAGCATTAACAAGCAGGAGAGCCTTGCAGCAGTATATTAGGTGCGTATGGCCTTTGCCTGTGGGATATCTGAGCAGGCAAGTATAAATATTTTGATGTAGTTAGACGGTACATTTTCTGATTATTGCTTATTTTGACGGGGCTTAACAACCCCGTCCTATCTGTATGAAAAACCATTCGATTACATTGTATGCTGCCCTGGCGCTGGCTACCTGTGTTACCGGCAGCTGCTCTCACACCACGGACAAAGTCGCAAATGCTACTACTGTGCAAGACGAACAACATATCACCCAACTCTTCCATAACTACTATGAAGATCGGCTAAAGCTATTTCCGCTGGAGGCCACAGCCATTGCCGATAAGCGCTACAACGACCAACTGCCCAACGATATCACGCATGAGTTCAAGCAAAAGGAGCGGGCGTTCTACAAAAATTACCTCGACCAGGTAAACAAAATTGACCGGGCGAAACTGAACGAGCAGCAGCAGACCAGTTACGATATTTTTAAGTATGAAATGCAGATGGCGCTCGAAGGGCTGGACCAGCCAACGGAGTTGCTGCCCATTAATCAGTTTTGGGGACTGCCTATTACCATGGCGCAGCTTGGCTCCGGAGCAGGCAATCAACCTTTTAAAACCCCTGAAGATTACCGCGATTTCCTGGGCCGTATTCAGGCTTTTCAGGTATGGGGTGATACGGCCGTAGCCAACATGCGCCGCGGCATGGCTGTAGGCGTGGTGCTGCCCCGCGCGCTTACCTTGAAGGTACTGCCGCAGCTTAAGGCGATGATGGTAAACGACCCAAAGGAGACGATCTACTGGGACCCGATAAAGCACATGCCCAAGGACTTTACAGCACAGCAGCAGGATAGCCTGACCCAAGCCTATGCCAAAGCCATCCGCGAGCAGGTGATCCCAACTTACCGCAAGCTCCACGATTTTATGCAGCGCGAGTACCTGCCCAAGAGCCGCAGCACCTCTGGCATCACCAGCATACCTGGCGGCGATGCATACTACCGTTACCTGGTCCGCTACTGGACCACCACTAACAAAACGCCGGACGAGATTTTCAAAATCGGGCAGCAGGAGGTGGCGCGTATCCGTGCCGAGATGGAAAAGGTAAAGCAGCAGGTAGGGTTTCAGGGCGATCTAAAAGCCTTCTTTGAGTACATCAACACCGACCCGCAGTTTATGCCTTTCAAAAAGCCGGAGGAAGTGCTGGCTGCCTTTGAGCAGATACATGAGCGCGAGCAGCCGCAGCTAAACAAGCTTTTCGGCTTGCAGCCCAAATCAAAATTTGAAATTCGCCAGACGGAAGCGTTCCGGGCGGCGTCTGCTAGTGCCGAGTACAGCCCGCCTGCCCCGGATGGTTCCCGCCCCGGCATCTTTTATGTTCCTATCCTGGATGCCACCAAGTATAACAGAGTAGGGATGGAGTCGTTGTTTTTGCACGAGGCGATACCGGGCCACCATTACCAGATTTCGCTGCAGCAGGAGCAGGAGGGGTTGCCGCAGTTTCGGCAGTATGCGTGGTATGGTGCCTTTGGCGAGGGCTGGGCGTTATACTCAGAAAGTTTAGGCAAAGAGCTGGGGCTCTACACCGATCCTTACCAGTACTTCGGGCGCCTGGGCGACGAAATGCACCGCGCCATTCGCTTGGTGGTGGATGTAGGGTTGCATACCAAAGGTTGGACCCGTGAGCAAGCAATCCAATACTCGCTGGATAACGAACCCACAAGCGAGGAAGCAGCCACAGCCGAGATCGAGCGGTACATGGCTATACCCGGACAAGCCTTATCCTACAAGATCGGGGAGATGAAGATCAGGGAACTGCGTGAGCGGGCGAAGCAGGAGCTAGGCGACAAGTTTCGTCTCAGCGCCTTCCACGATGAGATTCTGAAAGGGGGCGTGATGCCGCTGGAAGTGCTGGAACGGCGGGTAGACGAGTGGATTGCCAGCCAGAAAAATGCCACCACCTAATCACGAACAGCTAGTATAAAAGTAAAAGGCCCTGCCATTGCGGCAGGGCCTTTTACTTTCGGTATGTTGTAAGGTTAGTTTCTGCTGCTAGCCTGTTTGTCGTCGAGGCGCTGTAGGAGCAGCTTCATAAATTCGCGTTCGCTCCTGTAGAGCTGTGCCAACTGGCGCACTGAAATTACCTTCTGAAATTTGGCGGCATACTCCTTTTCCAGGTTCAGCACCTGCTGGTCGCGGTCAAACTTGCCATCTATCATTGCCCGAATTTCCTGTTCGCTCATTTTATCCAGGTCGGCTCTTTTAAGCGATTTGGAAGCTTCGTAAATAGCATGGCGCTTGCCCTGGTACTCGTTGTAAAGCGGCCAGAACTTCTGCGACTGCGCCGGCGTCAGGCCCATTTTATCGGTCAGGAAAGCTGTTTTAGCTGCCTGTATGTGTTCGTTCCTGTCTTTGTCCCTATCTGACTGGGCAAAGACGGCGGTGCCTGCAAAGGTAAAAAGAATCAGCAGGAAAAGCTGGGTGATATGTTTCATGTGTGCGTTAATAATCTTGCTCCGAAATAGGGTAATACTCCAGCTCTTTTTCAGCTGCTTTAGGACTTACGTTCAAAAACTCTGCCGTTAATTTTTTATCCGACAGGAAAGTGAGTTCCGACAGGTCCGAGGTTTCCAGTTGGGCGGCATTCTCTGTCAGGTAATTTACAATCTCCTCCTGGGCCAGCGCAGAGAAGCCTGCAGGCATGGGCTCCGGTTTAGTTGGAACGTTAAAAAAGTATACCCCTACAAAAAGCAAAAGCAGCAACAAGGGAGCCAGCACCAGCCGTAGCGGGCGTTGCCATGCTGTTGCCGGATGCGCATCATCAGCCGCGGCAGTGCGGGCCATAATGCGTGTCGGCAGCTTATCGAAATACTGCTCTGGCACCTGAAATATGTTGTGCCTGGGTATATTGTGCAGCTTTGGGTCTTTGTCCATTTCTTCGTGCTTTCTCCATGTTATTAGATGGAGTTTACCGGCAAAAGTTTAATCCTGGGTCAGGAAATCCTCTATTTTTTTAACAGCCAGGTGATAAGACGCTTTCAGAGCACCTACGGAAGTGCCCAGTATCTCGGACATCTCCTCATACTTCATCTCGTCAAAATATTTCATATTAAATACCAGGCGCTGCTTGTCGGGTAAGCGCAGGATGGCCTTCTGCAGCTTCAGCTGTATTTCGTCGCCGGCCACATCCGGCGAGGCTTCCAGCTTCTGCGCCAATTCGGCGGCAACATCATTAATAGGCAGGAAAAACTTTCTTTTTTTACTCGAAAGAAAAGTGAGGCACTCGTTGGTGGCAATGCGGTAAATCCAAGTATAGAGCTGGGCGTCCTGGCGGAAGTTCTCCAATCCTTTCCATACTTTAATGAACACGTCCTGCGTCAGGTCGTCGGCGTCGTCATGGTCGATCACCATCTTGCGGATATGCCAGTATACTTTCTGCTGGTACTTCCTCACAAGCTGGTTAAAGGCCAGGTTACGGCTTTCGGGCCGGGCGAATTTCTCTAAAAGCTCTTTGTCTTCCACAGGGCGCTAGGCATTGGCGTTATGCGTTGTCCGTTATTCGTTTACCGGAATTATACTTTGCCCGATAAACGAATAACAATAAACGAACAACGACGAACTATTTGCGGGCAATGGCGCGCTCAGCGGCAGCAACAATGGCTTGTTCACTCAGGCCATACTTCTCCATCAGTTCTTCCGGTGTACCAGACTCCCCAAAGGTGTCGTTTACGGCCACATATTCCTGCGGGGCCAAGTGGTTGCGCACCAGCACTTGTGCAATGCTGTCGCCCAGGCCGCCCAGGCGGTTGTGCTCTTCTGCCGATACTACGCAGCCAGTTTTAGCCACTGATTTCAGTATAGCTTCCTCGTCCAGCGGTTTGATTGTATGGATGTCGATGATCTCGGCTGAGATTCCTTTTTCGGCCAGGATGTGCCCGGCAAGTATAGCTTTCCAAACGAGGTGGCCGGTAGCGAAAATGCTCACGTCACTCCCTTCGTTCAGCAGCACCGCTTTGCCTACTTCAAACTTCTGGTCCGCAGGGGTAAAGTTGGGCACAACCGGACGGCCGAAGCGCAGGTATACCGGGCCTTCGTAATCGGCAATGGCAATGGTCGCTGCCTTGGTCTGGTTAAAGTCGCAAGGGTTGATCACGGCCATGTGGGGCAGCATGCGCATCATACCTACATCTTCCAGAATCTGGTGCGTGGCGCCATCTTCTCCCAGCGTCAGGCCGGCGTGCGAAGCGCATATTTTTACGTTTTTGCCGGAGTAAGCGATGGACTGGCGGATCTGATCGTACACGCGGCCGGTAGAGAAGTTGGCGAAGGTACCGGTATAAGGAATCTTACCGCCAATGGTCATGCCTGCGGCCAAGCCCATCATGTTCGCCTCGGCAATGCCTACCTGGAAGAAGCGCTCGGGAAACTCTTTTTTGAAATCGCCCATTTTCAGGGAGCCGGTCAGGTCGGCACAAAGCGCTACCACGTCAGGATTGGTGCGTCCTAGCTCCAGCAAGCCGGCGCCAAAGCCGGAACGGGTATCTTTACTTTCGGTGTAAGGGAAGTCTTTCATGTATATGGTTTAGCTCTTTTGATTAATTGTTTAGAGAGTTGTTTTAAGTTAGAAAGTTATAGAGTTAGAAAGGGATAAGTATAAAGTATAGATTGGCAATAGGAGGACGATACGATTAAAGCTTTGTCTTGGCGCTGTTATTCAGAAGCCTTTCTTCCAAACCACAACTTTCTAACTCTTTTACTCTTTAACTTTCTAACTCAAAACGTTCTATCTGTTAAAAATTTTTATGGTGGTTGTTGCGCCCGATCTGATGGTGAAATCCTGCACATCAGTAAATTTACTCGCCTGGGCTGATTTCATGCGGTAAACCATTCTATACTTGCCTGGCTGCAGTGCCAGCGTTACTTTGCTATTGTCTTCGGGCAGGTTGCAGATCCATTCCTGCTTGCCGCTGTCGTCGAGGGTATAAATGCTGCCATAGCCCTGCATTTGCGAGGGGATAGCCAGCTGCCCCGGCGGCGGGATAGTAATGGTGTTTACGTCTCCCTGCTTTATCTCAAACCCTTTCAGGTAAAGGCGCGGCAATGTCAGCAGTTCAAGGTCATACTTGCCCGTCAGGTATTTATGCCGTGTGCCGAACACCTGCACGTTCAGCGTCTGGTCGCTGCCCTGTGGCCGCACGATCGCATGCAGTTGGCCATAAGGCGAAGGTCCGTCCTGGCGCAGGTAGAGGGTGCCTTGTGGCGCTTTTACCCGCACCACGTTGTGCTTGCCCGGCTGCAATGCAATGTTGTGCTCCACTACGGGCGGTGTGGTGTTCACCACCAGGTCGTAGGGGAGGAGCGCGTCAACATCCAGCACATCCGGCTGCCCTTTGCTGTCCAGGTAATGCACGTAGTTATACTCTGGCTGGCCGTTCAGAGCATTCAGAAACGTCATGTTCACATTCGTCTCTACAGGCTTTCCCTGCTCGTCCTGCAGCTCTACACTCACTGTTGTTTTGCTGAGTGCCTGCGTCACGATCTCGGTCAGCACATTCTCAAACGTCTGCACATTGGCGGCATTAAAGTATGGCCCGATGCAGCTCAGCTGTTTTTCATACTCGGGCTCGATGCCAATGCCGATCACGAAGGGCCGCAGAAAAATGTGCTTCTTCTGCAGTGCCAGCGACATGGCACAGGGGTCACCGTTGCAGGATTCCAAACCATCGGTAATAAGTATAACCACGTTCCGGGACTTATCTGCCGGAAAATCACCTGCTGACTGCTCCAGCGAGTATGTGATAGGCGTGTTGCCGCGCGGCACGATCTGCTGCAGCTTTGTTTTTATAGCAGCGGCATTTTTGGCGGCAAACGGCACCTCTAGCTTGGTATCTTTGCAATCGTTGCGCTCCCGCCCAAACTGATGCCCATACACCCGCAGCGCCAGTTCCAGGTTGTCATAGCCCTGCAAGGAGTCAACCAGGTGCGTGAGCAGGTCTTTGGCTACTTGCATTCGGTCGCTGTTCTCCCATTTGGCCAGCATACTGCCTGAAGCGTCCAGCAGAAACAGGATACGCGTTTTAGGCTGCGGCTTCTCCTGCCGGCCAAAAGCCGTATGACCCGCCGAAAACATCAGCAGGAGGCCGAGTACTGCAAAAGTGCGACGCCAGTGTGCCATAGCAGGATATGTGTGCGTTGTTCGTCAGGCGTTATTCATTAACCAAAACTGCACAGCGGGTAATGCCAAATTAATAGTCGGCGGCTTTGTCTACGCTTAATTGCAGCAGAGCCTTCTCTAACTGTTCGTCGTTTGGTGCCACGCCGTGCCATTTGTGCGAGCCCATCATGTAGTCCACGCCAAAGCCCATTTCGGTGTGCATCAGGATCATGACTGGCTTGCCTTTTCCTGTTGCGGCTTTCGCTTCATCCAAGGTAGGCAGCAGCGTTTCAAAGTCATTGCCTTCTGCTTCTAGCACCTGCCAGCCAAACGCTTCAAACTTCGCGCGCAGGTCGCCCAGGCCGCCGATCTCATCTGTTGAGCCGTCTATCTGCTGGTGGTTGCGGTCCACAGTAGCAATGACGTTATCGATCTTGTGGTGCGCAGCATACAAGGCTGCTTCCCAAATCTGACCTTCTTCTAACTCGCCGTCACCCATCAGCACATACACCAGGTTATCATCATTGTTGAGTTTTTTGGCTTGTGCTGCGCCCAAAGCAACCGAAAGTCCCTGACCCAGGGAGCCGGAAGCTATCCGAATGCCTTCCAGGCCTTCTTCCGTTGCCGGGTGGCCCTGCAGCCGCGAATTCAGCTTGCGGAAAGTGGCCAGTTCGCTCACGTCGAAGAAGCCGGCCCTTGCCAGTGTGCTATACCATACCGGCGAGATGTGGCCGTTCGACAGGAAGAACAGGTCTTCGCCTGCACCCTGCATGGTAAACTTAGGGCTGTAGTTCATCACCCGAAAGTATAAGGCTACGAAATAATCGGTGCAGCCCAGGGAGCCGCCGGGGTGGCCGGAATTTACGGCATGCACCATACGCACAATGTCGCGGCGCACCTGTGCGGCCACTTGCTTCAGTTCATCGATGCTTTTGTTGTGTGGATTCACGTTGTAGGTTTAGGGTTATAAATGAAGGTCAATATACTATAAATAATAATTGTCAGCAATACACTTGTAGGGGGTTGCTTTCTTCAAGCTATAATTTAGCTGTTATCAGGCATACTATACGGCTTTAGCCTTAATTAAACCGGCCAGGACCTGCTATTTTCCGGTAAGGCTTGCTGAAAAAATCACCAACCGTTTGATTAAAGTTGTCTTTATAGAAGAGGGGTGTAGAATGGCCTGAATTCGGCAAAATCCACAGGTAGGAGCGGGGAATAGCTTCGGCAATAAGCAGCGTATGCTTCGTCCGGATCACATCATGGTCGCCGCCGATCACCAGCGTAGGGCATTTGATCTGGTGCAGTTGTGCCAAGGTAATGTGCGGCTCGTATGAGAGCAGGTGTGCCAGCTTGCGCTGCGTTTTTACACTAGGTGAGTTCGGTAAGGTAGCCAGTGAATCGTTGTAATGCATGGCCCAGCGGTATACGTAGGGGTCTACGGCAGTTGTGTCGGGCGTGAGGTTGGCACCCGTAATGGCCAGCTTTTTCACCTTATCCGGATGCCGAATGGCTAAGAGTAAACCGTTGATGCCGCCATCGCTCCAGCCCAGCACATAACACGAGTCCAGGTGCAGTTTGTCGAGCAGAACGTTCAGGTCGTCTGCCATCATCTCGTAACTGAGCGAGTCACCCTGGTCCACTGATTTCCCCTGTGCGCGGCTGTCGGCCAGAATTACCTTGTAGTTTTTTGCGAAGTAGGGGATCTGGTATACAAAGTTGTTGATGGAGCCGCCGTTGCCATGGATAATGAGCAGTGGCTGCCCTTTGCCGTAAGTTTCGTAGTACATGTTAAAGCCCCGTACTTTCACAAACTTGCCTGCCTTGGCATTCCTGCCATACTGGGTGGTGTCGAATGGCGACACCGTGGACTGGGCAATGGCAGGTTGCGACAGCACGATGGCGAGTACTGCCGCCCATAAGATTTTCCAGGTGTTCATAACGCTCGTATTACGATGGATTTAGGTATGCTCTCGGCTGCTGTTAATACGGGTTCTTTCCAAGTGTCACAGCCGCAGCACTTCCTCACATCATACGTAAACACGCTGCTTCCTGCTGGCAACAGCGCGTGTATCCTTTACTTTAAGATCTGCCCGGCATGGTCGCTGGTTTTCACCTTCGTGATGATGTCGCGGATCACACCGTCTTCATCAATAAGGAAGGTATAGCGCATAGTGCCCATGTACTTGCGGCCATACATTGATTTTTCCTGCCATACGCCATACTCCGCTACAATTTGCTTGTCTGTATCGGCTATGAGCGGGAAAGGCAGGCCATACTTGCTAATGAAGTTCTGGTGCGACTTTTCGCTGTCTGTGCTCACGCCAATTACGGCATATCCCTGCTGCTGCAGGTCGCTGTAGTTGTCGCGCAGGTTGCAGGCTTGTGCGGTGCAGCCGGAGGTATTGTCTTTGGGGTAGAAGTATAGCACCACCTTTTTGCCGAGGTAGTCGCTCAGGCGGATGGTGTTGCCTTGCTGGTCTTTGCCTTCGAAGGCAGGGGCTTTGTCGCCGATGTTCAGTGTCATAGGTCGGTTAAATGGTCGTGGTATATGTGGCTTCGTTGCCTACATTGTCTTTCACCTTCAAAACAACCTCACCCGACAAAGGTAGGCTTTTATCCAGTTTTTCAGACCAGATGGTGGCCGTTTTATACTCATAATTCATCAGCAGCCACTTGCCGTTCACATAGGCATTAAAGGTGCTGATGCCGGAGCGGTCGTCCCAGATCTTAAAGCGTATCTGGTTTTTACTTTTGCTAAGGAGCTTTATACTTGGGGGCTTTACATCTTCCAGCACCTTAAACTTGCCCATGTTGCGCGTTGTAAACGTCAGTGTATTGCCGTTCCAGGTGCCGCCGGCAAAGCTGCCGCCCCTGCCGGTGCCCAGATAGTAGGCTGCCGCTTTAGACTTGTCGGCAAACTGGCGGTCTGGTGTCACGGTCACGGTCATGGCTTTCAGCAGGGGCGTATAGTAGTCGCCGATGGTATACACCTCGCCCTCTTTGCGGGTTTGCAGGTAGAGGGTGTCGTAGAGCGTCTGTTTGCCAAAATCAAGGCTCAGGTAAGGAGTCGATACCTTCACATCCTGGCCGGGAGGCACCATCTGCCGAAAGTAGAACGGCACCATCTCGCCGCAGAAGCCGAGCGAATCAGGAAGGCCGCCGCGCAGGTCATAGAGCGAAACCGAGGCAGAATTGTCCATGTAGCTGGGCACCAGTTGCAGGGCTTTGCCGCCCATGAACAGTTCCACGTTGCGGGGCGTGGCGCTTGTGTCGGTGGCGCTTACTTTCAGGATGTTTCCGAAAATACCGTAACTCAGGCTTGGCTTCTGAACATGCTTGGCAAGCGTTTTATAAAACACCGGTTCTTTGCCCTTGATAATAAAGCTGAGCGAAGCGGTATTGTCGTAGGAGTCGCGGGTAACCAGCTTTACCTGGTAGACCGAATCTGGGTGGATTGCAAGCCGGCCCTGGCGTTTGCTTGCTGTTTGGTAGAGCGGCAAATCGTTGCCATAGTCCACATACGTTTTCTGAAAAGTGCGCCCCTCGTGCTTGTATACACCATAGTCGATGTGCTGCGACACCTGGCGCGACAACTCGAATGGCACCTTGTCGATGTAGTGTTCATACACAGGCTTGCCATTTACGAAGAGGGTTACTTCCTGCGTGCCGTTCCTGTTGGTGGCGCCATCCAGCCGGTCGTTTGTCTGCAGTTCCAGCCCCAGCAGGCCATTGGCATACACCGTATCCGGCAACGTGAAATTGCTGCCGTTTTTAACCGGCTTAAACTCCGCCCGCCCGAATTCATTGTTCACGCGGCTGCGAATGTTCAGCGTCTGAATGCCTAACGTATAAATCTCCGGCGGTGTGGTATCTATGATCTCCTTGAACTTGTATGCCAGCGGGTTAAGTAACCTGTCCTGGCTGTCGCGGACCTCGAAGTGCAGGTGCGGACCGCCCGAGCCACCGGTATTGCCGGAGAGGCCGATCACGTCACCGCGCTTAACGGGGAACTGCCCCGGCTTCAGCGTCAGGCTCAGATCAAAAGATTGTTTGTTGTACTGTTGCTCCAGCACGTACTGCCCCAGCGGGTCTGCAAATTCCGACAGGTGGCCATAAGTGGTCACCAGCCCATTCGGGTGCGTAATGTAAATGTGGTTGCCATAGCCATAGGTAGAGACATCTACGCGGGAAATGTACCCGTCGGCTGCCGCATACACATTCAGGCCAGTCCGCTGATCTGTTTTAATATCGAGGCCGCCATGAAAGTGATTCGATCGGATTTCCCCCATCGTCCCTGCCAGAAAATTGCGCATGCCCGGTTTTATAGGGAACAGGAAATAATCAGCCGGTACAGCAGGGGAGGCCTCCGTTTTATTGCTGGTGCTCTCAACCGGCATGTTGCGCTGCGCGTGCAGGCCAAGGGTGGTAAACGTACTAAGTATAAAGAGGGCGAAACGCTTATTTAATTTCAAAGTCAAGTAATTTTTTATCTTCCACATATCCTTCCAATCTGTCACCGACCTGCACAGGACCTACTCCTTCCGGGGTGCCGGTAAAAATAATATCGCCCGCTTTCAGGGTAATGAAGCGCGAGATGTAAGCAATGATGTTATCAAAGGTGTTCAGCATCATACTTGAGTTGCCCTGCTGCCGGGTGTTCCCGTTCACATCCAGCCGAAAGCTAATGTTGTGCAGGTCGGGGAACTGGCTCAGCGGCAGAAACTCCGAAACCGGAGCAGAGCCGTTAAAGCCCTTGGCCAGCGCCCAGGGCAGCCCTTTGGCTTTGGCTTTGGCCTGTAGGTCGCGGGCGGTAAAGTCAATGCCCAGGCCGATGGCATCGTAGTACTTGTGCGCAAACTTTTTGTCAATATCTTTGCCTTCGCGGCTAATGCGCAGCAGCAACTCTACCTCGTGGTGCACATCTTTGGTGTAGTCGGGGTAGTAAAAAGGCTCGTTGTGGCGCAGAATGGCCGTGTCAGGCTTTAAAAAGATAACAGGCTCGTCGGGTACTTCGTTCTTGAGCTCAGCAATGTGCTCGGCATAATTGCGGCCAATAGCTAATATCTTCATATATCGTGTAGCGTGTTAAGTTAGGATATTCAAAAATAGGACTTCTTACGTTGCGCTGCCTAAAAAAAGATGAAATCTATCCGGTAAAACCTAAAAGTGCAAGCCTGAGACGAAGGGCTGCTTTTATGCTAACCCCGTGTTTGCTCTAATTATTGCCGGCTGCACGCCATATAACATTTTGTTTAGCGTTTATCGTATACGGAGCACATCTATTGCACTTTAAGTAGTGGCTGAAAATCAGCTCGAGAACAAAAATGGCGCCGCCAGAGTATGGTGTTTGTCTGCTTTCAAAATTAAAATTCAGGCTTCCGGAAAGTTGGTTCAAAATTTGGAACCAGTTCTGATGCCACAAAACCTTTAAAATTATGTATAAAAAAATAGTAACCTTTTCTGTTGCTGTCGCCATGCTGGTAAGCTGCACTACGGTGCCGCTAACAGGCCGCCGACAGCTGAACCTGGTGTCTGATGCTGAGATGCAGCAGCAGAGCTATGCCGCATACAACCAGTTTCTGAGCGAAAACAAGATATCTAACGATGCGCAGGCGACCGCCATGGTAAAGCGTGTAGGCAAGCGCATTGAAAATGCCGTGGAACAATACATGGCCCAGAATAATATGTCGGACGAACTGGCTGGCTTTGATTGGGAATTTAACCTGGTGCAGGACGACCAAGTGAACGCCTTTGCTATGGCTGGTGGAAAAACGGTGGTGTATACGGGGCTTTTACCGGTTGCGCAGAATGAGACCGGCCTTGCCGTGGTAATGGGGCACGAGATTGCCCACGCTATTGCCAAGCACGGTAACGAGCGGATGAGCCAGATGCTGGCCCAGCAGTTCGGTGGCCAAACGCTGTCGGCGCTGGCCGGCACGCAGCCCGGAGCTGCCGCTAACCTGCTGCTGGCTGCCTATGGCGTAGGCTCGCAGCTGGGTCTTTTAAAGTATAACCGTACGCAGGAGTCTGAAGCCGATAAGCTGGGGCTGGTGTTTATGGCCATGGCCGGCTACGACCCGCAGAAAGCAATTCCTTTCTGGGAGCGCATGCAGCAAAGTGGCGGACAGGAGCCGCCGGAGTTCTTGTCTACTCACCCAAGCTCCAGCACCCGTATCAAAGACCTGCAAAACTTTATGCCGGAAGCCCTGAAGTATTATAAACCCAAATAAGGTATAAACCACTATATGTCCCATCTCGCCCTGAGTAAGCGCCGGCTTTTTACGTTAGCCCCGCCCCGCCTGTTGTTTGCCCTTGTGCTGTTGCTGCTGACAGCAGCCTGTACCCGCCGGGAATCTATCCCGGAGGAGAGTCAGACGGACCCTAACGAGAAGCCGGCCGAGCGGTATGATGGCAAGTTGCTGGCCCAGGTGGTATTCGATAGTGTTGATTACATTGTGCCGCGTCAGGAGTTGTTGCAGCCGTTTATCCGCGAGTTTGGCGATGGCACAGTAGTGGACAAAGTGATGATCCGGAAGGTGCAGGAAAGCAAAGAAGATTCTGCTGCTTACTACCTGGTTGGGCTCGGAATGCGCAACGGCGCTTTTCATTCGATGGCTCTGGAACTGGATATTGCCTCCAACAACAGCTTATACCTGAGCAGCAAGTCGACCAAGCATATTTGCGAAGCAGCGCCCGGGTGTGACTTCTGCTACTTTACCTTCTCGGGCAACAAAGTAACCGGGTGCGAGTGCTCGTCGCGGGCGCCTGGCAACAACTGCGTGCATAAAACCAGCGGCACCAACGAACTGCTGAAAGGGGTGCAACTAAGTAATAGCCGGAAAGATAAAAAGTAGCACCTATCTTATACTATAAACAGCAAGGGCAGCCATTAATGGCTGCCCTTGCTGTTTATAGTATAAAATGCGTTTCACGGGTAAAGCCAGTTGGACTACTGTATACTAGGACAGCTGCACTTTGCGCAGGCGGATGCGGGTCAGCACTTTTTTGGTGTACAGCGGAAAGTCGCCTTTCATCATCCAGTCGTAGTAGCTGGGTTCTTTTTGCAGTACCTCTTCTACAGGCACGTTTTTATACTTGCCGAAGTTGAAAACCTCCTGCCCGGTGTTGTTATACACGATGCGGCCTGAGAGGTCGGCAGTTTTCTGCACCGTAAACTTATGCAGCACCTCCATATCGTTCTGAATCGGGTATACTTCCACGCCTTCGGTAAGTTCCAGTGGCGTTTGCTGGTAGCGGTCCAGCTGGCCCATTAGAATGTGGTAGGTCGCCACGGTATCAGCCTCGGCACTGTGGGCATTCTCCAGCTTCTTATCGCAGTAAAAGCGGTAAGCTGCTGTTAGCGTGCGCTGCTCCATCATATGAAAGATCTTGCACGCATCCACTATGTGGCGGTTTTCGATGTCGAAGTCGATGTCGCAGCGCAGGAACTCCTCGGCCAGCAGCGGAATATCGAAGCGCAGCAGGTTATACCCACCCAGGTCACATCCTTTCAGAAACTGGTCAACCTCGTGGGCCAGCTGCTTAAAAGTTGGCGCATCCTTGATGTCATCAGCATAGATCTTATGGATCATACTTGACTCCAGCGGAATGGGAATAGTAGGGTTGATGCGGCGCGTTTTCAGGACTTCTTCGCCATTCGGCAGTACCTTCAACATGCTGATCTCCACGATGCGGTCTTTGCAAATGTCAGTGCCGGTGGTTTCCAGGTCAAAAAAAACGATAGGGCGCTTGAGGTGTAATTTCATGTGGCGATAAGTATAAAGGTTACAGAACCGCCTTCGTCAGCGCCTCCAGGTTGATGTTGTTATAGGTGCCGGAGCTCATCAGCAGCAGGTTGGTGTGCTGCCAGTGGCGGCCGGTCAGGTGCTGCTGCAGCGCCTCGGAGTCGGTAAAGACCTGCAGGCGCAGGTTGCGGAACGCCTCGCGCAGCTCCTGCTCGGTCAGCATCTCCATGCGCTTGTGCTCCACGGTTTTGGGGCTGAAGTATACGATGGGCTCGTCGGCCGCGTCCAGCGCGCCGGCGTACTGTGGCAGAAAGCTGCGGTTCAGGCTGCTGAACGTGTGCAGTTCCAGCACCGCCACTAATTCGCGCTGCGGAAACTGTGCCTTAACAGCTTCTGTAGTGGCTTTTACCTTGGAAGGTGCATGGGCAAAATCCCGGAACACAACGGCGGTAGCGCTCTCCCCCAGCTTCTCCAGGCGCTTGGCGGCGCCTTTGAAAGTTTTGAGGGCTTCATAAAAGTCATGCGCTTTCACCCCAATTTTTTTGCATACTTCTTTGGCAGCATTGATGTTGCGCAGGTTGTGCTCGCCAAAAAGCTGGATCTCAATATCGCCGTCCTTCTTGGTATGCAGGATCGTTTTACCATTTTTGATCGTGTGGTCGTGCACGCCGTAGCCAATGTAGGCAATGTCGGTGGGGTTACGCGGCACTGCTGCCAGCAGCACCTGCTCGTCATCTTTGTTATAGATGAGGGTACCGGCTTTAGGCGTCATCTCGGCAAAAATACGAAACTGCTCCCGGTACAGGTCCGGGTCTGGGAATACGTTGATGTGGTCCCAGCTGATGCCGCTGATCACGCCGATATGGTGATGATACAAGTGAAATTTAGGCACACGTTTGACAGGGTCGGAGAGGTATTCGTCTCCCTCGATGATGATCACCGGGGCATCGTCGGTGAGCTTTACCATGCGGTCGAAGCCCTCCAGTTGCGCTCCCACGGCATAGTCGAACTTGCGGCCGAGGTGCCGGAGCACATGCATGATGATGGACGTAATAGTGGTTTTGCCATGGCTGCCTCCGATTACGATGCGCTGCTTGTCGCGGCTCTGCTCATAAATGAATTCAGGGAAGGAATAGATTGGTAGCCCCAGTTCCTGGGCGCGCAGCAGCTCCGGGTTGTCCGGCCGGGCATGCATCCCCAGAATCACCGCATCAAGGCCGGCATCGATCTTCTCCGGAAACCAGCCTTCATGGGCCGGTAAAATGCCGGCAGCAGCCAGCCTGCTTTTCGCAGGTTCAAATATCTCGTCGTCCGAGCCTGTCACCTGCAGGCCTTTGTCGTGCAGCGCCAGCGCGAGGTTGTGCATAATGCTTCCCCCGACGGCAATCAGGTGGATACGTTTAAATTCCTTCTTCTCCATTAGCCAGGCAATTTGTTCAATCAGGCAAAGTTAGAAGACCTTGCCGAATATAAAATAGCCCGGGTGTATTATGTGGAAAGTTTGTGGATATGTGCTGCTGGGTTGTTGATATCCTGTTTATTGCTGCTGTACAAGTGTTAAGATACGGGTGGGCAAGTTTTAAAAACATTTTTCGGGCGCGGCATCTATAACGGTATATCTTTGTGCATATGGAGGAGATGAAAATGAACGTGCGCCCGATGGGCAACCGCAACGGGTGGCAGAAAAAGGCACCTGCGGTGTCGGAGTTGGGTAAGAAGCCGCCACAGGCCCTGGACCTGGAGGAGGCTGTGCTGGGCGCGCTGATGCTGGAGAAGGATGCGCTGACCACAGTAATTGATATTCTGCGCCCGCAAAGCTTTTACAAAGAGGCGCACCAGCGCATTTTTAAAGCCATATTGGGGCTGTTCGATAAATCGGAGCCGATCGACATTCTGACGGTAACGCATGAACTGCGCGAGAACGGCGAACTCGAGCTGGCCGGCGGCGCTTATTACGTCACGCAACTGACCACGCGCGTTAACTCGGCAGCCAACATCGAGTACCACGCCCGCATCATCACGGAAAACTCCATCAAGCGCGACCTGATTTCCATTTCCTCAGAAGTGCTTTCCAGTGCTTTTGAAGATACCACCGACGTATTTGAGCTGCTGGACAAGACAGAAGCCAAGCTCTACGAAGTATCGGAGTCTAACATCCGCAAGAACTTTGACGACATGCGCTCGCTCATGCACCAGGCCATTAAGGAACTGGAGGAGAAGCGCAAGCAGGCCGACGGCCTGACCGGAGTACCCAGCGGCCTGGTGGCGCTGGACCGCGTGACCTCCGGCTGGCAGAAATCGGACCTTGTTATACTTGCCGCCCGCCCGGCGATGGGTAAAACCGCTTTCGTGCTCTCGTGCATGCGCAATGCTGCCGTTGATTTCAACAAAGGTGTGGCGATCTTCTCATTGGAGATGTCTTCGCTGCAGCTGGTGAATCGCCTGATCTCGTCGGAAGCAGAGCTGGATTCAGAAAAGATCAAAAAGGGCAGCCTCGAAGAATATGAGTGGGCACAGCTCAACCACAAAATAGCCAAACTGACCGAAGCGCCTATTTTTATTGATGATACGCCGGGCCTTTCTATTCGGGAGCTGCGCACCAAGTGCCGCCGCCTGAAGGCGCAGTATGATATCCAGATGATCATCATTGACTACCTGCAGCTGATGAGCGGCAATGCCGAGGGCAAGTCCAATGGTAACCGGGAGCAGGAGATCGCCTCCATTTCGCGGGCGATGAAGATGCTGGCCAAAGAGCTGAACGTGCCGGTGATCGCCCTGTCGCAGCTGAGCCGCGCCGTGGAAACCCGTGGTGGCGACAAGCGCCCGCAGCTATCCGACTTGCGTGAATCCGGTTCCATCGAGCAGGATGCGGACATGGTGCTCTTCCTATACCGTCCGGAATACTATGGTATTACGGAAGACGAAATGGGCAACCCGACAGCCGGAGTGGGAGAGGTGATCATTGCCAAGCACCGGAACGGTTCGCTGGAGAATGTGCAGCTCAAGTTCATCGGCAAGTATACCAAGTTCACCAACCTCGACCACGATTTTGGCGGCGATGCGATGGGCGGCTTCAACGCACTGCCTAACAGCACCTTTGATGCGGATGCCCCGGGCTCTATTCGCTTAGGCAGCCGCATGAATGATGGCAGCAATAGCGGAGGTGGCTTCCCGACATCTAAATTTGACGAAGAACCACCGTTTTAATTAAATCATCTAAAGTAAGCCAAGGGAAAAGCCGCTGCCACACAATGCAGTGGCTTTTTGCTGTTAGGGCGTTTCGGTATAGCAGTACCTCTGGCAGCTATTGCAGCGCACCGGGGTAAACTAGAGCTGAAAACGGCTGCGGTCATTTGCTTTCGGGAAAAGCAGGTAATCGAGGCTATACATGCCCGGGCCGATAAACAGCAGCGACAAGAACAGTACAGCCGCTTCCAGGGCATGCGAGTAGCCGTTGAAATCGTCGCCCTGCGACAAGGTGCGTGGTGATAGCCACCAGCATGGTAAGCAGCAGCAAGAGGCAAAAAGGCCGGAAAAGCAGCCCCAGCAACAGCATCAGGCCACCGGCTGCTTCTGAAAAACCAGCCATAAAGCCCCAGAAAGTGGGTGCAAACGTAACCCCCGTTACCTGCATGGCTTGCCCGATCTGCGCCCAGTGCTCGGGGCCACCTGCCAGCTTTGGAAAGCCGTGCAGGATAAAAGCCACGCCAACACCTAGCCGGAGGATTAATAGCCCGGTATCCTGATACTTGTAATGCGCCTGAAGTATAGCCATGAAAGCAATAATAGGTATTTATACGTAGTATTGCAAAAAGCTAATACACTAAAATAGCTTTTACCCGAGTGCTGGCCGGCACGTCGGCAGGTGTGAGGCTGGCAAGCTTGTGCTGGGGCAGCTGGCTTTGGTCAAGCACGAACGACAGACCGGCGGCTTTGGATACGGCCACAAAGTTGCCTTCGCCGGTGCTCACGTAGCTGATAGGGTAGGCCTGCTGCACCTGCTGATACGTTGATCCGATGCGGATGTCTTTTGCTGTTTTATACTGCGCGTTGCGAACTGTTATGCGCCATACATGGCACGTCGGTTCACAGGCTTGCTCTACCAGAATACCTTCCGTTGCGTTTTGCGCGCGCAACAGGTAAGCGGTAGCAGCGTTGCCTTCCTGCAGCAGGGTGGTATCGGCAATGGCTAACCCGGCAGGTACCTGCTGGCGTAAGTCTGTTATCGGCATGCCGATGCGCACCGCACCTACATGGCCTTTGTCAATCCTGAAATTTGATGGTGCAGGGGCTGCAGCTGGGGTCATTTCTGCGCTTTCCGGCGCTTCCCTCTGTACAGGGTGGTCGTCGTGCTGTGAGAGGCAGGCAGCCATACTTACGCCCAGCAATACTGCGTAAAGTACGTTCTTAAGAAGGGATGTAATTTTCATAGTTCGTGGATTTATGCTTAAACCTTGTGGCGCAGCAGCAGGTTGTAGTATATTAGCACGAAAAGAGAAATCGTTTATTTTATTCTACATCAACAAAAATTATAATGGCAAAACCATTAATCTTAGTATCTAACGACGATGGCATTACCGCACCCGGGATCCGCATGTTGGTAGAAGTGGCCATGAAGGTAGGAGACGTAGTAGTGGTAGCACCCGACAGCCCGCAATCGGGCATGGGGCATGCCATCACCATTGGCAATACTTTGCGGTTAGACCGGTCTATTGCGCTGGAGGACTTGGGCGTGGAGGCATACGAATGTTCCGGCACGCCGGCCGACTGTGTGAAACTGGCCAAGCACCATGTGCTGAAAGAGCGGCGCCCCGACCTGGTGGTGAGCGGCATCAACCACGGCTCTAACTCCAGTATCAGTGTGCTTTACTCCGGCACCATGTCAGCGGCTATTGAGGCAGCTATAGAAGGATTGCCCGCCATCGGTTTTTCGCTCTGCGACTATGGCCATGACGCGGATTTTTCGCATATTCCCGGCTTTGTAGAGCAGATCATCCGACAGGCCATAGCCAACGAAATACCGGAAGGCACCGCGCTGAATGTGAATTTCCCGAAGAAGAGCGCTGAGCCGATTAAAGGAATCAAAATATGCCGGCAGGCGCAGGCCAAGTGGCAGGAGGAGTTTGACGAGCGCCTGGACCCGCACAACCGCAAGTACTACTGGATGACGGGCAGCTTCGTAAACTTCGACAAAGGCGAGGACACCGACGAGTGGGCGCTGGTGAACAACTATATTTCTGTGGTGCCGTGCCAGTTCGACATGACGGCCCACCATGTGATCGCCAGCCTGAACGAGGGGTGGGAGTTTTAGTTTATACTTTGCCCTACATAAAAATGCCCTGCTGAACACCATCAGCAGGGCATTTTTATATTTGGTGGCAGGGTTATTAAAAGTATACCGGCATGGTGTACTGTACCTTTACTTTTTGCCCATCCTTCATGGCCGGCAGCCAGTTGCCTTCGGTAAGCTTTGCCAGCCGCAGCGCCTCCTGGTACAGGGCGGGCTCTACACGGCTTTTGATACGGTAGTCGCTCAGAGACCCGTCTTCGTTGATCACAAAAGAAACCAACACGGCACCATTTTTCGTGCCTTTCCGGGGATACCTCGCGTTCTTTTTCATAAACGTCTTAAAAGCCGCTGCGCCCCCTTTGTACTCGGGCATGGTTTCGGGTGCGTTGCCATCGGGTTTAGGCTGGCCAAACTTAACGGGCAGAGTAAACCGCACCGGCACCTGCTTCCCGTCTTGCACACCCGGCGTCCATTTGCCGTCCATGGCTTTTACAGCGTTTACGCTGGCCGCATCCAGTGCAGGGGCCAGGCTCTTGATCACACGCGCACTGTCAATGGTGCCGTCCTTATCCACAATAAAGCTGAGCACTACCACGCCCTCGGGCTGCGTGTTGGAGTAAGTCACTTTAGAACCGATAAACTGCATCATGGCGCCCATGCCACCCGCAAACACCGGCATCTGGTCCACATATTCATGCACCTTTTCGCCAGTGTTAGCTTGCTGCTGGGCAATGGCGGGCGCTGTGGCTAGTGTGGCCGCAAAAAGGATAGCGGGAGGAAAAAGGTTGTTGTTTATATAAGATTGTTTCAAAGCTTAAAGATAGCAGGTGTTTTATATTTCTGATAGAACATACTTACCTATACCTTGTCACGACCACGTCGGCGGGTTGTGCCACGCCGGCCCTTGTCTGCTGCTGCTCTGTTTCCCTGACAAAGCGGATGTGCATGTGCCGCACGGTGGTAACAGGCGCACCGTTCACTTTACCTGCTTGCCAGTTGCCCTTGGTCAGGTCCAGCACCCGGAAAATCTCACCTGTTATACTTTTATCTTCGGCTGCAGCCATCGGAGCCAGCATTTTGCCGGTCTTGTCGATTACCAGCGTCACCTGCACATCGCCTTCAAAATCGGTGCTGGTGGGATAGCGCAGGTTTTTGGCGATGTGCTTCTCCAGTGGCCCATCCTTTAGCTGTGGCTTCACGTCTACCTCTTCATATTGATAGGCACTTTTCTTCGCTTCCTGTTTTACAGGCGGCACTAGAGAGGAACCCCCGCTTTCTGCCTCAGAGCCTAGGAACTGGATGGGGAGCACCATCTCTGCGGCCACAGGCTGCCCGTTCCTGGTGGCGGGCTGCCATTGGCCGGAGGTGGCTTTAACAGCTGCTGCGGCGGCCTCTGCCAGCCTAGCCAGCACGGTTTTGTTCTGCAGGTTAAAGGTGGAGGCATCCATATAGTCAAGTTTAGCGTCAGGCCCCACAGTTTTCTTCAGCTTGGTGTGCGCCAGTTTAATGTTGGAGACACTGCCATCTTTCTCTACCGTAAACTTCACCACCACACGCGCGTTCAGGTGCTCCTGGGTTGCTTCTTCCGGCATCTTCAGGTGCTTTGTTATCGTCTGCAGCATGGCCTGCTGTCCGCCTTTAAACTGTGGCTGCCTATCTGGTGCTGCTACATCGACAGGGGCAGCTTTCATGGCAAAGCGGATGGGCAAGGTATAAATAACAGGTACTGCCTTGCCATTTTGCATGCCAGGCTGCCATTTTCCGTCCATCATCTTGATCACGCGTATCGCTTCCGCATCGGTACTGTTGCTAAGCGACTTTACAACTTTCGGGTTGCTCAAGGAGCCGTTGGCATCTACTACAAAGCTTAGCACCACCAGCCCCTCTACACCTGCCTCCTTGGCATCTTCAGGATACCGGATGTTGGTGCCCAGGAACTTCATCATTTCCTGCACGCCCCCTTTAAAAGTTGGCATCTGCTCCACGTAAGAATAAGGTTTGTCTGATTTCTGCGCAGAAGCCGTAGGTGCGGTGGCGAGCATCGCCATACTGAAGAGCGCTGTTGCGGTTAGTTGTTTAAAGATGTTTTTCATAATGTGTAGGTTTTATAGTTACAAAAAGGCAATAGGTATCCTGTATCAGCCCGAAATGAGCTGAAAAAGGTGTTAAAGCAAGGATGAATTATACTTTACCTGATGGCGAAGCGGATGGGCATGGTATACCGCACTGGGACAGCTTTTCCGTTCTGGCGGCCGGGGCTCCACTTACCTTTCATCATTTTAACCACGCGGATGGCTTCCTCGTCGGTGCCATCGCCAAGGGGCTTCAGCACCGAGATGTCGTGCAGGCTGCCGTCCTTCTCCACCACAAAGCTCAGCACTACCAGGCCCTTAATGCCGGCTTCCTGCGCCTGCTTTGGATAGCGGATGTTCTTGGCCAGGAATTTCATCATTTCCGTTTCCCCGCCCTCAAACTGCGGCATCTGCTCCACGTAAGTATAGGGCTTTTCTTTAGAGGGTATCTCCTCTGCAGAAGGAACAATTAGATCGGCCTGTACCGATGCTTCAGAGGAAGCGGAGTTGATACTCTGGTTTTCTGCCGTGGCCTGCTGCCGGGCAAGTATAAATGCCAGGCCTGCCAGCAGGGGTAAAGTAAGGAGCGGACGCAGCCAGCCGGGTTTCTGCCCCTGGCGCTGCAGCATGTGCAGGCGCTTGAGCACCTGCGGTTTAGTGAAGTGGCTGCCCACCGGAAGTCCCATATTTAGAAGCGCTTCCCTGGAGAGCAGCGAAGTATAGTTCTGAGGTTGGTGCTGCTTTACCACAGCGGCGTCGGCCTGGTACTCGTGCACATCGCGCAGCTCCTCCTTCAGTAGCCAGATAGCCGGATGAAACCAAAGTATAGCCGAAAGCAGCTCGTAAAACAGCACATCCCAGGTATGGCCAAACTGCACGTGGGCCAGCTCATGGGCCAGCACCTGTTCCTGCTCCGGCTTACTCAGGTGCTGCTGCTGGCTCAGAAAAATGCTCTTTCCGAAGGCAAAAGTAGGGTAGGGGCTGTCCAGCAAGTATACTTGAGCATGGTCGGTTGCTGTGGCTGGAGTAGCGGTGGCTTTCGTCTGCTGTATCAGCCAGAGCTGCCGCACCAGCTTCACCAGGATGGCCGCCATGCCTGCAAAGTAAAGCACAGGAAGGATGGTGATAAGGGTGGAAGCTACCCCTGTTGCCGCCGCAGACGCTGGTCGGTAGGCGGTTACGACCACCTCGCTGAGCCGCACGGCCTTTAGCGTCTCCGAAACGGCTGTTTCCGGGGCAAGTATGGCCGGCCAGGTAAGCAGCGGTAACAGCAGCGCCACCAAAGGGCTTAGCAGCAGGTACAGCCTGTTAAAGCCGAAACTGTTGTGGCGGCGCAGCACCAGAAAGTAGAACAGGTACAGTGCCAGCAGACCAATGCCGGCCTTTATCGCGTAATTAAGCATTGCTTCCATCGGGAGTGTCGTTTTCGTCCAGATCTTGTTTTACGTGCCGCATCAGCTGGTCTAGTTCGTTTACGTTCAGGTTGTTGTCCTTGGCAAAGAACGAGACCAGTTTCGCAAATGAGCCGCTGAAGTAGCCGCTCATAAAGTTCTTCAGAAAGAAGCTCTTATACTTGTCCTGCGGTATGAGCGCGTAGTACTGGTGCGATTTGCCAAAAGCCTCGTGGGCCACAAAACCTTTGGTTTCTAGTATCCGCACAATAGTGGAAACCGTGTTATAGGCGGGTTTTGGCTCCGGCAGTTGGTCGAGGATGTCGCGCACAAAGGCCCGCTCTAACTGCCACAGCACCTGCATGATCTCTTCTTCCGCTTTCGTTAGTTCTTTCATGATAGTCTGTTGCTCAGGATAGTTTTAGTAAATATACAACTAAATACTTAGTTTATAAACTAAAGGTTTAGTTGTATGGCAGATAAATAAAAAAGGCTCCTGGTCGGGGAGCCTTTTTTAGGATAAGTATGGCTTAGTAGCCGGGGTTCTGCTCCATGTTAGGGTTGGCGTATAACTCCCGCTGTGGAATAGGAAATACCAGTTTATCGGAGTTAAACGGCAATGATCCGATGCTTTCCTTGGTGCGCTTGGCATCGAACAGGAAGAAACCGCCTTCAAAGGCAAGCTCTAATTTTCGCTGCTGCAGCACATCTTCCAAGGATACCGTGGTTGCCGGAGCCAGCCCTGCTCCGACTCTTATCTTGTTGATGTCGTTCAGAGGAGTGTCGCCAATAGTCGTGTTCATTCTGAGGTTTGCCTCTGCCCGGTTCAGGTACATTTCTGCCAGTCTAATCACCCGAATGTTGCCGTAGAGATTGTTAAACTTTCCGGTTCTGGTGGAGCTGCCATCCATGTAGAAAAGGTCCGCACGCTCGTCCTTGTTGCTATACTGGTTCACAAAGTTAGATTTGATTTCGATGTCCCCCCGTCCGCCATAGTCGGCAGAGGCATAGAACTCATTTAAGCTGTTGGTGCCTTGCTGTGGCGTAACCTGGAAGGCGAAAATGTCCTCAGAAGTATTATCCACGTGAACTGCGCCTGGAAAAGGGAATTCATCAGAATAATTCTCCACCAGCTCATATTGGTCAGAACTGATCACATTGGTAGCTTCTGTAGCAGCATTCTCATAATCGCCTTTTTGCAAATACACCCGCGACAGAATGGCGGCGGCGGCATATTTATTCGCAAAAAAACTGTTGGAAGCTGGCAGCAGTGCTTCGGCATCGTTCAGGTCCGATAATACCTGCTCGTAAACAGCCGCTACGGACGCTCTGGTATGGTTAGAGTTTTCATCCACCACCAGTGTTGGCGTAAGCACCAGTGGCACACCAAGGTTTGCATTAGGGTCGCCGTCGCTCCAGGCTTTACCAAAGAGGCGCACCAGATCAAAATAGATCAGGCCTCGCAGGAACTTTGCCTCTCCTTCCACCCGATCCTTCTCAGCCTCATCCACCTTGTCGATGTTGGCAAGCACGTTGTTCAATTGGTTGATCGCCTGGTATGCATCAATCCAGAGGTCGGTAACGAAGGTATTATTCGGTGGAATTGTCTGGCTATAGATCTGGGTTAGGCCTGTATAAGTGCCGCCCCAAGCAATGGCATTCTGACCAGCTAACAGATCGGGTTCCAGGTAAATTCTTCCTCCATACAGGTCTTCATCTTCCAATCTGTTATAAGCACCTATCAGGGCGCTTTGCACATCCTGTGATGTGAGCAGCGCCTCGCTTTGTTCGATTGAATTAGAGGGGCTTATATCTAATTTTTTATCGCAGGCACTGAGCGTAGCGGCCAGGCTGATGCCCAGCGCCGTTATATACTTATAGTTGAATCGTTTCATGGATGTAGCTTTTAAGATTTAGAACCCAACGTTAACGCCAAAAGTAACCGTGCGTGGCTGCGGAGCTGAGTAGAAGTCTACTCCCAAATTGATATTCGAAGCCTGGTAGTCAGCATTTACCTCCGGGTCCCATCCGTCGTAGTTCGTGATCAGGAACAGGTTGTAAGCATTCATAAATAAGCGGGCATTCTCCATTTTGAGTTTGCTTACCCAGGTCTTTGGCAGGTTGTAACCTACTGAAAAAGTCTTCAGGCGAACATAGGCTCCATCTGACAGGTAACGGCTGGAGGGGCTCACCCCATTGCCATAAAACATACGGGGCTCCGGAATATCGGTAACATCGCCCGGCTTGTCCCAGTAGTTGATCTGATCGGAGGTCTGGTTGTCAAAACCATTGCTGCCATTGGCGCTCATGTACTGACCACCTCCGTTGTAGATCTTGTTGCCGGTTACTGCCTGGAAAGTAAAGGACAGGTCGAAGCCTTTAAAGGTGAAGCTATTCGTCAGGCCACCGATATAATTTGGCGTTGGGCTACCAAGTATAACGTCTTCTGCCGCGCTATAATCAGCGGTCGTGGTACGGTCAACACTGCCGTCTGCATTTTTGGTGTTGAGGTAGTATAGCGCATCGCCATTGGCCGGATCCACACCTGCATACTCCTTGCCAAAGAACACACCGATGGGCTGTCCTTCAATAACACGGTTCAGGTCGTTGGTACCCAAAACCTGACCTTGTATGTCTGTTACTTTGTTTATATTATAGGAGAAATTCAGGTTAGTAGACCAGCCAAAGGCACCCACCAGGTTCTGAGAAGTTATAGAAACCTCATAACCCTGGTTGTAGAGTTTGCCCAGGTTGCGCAGTTGCGTGGCAAAGCCGGAAGTTGCCGGTACGTTTACGTTCAGCAGCAGGTCTTTGGTGTTTTTGCGGTAATAGTCGAAGGAACCGGAAATGCGGTTATTCAGAAAGCCGAAGTCCAGACCTAGGTCCAACTGGGCCGTTGATTCCCACTTCAGGTTCGGGTTGGCAATCTGCGTGATGCGCTGGCCGGCAACGCCGTTGTAACCTGCATCACCGGTAAATAAGCCAAGAGAAGCAAAGTTGCCTACTTCGGCGTTACCAGTCAGGCCATAACTTCCTCTAACCTTCAGCATCGATAAAGAGCTGACGCCTTTCAAAAATTCTTCTTCAGAGATCATCCAGCCCAATGAACCGGCCGGGAAGAAGCCCCAGCGGTTGTCCTTGCCAAAGCGGGAAGAGGCATCTGCACGCATGCTGGCCGAGATGAAGTATTTATTTCTGAAGTTATAGTTGCCGCGGCCAAAGTATGACAAGAAACTATACCCTGTTTGCGTAGAAGAGCCTGCCGAAATCTGCGCTGCGGAACCTACTTGCTTGTAAGCATCAGATGGAAATTGCTGCCCTTGTACATCGTTTGTGTTAATCTTGGCCTCCTGGTAACTCATACCCACAGTTGCCTCCAGCGAATGATCTTCATTGAAGGTGTTGTTGTACGTGAAGTAGTTGTTGGTATTATAGTTTAATACCTGGGTATAAGCATTTTCACCAAATCCATTTGGTGTGCCAGAGTTTCTGAAAGTAAGGCGGCCGTAGTAGCTTTCCTCGTTCTGGTTCAGCTGGTCGATGCCAAACTCAGAGCGGAACGCTAAGGCTTCTGTAAACTTCAGCTCTCCGTAAACGTTGCCAATCGTTCTATAAACATTTGTCTGGTACGAGGCATTGTCAAGGCTTAGCAGGGGGTTGTAGTAAACCGGATAGTTGGAGGCTTCGCCCGGAAGGCTACCACTCAACAAACCTGTTCTTGGATCAATGATCGGTGTGATAGGCGACAGGGCCACAATCTGCATCGGAGTAGAGAAAGCATTATCGTTAGATACACGGTCGTTCACTGTTTTGGCGAAGCTCAGGTTCACGCCTACATTCAGGATACTGTTCAATTTGTTGTCCAGGTTAACACGCCCGGTGTATCGTTTGAAGGCGTTGCCGATCAGAATACCGGTTTGATCCAGGTATTGCCCGCTGATGTAATACCGGGTATTTTCGTTTCCACCTGATATATTCAGATCATACTGCGACTGTGGTGCTTGCTGGAAGGCTTCTTTTTCCCAATCGGTGTTTACTGCGCCGGTCTGCCAATCCTGGTTGCCGGCTGAGTAACGGGTTAAACGGCTGTCTACATAAGACATATAATCATCCTGCGCATCTTGTAATGTTTCGTAGTACCCGGCGGCATAGTCCTGTGCTGCCGCTCCCATCGCTGCGCGTTGCTCCAGTTGCACATATTGATCTGCATTCAGGAAATCACGGTGGCGTGATGCTTTGCTGGTGCCCCATTGTGCCGAAAAATTTATTCTGGAAGCACCTGCTTTGCCTTTCTTGGTCGTAATGATCACTACACCATTAGAGCCCCGGGCACCGTAAATGGCCGCTGCAGAGGCATCTTTCAGCACTTCTATGGAAGCCACATCGTTAAAGTTGATATCGGCAAGAGGGTTGGTGCCGGCAGATGTGCCGGAGAGGTTGTCAGAAGTGATCGGAATCCCGTCTACTACGTAAAGTGGTTGGCTGTTTGCGGACAGGGAGGAGGTACCACGAACGCGCACCTGAATGCCTTGTCCCAGTTTGCCATTGTTAGACTGGATGAACACACCGGCAGCTTTTCCCTGTATGGCCTGCTCCACAGAAGTTACAGGGGTTTCGCTCACATCTTTTGATGTTAAGGAAGCGATAGAACCCGTTACGCTACGCTTCTCCTGTGTACCATAGCCTACCACTACCACCTCTTCAAGTTGCTTCTGGTCGGTACGTAGCTGCACATTAATCGTGGAGCGTCCGTTTACAGGAATTTCCTGCGTTTCCATCCCAATAAAACTGAAGACTAAAGTAGCGTTAGGCTGTACCGTTACATTGTATTCTCCGTTTATTCCGGTCGTCAAACCGTTCGTGGTGCCCTTTTCAAGCACTGTAACACCTGGTAGTGAGGAGCCATCGGAGGCTGACGTTACCCGACCTGAAACAGCTTGAGTCTGCGCCCAGACGCTATTCAGGAGCGCAAAGAACAGCAGAAAACTGAGTAGTAATTTTCCTGTCATAGTATTGTATTTAGTGTTATAAAGAAATCAAACTGAACTAACTGGAAAGAAGGTATGATCAAGCCCAGGAGTGCACTGGCTTGTGCTGCCCCTTGCATACAAGAAGGCCTGCCTATAAATATGCCTTATACGGGAATTATGAAAGGAGGTGCTGGTCAATCTACTGTTATGGAGGCGTTTATAATAGTAAGAATTGAAAAGCTTTGTATCGGATGTGGAAATACTGACAGCGCAAGCGTGCCCGCCGCACTTAGAGAATAGCGGTGCAGCCTTACCCATTGGCAGCAGGTAAAGCCAGCAAAAGCGTCTTAGTGCCGGTTGGCCTATACCTATACTTTGGTTCTACAGCCGAAGTATGGTACGGCCGCCGGCGTACTAATGAGATGCACCGGGCAACATGTCTTTGAAGATCGTTTGCTGGATTGCAGACCACTCCGTTTCCAGGATGCTGTAGTAGATAGTATCGCGGCGGCGGCCGTCGTGCATTAAAGTATGGCTGCGTAGGATGCCTTCTTCAGTGGCTCCCAACTTGAGCATGGCCTTGCGGGAGCGCGTGTTCAGCACGTCTGTTTTCAGTTCCACGCGTGCGCAGTGCAGTACCTCAAAGGCATATTGTAGCAGCAGGAATTTGCAGTGGTGGTTCAGGCCGCTTCCCCGGTAGGCTTTGCCCAACCATGTCCAGCCGATCTCGAGGCGTTTGTCGGTTGCCGAGATGTTGCCATAGCTTGTGCTGCCGGCCAGTTGGCCAGTGGCTTTGTCCTCAATTACAAAAGTATAGCGGCTTGCATTCCGGCGTGCTGCCAAAGCTTCCTTTGCCCACTGCTGCAGGTCTGCTTCGCTGGTTAGGCAGGTTACAGTATAACGCCAGGTGTCCTCATCGAAAGCAATCGCACGCAGTTGCTCCAGGTCAGCCGGGTTGAACGGGCGGAGCAACACGCGGGCATCTTCCAATACAATATTTTGTTTAAAATCCATCGTTTTATTCTCGTTAACGTAGCAGAACCAATAACAGCGGCAAACAGGAACCCTGCACTCTGTGTGCATTTATAGCAGCAAACATTGAAGATGTAGTTTAAACATACATATAAGGCGAATTAGCCTATTTTTATATAGCCTTATTCCAGCATCTACAACCCTAACAGCGTCTCCTACGTTCTACCTAACAATTTAGGATGTAATTATCAATATATAGACGCAAATTCTTACAACAGTACGTGCATCATTTGAAAGAAAGAAAGGCATTGGTAAGTGGTGGGGCATCAGGCATAGGCCAGGCCATAGCCACCCGACTTGCACAGGCAGAAGTAGCCACCGCCGTGGCCGACCTCCAGGTGCCGGACAGCCTTCCTGCCTCCGTTTGTTCTTTCCGATGCAACGTAAGTGCTGCCCCTGATGTGGACGCGCTCTTTGCAGGCGTACACCAGAAACTGGGAACACCCGACATACTTGTTTGCAGTGCCGGCCAGGGCATTCATGAAAAGCTTACCGAAGGAGATCCCGCCAAGTGGCAACGTGTGATCGAAACAAACCTGCTGGGCACGCTGCGCCTGATCCGGGCCTTTGTGCCGGGTATGCTGGAGGCCGGGCAGGGCGATGTGGTTCTGATCTCTTCTGTTTCGGCAGGGCAGGCCTATACGTATGGTGGCGTGTATGCGGCCACCAAAGCAGCGCTGGAGGTAATCGCCGAAACGTTGCGCCTGGAAGTGTTGCCAACAGTGCGGGTAACCGTGGTGTCGCCAGGAGTAACGGACACTGCCTTTTTCAAAAATACCATTTCAGGATTTCACACAGCAGCTGACCTTGGCTATGGCGCGCTTACGCCGGAAAATGTGGCAGCAGCAGTGCTTTTTGCGTTGCAGCAACCGCCGGATGTTTCAGTAAACCACGTCACACTACGGCCCACAGCGCAACCCTTTTAACATTTTGCTCAACCTTACATACAACAACAGACTATGGATAAGAAAGTTTTAATAACGGGAGGCGCAGGGTTTATTGGTTCTCACCTGGCAGACGAATTGATCAAGCACGGCTACAGTGTGCGAGCGCTGGACAACCTGAGCGAGCAGGTACACGGCAAAGACTGCAAACGCCCCGAATACCTGCACGACGAGGTAGAACTGCAGGTAGGCGACGTGCGCAACCCGCAAGATGTAGCGCGCGCGCTGGAAGGTGTGGACTATGTGTTCCATTTTGCTGCCATGGTAGGTGTAGGGCAGAGCATGTATGAGATCAGGGAGTATACTGATGTTAATAATATCGGCACAGCGGTGCTGCTGGAAGCCCTGATCAAACACCCGGTGAAAAAGTTGGTGGTGGCCAGCAGCATGAGCATCTACGGCGAAGGCCTTTACCAGAACCCGGATGGTGCACTGGAAACAGTGCAGGAACGGCCGCTGGAGCAACTTAAAAATGGCGACTGGGAGCTGCACGACGTCCAGGGGAATACGCTACTACCTATCCCGACGCCGGAATCCAAGATCCCTTCGCTTTCATCGGTTTACGCACTGTCCAAGTATGATCAGGAGCGTTTGTGCCTGATGGTGGGCCGCGCGTATAATATTCCGACAGTGGCCATGCGTTTCTTTAATGTGTATGGTACCCGCCAGGCACTGTCGAACCCCTATACCGGGGTGCTGGCGATATTCGCCTCCCGCTTGTTGAACAACAATTCGCCGATGATATTTGAAGATGGCTTTCAGCAGCGCGATTTTGTGCATGTGCGCGATGTGGCGTTGGCTTGCCGCCTGGCTATGGAAAAAGACGAAGCGACAGGCAAGGTCTTTAACGTGGGCAGCGGCAACAACTATACGATTCGTGAAATTGGCGAACGGCTGGCTACAGTCATGGACAAGCAGCACCTGCTGCCCGAGATCACAGGCAAGTATAGGGTAGGCGATATCCGCCATTGCTATGCCGACATATCGCTGGCCAATGAGGTGTTGGGCTTTTACCCGCAGGTAGACTTCAACAATGGGCTGGAAGAACTGGCGAACTGGCTGGAAGGGCAGATTGCCTACGACCGCGTAAGCGAAGCCAGCGCTGAACTGGCTGCCCGTGGCCTGACAGTATAACAGAACAGCACCCGCACCATTTTTAATCAAAGGATCATCAGAACATGAAATTACATAACACGATGGATAAAACGGTTTTCCCCACAGTCGGACTGGTAGAATGGTTCAGGGTTGGCGAACACGCGCGTGTACACCAAGCGCTTGCCGATTTAAAAGAACTGGGGGTTGCGGACCTGAGAACCGGTGTGTCGTGGGCGGACTACTATACAGCGGAAGGCAAAGCCTGGTACGACTGGCTGATACCAACGCTGGCAAAAGAAGTGAACGTGCTGCCCTGCTTCCTGTATACACCGCCTTCGCTGGGCGAACGGCCACGTACCTCCTCCCCACCAAGAGATAAAAAGGCGTATGCGGATTTCCTCGACGTCTTTATCACAGACCTGGGGGAGCACTTTGATTGGGTGGAACTCTGGAACGAGCCGAACAACAAAGTGGAGTATGATTTTACACAGGACTACGGCTGGTTTAAATTTGCCGAGATGGTGGGCGGAGCCGCCTACTGGTGCAAGCAGCGTGGCAAGAAAACACTGCTGGGTGGCATGAGCCCGATCGACCCGAACTTCCTGCTCACCATGTATGAGCGGGGCGTTATGGCGCACATCGATGCCATTGGCATTCATGGTTTTCCGGATGTGTTTGACCAACTGTGGGATGGCTGGGCCGAAAACATACGCGCCGTGCGCGAAGTGATGGAAAGGTATAACGGCACCGCTGAACTATGGATCACGGAAGCCGGTTTTTCGACCTGGCAGCACGACGAGTTTAAGCAGCTGCAGGAATTTAAAGAAGTGCTGAAAGCCGATGTGAGCCGCGTATACTGGTATGGCCTCCACGACCTGAATGCCAGCTTGCCTACTGTAGGAGGTTTTCACGTGGATGAGCGCGAGTATCACTTCGGATTGAAAAAGGCTGATGGCACGTCCAAACTGCTGTACAGGCTGTGGGCGAAACATGGCATCGAGCAGTTGCAGCACCTGAATTACATCAAACGTTCCCTGACGGAAGATACCGGGAAATATACGTTGATAACGGGCGGCGCCGGCTTTGTAGGCACCAACATGGCCAAGCGCCTGCTGGAGCAAGGCAAACGCGTGCTGATATTCGATAGCCTTACCCGCGACGGCGTAGAGCAGAACCTGCAGTGGCTGCACGAAACGTATCCCGGCCAGTTGGAAGTATACGTGGGCGATATCCGTGATCAGCAAACCGTACGTCAGGTGATGAAGAAGGCAGAAGCCGTCTTTCATTATGCGGCGCAGGTGGCCGTTACCACTTCGCTGGACTTACCGATCAATGATTTCGAAGTGAACGCCCGCGGCATTATCAATGTGCTGGAAGCGATCCGGGAGCAGGAAACACCGCCTCCCCTCGTGTTTACGTCTACCAACAAAGTTTACGGCGGCCTCGAAGACCTGAAGTTTATTTCCAATGGCTCCCGTTATTACCCAGCCGATACCACCATCAAAAAGTATGGCATCAGCGAAGCGCGTCCGCTGGATTTTCACAGCCCCTACGGTTGCTCCAAAGGCGCTGCAGACCAGTACGTGTTAGACTATGCCCGCACCTATAACCTGCCCTTGGCTGTGTTCCGGATGAGCTGCATCTATGGCCCGCATCAGTATGGCAACGAGGATCAGGGCTGGGTGGCACATTTCGCCATCCGCGCGATAGAAGATAAGCCGATCAGCATTTACGGTGATGGCAAACAGGTGCGTGATATCCTGTTTGTGGAAGACCTGGTAGATGCCTTCGTGCTGGCGCTGGAACACATAGACGAAGTAAAAGGACAAGCCTTCAATATTGGTGGAGGTGCCGAAAATACGGTGAGCCTGCTGGAACTGCTGAAGACCATTGGCAAGTATAACGGCAAAGAAATTCCGCTGCAGTTTGGTGACTGGCGCCCCGGCGACCAGCATTATTATGTGTCCGATACCCGCAAGTTTCAGCAAGCAACCGGCTGGTATCCGAAGCACAACGTGCAGGAGGGAGTGGCCAAGTTGTACCAGTGGCTTTGCGAGAACCGTGGCCTGGAAGTACACCTGACGCTGCCATCTGAAATAGAGAAAAAAGAACCTGTAAAAAAAGTAGCACTCGCTTAGATAATGCAAGATACGCTGACAACAGAGAAGAAAGAGATCGCTGACGCCCAGGTCAGCACGATGAAAGCCGCTGTTATTACAGCACCAAAAAATGTAGAAGTACAGCAGGTACGTCTGCCGGCGCCCCAAGCCGGGCAGGTACGCATCCGGCTGGAGGGCTGCGGCCTCTGCGCCTCCAACATCCCGGTGTGGGAAGGCCGCGAGTGGTTTAGTTATCCCATTGAAGCCGGTAATCCGGGGCACGAAGGCTGGGGCACAGTAGATGCCGTAGGCGAAGGTGTAAACAGTGTGCAGGTAGGCGACCGGGTAGCAGCGCTTTCTTACAACGCCTATGCCGCTTATGACATGGCCGATGCCAACCAGGTAGTAAAACTCCCGGCGTCGCTGGCAGGCAAGCCTTTCCCCGGCGAGCCGCTGGGCTGTGCCATGAACATCTTTAAGCGCAGCGATATTTCCGAAGGTCAGACCGTGGCCATACTTGGCATTGGCTTTTTAGGAGCACTGCTGGTGCAACTGGCTAAAAATGCAGGTGCCACCGTGATCGCTATCTCACAACGGGAGTTTTCGCTGGAGATAGCAAAGCAGTGCGGTGCCGATGAGGTGATCGCCATGGATGATCACTATAAAATTATTGAAAAAGTTAAGGAACTCACCAACGGAAATTTCTGCGAACGCGTACTAGAGTGCACTGGAAAAGAATGGCCGCTTAACCTGGCCGGTGAACTGACCCGTGAGCGCGGTAAACTCATCATCGCCGGCTTCCATCAGGATGGCATGCGCCAGGTGAATGTTCAGCTTTGGAACTGGCGCGGGCTGGATGTGATTAACGCTCACGAGCGCGATCCGCAGGAGTACATCAAAGGTATAAAAGCAGCTGTAGCAGCCGTAGAGGCAGGTATTCTTCGCCCCGAAAAGCTCTACACGCATACTTATACTTTAGATAATATTGCCTCCGCATTCGATAACCTCGTCAACCGCCCCGACGGTTTTGTAAAAGCCCTGATAACCTACTAACCTATGCAAGAAACGATACTGGACAACCAACAGGAAATACAAGCATCTTCTTCTACTTCATCAACAACCAAGCCCCGGCTCGGCTTTTTGGGTGTGGGCTGGATTGGCCGCAACCGCATGGAGGTAATTGCCAAACACGGCGCCGGTGCAGTAGCTTACGTTGCCGATACGGCGGCACAAAACGCGGAAGAAGCCCTGAAAACGGCTCCGGAAGCAAAGCAGGTAAATTCGCTGGATGCCATTATCAGCGAGCCGGAAGTAGACGGCGTGGTGATTGCCACGCCAAGTGCATTCCATGCCGAGCAAAGCGAACTGGCGCTGGAGGCAGGGAAGGCTGTTTTCTGCCAGAAACCCTTAGGCCGCAATGCCGAAGAAACACGGCGTGTAGTAGAAACTGCCCGCCGCAAGAACAAACTGCTGGGCGTTGATTTATCATACCGGTTCACTGAAGCCATGCAGCAAGTATATAAAGTGGTGCAGAGCGGCGAGTTGGGCCATATTTATGCCATTGAGCTGGTGTTTCACAACGCCTATGGCCCTGATAAAGCCTGGTTCTACGAGCCCAAGCTTTCCGGTGGCGGCTGCGTGATCGATCTGGGCGTGCACCTGGTAGATTTGGCCATGTGGTCGATGAACTTCCCGGCGGTAAAAGAAGTGCACAGCCAGCTGTTTGCAAAAGGCAAGCCAATCGATATTTGCGAAGGTAAAGTAGAGGATTACGCCACAGCCGGCATTGAGCTGGAAGGCAACACCCACATGCAGCTCAGCTGCTCTTGGAACCTGCCGGCCGGCCAGGAAGCCATCATCAGCGCTACCTTTTATGGTACAGAAGGCGGCGTAGCGCTGAAAAATGTAAACGGATCTTTTTACGACTTTGTAGCAGAGCGCTATTACGGCACTAAAACAGAGCGCTTGTGCTCGCCACCAGACGAGTGGTCGGGCAGAGCGGGCGTAGCCTGGGCCGAAAGACTGGCCAAAGGCGAAGGCTTCAGCGAGGAGGCAGAGGAGTTTGTGAAAGTAGCAGAAGTTTTAGATAAAATATACGGGAGATAAATTATGGAAGCACAGCATCCATCAAAGATTTTGATGACAGCCGACACTGTAGGAGGTGTCTGGAATTATACCCTGGAACTGGTTCGGGCGCTGTCGCCCTTCGGCACCCAGGTAACCCTTGCTACCATGGGCGCGCCGTTAAAAGCAGAGCAGCTTCGGGAGGTGGAGGAGATCGGCAACCTGACAGTGTGCGAGAGTTCTTTTCAACTGGAGTGGATGGAGAGCCCCTGGGAAGATATTGAGAAAGCAGGCCAATGGCTGCTGGAGCTTCGCGATAAAGTACAGCCCGACCTGGTGCATCTGAACGGGATGGTGCATGGCAACCTGCCTTGGGGCGTGCCGGTTGTGGTGGTAGTGCATTCGTGTGTGATGTCGTGGTGGCGAGCCGTAAAAGACGAAGAAGCCCCCAAAGCATGGGACAAGTATAAAGAGATGGTTACCCGCGGCCTGCAGGCAGCCGATATGGTGGTGGCACCCACGCAGGCCATGATGCACCAGGCCGAAGACCTGTACGGCCCTTTTAAGTCCCGTACCGTTATTTATAATGGCCGCGGCCAGCACGATTTCCAGTTTGGCAAAAAAGAGCCGTTCGTGTTCAGCTTGGGCCGTGTGTGGGACGAAGGTAAGAACATCTCGATGCTGGCCCATATCGCGTCTGATCTGGCATGGCCAGTATACATTGCCGGTGATGCGAGGCACCCGGCCAGCGGCAAAGAGGTTGAACTGGAAAACGTCCATTTTCTGGGGCAACTGACAGAGAAAGAAGTAGCAGATTGGTTGTCCAGAGCATCTATTTATGCGCTGCCAGCCAAGTATGAACCGTTTGGATTAACCATTCTGGAAGCTGCCATGTCTGGATGCGCGCTGGTAGTGGGCAAAACCGACAGCCTGACCGAAGTATGGGGCAACGCCGCCAAGTACGTAAACCCGAACGATGCCGACGAACTGCGCGATACGATCAGCGACCTGATCGAGGATGAGTTTGCCCGTAACATTATGGCCATGCGCGCCATCAAACGATCACATGGCTATACTTCCGACCCGATGGGCCAGGACTACGACCACGTGTACCGGCAGGTAATGAAGCAAAAGGTAACAGCGTAAGTTAATTTTGAATAATCGAATAACTGAATTTTGAATGGGAGAGGTGTATTGTTCCTGGCCTTCCTATGAGCTTTGGTGCGCTTCAGCTGCTTTTATACCTGTAACCAAAGGCTATACAAGAGGATGAAAAGACATTCAGTTATTCAAAAAATTAAAATTCTGTCATTCAATTATTCAGTCATTCAAAATTCTAAAAATGAACATCACCCTTTTCTACCACTCTATACTATCGGATTGGAACCACGGCAACGCGCATTTTCTGCGTGGCATTGTGCGGGAACTGGAAGAGAGAGGGCATAAGGTGCGCGTATATGAGCCGGAAAATGGCTGGAGTCTGCAAAACCTGGTAGAAGGCTATGGGAAAGAGAAACTGGACGAACTGCAACAGTATTACCCCAACATCCGCACCAACTTTTATACTTTGGAAAGTATAAACCTGGATGATGTATTAACAGATGCGGACCTGGTGCTGGTGCACGAGTGGAACGACCATGAGTTGGTGAAACGCATTGGCGAACACCGGGCAAAAGGCGGCAAGTATAAATTGCTGTTCCACGATACCCACCACCGCGCCGTAACGGAGCGCGACAGTATGGCCAAGTATGACCTGACGCATTATGACGGCGTATTGGCTTTCGGGCAGAAGATCCGTGATTTATACTTGCAGGAAGGCTGGACCAGCAAAGCCTGGACCTGGCACGAAGCGGCAGATACCTCCGTATTCTACCCGCACGAGCACAAAGGCTACGAAGGCGACCTGATCTGGATCGGCAACTGGGGCGATGAAGAACGGACGGCCGAACTGCACGAATTCCTAATCAAACCGGTAAAGGAACTGGGCCTGAAAGCGAAGATTTATGGCGTTCGCTACCCCAAGCATGCCCGCAAGGCGCTGGCTGATGCCGGCATCGAATACGGGAACTGGCTGCCCAACTACAAAGCGCCGGAGGAATTTGCCAAGTATAAAGTAACCGTGCATGTGCCGCGCAGGCCCTACGTAGAGGCGCTGCCGGGCATCCCGACCATCCGGCCGTTTGAGGCGCTGGCTTGTGGCATTCCGCTAATCTCCTCGCCCTGGGACGATGCTGAGCACCTGTTTACGCCGGGCAAGGATTTCCTGGTGGCCCGCACCGGCAGCGAAATGAAAGAGCACCTGCAAACTATTATAAACGACCCTGCAAAAGCAAAGGAAGTGGCAGAACATGGCCTGCAAACCATCCGCAGCCGCCACACCTGTGCCCACCGTGTAAATGAACTGGAGAAAGTATGTGAGGAGTTGGGCATTGCAACATCAAAAATTTATCTCACCCCAAAAGAACAAGTGCTGCATGAAGACTAAGAAACTTAAGATTGCTTTCTTCGGCTCCAGCCTGGTATCTGCATACTGGAACGGTGCTGCCACCTACTATAGAGGAATTATAAGAGCGCTGCACGAGCGCGGCCACCAGGTAACGTTTTACGAGCCTGATGCCTACGACCGCCAGCAGAACCGCGACATGGAAGACCCGGACTGGGCCAAAGTAGTAGTATACGAAGCAACTGAAGCAGCAGCCTTTAGGTGCCTGGAGGC
This sequence comes from Pontibacter chitinilyticus, assembly GCF_039748935.1. Taxonomy (NCBI): domain Bacteria; kingdom Pseudomonadati; phylum Bacteroidota; class Cytophagia; order Cytophagales; family Hymenobacteraceae; genus Pontibacter; species Pontibacter chitinilyticus. The sequence goes on from NZ_JBDIZJ010000005.1 coordinate 165,885, forward strand.
TGCTGCTGCAGCCGACATCGTGGTGAAAGCCAGCGGCGTAGGCGTGTTTGACGAGTTATTAGAGCGCGAAGTACTGAACCTGCAGACCGATGACCGGCTGGTGGTGTTCTGGGATGTGGATGCACCTGCTACACTGGACCGCGTGCACCATAATGCTGATGACCAGTTCCTGCAGCTGATTCCGCAATACGACATGATCCTGACCTACGGCGGTGGCGACCCGGTAGTGAATGCCTACGAAGCGCTTGGAGCGAAAAAGTGCGTGCCGATCTATAATGCGCTGGATACCGCTACACATTACCCCGTAGCGCCGGAGCCGAAGTTTGCCTGCGACCTTGCTTTCCTGGGGAACCGTTTGCCCGACCGCGAGGCACGTGTGGAAGAGTTCTTTCTGAACCCCGCAGCAGCCATGCCCGACAAGCAATTTATTATTGGCGGCAGCGGCTGGGGCGACAAGCAAATGTCAGACAACATAACCTACATCGGACACGTCTATACAAAAGAGCACAACGCCTTTAACTGCACCCCAAAAGCCGTTCTCAACATCAGCCGCGAAAGTATGGCCCGTTATGGCTTTTCGCCGGCGACACGCGTTTTTGAGGCCGCAGGAGCAGGCGCCTGTATTATTACAGACTATTGGGAGGGCATCGGCTTCTTTTTTGAACCGGAAAAGGAAATCCTGGTAGCGAAAAGCGGTGCTGAAGTGGCGGCCATATTAGCTGATCTGTCAGCGGAAAAAGCCAAAGCCATCGGAGAAGCTGCCTATCAAAAGGTGCTGTCGGCGCATACCTACAGCCACCGGGCCGGGCAGTTGGAGCAGCTACTGTACGCAAAAGTAAAACAGACTAAGGAAGCACTGGCATGAACATCGTTATACTAGGCCTGTCCATTACCTCCAGTTGGGGAAACGGCCACGCCACCACCTTCAGAGGGTTGGTTCGCGAACTGAATAATCAGGGGCATGACGTTCTTTTTCTGGAGCGTGATGTGCCATGGTATGCCAACAGCCGCGACCTCCCTGACCCGGAATATTGCCAGACGGAACTTTATGCCTCGCTCGATGACCTGAAGGCCCGGTTTACGGAGCAGGTGCGGGAAGCGGATATGGTGATTATAGGCTCTTATGTGCCGGAAGGTGTATTAGTAGGCGAGTGGGTGTGCAAAACGGCGCAGGGCATCAAAGCTTTTTACGACATCGACACGCCCGTAACGCTGGCCAAACTGGAGCGCGAAGATTACGAGTACCTGCACCCCAACCTCATTCCGAAGTATGATTTATACTTGTCGTTTACGGGCGGCCCCACGCTGGACCTGCTGGAGCGCAAGTATGGCTCACCAATGGCCCGTGCCCTGTACTGCTCCTTCGACCCAACCTTATACTATCCGGAGTTCCAGGATGTGAAGTGGGACCTGGGCTACCTCGGCACTTACTCCGACGACCGCCAGCCACCCCTTGAGAAGCTGATGCTGGATGCGGCACGCCAGTGGGAGGGAGGCCGGTTTGTAGTAGCTGGCCCGCAGTACCCCGAAAGTATAAAATGGCCGGCCAACACGCAGTACATCCATCACCTGCCACCAGCCGAGCACCGCAAGTTTTACAACAGCCAGCGCTACACGCAAAACATCACGCGTGCCGACATGATCAAAGCCGGTTATTCGCCGAGTGTGCGCCTGTTTGAAGCAGCTGCCTGTGGTACGCCCATTATTTCGGATTATTGGGATGGCTTGAACTCGATCTTTAAAATTGGCTCCGAGATTTTGGTGTCGCGCTCGGCTAAAGACACGCTTTGCTTTCTGCGGGAGATCTGCAAATCGGAGCGAAAGATGATTGGCGAACGTGCCCGAAAAAAAGTGCTGTCGCAGCATACCGCCGCACACCGCGCCAAAGAACTCATCAGCTATGCCGAAGAGCTCCTGACGCTGGAGTCGACAGATGGCGAGGAGATGGTGGTGAGTGGCTGAGAGCTATGTATGTAAGCTTTCCTTTTAAACAAGTATAAGTTGCACCACTGCGTCGTTTAGAATGGTCTGGGGGTGCCACTAGTACATGTATAAAACTGATATTAATTCAGTTATTCACTTATTCATTCATTTAAGATAAAATGCATCAGGAGATAGAGCAGCTGGGCCCATGGTTTCATAACCTGCACCTGCCCAATGGCGAACAAACAGTACCTAACCATACATTGGGAGATTTCCCTGCCTTTAAATGGGCTGAGATAGAACCCTACATACCCGCTGACCTGTCGGGGTGGGAAGTGCTGGATGTGGGCTGCAATGCTGGCTTTTATAGTATAGAACTGGCCAAGCGCGGCGCAAACGTGCTGGGCATAGATGTAGACCCGCATTACCTGCGGCAAGCCGAATGGGCCGCCAAGCAATTTGGCCTGCAGGATAAAATAGAGCTCAAGCAGATGCAGGTATACGATGTGGCGCGCCTCGACCGCCAGTTTGACCTGGTATGGTACATGGGCGTACTATACCACCTGCGTTACCCGCTGCTCTCGCTGGACATTCTCTCGCAGAAAACCCGCCGGATGATGGTGTTCCAGACGCTCACCATGCCCGGAAATGAAGCAGCCACGCCGCCCGAAGATTTTGATATCAACGACCGGCAACGGATGCTGGCCCCCAACTGGCCAAAAATGGCTTTTATAGAGAAGCGTATGGCCGGTGATCCTACCAACTGGTGGGCCCCCAATCATGCCGCCATCGAAGCGATGCTACGCTCCTGCGGCTTCCGCGTAAAAGATCGCCCCGGCCACGAAATGTACATACTGGAAGTAGACGAGGCGCTAAAGCAGGGCTTGCACTGGAACGACTCGGAATTGCTCTCCGCTACCGGGCAGGACTGGCAGGAAGCAGTAGAGGAAAAAGTATCGCGCAAAAACGAGTATATGCTGGGCCACAACGGCAGAAAATAGCCTGTGGACGAAGTATAACGGAGCCATACAACGTATAAACCAGAACCATTTGCCGGACCTGCTTACCGCGGGTTCGGCTTTTTTATGCAAGAAAGTGTAACTTGCCGCAAACAAACAGCCCCTGATGACAGCCAAGAAACAGCCCCTACAGCCCTGGAAAGTACTTAAATCGGAACTGGTTTTTAACGAGCCCTGGTATAAGCTGCGCCGCGACCATGTGGAACTGCCCAACGGGATGGTGCTGGATGATTACTATGTTAGCGTGCGCCCCAACGTGGTGCTTACGTTTCCGCTTACGTCAAATAATGAGGTGATTCTGGTGCGGCAGTACAAGCATGCTGCTGCCGGCATTTTTACGGAACTCCCGGGTGGAGTGATAGATGCAGGCGAAACCGACCCGGAAGCGGCTGCCAAACGTGAGCTGCAGGAAGAAACCGGCTATACCTCTGATAACATGGAACTGCTGCTGAAGGTAACCGACAACCCGACAAAAGATACGAACCGGATCTACTTTTTTCTGGCCCGCAATGCCCGTAAAGTCTCTGAGCAGGACCTGGATGCCACCGAAAATATAGAGGTACTCAACGTACCAGTGCAGCAGGTAAGTGCCATGGTACTAAACGGCGAGATCAGCGTGTCCGGCTCCGTAGCGCTATGCTTGCTGGCTTTGCGGAAATTGGGTATCTAAAAGGCAGGCCAGGTAGCCATTGTTTGCAGCAATAGTATAAGCGGAGATCTTCAATTAAAGTAGCCTTCAGCAGTCATATATCCTTTACTATCAGCTCTTATTACGGCCAGCTTACTACTAAAAGCTAGTTCCCGCTCTTCAATCTTCAGAAGCTTTGATAAAAGTACGCCTTAATAAAGCATAAAAAATTTGCAGATTTGGAACTATGTACATACATTTGATGTATATACATTAAATAGTTGCACACCTGCACCAGAAAAGGGGAGGACCGCAGCCGCAGAAGGTAGTTTATACTTGTAGCTGGCTGCTGGTAATGTGCAAGGGTGTTTCGGCTGCTTCTGATAAAGTAGCCGGCAAGTATAAAGAAGAAAAAAGATCCTTACGATTAAAATTTCATACACATGAATCTTACAACAGAAACCACAACCACCTGGGCCGTAGACCCAACCCATTCCAGTGTTAAGTTTGCAATCCGCCATATGCTTATTTCCGAAGTAGAAGGTAGCTTCAACGACTTTAAAGTGCAGGTGAGTGCTTCGGGTGATGATTTTGCTGACGCTGCTGCAGAGGTAAACATACAGGTTGCCAGCATCAATACCGGCAATACCGATCGTGACAACCACCTGCGTGCTGATGACTTTTTCAACGTAGCGCAGTACCCAACTATCAGCTTTAAAAGTACACACGTAGAGCAACTGAACGAAGAAGAGTTCAAGCTGACAGGTAACCTGACGGTGCGCGATGTAACCAAAGAAGTAACATTTAATGTCAGCAAAGGCGGTGTTATCAAAGACCCATATGGCTACACAAGAGCTGGCTTTTTTGTGGAAGGCAAGATCGACCGCTTTGATTTTGGCCTGCAGTATAATGCCTTGATGGAAACAGGCGGCGCCATGCTGGGCAAGCAGGTAAAGCTAAAAGCTCATCTGGAGTTGATTAAACAACAGTAAGCCTTAGGGAGTAAGTATAAGAAAGTACTTTCCATTTTAGTTATAGAGCCATGAACACAGTAGATAACGATAGAGTACACGAACTGATCCGGAGCAGAAAAAGCACCAGAGCGTATAGTTCGGAGCCGGTGCCGGCAGAAGACCTGCAGACGCTTTTTGAAGCCGCGCGTTGGGCGCCCTCCGCTATGAACGAGCAGCCTTGGCGCTTTATTTATGCTGCCAAAGAGGATAACTCCGAAGGCTATAACAAGCTGCTGGATTGCCTGGCTGAAGGAAACCGCATCTGGGCCCAGCAGGCCCCTGTGCTGCTGCTAACCATCGCCAAAACTACTTTTACAACCAACGGCAATGCCTATGCGCATGCCTGGCACGACGTTGGCCTGGCGACAGGCAACCTGCTGGCGCAGGCTACAGAAATGGATTTATACGTGCACCTGATGGGCGGTTTTTCTGCAGAAAAGGCAACCACACTACTGCAGTTGCCTGAAGGGTATCAACCGGTGGTAATGGCCACAGTCGGTTACCTTGGCGATGTGGAGCAGCTGTCTGATAGCCTGAAAGCACGGGAAATTGCCCCGCGTGTTCGCAAACCGCTTAGCGAACTGGTTTTTAATGGCACCTGGGGAAACAGTGCATTTCAAAAGGAGGAAAACTAAAATGAGCAACAAAGTAATAGATAAAGCAAATACACGCGGCCACGCCAACCACGGCTGGCTTGATTCACACCATACCTTTAGCTTTGCGCGGTATTACAATCCGCAGCGTATGGGCTTTGGTGTGTTGCGCGTAATCAACGACGACATAGTGGCACCGGGTATGGGCTTCGGCAAACACCCTCACGACAACATGGAGATCATCTCTATTCCGCTATCAGGAGCGCTGGAGCACCAGGATAGTACCGGCAACAAAAAAGTGATCTATACCAATGATGTACAGATCATGTCGGCCGGAACCGGCCTGACGCATGCCGAGTATAATCACTCTAAAACTGAGAAAGTAAATTTCCTGCAGATCTGGGTATTGCCCAAAGAAGAGGACATTGCCCCGCGTTACGAGCAGAAAACCTTTAGGCCGGAAGACCGCCAGAACAAACTGCAAACAGTAGTGTCGCCGGAGAAAGGTGGTGAAGCCATCTGGATAAACCAGGATGCTTGGTTTTCGCTGGGAACCCTCAACGCCGGTTTTGCAGAGGATTACAAACTGCACAAATCAGGTAATGGCGTGTATGCTTTCGTGATTGAAGGCGAAGTAGAAATTGACGGCGAAAAGCTGAACAAACGCGATGGCATCGGTATCTCCGGAACAGATACCCTCAGTATAAAAGCCAGTTCCAACGCAGAACTCCTGCTGATGGAAGTGCCAATGTAATTTAGAAGATTTTTGATTCGTAATAGAAAGCCCCGGCAAGTTGTGTCGGGGCTTTCTTATGGGCAAGTGGCGCTTGAGGCAAATGCCGCATCACCATAATAGGTAGTGGTACTTACAAGGCTGCTTCAGCGCCCATAGCTTTGAGAGCGTTGTCCAGCTGTTGCAGTTTTTCAGGGTGTAAAATTTGCTTTAGCTTCGTGCAAGTTGTAGCGGCTAGCGTAGCCTACACCGGCCGCGAGTATAAATGCGCCGTTTGGCTGCTGAAATGAACCCGTGATATAAGCCACTAATTCTTTATAGTGCTGTGCCGACACCACATGCGGGCGCTGGTGTTTATTTGGTATAACTCTGCCGGAGATATACTCCACAAGCATGGATGTGGGTATAGGCCACAGCGGCGCCGAAAGTGCCACCTGCGGCATCAGACCATCTATATACGAGAAAATCGGTAGTCGTCCCAGCCAATAACTAGCTAAGTATAGCTACTGTTAGCGGCGGCAAACTACCACTTTCCGGTTATGCTTGCCCTGCGCCTGCAGTTGCTGCCCATGTATATCTATACTAAGGTTTAGTATCTAAGATTTGGAGTTAATGATGATTGTTTAGTTCAACGAGGTATGATACAGTAGGGCTTTCTTTCCGCTCCCATACCATCTTGTTATTTGATACAGATACAACTTGATAGGTAGCAGTTGCTGGGAAGCTTTTGTTACTATCGGCACTATAGGTAAGATAGGTTTTACCGTCGCTGTCCTTTAGAGACCATCCTCCTTCATAATAACCTCCGGTGGCTGGCAAACTAACTTCCATCCAGTCAATACCAAAATTAAAGCTGCTGGTGTTATTAGCAACGCCTTCTTTTTTTATGACTTTGCCGGCCGTATCATACATTACTTTTATCGTTGAGTCAGTATCCCAATAGCCCATAATTTTATCTTCCAGGGGGTGTTTAATTCTTTTTCTAAATTTTAGTTGATGAGGTCCAACAGGGGAAAACCATAATTGAGAAAGGCTGTCATTCACTTCCCAAGTCATGGTACTGTCCGTAATAGATTTGATTTCATATATTTCATATAATAAATTGAAATCGTTTAACTCAAGATAGGTTCTGCCACCACTATCTTTAAGCGTATAATCTCCTCCTCCTTGGTCCATACCTTCTCGGTTGCTCAAAATTGATATATTGTTTTCAGAGATATCATATCTGAGGTAATTTCCTGTCGGCTGAGTTGTCTCTTGTCCGGTAGCATCTGATGTTACATAGGCGTACTGGTACCACTTCCCTAGTATCAACTCACTCACTAGTTTCTGTGGCTCAGGCCGAGGAAAATCCACGTCATCATCGGGATGTTGGCAGCCAACTAGCAGGAGGGGAAAAAAGAGGAGAAACAGTGAAAGTTTGTTTTTCATCTTGGGTAGAAGCTTTAGTGTTTTACTATTATATTCTTTACGCCTATGATGCTATGTGAGATAAAGAATTTGCATTTTATGATGTGAGATTAGTAATAATTCTAACCTAAGCTGAAGAAGTGCTGGTAAACAAATGCATTTACCAGCCCCTATGTCAAATAGCGCCTGTTTTACTTTATTTTCTGATAAACTCCAGAATTAAGTCATCGTCTTTACGTGGAAGTTTCAAGGTCATCTTTTCTGCGGAAATAGCCATTATCTCAAAAGTATAGGGGCCGCCTGCTGAGCCTTCCGGAGGGTATAGTTCGTAGTGGTCAATATAAGTTTTACCATCCCGCTGGGTAATGGAATAATGCAGCTCTGCGCCATCGCCGTAAGCTTCATTGTAAATGTAGAAGTCTTCACCGTTAGCGAATGAATAGGTATCGGGAAACATGAAAGGTATAGTAGGGTAATGATCAGGTATAGTATAAATAAGGTACCAGTCTCCGTTTAGAAGTTCGTCCACGGGCTTATTGGCTGCATCATTATATGTTTGTTTGCTTAGCACCAGCCTGTTGGGTCCGGTTCCATCTTGCTTTTCCCAAACCATAGTTGTATCTGAAGTTGTGCTGATGAGATAATTGGTGTGGGTGCCGGAGTACCCATTTGAATAGTCAATAAGTTCAATGTAAGTCTTGCCACCGCTTTCTGTTAGCGTGTAGTCTCCAAAGTCGGTTGCTTCCTCATAAGTCTCCTCCTGCTCCTCTCTCTCGGCCGTAGTAGGCACAAAAAACAGCCCTTTGTTATCGGACATGATTGCGCCATCATCAAAGTAATAGGTATCGTCATTAGATGCATTGTGCCATTTACCCTGAAGGATTTCCGAAACGGGCTTTTGCGGCTCCGGAAAGTCCACATCGTTATTTAATTGGCAGCCTGCAAAAAGGAGCGGCAGCAGTAGGAGTGGGAGTAAAAGCTTGTTTTTCATAGATTAAATCTGTTTTAGTGTTTAATCATGATTATGCTTACGACTATGAGGTAAAGGGAGTTGATTATTTTGCATAATATTTTGTTATTATATTAATATGTTTATAATGTAAGCTGAAGAAGGCGACATAAAGGCGAAAAGAGGCCTTAACTAAAAAGAACAGCAAGTTTACTTCCTGTTCTTTTTAGTTAAGGTAAACCATCCTTGGTGTATTGCTTTATAGTTGAACCTTCCAAATCAGCCACTTGCTGCGGCACAGTATTATCTTAATTAGCAGTTATTTATAATTTTGATTTTTGTTCAACGCATAGTTTTTAACTAAAATATGAACTGTCGCACCTCCTGAAAACCTGTATACCTGAGTGCATACTCCATTCGTTTTATTGACTTTCCTGGCGCAGGTTATACATCAGCACAAAGAATGATGAGTATATTGTTAGGAGCTGAAGTAAATCAACCCCTTAAACTTCCTTTGCTATACTTACTGATGTGGTCATTACTACCGCGTAAACTCCAATTGCCGGTAATCACCAGGGTTTGACGCGTATGATTCTGATAGGGCTGCAAGGCTGTCGTTCATCACCCACGTCATGTGGTTATCTGTAATAGCCGTTATCTCATATTTGGCATATCCATCAAACTTATCATTGGTTTCAATATAATTCTTGCCTTCGCTCTTTGTAAGTGTATATTCTCCGCCTCTGGCGTCATGGTAATCAGGAGGAGGGCCAGGAATTAGGATGTCATTCTCAGAAAAGACCCAAAGGTAGTTGTCAAAATGCGTTGAGTCCTCACGAATAATATTGCCGGCAGTGTCATGCTCAATCCAGTAAGAAGAAGAAAGAAGCCATTCTCCTTGTATTACTTCACTTATAGGTGCCTGCGGATCCGGCATGTCCACATCATCAACGGGTTCTTGACAGCTGGCCAGCAGCAGGCAAATCATCATCGGGAGTAGAAACTGCTTTTTCATTTTAGTATACTTAATAAAGAACTAGGTATAAAGATGTTTACGCCCCTTTTGTGCCATTGGCCTTAAGAATACAAGGCTGTTTTCTTTACCAGTAACATATATTTTGAGCAACAACCAATTGTACTTACCATTTGCCTAACTCAGCAAATTTTACCAGATTAGGGGTTTGTTATACTTTTAATAAACCCAATTATTTCTATAAAAATATGCTATACTCCTTAAAGCGTTTGGTCGCTTTTGTAGGGCTGTTACTGTGTGTACAGGCAGCTATGGCGCAGCAGATGCTGCAGTCGCCAGCGCAGTTTCTGGGCTATGAATTAGGGCAGCAGTTCACACCCCAGTCCCGCGTACTGGATTATGTATACTATGTGGCGCAGCAGGCGCCTAACCGTATAAAAGTGCAGGAGTATGGCCATACCTACGAAGGGCGGCCACTGGTGCTGGCTTATGTAGCTTCGGACGAGAACCTGCCGCGCCTGGAGCAGATACGGGAGAACAACCTGCGGCAGGCAGGGGTGGTAAGCGGCGCGGTGCAGGGCGAGCAGCCAGCCATTGTATGGCTCAGCTACAACGTGCATGGCAACGAGGCAGTGAGCTCGGAGGCAGTGATGCAGGTGCTCTATGACTTGGTGAACCCCGCCAATGCCCAAAGCAAGGAATGGCTGCAAAACACCGTGGTGCTGCTGGACCCCATGGTGAACCCCGACGGCCGCGAACGTTATGTGCAATGGTACAAGCAGGCTTCGAACCAGGGCGGCAATGCCTCGCCCCTTGCCTGGGAGCACTGGGAGCCTTGGCCTGGCGGCCGCCCCAACCACTACTACTTCGACCTGAACCGCGACTGGGGCTGGCAATCGCAAATAGAAACCAAGCAGCGCATTGCCGTATACAACAGCTGGCTGCCGCAGGTGCATGCCGATTTCCACGAGATGGGGCCGGAGTCACCTTACTACTTTTCGCCGGCTGCCAAACCGTTCCACGAGAGCATTACGCCCTGGCAGCGGCAGTTCCAGAACACCATCGGCGACTATAACCGCCAGTACTTCGATAAGAACAACTGGCTATACTTTACCCGTGAGGAGTACGACCTGTTTTATCCCAGCTATGGTGACACCTGGCCCACTTATAACGGCGCTATCGGTATGACCTATGAGCAAGGGGGCTCCGGCCGCGCAGGCCTGGCGTATCAGAAGGAAGACGGCGACACGCTCACCCTTACGCAACGCATTGCCCACCATGTGGCTGCCAGCAAAGCGACCATACAGGCTACTTCCGAGAAAGCCGACCAATTGAAGCAGCATTTCCGCCAGTACTACGAAAACAACCTGAAGAACCCAGGTGGCAACTACAAAACCTTCGTGATCAAAGCTGATGAGACGCATGCAGAGAAACTTCAGGAACTGGCAAGCTACCTCAATCGCCAGCAGATACAGTATGGCTATGGCAGTAAAAGCAACGCAGCAAATGGCTACAACTATGCCACCGGCAAAAACGAGCGCTTTCAAATTGGGCAGAACGATTTGGTGGTGAGTATGTATCAGCCTAAATCGACGCTGGTAAAGGTGCTGTTTGAACCGGAAGCAAAACTGGAGGACTCGCTCACCTATGACATTACGACCTGGGCAATTCCGTATGCTTACAATGTGCAGGCTTACGCCCTAAAGAATCGGCTGGAGCCTGCTTCGGCAAAGCCTGCGGCGACGGCGACACCTGCCTTAACGGTAGCGAAACCTTATGCTTACCTGGCCCACTGGAACAGCCTGGAGGACCTGCGCTTTCTGGCCGATCTGCTGCAGCATGACATCAAAGTGCGTATGTCGGAAAAAGCTTTTGAAGTAAACGGTCAGCAGTATGCGCCGGGTACACTGCTTATCACCCGCTCTGGAAACGAGCGCATGGGGGATAGATTTGATGCTACTGTGCGGGAACTCGCCACCAAGTATAACGTGCTGTTGGCCGCTACTGAAACCGGCTTTTCTACCACCGGCGGCGACTTTGGGTCGCATAATGTGCATTCGCTCAACATGCCCAAGGTAGCTGTGATGACAGGAGAAGGCGTGTCGCCCTATGGCTTTGGCGAAGTGTGGCACTTCTTTGAGCAGCAGATCGGCTACCCGATTACGGCTGTGAATACTTCTTACTTCAGCCGGGTGCCGTTAAACAAATTTGATGTGCTGATTCTACCAGATGGCGCCTACGGCAAAGTGCTGGATGAGAAGACGCTTGATAATGTGAAAGATTGGGTAAGGGCAGGTGGCAAACTCGTCGCCATGGAAGGGGCGGCAAATTTCTTCGCCGGTAAAAAAGATTTTAACCTGAAAATGAAGGAAGACAGCAATCAGGAAAGCGGCAAATCAGAAGAGAAGAAGAATCCTTATGCCGATCTGAAAACCTACGGCAGCCAGGAGCGCGAAGCGCTTGGAGACTTAGTGCAGGGTAGCATTTACCGGGTAGATCTGGACAAAACACATCCGCTTGCTTTCGGTTATAGCGGCAGCTACTATGCCCTGTTACGTTCTACCGATACATTTAATTTTCTGGAAGATGGCTGGAATGTAGGCGTGCTGAAGAAGGACAACTATGTGACTGGATTTGTAGGCAACAAAGCCAAACAGAAGTTGCAGGATGCGCTTATATTGGGTACGCAGGAGATGGGCCGCGGTAACATCGTGTACATGGCTGATAACCCGCTTTTCCGCGCGTTCTGGCAGGGTGGCAAGTTGCTGTTTGGCAATGCCGTGTTCCTGGTAGGGCAGTAGGAGAAATGTGCCTGACGAAAAACAAAGCCTCTCTGCCTTCAAGCAGAGAGGCTTTGTTTTTATAGTTGCAGCTCTAAAAGCAGAAATAGCATACCTTTGCAACCGGAAACAGCTGCCTTTTGCAGCAAATAAAAATGAATAAAACCATTACCTATCCTTCACCAGACGAGTATAGCGAATTTTTTAAAGCTTATATACTGGAGGCTCAGGCAGAAGACCTGCTGGAGGGACTAACAGCCAGTTATACGTATATTTCGGGGCTTATGCAAGGCTTAACAGAGGAGCAACTGCTGCACCGCTACGCACCTGGTAAATGGAGCCTGAAAGAACTGCTGGTGCACATGATGGATGCCGAGCGCATCTTTGCCTACAGAGCGCTACGGTTTGCCCGTCAGGATAAAACCGAGCTGCCAGGCTTTGATGAAAATGCCTATGTTCCGCCTGCCAAAGCCGACTCCAGGGATATGATCAGCTTACTGGGGGAATATACAGCCGTGCGAATGGCTACCATTGAGCTGTTTAAAAGCTTTGATGCGGAGGCACTAAACCAAAAAGGCGTTGCCAGTGGTAAAGTGTGCACTGTCAGGGCATTGGGCTATGCTATACTTGGCCATGAAGTGCACCACCTGAAAATTATCCGGGAGCGGTATGTTGGCTAAGGCTGTGTAATCCGGCGCCCGCGGCGGATTACATTTGTTTTTCAGGCTTTCATTCGTTATTTCGCTTATAGAACGAGCATTTATGTCAGACCAGAAACCAATCAGACCCGGTAAGTCTGCAACAGGCAGAGCACTGATGGCAGTGGCTTGTTTTATTTTCGCAGGAGTTCAGCTTACAGCATTGCTGGAAAGCGATGAACAGATTAATGGTCGCAGTCTTATTTTTCTAATTCTCTTCGCCGCTCTGGGGGGCTTATACCTGTTTCTGTTCTGGAAGGCGTACAAACGGCCGAAGGTATAAGCAGGGAATCTGATTATTTTACTCTTTAAATCAGCACACCAAATTATTGCTATGCTATAAGTGCTGAAATTCATGTTCTATACTTTTACTGCTTTCCAATGCAAAACCGCCGCTTATACCGCATTGTTCTCACGATAGTCTGCTTTGTGTTTGCCGGGCTCAACGGGTATAGAATACTTCAGGGCAATTACAGTGAAACGGATGTATTTTTATTTTTCATTTTCCTGTTGATCGGGATTGTTTACCTGGTGTTACTACTCAGAAAGCAATAAAAAAGAAACCTGAAAGCCAGCTTATCATGTGTGATAAAGTGACTTTCAGGTTCTCAACTTTTAGCCAAAGGTATTTGTATATACGCTTCTCCAAAGAAGTAGTTGTAGAAGAAGCTGAGAACACTTAAATACTGCGATGTTTTTTTCTAACAGGTAGTATAATGGGCAAAGTGTTGAAAATAAGCCCTTAAAAGCACTGCTTTTATTGAAGAGCTGTTAAATTTCTGCTTTCTTGTGTTTTCTCATTCAATACGTTCCACCAAAAACTTGAAAAGCCGTACTAAACAGTGTTATACTTATCCGAGCACTGACTTATGGTAATTACAGTATGCTATGGGCACTATTAGTCTGATTTTATATCGCACAGAGTTAGGGAATTATCAAGGAAGCCGTGTAGAATTACATCTTTATTCCAACCTTCAAATATATTTATAAGTAAAGGCATCGGTAAACTATGAAAAATGATGTGCTCATCAGGTAATTCAGGCGTAGTACGTACTACTATAACTTGTGTGATTATGCATCCTACAACAATTAAAATGATTCCGTTTGTAAGTATAAAGTATAGTAAATGATCACTTTGCCAGAGTAGTAAACTTGCATTTGCAACTAATTAGCCTGCTGCATAATGTAAGCCAAAACCACCTGAATTGTGAACGAGGCAAGCTTACCATCCATATAATGCGCTTGCCACTAGCAATTAAAGAACTGCGTTTCTCGACATCTAATCCACTGCTGATCTTAAGCAATATAAAGTTTTTGTTTTATATTTAATCTACGTTACAATTACCAATATCTAAAGGATTACAATCCAATGCTGAAAACAATGTTAAAGTCTGTTGCGGCTGTCTTCAACGGAAAGTCGGAAAGAAAAGGTGGTGAGTTTAGTAAACGCATCCGACATAGACACAAGACTTTTTGGAAGTCTCCGGATGCAGAAGCAGTCCGAAATACTCAGTTGAATGCAGATGATCCTTTATCTAGATGGCAGGACGTGAAGCACTGGCAACGGCGGTTGAGCAACAAACATAACTCCATCAAGTTTGCTAAAATGCAGGGGTGCCGTGTGCCAGAGCTATACTGGAGAGGGAGAGATGTCGCTACTTTAGACATGGCGCAACTCCCGCAGCATTATGTGATAAGACCCACGATTGGTTATTCTTCCAAGATGGTGTTTCTGATGGATGGAGACCTGAACATGATGGACAAGCAGACCTATTCGAGAAGCGCCATCAAGGAGGAGTTAACGAAGGCTTTGGCGGAGAACCCGCTCCTGGAGTTCCTGATAGAGGAGTTTGTGCGGACAGAGCAAGGAGAGTACAGAATTCCGGACGACTACAAGTTCTATATGTTTAATGGGGAAATCGCTTGTATCCAGGTCATCAACAGGCTTAGCCCAAAGAAAGGATATACTACCTGTTATGACGAGAACTGGAACCAGGTTCAAAACATCAATACCTACTATCCTGAAGGAGCTTCTCAGCCAAAGCCTGCCTGCTTTGAAGAAATGAAAGATCATGCCCGTAAGTTGAGCAAGACCTACGGTATTTTTGCCCGCATAGACTTTTATGCCACTGACAAAGGTGCTGTGTTTGGCGAATTTACGCCTACTCCGTTCATGGGGCACTGCTTTACGCCTGCAGGCGAGCAAATGCTTGTAGAATACTGGGATCGTTTCTGTAAAGGAATGATTTAGCCAATTAACCTGGATTGGGCTATGCTGAATGTATTCGCATACCCAATATCATCCCAGCCAACAACCGCTACCAAATAAAACCTATGCTGAAAACAATGCTTAAATCTATTGCCAGGACAATTGTGGGCAATAAAAGTCAAACTGGAGGCGATTTTTCCAGGAAAATCAAATATAGAAACAAAGAGTTTTGGGGATCTCCCGACGGGAAAAAGATTAAAGCCGTGTTGATGAATGCCAGTGACCGCTTGCCAAATGGCAGGATGTGAAATACTGGCAGCGCAAACTTAGCAACAAGCACAATGCACGGGAGTTTGCCAAAATGAACGAGTGCCGGGTGCCGGAACTATACTGGAAGGGCAGAGACGTAAGTGCATTGAACCTGAAGGAAATGCCGGAGCACTATGTGATCAGGCGTACGATCGGATTTTCTTCTAAGCTAGTGTTTGTTATGAGTGGCGGGCAGAACCTGATGGATCAGCAAACCTATGCAAAAGAGCAAATTCTAGAAAAGCTGGAGGAGGCTTTGGCACAGGATGATCGGCTGGAGTTTTTGGTAGAGGAGTTTTTAAAGACAGAAAAGGGAATGTCCTGCTTGCTTGGAAGAAATGAAGAAGGATGCACGCAAGCTAAGCAAAGCATACGGCATTTTGCCCGCATGGACTTTTACGCCACCGACAAAGGAGCTGTGTTTGGGGAGTTTACACCTACTCCTTTTATGGGTACCAACTTTACACCAGCAGGAGAGCAGATGCTGGTAGCGAATTGGGACAAGTATTACAAGGGAATGGTTTAGCACGACGGCAGAAAACTTTAACAATGCCAGGTTTATACATTGCGCTACACAAGAGCCGTACTTCCTTTAAGTTACGGCTCTTGTGTTATAGCCTGTGCAGTAGTTATGCCGGGTCCACGTCGGCTACGATACGGATGCCTTTGAAATCCGGGAGCAGCTTTAGGTTGAAGATGGCCTGTGCAATCTGGCCTTTGGCAGCTTTCAGGTTCGTATTCTCGCGGGGGAGTTTGATGTGGATCTCCTGCAGAAACAAGTTACGGATCTTGAAGATGTATGGCACCTCTGGCCCCAGTACCTGCTGCTTGCCAAGCCTGTCCGTCAGGTCTTTGGCCAGCACGATAGCGGCGTTTTCTGTGGTGTGTTCTTCGGCATGTTTTACCGTAATGCGGATCATACGCGTAAACGGCGGATAGCCAAACCGCAGGCGCTCTTCAATCTCGTGTTCGTATAAGCTCTGGTAATCGTTGCTGTATACTTTCCGGAAGATGGGCTGCAGCGGGTCGCGGGTCTGGATGATAACGGTGCCCGGCTTGCCTTTGCGCCCTGCCCGGCCACTTACCTGTACAAACAACTGGTACGCCCGTTCGTTTGCCCGAAAGTCCGGAAAGTTGATGATGGTATCGGCATTTAAAATACCTACCAGGCTCACATGTTCGAAGTCGAGCCCTTTGGTCACCATCTGCGTGCCCACCAGCACATTGGTGCGGCCACTCTCAAAATCAGCGATGATCTGCTGGTAACTGTTCTTCTTCTTGGTCGTGTCCAGGTCCATGCGCTGCACCTCGGCATTGGGCAGCAGTAACTTCAGCTCGTCTTCTACCTTTTCGGTGCCAAAGCCCATACTTTTGAGCGTCGTAGCGCCGCAGGCGGGGCAATCGTGGGGCATGCGCTCGTGGTAACCGCAGTAATGGCAGCGCAGTTCGTTGTTATACTTGTGATAGGAGAGGCTCACAGCACAGTATTTGCACTTGGGTATCCAGGAGCACTCATCGCAGGAGATGAAAGGCGCATAGCCGCGGCGGTTCTGGAACAGGATAACCTGCTCATGGCGTTGCAGCCGTTCTTCAATTGCTGTTAGTAACTTACCTGAAAAGTGGCTGTGCATGTTCTTGCGCAGCTGCTCCTCGCGGGTGTTCACCAGTTCCATTTGGGGCAGCTGTGCTTCACCAAAGCGCTTGGTCATCTGCACCAGTCCCCAGCGGCCGGTCTGGCAATTGTAGTAGCTCTCAATAGAGGGGGTGGCCGAACCGAGCAGTGTTTTAGCGCCTTGCAGGCTAGCCATCACCAGGGCGGTTTCGCGGGCGTTGTAGCGCGGGGCCGGGTCATACTGTTTGTAGCTGGCCTCGTGTTCCTCGTCCACAATAATGAGCGAAAGGTTGTGGAAAGGCAGGAAAACCGCCGAGCGCACACCCACCACCACCTGGAACTTGCCTGACAGCACACCCTGCCATACTTCGGCCCGTTCGTTATCCGAGAATTTGGAGTGATAGACGCCAAGCTTGTCACCAAATACCTTCATCAGGCGCGTTACAATTTGGGCGGTGAGGGCAATTTCAGGGAGCAGGTATAATACCTGGCCACCACCTTCCAGCGCATGCTTGATCAGGTCGATGTATACTTCGGTTTTGCCGCTGCCCGTAATGCCGTGCAGCAGCACCGTATCTTTCTCCTTAAACAAGCCCAATATCTCATCTTTGGCTTGCAACTGGTGCTCTGACAAAGCCATCGGCAGTTGCTGCGGCTCATGATCAATCGGAAATCGGGAGACAATCTGATCAAATTGCTCCAGCACGCCTTTTTTGATGAGCGTGTTGAGAGACGAAGCCGACAAGTGCGGGTTGCCGGCCAGTTCGCTTTTCTCGATACCTTTATAGTTCAGGTGGAGGTCCTGGTGCACTGGTACCTTCTGCAGGTAGTTCAACAGGATGTCGAGTTGCTTAGGCTGTGGCGTCAGCTGGTTGAAAAGCTCCTCCAGCATGCCCTCCTCCTGCACAAAGTGCTCCGTCAGGCGCACTTTCTTCACCACCTTTGGCGCATACTTGTCGCTGACCTGCTCAAATATAATAATCGCCTCTTTCTGGATCAGCGACTTGATGAACTTATGATAGCTTTTGAGCTGCAGCAGGTTACCCACCTCCGTAAAGGTCAGCGCTTGGTTATTTTGCAGCGCAAAGATGATCTTCTCCTCCTGTGAGCCAAGTATAAGCTCATCCTCCTCGGGGTTATACTGTGGGTGCAGTTGTATCCGCGATTCGCTGCTGAGCTTTAGCGCTGAGGGCAGTGCGGCGTTGATCACCTCGCCCAGCGTGCACATATAGTAGTCGGCAATCCACTTAAATAACTTGAGCTGTGGTGCAGTAATGATGGGCGTATCGTCGAGCACATCCAGAATATACTTGGCCTGGTATTCGGCAGGAGCATTCTCATGGATCTCAGCAACAATGCAGCTCAACACCTTTTTGGCCCCGAACTGCACAATTACCCGCGCGCCTACCAGCACCTCGTCGTTCATCTCGAAGGGAATGCGGTAAGTATACAGTTTGGGCAGGGGCAGGGGCAGAATCACGTCGGCAAAAAGCGTGACACGGTCGGTGGCCGGCTCCGGCGGGAAATTGAAATTCAGCAGTTCAGACAAGGGTGCAGTGACTTATACTTCTGCAAAGGTCGTAAAAAATAGTGGATTGTTTTTAATCTGCGGCGGCGGGGGCTGTGTGCTTTATACTTGGTTGGAATGAATAAAGCTATGCTATACTTTTCTGCTCATGCCCTATGTTTAGCCATGAAGCTTTCATAATCAATAGTCTCCCCCTGTGCTATTTCCAGCGAAGCCTCTTTGATTTGGGATTGCTGCTCCGGCATTAAGGCATCGTAAAAATCTACAGATTCTTCCTTTTCAAAGATGTGTTTGATAGACATTATAACTTCAGGATTGTCAGTATCCAGCAACAACCTAATTAACGCTATCTTTTCTGCTTAGATGTTCACATGCTGTAATAGTTAAATGAAATAATTCGTTCTTTTATAGTAAGTTATGCTTTGTTTGCTACGCAAACAAAACTTCCGGAAGTACTTTGACTGCCTTTCGCTTGCAGATGATAACACCAGCAAGGGCTAAAATAAGTCTAAGGATTAAGCTAACATTACAACGGCAATTAACTCTAGCTCACTTTGGTCACAGAAACTTTTAATTTTTCATTTAATTCTATTAATTTCTTTCTGCTGTCTGTGTACAATTGATTTAAAATACATTCAAGGATTTCAATCATAATAACTAATTGCTCTCTAGTCAAATTCTCTCCAGGATGGCTTCCAGTATTTCCAAATTTTCTTAAATTATTAAGTATATCTTTCAACTTTGCACTAGAATACTTTTCTTCAAACAGCTCAATCCTCTTAAACAAATCACAATCTCTTTCTTCCCCTTTATTTCTCCCCTTTTTGACTATATATGTTTTGTCAATATTATTGTCATCCATTAGTACTTCTAAAACTGATCGTATTTTCATACCACAGCAATCAGCATTTCTCCAGAATACACTGAACGCATCCTTTAGTTCGCTCTCCAAGGCGCTTGCTTCAGATTTAAATTGATAATTTTCAATATCAAACAAGTTTAATGTCGGTATTATATCATAAATATATATCCTATCATCATAGATAAACATTCCTGTTGGCTGTCCTTGATAAATTTCATCTTCAATTTTTAAAACGGAATTTTTATCACCAACCAGTATTGAAATATCTCTACATTCTGGATTTGAGCAAATGAACCCTGCTGAAAATCTTCTGTGAATTTTAGTTTTAAATCCATTTACTTCTTCTATAAATTTTTCCTGTGAGAATTCTGATTCAAAATATTTGCTCTTGTCAAATACTTTGACAGCTTTCTTGCAGCACTCACAGTTAAAAGTGATTAGCTCAATTTTTGAAAGATTATTTAGTAAAATGTCCTTGTTTATCATTGTACAAATCCCCCTTTTATAAAATTGTGGCTGACTACAGAAAAACCTAGATCTAGGGTTACTGCCACTATCTATGAAAGTATAACCCCTACTGCACCTGCGTCTTATCTACCCGTGTCGGGGTGTCTTCGCCGTTTACGATGCCTTGCGAGGCCAGGGCGATGGCTTTGATCATGTTGGTGAGGTGCGCCATGTCCAGCGACGCCAGCTCGTCGTCTACGGAGTGGTAGAGCTTGTCCTTGTCTATCTGCACCGAGGAGATGGTGTGCGCCGGCACGCCGAGGCGGGCCAACGTGGCGTTGTCGGAGCGGTAGAAGAGGTTCTGCTCCGGGTACGGGTCGGGGTGGATGCTGTAGGCGGTGCCTGCCAGCCGCTTCTGCAGCAGCTGCCCCATGTCCGACTTGTCGTAGCCGGTGATGTAGGCGTTGTTCGGGCCGAATTTGGAGGGCATGCCCACCATCTCGATGTTGAACATGGCCACAATCTTGTCCGGGGCCAGCTGCTCGGAGAAGTAGCGGGAGCCGTAGCCGCCGATTTCTTCGGCTGTGAAGGCTACGAAAATGAGCGTGCGCTCCGGCTTTGTGTGCTTTTTATAGTACTCGGCCAGCATCATCATGGCGGTGGTGCCGGAGGCGTCGTCGTCGGCGCCGTTGGCAATGCTGTCGCCTGCCTCAGGTTTTATGATGCCCAGGTGGTCGTAGTGGCCCGAGAAAACCACAATTTCGTCTTTGCGCTTGCCCTCAATCATGCCCGTTACGTTAGTTAACTGCTTTTCTTCAATCTTATTTTGGATGTCGAAGCTGTAACTGCCTGCCTGCGGCTGGTCAGTAAGCACAAAAACAAGATCCGGGCGCTTGTCGGACCCTATGCTTACGCTGCCGCTGCTAACATAGTCCTGGTATGCGTTAAAGATCTTCTGATGCTCGGGGTTTACCAGTACTAAGGCATCCTGGTCCGCTTTCTGCAAAGAGCCAAGTACTTTCCTGAAGTTATCCTGGCTTCCAACTACCACTACCTTCCGGTTGGTACCTGCCTGCCAGTGCAGCTCCTTTTTGTTTGTAGCGGAGAAGAACTGTTTAGGGGCAAGGGGCTTCCCGTTTAGCTGTCCTTCCTTTGCTTCCGGCGTCAGGCTATAAACTGTAAAGGTCTGCAGGAAGTCGTTGTCGCCGGGCAGCGGTTTCAGGCCAATACGGCTGAACTCGCCGGCGATAAAGGCGGCGGCCCGGTCAATATCGGGCGAAAAAGAGGCGCGGCCACGCATGGCGTCGGCGCTGAGGGTTTTGATGATGCGCGTGGTTTCCTGCTGCGTAATAGGACGCAGTTTCTGTGCGGCGGCGGTGGTATATATACTGAGCGCGGCGGCGGCCAGCACTAATCCTTTTTTATACATGGTGAGCAAAGTATGTACTTTTGAGTATGCGCATCCTCCTGGTGCCGCAACTGTAGCGGCCAGGAGTTTACAGTGTTCAATATACTTAAATTATAGGTATCTGCCGCCTCGTGTTATACTTAGCCCTATACTTGCAGATCTTACTAATGCTCCTGCCAGTCGCGCCGCAGCAGGCTGTATACTTCCAGGTCGTGAAAGGTTCCGTTCAGGAACTCGCCCTCGCGCTGCACGCCCTCCAACTGAAAGCCCAGCTTCCGGGGGATGTTGCTGCTGCGTACGTTGCCGATCCCAACTTTTACCTGGATGCGGTTCATTCGCATGGTTTCGAATGCGTGCTGCACCAGCGCCTGGCAGCTGCGGCGCATGATGTCGTTGCCCTGCAGGTCTTCGCTTAGGTAATAGCCGATCTCCAGTTTTCTGTTCAGGTAATCAATGTCTTTAAAGCTGATAAGGCCGGCAAGCTCGCTGTGGTACATGATCACAAATACTTTGTCGCTCCTGTTGCCTTTGGCGGTCACATGTTGCAGAAACAACTCCGTATCCTTCACGTTCTGACTAACATCTACAAACGGGAGCCATTGGCGCAGGTAATCACGTTGCGTTTCAATGAGGTGGAAGAGCGCCTTGGCATCCGTTGGAGAGGCCGGGCGAAGGTATAACCCTTCCGTAATGGGCAGAATGGCAGGGTCTGTGTTCGATTTCATAGTATAGGTTGATTTTTGCAGGTGTAACCAGCGCTGCTGCAGGGCTGTTGTACATCCTTACCGAAAGATGCAGAAATTTAACAGTACATACCAAAAAATAGCACATTTTAAGGTGTAAAGTATAATTATGGCACCAGACAACCACAAAGCAGGCAAAATACCTTAATTGATCTGCTTCCGGAAGCCGCCGCTGCCGCGCTTGCCATTCCGGTTGCTGTGTTTTGTAGCGGTGCTACTTTTAGCGGCCAGTCTTTTCAGCATTGCTGTTTCCTCCTGCGTCAGTTCGCGGTATGCGCCGGGGGCTAATCCTTCCAGTGTAAGCGGCCCTATCGCCGGGCGAATCAGGCGCAGCGTTGGGTGGCCTATAGCGGCCGTCATGCGGCGCACCTGCCGGTTCATGCCTTGCGAAATGCGAATCTCCAGCCACTG
Organism: Pontibacter chitinilyticus; assembly: GCF_039748935.1. Classification (NCBI taxonomy): domain Bacteria; kingdom Pseudomonadati; phylum Bacteroidota; class Cytophagia; order Cytophagales; family Hymenobacteraceae; genus Pontibacter; species Pontibacter chitinilyticus. Next base: position 188,133 of record NZ_JBDIZJ010000005.1, read on the forward strand.
TGTGGGGATATTCTTGCGAAAGCGTATGGGGGTGGAGCGCTCCCACACCTGCGGTTCTTCCGGCAGCAGGCGCACTTTTGCGGGGGCTGTTTTGCTACCCTTGATGTTTACGCCCAGCCGCAGCCTGGTCAAAGCCTCCTCCTCCGGAATGCCCTCTACCTGCACCCAGTAGGTTTTCTCTACCTTAAACTGCGGGTCGGAGAGGCGATGCTGCAGCGCTTTATCGTCGGTGAGCAGCACCAGCCCTTCACTGTCGTAGTCGAGGCGGCCAACTGGGTAAATGCCGGAAACACGTACATAATCTTTGAGCGTCGCCCGGCCGGCCTCGTCCGTAAATTGTGTGAGCACTTCAAAGGGCTTGTTGAGAAGGTAGTACTTCAAATCTGGAATGGTTAGTAAGGGTGATACTTTATACGGTACGATGTTGCTGCTGCCAGGCCTCAAACTCAGGTTTCAGCAGCGAGAAGGCGACTGAGTCCTCCAGCACACTGTTTACCATGTAATGATTGCGGAGCAGCCCTTCGCGCTGAAAACCGAAGTGCTGAAGCAATTGCAGCGAGGGAATGTTTTTAGGGGAAGCCATTGCTTCCACCCGGTACAGGTCCATGTTGGTGAAGCCGAATTGCAGCACCGCCTCCAGCGCCTCTGTCATCAGGCCGCGGCTTTTGTGTATTTCGCTCGATATCACATAGCCTACCTCGGCGCGTTTGTGGCTGGGCACCCATGTATGATAGTCGCAGCGGCCGATGATTTTGCCATTACTCTTGTCGAGCAGGTAAAAGTGCTTGAATTTAGAATAAAAGGTCGTCATCCCCTTGTTATACTTCCACACGGCCTCTTTATACTCCTGCTCCGTACGCAGCCCCAGGTATTCCATAATTTCCTGCTTGGTCTTCGTCCGGAACAATTCGCGTTGCAGCTTGGGCGTCAGCTCCCGCAAGTATAGTCGCGGTGTTTCAAGTAGGGTAGGAGTGCTGGTGGTAAAGATCATAACTCTTCCATTTATACTTGGCTAACTAGGCTGATGCCGCTTTTCTGCTTTGTCAAAATAAAGCAGGTCCTTCTCTCAGCAACAGCCGGTCTGCTCCTAAACTATGCCATAAGAACCATCATCCAAGGCTTAATAGCTGCCGTTATACTTGCGCACCGACCATTCGATAGTGATCAGACCGAGTAGCAGGAAAAACAGCCATTTCATATCCACCAGGTCGGTTAATTCCTCCTCGCTATAAATCACAGCTTTGCGTTTGCTGCCAAGGATATCCTGCTGCAGTTGCGGCAGTTGCTGCGGGAAGTATAGCTTGGAGCCTGTGTTGCTGGCCAGTTGGTAAAGCAAATTATGATCGGCAACCGCGTTGAGCGCTTCCAGTTGCAGTTCCTCCACCACAAATTCGCCTTTATCCTGCTGAGGCGTTCCGTTAATTGTGGTAGTAGCAGTATAAGTATAGCGGCCACCTGGCAAGGCGCCTACATTTACACCTGCCTGGTTTTCGCTGTTAGCAAACGTAAAGCTTCTGGCGTTCCCACTTTCGCCGCTCACTTTTAAAGTAATGTTTTGGCCATAGATGGGCTCCAGGGCTTCGTTGTAAGCTTCAGCATTAAAGCGGATCTCGTCTGAGCTGGTATACTCGTTTTGCACCGGATATACGTTCAGGCGCTTTTTATTGCGCGGGGCACTCAGCAGCTGTACCAGGTTGGTGATGAGCTTGTCGTATACTTCGGCATTTTTATTATTGGCATTTTCCTCCAGGCGCCATTGCCAGGTGCCGGAGGCGAGCAGGGTTGCATTGCGCCGGTCGCCGGACGTTTGCAGCGTGAGCAGCGGCTTGTTAGTTTTCACGCGCCCTATCTGCTGGTAAAGTACTACCTCGGTATTGGGTGTGAGGCTGTAGTTGCCAAAAGGCACCTGTGCCGGCGGGTACCCGCTCATGCGCTCGGCGCTGCCATCCGGCATCGTGAAGGCCGTAAAGTTGCTGTTGACAGCGGGCACCACCTGGTCTGTTTGCCCGTTGCTGTTGATGTTTAAGCCCGCGTGCAGGTTGTTGTAGTCGTTCAAATCGCTTTGCGGACCCAGAATGTAAAGAGTCGGCAGATTTTTCTGGCGCACCAGGTTCAGGGCAGCCTCACCACCTGCGACGCGCCCGGGGAGTTGGTGCAGCACGGCTACATCATAATCATCCTGCTTGAGCGGGGTAAGGCCAGGGATAAACAGCTCCGTTTCATAGTTCTCGTTCGATTCAATAGCTGCCCGTATTGCTTTTATATCCGGGTGCGGGGCCGCAGCAGCTACCAGCACCTTAATTTTGCCTTTTACCACATCGATGTACGCGTGCTTGCTGTTGTTGAGCGTCGTAAACTCGCCTGCTAAGGGCTGCACCTGCACTTCGTAGTGGCGCTTGCCCAAGCCCGTCGCCATCACCTCGAAAGGTACCTGTTGCACCGGCTGGTCCTGCTTCAGCGCCACAGTTTTGCTGGTGATAGTTTTGCCGTTCTCTTTCAGGAGTACGGTGGCCTGGCGGTTACCAAATCCCTCATGCTGCAGCTCCACTTCTATTGGAAAGCGGTTGCCGCTGTAGTTTACCTTGTTGTAGCGCAGCGAGGCAACCAGCACATCCTGCTTGGGAATGGTGTCGCCCAAGGCTACCGGGTAGATCGGGTAATTGTAGCTGGCATAAGTCGGCGACATGCCCTGGTTTACAATGCCATCCGACAGCAGCACCACGCCGGCCAGGTTCTGCTCGGCGTTCTCGCGTTGTACATTCTGCAGCAGCTCGCTCAGGTTGGTGGTTTCTGAAGTGAAGGCAATGGAATTTATACTTGCCGGCGGCTGCCCGGCGCTGAGCGTGCGCACCTGCGTATTGTAGCCCTTGGCTTCGAGTTGCTCCCGCAACTGCTGCAGCCCTTTTTCTGTCTGCTGCAACTGCACACTATCCGAAAACAGCTTCACAGACTGCGAGTCATCGACCGCAAATACGATGGTGGGTTTTACTGTTTTGTTGTTGAAGTAACGCACCAGTGGCCCCAGCAGCAGAAAGCACAATACGCTCACTACCATAAACCGCAGGCCAGCCAACACATAGTTTATACTTGCCCGCCAGGGTGCCCGCTTGCTGTAGAGCAGCCAGGCATACAAGGCGCCGGCAGCGAAGCATACAAGTATAAGCCAGGGCGAGGCAGTGGTTATCAGTCGGAAGCTGTTCAAACTAATTTGAATTATGAATGCTGAATTATGAATTACAAGCCAGTGGGAATCGAAAGTTAAAACAAAAAGACCAATGCTACTAACGCAAAAGCGGCAGCATTGGTCTTTTTGTTTTAGCAAGACAAAGTATAAAGCAGGCCGAAGCGCAAGCAACACCCCACTTCACCGCCTAACTTGTTAACTCTTTAACTCCCCAACTCTCTAACTTTTTAACTCCCTTACGTTAGCATGCCGCCGTCTACCTGCAGCACCTGTCCGGTAATATATGCCGAGTTGTCGGAGGCCAGGAAAACGGCTGCTTTGGCAACGTCTTCCGGAGAACCGCCGCGCTTCAGCGGAATCGCCTTGCGCCATTCATCCACCACTTTCTGGTCTAGTTCGCCCGTCATTTCTGTTTCGATAAAACCCGGGGCGATGGCGTTGCTGCGGATATTGCGGGAGCCCAGTTCCAGCGCCACGGACTTGGTGAAGCCGATGATGCCTGCTTTGGAGGCCGCATAGTTGGCCTGGCCTGCGTTGCCTTTCAGGCCCACCACCGAGGTAATATTAATGAAGGAACCGCTTTTAGCGCGCATCATGTGCTTGCTGGCTGCCTTGGTCACGTTAAACACCGACTTCAGGTTTGTGTTGATCACTGCGTCCCACTGCTCCTCGTTCATGCGCATCAGCAGGCCGTCGCGCGTAATGCCAGCGTTGTTTACCACCACATCCAGCTTGCCAAATTCCTTTACCACATCCTCTACCAGTTGCTCGGCTTGGGCAAAGTCAGCAGCATCAGAGCGAAAGCCTTTCACCTTGCCGCCGTTGGCTGCCAGTTCCTGCTCCAGCTGCTGCCCCTTCTCCACACTGGAGAGATAGGTAAAGGCTACCTGCGCGCCCATTTCCACAAATTGCTGGGCAATAGCGCGCCCTATTCCTTTAGATGCCCCGGTTATGAGGGCTACTTTTCCTTCTAATGTTTTCATAAAGGTCAAAGTTATAAAAGTTTTTCTTATTCAGAAGCAGCAGCTAAAACTGCAAAAGGGGAAGTATGAAAAGGATTGATTTTTAACGGATTGGTAAAAGTATAGTAAAGCGATCATACAAGTATAAAACGGAGAACAGCCGCCGGCAATGCTAAACAGACTAGTTTGGAAGGAAGGGTAACATGTTTACAATCTGAATATTGTGCGCCCTTCCATTTTTATTTTAATAGGTTTAGCCATATTTTCGTGCCGATTTATAACCAAAGGTATTCCTCTCCATGTTGAAGCGCAGCTCAGGACTAGCCCTCCTCATTCTCCTTTCCCTCTTCATTTTTATTACCGCAGCCAAAACGCTGGACCTGCACCCCGACCACCTGCTGGTTACCCGCCAGGAGGAAGAGCCGGTGGATGAAAAGCCGGCAAAGATTGTGGTTGCCAAACCGCAGCCAGCCCCGGTTATCTACGGCATCCACACCGATTCGATGGAAGTGGTGGAAGGCACAGTAGAGCGGGGCGAAAGTCTGTCGGCCATACTTGCCAGCTACAACATTTCGCCTGCTACGGTATACAAGCTGGCGCAAAAAGCGAAAACCGTATACAGCGTGCGGCACATCAATGCGCACCGAAATTATACGCTGCTGCACCTGCGCGACGCTGCCCAAACGGCACAATACTTCATCTATGAGCCAAACGAGGTAGAGTATGTGATTTATGACCTGCGCGGCGACCTGGCCGTAACTAAAGAAAAGCGCGAGGTACAAGTGCTGGAGCGCACGATTGGAGGAGAGATCAAAAATTCGTTATTCGAGTCGATCATAGATGCTGGAGGATCGCCCCAACTGGTTAATAAGTTTGCCGATATTTATGCCTGGCGCCTCGACCTGAACCGCATTCAACCGGGCGATAAGTTTAAACTGATCTATGATGAAAAGGTAGTGAACGGCACCACGATTGGTTTTGGCGAGTTGAAAGCAGCTTATTTTGCGCATGAAGGAGATTCGATCTATGCCATTGCTTTTAACAAGAACAACGCCAGCGGCTATTACGACCAGAACGGCAAAAGCCTGAAAAAAGCATTCTTGCGGGAGCCGCTGGAGTATAGCCGCATCAGTTCCCGCTATTCATTAAATCGTTTTCACCCGGTGCAGAAGCGCTACAAAGCCCACCTGGGTACTGATTTTGCCGCTCCGCGTGGTACCCCGATCCGCTCTGTGGGTGATGGCCTGGTGCTGGATGCCCGCTATACCCGTGGCAACGGCTATTTTGTAAAAATCAAGCACAACAAAACCTACACGACCCAGTACCTGCACATGTCTAAATTTGCCAAAGGCATACGCAGAGGCGCGCATGTAAAGCAGGGGCAAACGATTGGTTACATAGGCAGCACCGGCCTGGCGACCGGCCCGCACCTGTGCTACCGTTTCTGGAAGAATGGCCGGCAAGTGGATGCCCTGCGTGTGAAGCTACCGTCTGGCACACCAATCAGCAAACGGAATTTAACAGCTTTCAGAGAAGTGAAAAGTGAGGTGATCCGGAAAATGGACACCGTCAACCTGGAGGATGATCCGCAGCAGTCTCTGCTGGCCACGCAAAAAGAGCAACATCCCACGGATGCCTAAACAGCGGCTGCTACTATTTTAATATTTAGTTTAATCAGGAAAGGCGCTGCTACAGCGCCTTTTTAGTTTAGAAGAAAGCCAGATTTACCAGGTAAAAGGAAATGAATTGCCGCCGTTTAGAGATAGTATAAAACGAAAAGCAGCGTAAAAACGAAACTGTTAAGGCCTTAGTGGCTTACTTGCAGTACTTTTTCAGGTAGGTGTCTGCGTCTTTCAGGCCCAGTTGTTTGGCTTTGGTCCAGTCGGCACAGGCGCCGGTTTTGTCGCCGAGGTTATACTTGGGCGCGCCCCGGTTGTAGTAAGCTTCCTCGTATTTAGCATCCAGCGCAAGGGCTTTGGTATAGTCGGCGATGGCGCCGCTGTAATCTTTCAGGCCATAGCGCACCAGGCCGCGGTTGTTATAGGCCTTGGCATTTTTGGGATTCAGCTGCAACCCTTTGTCGTAGTCGAGGAGGGCGGCGCGGTAATCTTTGAGGTTATACCTGGAGAGGCCACGGCTTAGGTAAGCTTCGGTATACTTTGGGTTGGCAGCAATAGCGCTGGTAAAATCATCGATGGCCCCACGGTAGTCTTTCAGGCGGTCTTTGGCTACGCCGCGGTTGGCGAGCGTTACCACATGATTGGGCTCCAGCTGCAGCACCTGGTTATAATCCTGGATAGCTGCTTCAAACTTACCGGCTTTAAATTTAGCGTTTCCGCTGATAAAATAATCCTTCGCCGTTTTCTGGGCCGATACTGTAAGAGACACCAGGACAAACAGCAACAGGGGTAAAATTCTTTTCATGCAACAAGGGTAATAATCACTTTGGCGCGTAAAAGTACATGCATTCAGCGCAATCTTAAAGAATTTTTTCTTTTGGGCGGCGCTGGTGCAGCCATGCGGCTGGCTTTCCGGGCTTTAAGCGATAGCTCCGGCAGCCTTACTGGTTTGGCGAAGTTAGTATAATAGATTATTTTTGCTCAGCAACTCAACTATAAACAAGTAACTATGGCATCAAAATATGATTTAGTAGTGGTTGGTAGTGGCCCCGGGGGCTACGTAGCTGCCATTCGGGCGGCACAGCTTGGGATGAAAGTAGGTGTGATCGAGCGCGAGTCGCTGGGAGGCATCTGCCTGAACTGGGGCTGTATCCCGACCAAAGCACTGCTAAAGAGCGCAAACGTATTCGAATATATCCATCATGCAGCAGATTACGGCATTAATGTGTCGGACGCTTCGGCAGATTTTGGCGCTGTGATCAAGCGTAGCCGTGGTGTGGCTGATGGCATGAGCAAAGGCATTCAGTTCCTGTTCCGCAAAAACAAGATAGATGCCATTTTCGGAACCGGAAAACTGACCGGCAAAGGCAAAATTGAGGTGACAGATGCCGATGGCAAACAGAGCACGGTAGAAGCAACGAACATTATTCTGGCGACAGGTGCACGTGCGCGCGAGTTGCCGAACCTGCCTATTGATGGCAAAAAGATCATCGGTTACCGGCAGGCAATGTCGCTTGATAAAAAGCCGGAAAGCATGGTGGTGGTAGGCTCCGGCGCTATTGGAGTGGAGTTTGCTTACTTCTACAACGCCATGGGCACGCAGGTAACCATCGTGGAGTATTTGCCGAACGTGGTGCCGGTAGAGGATGAGGAAGTATCGCGTCAGCTGGCTAAATCGTTCAAGAAAGCCGGCATCAACATCATGACAGATGCCTCGGTGGAGTCGGTAGACACGAAGGGCGACCTGTGCAAAGTGCAGGTGAAGACAGCCAAAGGCACCGAGACCCTGGATGCAGAAGTTGTGCTTTCGGCAGTTGGCATCCAGACAAACCTGGAGAACATCGGCCTGGAGGAACTAGGCATAAAGGTAGATCGCGGCCGTGTGCTGGTAGATGAGTTCTACCAGACCAACGTACCCGGTATTTACGCCATTGGCGACATCATTCCCGGCCCTGCGCTGGCGCACGTTGCTTCAGCCGAAGGAATTATTTGTGTGGAGAAAATTGCGGGTGAAAACCCAGAACCGCTGAACTATGGCAACCTGCCGGGCTGTACGTACTGCTCTCCGGAGATCGCCTCCGTGGGCTTAACCGAGAAAGCTGCCCGTGAGCAGGGGCTGGACATCCGCGTAGGTAAGTTTCCGTTCTCTGCCTCTGGTAAAGCAAGTGCCGCCGGTACTAAAGACGGTTTCGTGAAGGTGATCTTTGATGCCAAGTATGGCGAGTTTCTGGGCGCGCACATGATTGGCAACAACGTAACCGAGATGATTGCGGAAGTGGTCGTTGCCCGTAAGCTGGAGACGACCGGCCATGAGATCATCAAATCCGTGCACCCGCACCCAACCATGAGCGAGGCGATCATGGAAGCGACTGCTGCTGCGTACGACGAGGTAATCCACTTATAAGCATCATATAAGTATACTGGCAGAGGCTGTTCGGGTAACCGGGCAGCCTTTGCTGTTTATGCCGCTGCAAGTATAAACGCCGGATGTAACCGCAGCTAGCATCTTCGGGCCTTTTGCCTACCTTTGTGCAAACGCCCTATGCTTTTACATGAACGCAACCAGGATCACTCCCTGCACGACCGGGGACATTTATACGTTACAGGATATCGCCATCAATGCCTATGGCGACCATTATTTATACTTGTGGTTTGACGGTGGTGCGTGGTACCTGGAGCGCAGCTTCAGCGAGAGCGCCCTCCGGAAAGAGTTAGCCGATCCTAATGCTGCTTTTTTCCTCATACACCACCAGCAGGAGCTGGTTGGCTTTCTGAAGCTGAACATCAACCAGCCATTTGAGGCTTATACCGCGGAAGAGGCGCTGGAACTGGAGCGCATCTACCTCACCAAAGCAGCTTCGGGCAAAGGCATTGGGCGCGAAGCCGTGAACTTTACCAAAGCATTTGCCAAAGAACGGAACAAGCGGGTGATCTGGTTGAAGGCGATGGACAGCAGCCGCAGCGTAGATTTTTACGAGCAGAACGGCTTTGAAAAGTGTGGCACCTACACCCTCGACTTCGAGCAGATGAAGCCCGAGTACCGCGGCATGCACATCCTGCAGCTGGAGCTTTAGGGCGGGAGCAGCGGAAATAGGACCTGTGTAGCGACACTAAACTTTGCGCCGCACCTTGTTGTTGTAAAAGATACGTATACCTTCGCTAGACCAGAAAGGAAACCTATTGGATACCACATACGACATTCTTATTATTGGCGCCGGCCCTATTGGCTTGGCCTGTGGCCTGGAGGCGCAGCAGGCAGGGCTTAGTTACCTGATCGTAGAACGGGGCACGCTGGTGAACTCGCTCTACCATTATCCCCTTAACATGACCTTTTTCTCCACCTCCGACCGGCTGGAGATCGGCGGCATTCCGTTTGCCTCCATTCATGCCAAGCCGAACCGCATGGAGGCCATGGAATATTACCGCCGCGTAGCTGATTCGCGCCAGCTGCAAATCAGGCTGTTTGAAGAGGTGGAGCACATGGAGCAGCAGCAAGAGGACCTCTACAGTATTACCACTAACAAAGGCACTTACCGGGCGCGCAGTGTGGTGGTGGCTGTTGGCTTTTACGGCAAGCCGAACCTGCTGCATGTTCCTGGCGAGAACCTGCCCAAAGTGCGACACTACTACCTGGACCCGCATTATTATTATCGCCAGAAAGTGGTGGTAGTGGGGGCTAACAACTCTGCCGCTGATGCTGCCCTTGAAACCTGGCGCAAAGGAGCCGAGGTAACGATGGTGGTGCGCCAGACTGAACTCGGAAGTATAAAGTACTGGACCAAGCCGGACCTGGAGAACCGCATCAAAGCCGGGGAGATTAAATGCTATTTCTCCTCCAGCCTGACCGAAATTCGGGAGCGGGAAGTGGATATCCAAACGCCGGAGGGAAAGCTAACCTTGGAAAACGATTTCGTACTGGCCATGACGGGCTACCAGCCGGACTTTAGTTTTCTGGAGCGGCTGGGCATTGCCATGTCGCCGGACGAGAAGCGCTACCCACAGTATGATCCGGAAACCATGGAAACCAATTTGCCTCACGTATACCTGGCGGGTGTTATCTGCGGCGGCATGGATACACACGTGTGGTTTATTGAGAACTCCCGTGAGCATGCCGTTAAAATCGTGCAACACATTGTGCATGCGCGCAAAGCCGAACGTGTATAAGCCTCACTCACATAGATAAACCGCACTTATTACTGGGAAAGCCTCACAAAATGCCGGTGCTTTTTGCCGGTTATAGTAGCTCAGTGAGCGCCAATGCGGAGGAATAGGGGAGCACAGTATGTGCGGCGGCTGTTCTGGTGCAGCTACCTGGTCTCTTTCTGATTTTTTCAGACGCTTCTATTTCGGACCTGCTTCCGTGCCGCCGGTTTGTAGTATTAAGGTAAGCTGCTGCTAACCTGCGCCCACCTTAACACGTTAATGCGGTGCCATACCGTTAAAAAATAGCATTAGGATGTGAAAGGCCATACGTGTACCTTTGGTACTTTATTCATTTTTGCCCTTTTAGAACTAACCCTGGTTTATAAAGGTTATTACACTTTCAACAGGTCGGGAATGGCCTTTATGCAAGTATAACTCACGTTTGATTGCATTCTTCAGATTCCGGCCACCTTACCGCAAAGGCAGCGCACAAGGTGCTGCGCGGTTTTTATAAAAACCATTTGATGACATTCGAGAATCTTAACTTGATTGAGCCCATCCTAAAAGCTCTTAAAACAGAAGGATACACTACCCCAACACCCATCCAGGAAAAATCTATTCCGCTTATACTTCAGAAAAGAGATTTATTGGGTTGTGCCCAGACGGGCACCGGCAAAACAGCGGCTTTCTCTATTCCGATCCTGCAACTACTCTCTGAGGCCAAAAACCAGCAGGAGCGGGGACCCCGCCGAATAAAAGCTCTTATCCTGACGCCAACACGCGAACTGGCCCTGCAGATTGCCGACAGCCTGACAGCTTATGGTAAGCATACTGGCCTGAAACACACGGTTATTTTTGGTGGCGTGCCGCAGCGCCCGCAAACAGATGCCCTGCGTGCCGGTATTGATATACTGGTGGCGACACCCGGCCGTTTGCTGGACCTGATGGCGCAGAAATATGTGCACCTCGACAAGATCGAGATGTTTGTGCTCGATGAGGCTGACCGCATGCTGGATATGGGCTTTGTGAACGATGTACGCAAGGTGCTGAAGGTATTGCCGGAAAAAAAGCAATCGCTGTTTTTTTCTGCAACCATGGCACCTGAGATCCTGAAACTGGCCAACACCATTCTGGTAAATCCGGCGCAGGTAGAAGTAACACCCGTGTCCTCTACTGCCAACACTATCAAGCAGTCGGTATACTATGTAAAGAAATCAGACAAAAAAAACCTGCTGTTGCACTTGCTGAAAGACGGCTCTATTGACCGCGCACTGGTGTTTACCCGCACCAAGCATGGGGCCGACCGCGTAGCCAAAGACATGAGCAAAGCAGGGGTACAGGCAGAAGCGATTCACGGCAACAAGTCGCAGAATGCCCGCGTACGTGCTCTCGACAACTTCAAAAGCAGCCATACCCGCGTGCTGGTAGCTACCGATATTGCCGCCCGTGGCATTGACGTGGATGACCTGAGCCATGTGATCAACTATGAACTGCCAAATGAGCCGGAAACCTACGTACACCGCATTGGCCGTACAGGTCGTGCCGGAGCTAGTGGTATCGCCTTGTCGTTTTGCGATGCGGAAGAGACACCTTACCTGGCCAGCATTCAGAAACTGATCTCCAAAGCAGTGCCGGTGGTAGACAACCATCCTTATCCGCTCACTGCTAAAGACTTTGCCGAGGCAGCCAGCACGGTAAAAGAGCAGAAGCAGCAGCGCAGAGGCGGTGGCGGTGGTCGCAGCCGTTGGAGCAATAACGCTGGCGGAAGCAGCGCCCCACGTTCAAGCAGTGCTCCTCGGGCTAATAACAGCCAGGGAGGCGGCCAGCGCAGCGGTGGCAACCGTAGTAATGGTAGCAGCAACCGCTCGCATCAGCCCAGCTAATACTTCACCAAGTATAAAGTATAAAGTATAAAGTCCTGCCGGTGTTTATCGGCAGGACTTTTTTCATTCAGATAGGCAGGCTTTGTAAAGAGAAGATTCGAATTGAATTAAAGAAAATAGGAGTGGTAATGCTGTACTTAAGTAAAAGCCGTTTTAGAAGCTACAAAATGACTCTAAAAGCTTTCGTTGAAGTTAGCGTTCCGATCCTGTAAGAATTGGCTGGAGCTTACAACAGTTAAGCGCGTTTTCAGCTAGGGCAGCGAGCAGGCGCACTGTATTAATCTGCTGCCGGTACGTACTGCCTGGCGCGGCTTACCAGGTATACGCCCGCGAAGATCACCAGTGCATAAAGGCCTTTCTGCCAGGTAAATACGTCCTTGCCAAAGCTAACGGCAATAAGTATGGCTAGCACCGGCTGCAGGTAAATGTAGGCGCCTACCAGCGAGGCATTGGCATAGCGTAGGGCCCAGGTGTTGAACAAGTAAGCAATAATGGTAACTCCGAAAACCATGAACAGGATGGCCGCCCAGATCGCATCAGGAAAATAGCTGTAGTCTGGCTCCAGTAACTGGTTCCAGCCAAAAGGAACAACTACCACAGCTCCTACTGCAAACGCCCGGCTCACAATCGTAATAGCATTATACTTCTGCATCAGGGGTTTAACCAGCACCAGGTAGAGGCCGTAAGCCGTTGCATTCAGCACGATCAACAGATCACCCCGGATATTGCCGGCAGCACTTTCGCTATGCGAAGTATAAATCAGTAGAAAAGCGCCGGTGCAGGCCACCACAATACCCAAAACCTTTCGCCAGCCTACATGTTCTTTCAACAGTATAGCCGAGAAAAGCAGCACAATAACCGGCACAATAACCATGAGCAGGGCTGCATTGATGGGCGCAGTGAGGTTAAGTCCACTAAAAAAGCTGAGTTGGTTGATAGCGATACCCGTAATGCCGCAAAGGATTACCCGCAGATTGTCGGGCCAACCCACGATTTTTTCTTTTACAACCAGTCGCGAAAAAATACCAAAAAAGAGGGCAGCCGATACTACGCGTATCACAATCAGACCAAAAGGGCCCACATAAGCGGGCATTACTTCTTTGGCTATGCTATAATTGCTCCCATAGATCAGCGCCACTATAAAAAGCGCTGCATGCACCTGTATCTGCCTGCTCATAATGTAAAAGTAGCATGTTATTTTTTTTGCATCACCGTATAAGATGGAAAACAACTCCAATGTAACTAAAAAATATTATATGAATCAGATGCCGCTGACGGTAAAACGCGCAATAGAAGTAATGGGCCTATTTTTTTTAGGATGGATTATTGTCCTGGCTAACGGGTTGCTGGCGCCCATACTTATGGCGTTTTTTATCAGCATAATGTTGTTGCCGGTTTACCGGTTTTTTCATAAAAGACGATTTCCGGAAGCGTTGGCCATTGGCATCAGCATCCTGGCGCTGGTGGTCGTGCTGGGGCTTATCGTCTGGTTCTTTTCCTCGCAAATTGCCAACCTGGTAGCTGATTTCCCGGTTATCCAGCAAAATGTAACCACCCACCTCAACGACCTGAGTGGCTGGATAGGAAGCAAAACGGCTTACTCTACTGAAGAGCAGACCCGCTTTATCCGGGAGCAGAGCAGCAAGTTGCTTAACTATGCCGGTGGTTTACTTGGCGGTGCGGCCTCTTCGGTTACCTCTATCCTTATTTTTCTGGGGCTGCTGCCCATTTATATCTTCCTGCTGCTGTTTTACAAAAACCTGCTGCTGCGCTTTGTCTTTTTGTGGTTTCCACCGGATAGCCACCGCCGGGTAGAGGGTGCTATGCGCGAGATCGAGGTGATCATTAAAAGTTACCTTTTTGGCCTGCTGATTCAGATTTCCTACATTACGGTGCTGTTAGGCGGTGCGCTGCTAATTCTGGGCATCAAACATGCACTGCTGATCGGGATCATTTTCGCCTTCCTGAACCTGATTCCTTACGTAGGGGCGCTGTTGGGCAATATCATTGGCGTGCTGCTGACGCTTGCTTCCTCGGCTGACCTGCTGCCGATTGTGGAGGTGCTGGGTACTATTGCGGCCGTACAGTTCCTCGACAATAACATTCTAATGCCGCGCATTGTAGGCTCTAAAGTAAAGATCAACGCGCTGGCAACCATTGTGGGCGTCCTGGTAGCGGGCGAGATGGCTGGCATTGCCGGCATGTTCCTTTCGCTGCCCATCATCGCCATTCTTAAAATTATTTTTGACAGAAGCCAGCGCTTTAAACAGTGGGGGGTGCTGTTTGGAGACGAAAACCCAGAACATAGCCCGATGAATGAGCCGGTGCTGCGGAGTAAGTCCGATGCGGTGCGCGAGCACCTGGAGCGGGAAAACAATGTAGAACCACCAGAATCAGACGATAAGCTGGTATAAAATCAGCTGTCAGCAATTCCGAAGAGTTGCATTGCTGGCACTTGCTAACGTGACCCGGAATATTGCTTGGTTCGAACCACCGCTCTTTCGAACTTCCAAGTCCGAAAGTCCGCTGCGGGGGATTTGCTAATTTCTGTGTTGCTATTAACGCGGATTAAGAAATCCAGAACAGCTTTTTAGCTCTTTACCAGTTCAAGTAATTCTTCGTTTATACTTATGCCAGGTAAGAAATATAAAAGGAGGGCGCTGCATTAGAAACCTGGTGCAGCGCCCTCCTTTTTAGCTATTATACTTATTTCAATGCAAAGGCCTCGGCTAACAGCTCGAAGGAGCGTTTGCGGTCTTCAAAATCAGAGGCCATGGTGGTGACTACAATTTCATCCACTTCAAAGTCTGTAGCCAACTGTATCAGTGCGGCTTTTACGCTGGCAGGCGTACCGGAGATAACTCTTCCTGCATTTGCCTTGATGCGCTCCTGCTCCAGCGGTGTGAACTGGTAATCCTTGATGTCTTCGTAAGTGCTCAGGGCATCAAAGTTGCCTTTCTCCATCTGCACCAGCCGATAATCCAGCACTTTGCGCAGCTGGCTTGCTTTTTCTTCCGTGTCAGCGCACAGCACCATAATGGCCACTAGCGCAGCCGGTTCCGGAAATTGCTCCGAAGGCTCGAACGTTTTTTTGTAGGTGGCAACCATGTTAGGCTGCGCATTTCCGTTGATGAACTTGGCCACTGCCAGGCCCATGCCATAAGTAGCGGCCAGCCGGCTGCTGCCTCCGCTGGAGGAACTGAGCATCCACTGCATGGGAGCGGTGGCGGCCTGTGGTACGGCCAGCAGTCGTCCATGCTCCGTAGAGGCCGTATCGGTAAAGAAGAGCTGCAAATAGTCGAGCTGCTGCTGGTAGCTGTCGTCGCTGAAGTCGTTGGACGGGTTTAGCAGGTAAGCCGTCATGCGGTCGCCGCCCGGTGCCCGGCCAATGCCCAGGTCAATGCGGCCGGGGAAGAGCGCTTCCAGCAGCCGGAAATTCTCGGCTACTTTCAGGGCACTGTGGTTCGGCAACATAATGCCCCCGGAGCCGATGCGGATCTGTTCGGTGGCATCGGCCAGCTTTACCATCAGCACCTCTGGCGCCGACCCGGCAATAGCGGCAATGTTGTGGTGCTCCGATACCCAAAAGCGGGTATAGCCCAACATATCCCCGAGCTTCGCAATTTCTACCGTTTGTTGCAGGGCTTCGCTGGCGCTCACCCCTTTGGCTATAATAGACTGATCGAGTATGCTTAGCTTTAGTTTTTGGTTTTCCATGTAAGTATAAGTATAAAAGCACGAGCACGTCAGGCATCCGACCGTTGAATCTTCTCCTGAAGCAAGCTTTAGGCAATTATAGGAAGAGAGTTCGCTTTATACTTTAAACGTATCCTGTTTGCCCTTTTAGTAATGCAGGAGAAGTATAGATAACCTTTATGCTCTTAATCTGCTGTTCTGGTGCCGGTTATTTTGTGCGGTCTACCATTTTCATCTGCAATTCGTTGTAGCGCTTGCCGGTGTTCGGATACTTCTGAAGCAGGTCTTCTATCGCCTGCAAATCCTGCGCTTGCAGGTTCACGTTCACAGCATCCGCGTTCTCTTGCAGGTATTTGCGGCGTTTGGTGCCAGGAATGGGGATGATGTTCTCGCCTTGTGCCAGCACCCAGGCTAGCGCCAACTGCGCCGGAGTACAATCCTTTTGAGCGGCAAAATCAGCGAATGCTTCGGCTAGTTTCTGGTTGTTCTGCAGGTGTTCTTCTTCCTGAAAACGCGGAATAGACTTGCGCATGTCATTATCCGGCAAATTGTTCATATCAACGGTGTTGGTCACCAGGCCGCGCACCAATGGGCTGAACGGCACAAACGCAATCCCCAGTTCCTTGGTCAGCGGCAGCACTTCATTTTCTACGTCGCGGGTAAGCAGCGAGTATTCTGACTGTACCGCAGCAATGGGGTGCACTGCATGCGCTTTGCGGATAGAAGCAGGGGAGGCTTCAGACAAGCCGAGGTAACGGACTTTGCCTTCCTTCACCAACTCAGCCATGGCGCCTACCATTTCCTCCACCGGCACGTTCGGGTCAATGCGGTGCGCATAGTATAAATCGATAACGTCCACGTTCAGGCGCTTGAGGCTGCCCTCAATCGCCTGCCGCAGGTAAGCCGGTGAACCGTTGAAAGCCATGCTGCCATCGGCCTGGTGCTGAAAGCCAAACTTGGTTGCGATGAAGACTTTGCTGCGGTTCGGGACGAGCACCTTCGAAATGAGTTCTTCATTGTGATACGGACCATACACATCGGCAGTGTCCCAGAAGTTGATGCCCAAGTCCAACGCCAGGTGCAGCGTGGCGATCGATTCTTCATCATTGCGGGAGCCATAGGCCTGGCTCATGCCCATGCAGCCCAGGCCTATGGCTGATAGCTGCTCGTTTGTGTTTGCGAATTTTCTGTATTTCATAAGATTTATTTTCGTGCGGCGGTTTGCCGGGTTATTGTAGCGTTAAGTAGTATGTACTTTAGTTTTAGGGTTGTAGTTGCTCTGCCGGCACCTGTACAGAAACAGTTCTGGCAGGTGTATGTTCAAACATAGAGCCTGATTGGTTGGCGGATGATTGCTGATCCAGTGAATCGAAAGCAGGACCGCCTTGCCAACATCTGCTGTATTGACCGAGCGCTTGGCGCTTACAACGGTGAAGCACCAGGGTTTACATGCGGTGTGCCAGAGTATGCTTCTACTTTTCTACGATTCCGGCTGCCTTTCGCCGGAAAGAAGTAAGCGCGGATTGTTGACCGCTTCTCCGGCAAAGTCGTAACTTTGTCTTGAACCGATTCCGGAGAAAACATACCGCAGATGAACCACCCCAACATACCGCTTGCCGAACGCATGCGCCCACACAACCTGGATCAATACTACGGCCAAAAGCACCTGGTAGGCCCTAATGGCATTCTGCGCCGCTACATAGAAGGTGGGGTGATTCCAAGTATGATTTTGTGGGGACCGCCCGGTGTAGGCAAAACCACGCTGGCCAACATCATTGCCAACCAGATGAAAGTGCCATTCGTAGCACTCAGCGCCATCAACTCCGGCGTAAAGGACATCCGCGAGGTGATCGAGCAGGCAAAAAAGCGGCAGGGCACCGTGCTGTTCATCGACGAGATTCACCGCTTCAACAAATCGCAGCAGGACGCGCTGCTGGGAGCCGTGGAGAAAGGCACCGTAACGCTGGTAGGCGCTACCACCGAAAATCCGTCGTTTGAGGTGATCTCGGCCTTGCTGTCGCGCTGCCAGGTATACATTCTCAAGCACCTGACCAAAGCCGAGCTGATCGAGTTGGTAGATAAAGCCGTGGCACAGGACGAGTGGCTGCGGCACCGCAACGTGCGCATAGAGGAGTATGAGGCGTTGCTGACCATTTCGGGTGGCGATGCCCGCAAGCTGCTGAACCTGCTGGAGATTGTGGCCGAAGGCGTAACAGCCGAGGAAGTGGTGGTGACCAACGAGCTGGTAAAGCAGGTGGCGCAGCAGAACATTGTGATGTACGACAAGTCCGGCGAGATGCACTACGACCTGGTATCTGCCTTTATCAAATCTATCCGCGGCTCTGACCCCAACGCGGCCGTGTACTGGCTGGCCCGCATGATCGAGGGCGGCGAAGACCCCAAGTTCATCGCGCGCCGCCTGCTCATTGCCGCCTCCGAAGACATTGGCCTGGCCAACTCCAACGCGCTGCTCATGGCCACCTCCTGCTTCCAAGCAGTGCAGATGATCGGCTACCCCGAGGCGGAAATCATCCTGTCGCAGTGCACCGTGTACCTGGCCACCTCGCCCAAGAGCAACGCCTCGTATAAGGCCATCAAGCAGGCGCGGGCCATGGTGCAGCAAACAGGCAACCTGCCGGTGCCGCTCCACATCCGCAACGCGCCCACCAAGCTGATGAAGGAGATCGGCTATGGCAACAACTACAAGTATGCGCACGACTACGAAGGCAACTTTGTGCCCCAGGAGTTTATGCCGCAGGAGCTCAGCAGCACTGCTTTTTACCAGCCCGGCCAGAACGGCCGCGAGAGTGAGATGCGCAAGCAGTTGCAGGCACAGTGGGGTAAGAAGTATGGGTACTAGAAAGTTGAGGAGTTAGGGAGTTAAAAAGTTAGAGCGTTTATAAGTTAGAATGTTAGGGAATTTGATGTGGTAGCGCTTACTGCATTTGCGCTACCAGTTCTTTTAGGTGCTGGATGTGCCGGCCATACTTGTGGCGGAGGACATACTTGGTCAGCAAAAAGAAAGCAGACCACACCGCGGCATAGCACAGCAAGCGTATACCTAACGGCTGCGCATGCCACCGCGCCAGGCTGGGCTCCTGGTTCAGGAACAAGAGCAGCTCGAGCAAAGCCAGAAACAGGATGGGCAGAATCCGGAGGACCAGCATCCGAACACGGTAGCCCCGCTCCAGGGTAGTTACTTGCTTTTTCAGGTTTGTTTTCACCATACCTTCCATACTGGCTATGTGGCTTACCAGGCGGTAGCTGAACAAAAAGTAGCCGCACATTACCAGCCCGATCACCACAAAGAACCAGAACAAAGCGTCAGAAAACAGGTCATGATGCCTGGAAAGGTTGAGGGTTACCAGCGCGATCACGAGCGGCAGCACAATCAGTTGCTTCCTGAACCGGTGTTTGAGTTGGGCAATTGGCCCGTTGCTTTTGTTTTGAATAATCTCCATGATATTTATGTTTTGTGTAAGAGATATGTTTTCTGTGGATGCTTTCCACGACTGTTTCAGATCGTCCAGTTCCATGTTATTTATACTTTGTCAGTTGGCGTAGCTTTTCTTTGATGCGGGTCATCTTTACCCGTAAATTTCCCTGACTCATTCCTAAAACCTCTTCCATTTCTTCATAAGATTTATCCTCCAGGTAAAACATCACAATCGCTTTTTCAATATCATTCAATTGCTCTATAGCTTCATACAGCTGCTGCGACTGCTCTTCTTCTGCATCGGGTGCAGGGTCGCTTAATTGGATGTGCCGCGTAAACTGCACTTTTCCGGGTTGCCGGCGCTTTTCTTTCCGCAGTCCTGTAATGGCGGTATTCAGGGCCACACGGTAAAGCCAGGTACTGAGCTTAGACTCGCCGCGGAACGAAGGAAAAGCTTTCCAAAGCTGTATGATGATCTCCTGGAAGAGGTCCTGCTTACTTGCTTCGTCGTAGGCATACATGCTGCATACTTTATGGAGTAACAGCTCATTTTCTTTAATCAGCTTTTCAAATTGCTTCTCCAAGTTTTTCCTTTTTCAGTGTTTTCTCTGCAAGTAGTCGCCGCAAACCTTGTTTTGTTACAGGCGATGGTAAAAAATATGCGTTTAAAGGCAGGCAAACACCTGCTTGCAGAGGGAATTGTTATCATATATAAAATAAATTTTGTATCATGTATGTTGTTACACGGATTATAGATAATTCGCGAATTTCCTTTCAAGTTTGTCTATAAAATGCTGGCATTGGTCGAGAAGACAGCAGGCGAGTGAACAATAGGTTGTAAATTTGCTTATGAAGTTGCAGGTAGTACTTTCCTGTGCCCCAAACTGAAATCTAACTCTTAAAATTCTATATGTTAAAATTCCTGAAATATGTGCTGGCAACCATTGTGGGCCTGCTCGTATTCTTCTTCATTGGCATTCTGCTACTGGTCGGCATTGCTGCCAGTTCAGCCTCGAAAGATGAAGTGCAGATTACCAAGGGCTCTGTGCTGGAGCTGAAACTGGACCGGCCGATTGCTGAACGTGATCCGGAAAATCCCCTAGCCGAACTGGGCATATCGTTCGGCTCGCTTTCCAACACGGACGGGCTGGACCAGATCAAAGCTGCCATCCGGCGGGCGAAAAAAGACGAGAACATCGACGGCATCTTCCTGAACCTGGGTGTATTGGATGCCGGCATGGGCAAGCTGGAAGAGATCCGCAATGCGCTGATCGACTTCAAAAAGTCGGGCAAGTATATTGTGTCATACGGCGCCGTTACCACCGAAAAAGGCTACTACTTGGCTTCTGTGGCCGACAAAATTTACCTAAACCCGCTTGGGGCGCTCGAGTTCAACGGTATGAGCTCCGAAGTATTCTTCTACAAAAATCTGCTGGACAAGCTTGATATCAATGTGCAGATCTTTAAAGTGGGTACCTATAAAAGTGCTGTTGAACCGTTCTTCCTCGACAAGATCAGCGCTCCGGCGCACGAGCAGCTCAACTCCTTCCTAAACTCCATCAATAACTTTCAGCTGCAGAACATTGCCAAAGCACGCGGCAAATCGTTTGAAGAAGTGAAGAATATTTCGGAAAACATGCTGGTGCGCAATGCCGAAGATGCGAAGAAGTATGGCCTGATCACGGATATTGGCTATTACGACGAAGCCATAACTTACATGAAATTGAAGGCCGGGCTGAAGGACGATGAGAAGCTGGAGATGGTTGATTTCTCCAAGTATAAAAAGGTGAAAGACAGCGATGTGAGCACCTCCAAAAACCGGATTGCTGTTATTTATGCAGAGGGCGATATAGTAGATGGCGAAGGTGACGAGGGCAATATTGGCAGCGAGCGCTTTATGGAAGCCTTCCGGCAGGCCCGCAGGGATGAAAATGTAAAGGCGGTTGTGCTGCGCATCAGTTCGCCGGGTGGCAGCGCCCTGGCCTCCGACGAGATCTGGCGCGAGATACAACTGACGAAAAAAGTGAAGCCGGTAATTGCCTCTATGTCGGATGTGGCCGCTTCCGGTGGCTATTATATTGCGATGGGCTGCGATACAATTGTGGCGCACCCGAACACGATCACCGGCAGTATCGGTGTTTTTGGCATCATACCTAACATCCAGGGCTTCCTGAATAACAAGCTTGGGGTAACGGTAGACCACGTAAGCACCGGCAAATTTTCGGACATGCCTACCATTACGCGCCCAATGACGGAGGAAGAAAAAGAGATCATGCAGAACCAGATCAACCAGATCTACGAAACGTTCACGGGCAAAGCTGCCAAGGGTCGTAACATGACACAGGAGCACCTGAAGGAGCTGGCGTCGGGCCGTGTATGGTCTGGTGCTGAAGCAAAAGAGCGCAACCTGGTAGATACTTTTGGCGGCCTGGAGCAAGCTGTTGCCATTGCTGCAACCAAAGCAGGTGTTAAAGATGATTACCGCCTGATGGCTTTGCCGCGCCACAAGTCTTTCCTGGATGAGCTGTTTGGCAATGTTGGGTCGCAGGTAAAGGAGCAGTCGATAAAAGCCGAGATGGGAGAGTTGTACCCGTACTACAAACTCACCAAGAAGGTAGAAGCGCTGCAGGGAATACAGGCGCGCATGCCGTATGAACTAGGCGTACATTAAAACGTAAGTTCAAAACACTGGAAAGGGCTGCCGGTTTAATCGGCAGCCCTTTTTGTTTTACCGGCCACCATTTTTTCGCAAATTGCGACGCAGGATATGCGGCGCACATTAGCAACAGCTAACCGTATTCAGATCAGATTGTTCAGCTGCGCTTCGTGCCTAAACCACAAACCCATACTTATACTTTGAACCTATGCTAGAACGGATACAAGAAGCCACCACGTTTATACAAAATGCCACCCAAAGTTTTGCCCCGGAGTTCGGGATTATACTTGGTACGGGCCTGGGAGCGCTGGTAAATGATGTACAGGTAGAATTTAGTCTCTCCTATGCGGATCTTCCGCATTTCCCGGTTTCTACCGTGGAGAGCCATTCCGGTAAATTGATCTTCGGCTTACTGGCAGGTCGCCGGGTGGTGGTGATGCAGGGGCGCTTTCATTATTACGAAGGCTATAGCATGGAGCAGGTGGTCTTTCCGGTGCGCGTGATGAAGCTGTTGGGCATCCGCAGGCTCTTTGTCTCCAATGCAGCCGGCGGCCTAAACCCGTCCTTTAACATGAGCGATCTGATGGTGATCACCGACCACATCAACCTATTGCCTGATAACCCGCTGATCGGTCCAAACATAGATGCCTTAGGGCCCCGCTTCCCGGATATGAGCGAGGTATACGACGAAGAGATGGTGCGGCAAGCGATGGTAATAGCCGAAGACGCCGGCTTTGATCTGCGCGAAGGCGTGTATGTGAGCGCCCCGGGCCCTATGCTGGAAACCAAAGCCGAGTACCGCTTCCTTAGCATCATCGGGGCGGATGCTGTGGGTATGTCGACGGTGCCGGAGGTGATTGCCGCCCGCCACATGAACCTGCCGGTATTTGCCGTGTCGGTGATTACGGATATGTGTACGCCCGAGCACCTGAAGAAAGTAGTGCTGGCCGATATACTGGCAGCCGCAGCCAAAGCCGAGCCCCGCATGACGATGCTGATCCGGGAACTGGTGAAGCAAAGCTAATCCTAAGTATAAGTATAGCCAGTCAGGCTTTACGGGTAGCGCTTGTGCAGCCTGACTGCTTCGTTAGCAAGTCTTTTTTGGATGGCTTACCTGCCGATGAAAGTGGGGTTACGCCTGTAACGTTACTGAACGATGACCACCTTCCTGTCAAAAGCCAGGTTGGTGAAAATGCCGATGCCGCCCTGCACCGATGACTTTATTTGTGCGGGTTGTGCAAACGGGTTGCCGTTGGCATTGCGCGCATTGGAGGTAGAGAGCAGGTAGTCGTAGTACTGCTTCTCCACGTGGAAAAGCGTCACGATCAGTACATCGCCCCAACCATAATTATAGGCGGAGTTAAAGACGGTGCGGTTGCCATTGGTAAGTTTATCGCTCACCAGCGAGATCTGCTTCGGATCTGTGTGCAGGCTGTCCTGGTGTACGAAATACCGGTAATAATCTTCTGTGACGGCGTTGTCCTGAAAGCTGGTATAGAGATAGGCTTCGTCCTTGTCGTTGAAATTCCATTCGATCGTATCGATCGGCACCTGCGGCAGAATGGTGGTGGTGCCCGTTACCTTGCGGCCCAGGTCATCGGTTACTTCCAGGTAGTATACATCGCCCGGCTTGCCCTCCATTATATCAGACGAAACATGCGTGTACAGGCGTCCGGTCTGTTCATCGTAAGTTGGTTTATAAAGCAGTTCTGATGTGTGCCCCTGGTGCATGATGTGTACTTTTGCATCCGCTACAATGCCGGGTTGTGGCGCTTCAAAGTAGCTGCTGCTTTCCAACACCGTCATCCGCATGGGTTTGCCCGGCTCCAGGTAGCATTCTACCACTAATTGGGGTGTGTAGGATGGCAGGTCTACCTCTACATCCTGCTGCATGTCGCAGCTATACAGCAAAGCCAGCAGGGGCAACAAGGCCAGCAGCAGGTATCGTTTTGCTTTCATCAGAATTTAAAGTTATAAGTAACGGAAGGTATGGTTGGGAACAGCGATACCTGCTTGGCCTGGAAGCTCGTGATCCGACCGTCTGTTTTATCTTTCTGCTGCTCAAAATATACAAAGTATGGATTCCGGCGGTTGTAGGCATTGTAAACACTGAACGTGAGGTTTGCCTCGCCATGCCGGGGGCGTAACTGCAGCACAGCGCCCAGGTCCAGGCGGTGGTAGGAGGCCAGCCGGAAGCCGTTGCGCTCGGTATAAATAGGCACCACGGTGGCATCCTTGCCTTCCACATCCTGCATGGCATAGCGAGCGATGGGCAGCGAGAAAGCCTCTCCGGTGCTGTATACAAAGGTGCCGGTAAAGCTCAGGCGCTTGTTCAGGCGGTGCAGCACCACTACACTCAGGTCGTGGCGGCGGTCGTAGCGGGTCGGGAACCAGTTGCCGTCATTTATCGCGTCAAATTTGCGCTCTGTCCACGACAAGGTATATCCCACCCAGCCTGTGGTGCGGCCTTTTATTTTTTCGAGGTACACCTCATTCCCATAGCTGCGCCCTTTGCCAAACAGGAACTCGTTTTCGAGGCTGTCGTTCACAAACAGGTTGGCCCCTTCCCGGAAGTCGATCTGGTGGTGCATCCACTTATAGTATACTTCGTTCGTGAACAGGTACTGCCCTTTGCCTAACAATTTGCTGATGCCCAAAGCTACTTGCTGTGAGCGCTGAGGCGTAACAACAGGGGTGGAGGGATACCAGATGTCGGTTGGCAGCGAGGCCCCCGAGCTGGATACCAGGTGCAGGTACTGCCGCATACTTGCAAAGCTGGCTTTCAGTGAGGCGCTTTCCGTTAGGTTATACTTGGCGGCTACACGCGGTTCCAGGCCGCTATAGGTATGGCCGCCGCTGCTAAAGCCCGACAAGCGCAAGCCATAGTTAACCGAAAGCCGCGCATTCACCACGTAATCGTCGGAGGCATAGGCGCCAAACTCTGCAGCTTTGTAATTATTGCCGGCTGCAAAAGAGAGCCGGCTGTCTTCAGCATCGAAATTGAGCCGGCCAACAGTGAAGCGGTGGTAGGTGGCAGCAGCGCCAAACCGGATGCTGTGGCCGCCCTCCAGAAACAAATCATAATCTGTTTTCAGACTATAGTCTTTGATATTGGAGGTGAGGTGGAAAGAGAAAAGATCAAGGTCATTTTTGATCGTATAGTGGTAGCTGGTGGCGCTCAGGGTGGTATTGGCATACAGGCGGGTATTGTACTTGTGCCGCCAGCGCAACGAAGCGATACTGTTCCCCCAGTCAAAGCCTATCTTAAAATCAGTGTCGTTGAACGTGAAAAAGTCGCGCCCAAAATAGCCGCTCAGGTATATGGCATCATTTTCGCCCAGCGTGTAGGTCAGCTTCCCATTCAGGTCGTAGAAGTAGTAATCGGGAATAGGGTTGTAATCCTCTTTGCCTTCACTTGCCTTGTTAATGATACGGGTAAACACATCCGCATACGTGCGCCGGCCCGATAGTATAAAACTGGCTTTATCTTTTGCGATAGGGCCATCTACGCTCAGGCGTGAGGAGATGAGACCCAAGCCCCCCGATGTGTGAATACGTTCGTTGTTACCTTCGGTCATGTCCACATCCAGCACCGACGACAGACGACCGCCGAACTGGGCCGGGAAGCCTCCTTTAAACAGCTCCACGCTTTTTACCGCATCCGGATTAAACACACTGAAAAAGCCAAACAGGTGGGAGGGATTGTACACCACGGCACCGTCGAGCAGCACCAGGTTTTGGTCTGGTCCGCCGCCCCGCACATACATGCCCGAAGAGCCTTCGCCGCCCGATTTAACGCCGGGCTTAAGCTGGAGGGTCTTGATTAGGTCTACCTCCCCGAACAGCGAAGGCAATAGCTTTGCCTCGCGGGATGTTAGCCGCTCAATACTCATGCGCGGGTCGTTGAGCTGCTGCAACAGGGTATTGGTCTCCACCTGCACCTCCTGCAACACCTTGCTGCTGCGATGCACTTTCAGATCGAGGTAGAGGTTGGCTTTGCTGATGTAAATGCGCTGGCTGTCTGGCTGGTAGCCGAGGTAAGCGATCTGTAAAGTATGCCTGCCCTCCGGAAGGTTAAGGGTATACCTGCCGTCATCATCTGTTATACTACCGGCATGCAGCGCGGGCACTGCCACCGAAGCGCCCACCAGTGCTTCACCCGAATCAGCTGCACGTACTACCCCACTAACAACATACCGCTGAGAAATGCCGGGCACTGTACAAAGCAATACAAGTAAAAGAGGTAACAGGAACAGCGGGAAACGCATAAAGCAGGTGTTACTTTCAGCAGGTTAAATTAAGTAATGTATGGCGTAAAATAAAGGCAGCGGTCAAGTAAAGACAGTAACGCCTTCTGCTTGTAATAGTTTAATTAAGTCTGAAAAAAATGAAGACCGCGCTGCTACCAGCGCGGTCTTCAGGCAGATAAGGCTGTCAGCACTTGCCCTTAACCTTGGTATAACTGCAGGATGCGTTGCTTAAAGTAAAACTCGCACTGGCTTTGAATGAGCTCCGCTTCAGCTTTGTTCTTGTTGTTAAGCGACTCCAGGTAAGTATAGAAATCTACAACCCCGGATTCATAGCGCCGCTTGGCCGTTTCATATGCTTTGTTGGTATACTCCAGGTTGGCTATTACAGTATTATACTTCTCCTGGGCAGCCAGCACATCCTGGTACGCCTGCTGCACGGCCTGGCGCAGGGTGTTTTCGGTGGCTACATAGTCCAGCTCAGCATTGTGCAGGTCAATGCGGGCCACCTGCGATTGGAAGTGGCTGCTAAAGCCGCGGAACACCGGAATGCTCAGGCTCAGCTGCACGATCTTCTGCTGGTTTTGGTCCAGCTGGTCGAAGTATGGGATCTGCTGCATTTGCTGCGTTTCGGGATTCTGCTGCATAATGTTGGTAGAGAAATTGGAGCCGACAATGCCGTTGAGCGAAAGGGTAGGCGATAAGTTGCTACGGGCAATGCTCAGGCCAGATCTGGTGGCTGCCACAGTTGCCTGCGAGGCTTTCAGCTTTGGCGAGTATACCAGTGCCCGCGCCATTACCGAATCAAGCGCGGGGAGCGGCGCTGTAATGTCCATAGGCGCTGTTGGCGCCTGCAGCTCATAGTTCAGGTTGGGGCCGGCGTTCATCTCCTGCGCCAGTTCAAGCATCGATTTACGGTAGTTATTCTGGTGCGTGATCAGATTAAGCTTCTCGGTGGCAACCTGCGATTTAAGCTGGTATACATCGCTCTCGGTATGGGTGCCGGCCCGCTCCAGTATCTCCATACGTTTGGTTTGCTGCTCCAGTAGGGCAATTCGCTCCCGGGCGATGCGGATGTTCTCGCGGTCAAGTATGGCTTGCATAAACCTGCCGGTTACCCGCGCCTCCATGTCGATCTCGGCTTGTGACTCGGTATACTTGCTGGCATCTGCCTGCTGGCGTGCGCGCTTCATCTCAAACAATTTGGAGAACCCGTCGAACAGCACCAGCTCGCCCACAATATAAGGGTTGGAGGTGGTAGTGTTGCCGCGTTTCACCTCGCCCTGCACCTGGTCAAATGTGAGACCGTTTACCCGGTTCAGGTCGTTATAAGCCGTAATGGAGGGCAAGTAAGCAAACTTATTCTGGCGCAGATTAATGTCGGCTTTGGTGCTGTTATACCTGGCCTGGCGTAAGGCAACGTTGTTCTGCCGGGCCATATCCAGGCTTTGCTCCAGCGTCAGGCTTTCCTGCGCCTGGGCTGCTGTTGCTATACTAAGGCATAAGGCCAGCCCTCCCAGCTTTTTCAGCAGGGCTTTGGATGTATACTTTTTCATAGTGCTATGTTGTGCTAGTGACTTTGCTTGATGTTATTCCTTCTGATTCAACCAGGCTGCCCGCAGCTGTTTTTGCTGGGGAGTGGCGTCGGGGTCCGGCTTGAGCACAAACAGGGCTTTGTGCTCCACGGGTGTTACTTTCCCTTTCAGCTTCTTCTCT
Organism: Pontibacter chitinilyticus; assembly: GCF_039748935.1. Lineage (NCBI taxonomy): Bacteria > Pseudomonadati > Bacteroidota > Cytophagia > Cytophagales > Hymenobacteraceae > Pontibacter > Pontibacter chitinilyticus. The sequence goes on from NZ_JBDIZJ010000005.1 coordinate 215,675, forward strand.
TTTATTTTGCCTTTTTTGTTTTTGCGGCCAACGGTAAACGTTATCTTCTCGCCTGGTTGCATCTGTTGCAGTTTTTCCCCGATCAGCTCACGTACATTCATGGGGGTAAGCGCTGTGCCGTTCAGTTCCAGCAGCTGGTCTCCCGTGCGAAAGCCCATTTTATGACCGAAGGCATCCATATCAGCTGTTTCAGCAACAATTATTTTCCCGGCTTCCTCGTCGTAACCAGGTACAAAGCCGCCGTAAGAATTTACCGTTTCAGTGGAGCTCGGCGTGTACAAAATCCCTACTTTCCGGAACGTTTCCTCCAGCGGCAGCGGCGCTGCGCCTTCCACATAACGGGTGAAGAACTCCCGGATTTCCGGATAAGTAAGTGCCGCGATCTTGTCAAACAGTTCTGCGTCGTTAAAAGACTTCTCTTTGCCGTAGGTCTTGGCCAGGTCGGCCATCAGGTTGCGCAGGCCATACTTGCCACCGGAGAGCTCCCGCAGCCTAATGTCCAGCGCCATTCCGATCAGGGCGCCTTTCTGGTACACGTTGCCATACTCATCGGCATACTTGTCCAGCACGTTGGCGCTCATCTCAGTAAACGGCAGCGTGTCGTTGTACTGGGTTTTGGAGGTAATGATGTACTCGCGCAGCTTATCCAGGTACTTGTCTAAGTCGTAAAGGCCCTCATACGCCTGCACATGCGAGGCAAAATATTCCGTCACGCCCTCATACAGCCACAGGTGCTTCGACATTTTCGGATGAATGTAATTGAAATTGCCGATCTCTTCGGAGTGAATGCCTAGCGGCGTTACGATGTGGAAGAACTCGTGGGCGGCCATGTCGCGGAGCGTGCTGCTGAACATCTCCTCCGGCATTTCCGGCAGAAAGTATACCGAAGAGTTCGGGTGTTCCAGGGCTCCGTAAGACCCCGATTTGCCAACACGCTCCGGCACATAAATGATAAAGGCATACTTGTCAACCGGTAAGGTGCCGCCCAGGTACTGCCGCTGCGCCTCCAGTGTACTTTTGATATTCTCAGCTACCGGCCGGGAGGTGACTTTGCCCGACGGAGAGTAAATCGAGATCAGCACTTTGGTAGCACCCACATTCAGCACAGTCGTATCGGGCTTGTTATACATCAGGGGCGAGTCGGCCAGTTCCATGTACGTGGGCACCAGGTAGGTATCCGTAGTGGCAGTGGTTGTAACAGCTTTCAGCGGCGTAGAGCCGTAAAAGCCGGCAGGTTTGGTCACCGTTAGCGCATAAGGCACGTGCTTCATCCCGTCAAAATAGCCCATAAAGCCAAAGGTGTTGAGCAGAAAATTCTTATTGGCCTCGATGTTGGTGCCGCCAGGCTCAAACAGCACATCCTCCTTTTTAGGTGTGTCAAAGGTGTCGTTGGTCCAGTAAGTGATCTTATCGAGCTGGGTGGCATTCTTGATGCGCCAGCGATTGGTGTCCAGCTGCTCTACCTCCAGGGGCTTGCCACTTTTATCCAGCGCCGTAAAGTCGGTTACAAACTTGCCGAAGTCGGAGATAGAGTAGGTGCCCGGCACGATCTTGGGCATGTTATACACAATTTCCTGCTGCGTTATTGCCGGGGCTTGCAGTGTTACCTGCACCTTGTCGTCCTGCACATGCGTCAGGTCGATAGTAAAATTATACCTGCTGGTATCGCGCGTACCCTGCAGGGCCCACGCCGGAAGAGCTAGCAGCAAGCCCAGCGATCCTATCGTTAATAGTTTTCTAAACATAATTGTAGCTTCGTTCCTTCAAAGATAGCTTTATAGCTGCTTATAAGGTTCTTTATTCGACAAGAAGGCTGTTTTTATAGATCAGGTTACTCCAGTATGGCCGATATCACCTGAGAACGGCAGGCTGTTCGGGCCAGGTGTACTACTTCCCGGCCGGCAGCATCCCGCATACTTCTTCTCGCCGGTAGCGGCAGCACGATGGAATAGAGCTTTTCTGCCAGTTCAGTGTTGTACCAGGGCAGCGCATACTTCTGTATCAACCGGCGCATATTGCTACTCTTGTCAGTAGGCGCAGTTACTTCCTGTTGGCGGCTCTTACCGGATACCTTTGCTGCGGCCTTGCACTGCGCTACGGGCAACAACTGGATTTGGTAGCGTTGGTCTGGCGTATGCTCTGGCAACCCGAAAGCCAGCAGGTGGCTAATGGTAAGTGGAGTAGCAGCCGAGGTAAGCGTTTCGGTGTAAAGGCCTAAACTGGCTGACAAAGCAGCTGCTACAAACGTCGAGGTAGAGAAGGTATTTTTCATCGTCTGATACTAAAAGGTGAATGTGAGCGAAGGGGCTCCAGCAGGGCAGCTGCAACTGCCCTTACTGAAGACTCACCTTAAACAAACAACTTACACAAAACACAAAACTCTTTTTTACTCTGACCGCAGGGCCAGCACCGGGTCTGTCATGGCGGCGCGGGTTGCTTTGTAGCTCACCGTAAGTATAGCCAGCGCCAGGGCCGCCAGCCCCGATAGTATAAATATCCAGGCGCTGATCTGGGTGCGGTAGGTAAAGTCCTGCAGCCACTTGTCCATGCCATACCAGGCAATGGGGCAGGCCAGCACAATGGCAACCAGCACCAGCACGGCAAAATCTTTTGTGAGCAGCAGCACAATGCCCGATACCGAACTGCCCAGCACTTTGCGAATGCCGATCTCTTTGGTGCGCTGCTCAGCCATGAAGGAAACCAGGCCAAATAGGCCCATACAAGCGATGAGGATAGTGAGGCCGGCGAAGTAGCCGAAAATGGTCAGCATCTTCTCCTCGGCGCGGTACTGCAGGTTAAAGCTCTCGTCCAGAAAGGTGTATTCCATGGGTTGTGTGGGAGCCAGCCGCTGCCAGGTATTTTCCACATAGCCCAAGGTCTCACTGAAATTGCCGGGCGTGATCCGGGCCAGAAGCGAGCCGCTGTTCTGAGGTGCCAGCATGATCACCAACGGCTCTATCTTGCTGTGCAGCGACTTATAGTTGAAATCCTGCACCACCCCGATCACCCGGCCGGAGGTGGTGTCGGAGCCACCGATGCGTTTGCCGATCGGGTCTTGGGTCCAGCCCAGGGCTTTTACTGCTGCTTCGTTTAGGATAAAGCCATTTTCCTCGTCAGTGGGCATCTCTTTAGAGAAGTTGCGGCCTTTTTTTACTTTAATATCCATCAGGTCGAGGTAATCATAATCAGCCCAGATGGTATTCATCGTTTTCTCGGCCATTTTGTCGTCGCGCTCCACTTTAAAGATGATCACGCCGGTTTCTTCGCCCGGAATCATACCGGTAGTGGCTGCTTTCGTGATGTGCGGGTTGCGGAGCAACTCTGTTTTCAGCACGGGCATTTTACTCACGATCGTTGAGTCGCCGCTGGGAATGTCGATCACCAGCACCTGATCCTTTGTAAAGCCCAGGTCCTGGTTTTTGAGGTAATGCATCTGGCTGTATACTACCACCGTGCCGATGATGAGCACCAGGGAAATGGTAAACTGCAGCACCACCAGGCCTTTGCGCAGCAGCGCACCGCCACCGCGCGGGGTCTTGTCAGATTTCAAAATATCTACCGGCCGGAAATGGGAGAGCACCAGCGCGGGGTAGCTGCCTGCCACCAGACCAATAAACACGCCGATGGCGATGATCACCAGCAGCAAGGTAGGGTTGGTAAAATAAGTGGAGGGAATCTGCTTTTCTGTCAGGCTGTTGAAGCTCGGCAGGAGCAGCTCCACAAACACCAGGGCAATGACCAGGGCCAGCAGTGTGAGCAGCACTGACTCGCTCAGGAACTGGGCAATGAGCTGCGGCCGACTGGCACCTACCACTTTGCGCAGGCCTACCTCTCGGGCACGTTTCACGGAGCGGGCCGTAGCCAGGTTCATGTAGTTGATAGAAGCGATCAGCAGGATAAAAATGCCGACAAAGGAGAAGATGTAGATGTATGACTTATTGCCTACCGGGAAAGGCTCCCAGAGGTAATCGGAGTTGAGGTGGATGTAGGTGAGCGGCTGCAAGTATAATTCTACCCGCTCTTTGGTGTCGCCGCGGGCCGGAGCGACGCGGCGCTTTACAAAGTCCGGTAGTTTGGCCTGCAGGGCATCGCCCATACCGGGCTGGCGCAGCAAAATGTAAGTATAGCTGTTGGTGCTAAACCAATTGGACTTAAACTGCTGCCGCAAATCTGCAGGAAGCGAGTTGATGGAAACCAGTACATTCGGTTTCATGTGGGCCGCATCCACTGCCTTGAAAATACCTGTTACTTTATAAGAGTCGTTGCCAATCTTCAAGGTGTTGAACATAGCATCCAGCGGATTGGCAAAGAATTTACCGGCTACTTCTTCTGTCAGCACAATACTGTTTGGCTCCTGGAGCGCGGTCTTAGGGTTTCCCTCCAGCAGTTTGTAGTCGAAAATATCGAAGTAGTTGCTATCCGCAAAAAAGGTATTGTCTATGGTGATGGCTTTCTCGCCCTGGCGGAACACGCGCTTGTGCCAGTTGATCATCCTGGTAGCCGCTTCAATTTCCGGATAGTCTGCGGCTAGGTTAGGCGCCAGGGCTGCATGCGTAATAGAGGCTTTCTCCACCTCGTCCTCCACGATCAGGTTATTCACCACGCGGTAGATCCGGTCGTGCCTGGTAAAGGCTTTGTCATAGCTAAGCTCGTGCTGCACATACAGGAAAATGAGCAGGCAGGAGGCCACGCCAATTGCCAGGCCCACCACATTAATGGCGGTGTATACTTTGTTGCGCGTCAGGTTGCGCCAGGTGGTTTTTAAATAGTGCTGTAGCATGGTTTCCGGATCACGTACTTTAAGGCTATTCAGTTATTGTGGAGCAGGATAGGCTACTCCTCCGTCACGCGTACACTTCCCAGTCCGCCAGACACGTTGATGGTCAGGGTGTTCTTGCTCTTGCCAAAAGCGCTGTTGGTATAATAGCTGCCGTTCTTCCGAAGGCCGGCCATGTCTCGGTCGCCAAGGCCGGAGGCCTTAAGCTTTACACCGGTTCCTTTCGGCAGCTTCAGGGTTACTTCCCCGATGCCACCAGCTATATCGATGGTGACATCATGATCCCAGTTGCCGGTCAGGTCCAGCTTTACTTCACCTACGCCGGCGTTAATGTCAATGTCCTGCGCCTGGCTGCCTTTCAGGTTCACGTCCAGCGACACAGCACCGGCTTCGATATCCAGTTTTCCGAGTCGGCTGTTGCTCAGGTCCAGTTTGGTATCGCCGGCCCCCATCTTCAGGTATAAATCCACGGGCGTGGTTTTGCTGATGCTCACATTCCATTTGTTCTCGGAGTTGTTATCATCGCTGTTTTTGAAATCCGGCTGTTTAAAAGTTAGGTCGGCGATGCTGTTGCTGGTGTGCTGGCTGAAGCTGGGCTTCCAGCCTGGCTCCGTATAGTGTACTTCGGCCTCTACCAGGTTGCTGTTCCCGGTGCGCAGGCGCAGTTCGCCGGCTGGTACTTCCAGATGGATATTGCCCTTTTTAATGCCGGTATTCGACACGGTTTGCAGGTACTTTAAATTTGATTGTGCCAGTAGCAGGTGACCTGGAATCAGCAAACAAGCAATAAGCAGGAGGTACTTCATAGTTCGTTGTTTTAAGCGTTATAACTTATACTTGGCGCCTGAGATGCGCTCCATACTTACCCGAGCAAGTATGGAGCGCATCTTTCAGAAAGCTATTATTGTGTTCTGATAGCGTTTACCGGGTCCAGCATAGCGGCTTTCACAGCCTGGAAACTAACGGTGAGCAGGGCAATCAGCATGGCAGAGAAACCTGCCAGGGCAAAGATCCACCAGCTCAGCGGCACACGGTAGGCAAAATCCTGCAGCCACTTGTCCATACCATACCAGGCCACCGGACTTGCCAGCACAATGGCAACCAGCACCAGTAGAGCGAAGTCTTTGGAGAGCAGTAACACAATGCTGCTGATAGAGGAACCCAGCACTTTGCGAATACCGATCTCTTTAGTGCGCTGTTCGGCTGTAAAAGAGGCCAGGCCAAACAAGCCCAGGCAGGCGATGAAAATGGTGAGGCCGGCGAAGTAACCGAACACCGTCAGCATTTTCTCTTCGGCGCGGTACTGCTCATCAAAATGCTCATCCATAAAAAAGTAATCCATGGGGTGCTTCGGGTCGTAGGCCTGCCACTTGCTCTGGATAAAGCCGATGGTAGCCGCAATGTTCTCAGGCTTAATGCGGGCCATCAGGTAGCCGTCCGACTCTGGCCTGAGCACCAGCACCAGGGGTTCTACCTCGGTGTGCAACGATTTAACATGAAAATCTTTGGCAAGTCCGATCACTTTCGCATCCAGGTCCATTACTTGTATGCGCTTGCCAATCGGGTCGTCCCAGCCCATGAGTTTGGCTGCTGCCTCATTCACGATCAGTGCTCCTTTTTCATCGGTTTTAAAGTCGCGGGAATAGTTGCGGCCATTTTTCAGTTTGATGCCCATTACATCAATGAAATCATAGTCCACAAACATCACATTCATAGTTTTCTCTACCTGCTGGCCATCTTTCTCTACCAGCATCAGCAGCTTCGACATGCTCTCGGCCGGGATATCTTTCGTGTTGGACACCTCTTCCACGTTTGGATTGCTCAGAAGCTCCTGCTTTATACCTGGTAATCCTTTTACTAAGGTTGAGTCGCCACTTGGAATATCGATTACCATGATCTGGTTCTTGTTGAAGCCCAGGTCGCGGCTTTTAAGAAAGTGCATCTGGCTGAACACCACAATGGTGCCGATGATCAGAATCAGGGAGATGGTAAACTGCAGCACCACCAGCACCTGCCGCAGCGCAGCACTTCCGCCCCGCGGAGCTTTATCTGATTTCAGGACATCGGCAGGTTTAAAGTTAGAGAGGAAGAATGCCGGATAGCTGCCCGCTATAATGCCCACAAACACCACGATTGCGAGGATAATGCCCATGAACTCCCATTGCAGGAAAAAAGCGGAGCCAAAGCTCTTGTCGGTGAGCGCGTTGAAGGTCGGGAGCATGATCTGCACCAGCGCCAGGGCCAGTACCACCGCAATAAGTGTGATAAACAACGACTCGCCCAAAAACTGGCGGATGATCTGGCTGCGGTAAGCGCCCACTACTTTGCGTAAACCTACTTCTTTGGCACGCTTGGCCGATCGGGCAGTGGCCAGGTTCATATAGTTGATGCAGGCGATGAGCAATAGGAATACCGCCACAGCCGCGAAAATGTAGACGTAGGAAATGTTGCCGGCAGGGCTCAGATCAGCGGCATAGTCTGTGGCAAAGTGAATGGATTTGAGCGGCTGCACCACATAACGCATGGTGCCTGTCAGGTCATTTTCTTTGATCCAAGGATTTACGTGGCGCTCGGCAAAGGCATCCATCTTTTGCTGGAACGGAGCAAATTCCTCCGGCCCGTGCAACAGCACGTAAGTATAGCGGCTCATGGCAAACCACTGGTTGGTGCGGATTTCTTCGTCGAGCTTGGCATCCAGGGTGCTTCTGGAGATAAAAGCGTTAGCGTTGATATGCGAGTGACCGGGATCGCGGAAAATGCCGGTTACCTGGTAAGTTTCGTTGCCAAACTTGAGCATCTCGCCCATTGCCTCTGTGGGCGCATCGAAGTACTTCTTGGCCATTTGCTCGCTCAGCACCACCGTATGGGGCTCTCTTAGAGCTGATTTGGGGTTACCAGCCAGCAGCGGATAGCTGAATACCTGAAAGAAGGCGCTGTCGGCAAAGAGCAGGTCATCTTCGTTAAAGCTCTTATCTTTATACCAAACCGTTTGCTTGCCGGCTCTGGATAACTGCGTGACGTGCTCCACGTCGGGGAAGTCTTTGACTAGCGCAGGTGCCAGAGCGGGAGCGGAGAGGGCAAACTGCTCGTGCCCGGCGTCCGAGTCGATCACGCCCACCAAACGCACAATGCGGTCGGCTTTATCAAAGTGAGTTTCATAACTCAGCTCATCTTTTACATACAAAAAGATAAGAATGCAGGAGGCTACGCCGATAGCCAAACCGGCAATGTTAATGGCCGAGTATACCTTGTTGCGCAGAAGGTTGCGTAACGCGATCTTAGTATAATTTCTGAACATATCGGTAGCTTGTAGAGCCGGCACCGAAGTGCCGGCCTGTTGATGTAAATTGAATCGTTTGCGCTTACTCTGTCCGTAAGGCCTTCACCGGGTTAGCCGAGGCAGCCTTAATGGCATGAAAGCTGATGGTGACGATGGCAATGACAAAGGCCAGGAAAGCGGCAAGTATAAAAATGCCTCTCCCGATCTCCACGCGGTAGGCATAGTCTTCGAGCCACCTGCTCATGGCGTACCAGGCCACGGGCCAGGCCAGCAGGTTGGCAATCAGCACCAGCTTCAGAAAGTCGCTGGACAGCAGGGTAACGATCTTGAGAATAGAGGCACCGAACACTTTGCGGATACCGATCTCTTTGGTGCGCTGCACAGTAGTATAAGAGGCCAGGCCAAACAAGCCCAGGCAGGCAATGAAGATGGCAATACAGGAGAACACGGTAAAGATCTCGCCCTTGCGCTGCTCTGTCTGGTACATGGCGCCATACAATTCATCCATAAAGTCATAGCGGAAGATCTGTTCTGGCGCAAACTTGTTCCACACCGCTTCAATATGCGCCAGTGCCTGCTTCGGATCACCGCTATACCGGATGCTGATGTTGGAGTAGCGGTCAGCGCGTGACATCAGGAACACCATGGGCGCGATCTCTTCGTGTAGCGACTCAAAATGAAAATCTTTTATCACGCCAATTATGCGCCCACGGGTATCGCCATACTGAAATACCTGGTCGATGGCTTGCTGCGGATCTTGCCAGCCGATCATCTTCACGGCGGTCTCATTCAGAATGAAAGCAGCGGAATCGTCGGTCGGGTGCTGGCGGCTAAAGTTTCTGCCGGCAGCTAATCCTACTTTGTAAGTGTCGAACAGGTCCTGGTCCACATTCACGAACTTGATCGTTACGTCCGTTTTCGCCAGGCTATCGCCCTTCATCACGCCGGCTCCCATCGAGTTAAGTAACCTGTCGGAGGGCACCAGCAGCGATTTACCCACGCCCTGAATAGAGGCAGAATTCAGCAACTCTGCTTTAAAAGCCTCATACTGGGGCGAAAGGGCACTGTAGTATGGCAGCACGATCAGTTTTTCCTTGTCGAAGCCCAGCGCTTTGTTTTGCATGTAAAGCAACTGCCGGAACATCACACCAGTGGCAATGATCAGGGCAATGGAGACGGAGAACTGCACGATCACCAAAGCCTTGCGCATTGTCGGGTTTTTGGAACTGTTGCTCAGAGAGCCTTTCAGCACCCGGGCCGGCTCAAAATGTGTCAGGTACAGGGCCGGGTATAAACCAGCCAGTAGCCCGATCAGCAAAGGCAGCAACAGCACAAAACCAAGTATAACGGGGTCGCTGAACACGTGCAGGTGCAGGTCCTTTTGCGCAAACTCGTTCAGCCACGGCAGCGAAAGTTCAGTAAGCCCCAGGCCCAGCAGCGTAGCCAGAAAAGCTACCAGCACCGACTCAAGCAAGAACTGCTTGATCAAATCGCTTTTAAGCGCGCCAACCACTTTCCGAACGCCTACCTCTTTGGCGCGGCTTGTGGAGCGGGCGGTGCTCAGGTTGATGTAGTTGATGCAGGCGATCAGCAGGATTACCAGCGCCACGGCAGCGAGAATGAGCACGGTTGTTAGTTCTCCGTTTGTTTCTTCCTCCGAGTCCAGGTGCGACTTCAGGTGGATATCGGTGAGCTTTTGCAGGTACAGGTGCGTAAATTCTGATGGCTTTCGGCCGCGGGCATGGTCGGTGCCAGCCAGTACTTTGTCCAGAAAAGCGGGCATCTGGGCCTGCAGCTTATCCACGGGGTAATGCTCCGGCAGCAGCATGTAGGTGCCAAAGGAGTTATTGCCCCAGTTCGTCTTCAGCGCCTCGGCTCCGTAAATGGTGGTATCGTTCAAAGTGCTGAACGACATCAGGAAGTCCGGGTGAAAGTGCGCATTAGTCGGGAAGTCCTCATACACGCCCGATACTTTTACGCTGAAAGTATTATTCACCGTCAGCACCTTGTTTACGGGGTCCTGACCTGGGAAATACTTCTGCACCATTTTATCGCTCAGCATCACCGTAAACGGCTCGTCCAGCGACTTTTCAGGGTTACCTTCTTTTACCGGGATGGTGAAGATCTTAAAAATGTCCGGCTCTGCAAAGTATACGCGCTCCTCGTTAAACCGCTTTTGCGTGGCTTTATCTTCCAACAGCAGCGTTGTATTCAGCGTGCGCGTCAGCGCCTGAATATCCGGGAACTCCTGCTGCAGCAGCGGGCCAAAAGGCGGAGCTACATGCCCCAGGCTTAGGCTTACCGTGCCATCATTCGACAGAAAGTCGCGGGTGACGCGGTATATGCGGTCTGCCTTGGTATTGTAGCGGTCGTAGCTTACCTCATCTTTTACATACAGAAAGATGAGGATGCAGGCAGCGATGCCGGCGGCAAGGCCTACAATGTTGATGGCAGCGTATACTTTGTTCCGCAGCAGGTTGCGGCGGGCAGTTTTAAAGTAGTTCTGCAGCATGACGTTTCACGTTGAGGTTTTCCGTCACGATCTGTCCGTCGAATAAGTTTACAATACGGTGCGCATACTCGGCATCAGAAGGGGAGTGCGTTACCATCACCACCGTTGTGCCCGCCTCGTTCAGTTCCGACAGCAGCGCCATTACCTCACGGCCATGCACCGAGTCCAGGTTACCAGTCGGTTCGTCGGCAAGTATAAGGCTTGGGTTTGATACAGTAGCACGAGCAATAGCCACACGCTGCTGCTGCCCACCGGAGAGCTGCTGCGGGAAATGGTTACGGCGGTGCGCGATGCCCATGCGTTCCATCGCCTCCTTTGTGCGCTGCTCTGTTTCGGCCTTCGACACACCAAGGTATGCCAGCGGCAGGGCAATGTTTTCTTCTACTGTCAGCTCATCAATCAGGTTAAAGCTCTGGAACACGAAGCCCAGGTTCTCTTTGCGCAGTTTGGCGCGCTGGCGCTCGGTGGCTTTGCTGATCTCCTGGCTCAGGAAACGGAAACTACCAGCAGAAGGGCTGTCGAGCATGCCCAGGATGTTGAGCAGTGTAGACTTGCCGCAGCCTGATGGGCCCATAATAGCCACAAACTCGCCTTTTTTAATCTTCAGGTCTACCCCGGCAAGGGCAGTGGTTTCCACCGTGTCGGTGATGTACTTCTTCTGGAGATTCTCTGTTTCGATGATCAGTTCTTCCTTGTTCATAGTAGTGTTTTTTGTGCTGTTGAGCTAGTTTTATTTTGTACTTATGGAGCAGTTTATAGGGTCGTTATTTTAGTTCTAATCGGTCGATATCGCCGTAGTTGTCGTAAGACGACAGCACCACTTTTTCGCCGGGTTGCAGGCCATCCAGCACTTCATAGTAGTTCGGGTTCTGGCGGCCCAGCTTGATGTTGCGTTTGGTGGCGTACTCGCCGGAGTTGTCCACTACAAAAATCCAGTTACCGCCGGTACTCTGGTAAAAGCCGCCGCGAGGTACCAAAATAGCCTGCCCGCCACTGTTCAGGTTCAACTTGATCTGCAGCGTCTGGCCGCGTCGGATGCCCTCTGGCTTGCTGCCGTCGGCAAACTCCAGGTCTACCTGAAAAGTATTGTTCTGCACTTCCGGAATTACTTTCGACACGACCAGCTTATAATTTTTACCATTAAAGTCGAAGGTGCCGGTTTGGCCAGGGTACACGCGGGAGATATAGTGTTCGTCGATGTTTGCCTTTACTTTGTAGCCGTTCATGTCGTCTATCTGGCCGATGTTTTCGCCCGGTGATTTCGATTCGCCTACCTCCGCTTTCAGCGTAGAGAGCTGGCCAGTAAAAGGAGCAACCACATACAGGTTATCCAGGGTGCCGCGCGCCATGTTGATGTTAGCTTTCATGCGGCTGATCGATTCATCCAGCTGGTGCAGGCGCTCTTCCATCAGGCGGGTATCCTGTTTTACCGAACGATCAGCCAGTTCTTTGCGCTTGGTCTCGTACTCATACTCGTCTTTCGAAGCATCAAATTCCTCTTGCGGAATGACCTTTTCTTTGATCAGCATCTGGTTGCGCTTATACTTGCGGGCAACCAGGGCCAGGTTATACTCGATCTCGGCCAGTTCATTCTGCTTTTTGATCAGGTCCTGCTTCATCTGGATCTCGGAGTTCTGACGCTCGTTCATCAGGTCATAAAGCTGCGTTTCGCGCGTCATAAAGTCGATCTGCAGGGTGGTGTTGGAAAGCTTCATGATCGTGTCGCCTTTCTGCACCATACGGCCATCGTCGGTATAGATCTTGTCCACGCGGCCACCTTCTATAATGTCGAGGTAAAAGCTCTTGAGCGGTTCTACAGAGCCATCAATCGCAATAAACTCCTGAAAAACGCCGTCCTGCACTTTGCCTATCGTAATGCGCTCGCTGTCTACATTCAGTTTAGAGGTATGTTCGGCAAACAGCAGGTTATAAACGATTACCACCAGCACAGCAGCACTGGCAGCGATCAAGGCTATCTTTTTAGGAGTATTTTTCTTTTTTTCAATGACGCGATCCATAATCTTGTTGTCGTGTAGAACAGTTCGTTATTTCTTCATAGTCTTCTGTAAAAGGCACTTGCCAATAAGTATGCCATAAATTATAAATAATTGTTATTCAATAGATTATGATGCTATATAGCTTGTGCGCTATGGGTGTACTGTCCGTTTCCGTACAGTGAAGTGTCTGCTAACGAACACCGGACACAACGCGGCCCTGCATGGCAGCGGAACTTAGGCGTATAAGCGGGTTTGGTTTATTAGGAGCGTTTGCCTGAATGGCAAAAAAAGATGTATTTTTATAGTATACTTGTGCCGGATACCAGCACTAGACCGATGGGTAAAATAGCTTGCAAGATATTAGTAGTAGACGATGAAGAGGACATCCTCACGGCCAGCAGGCTGCTCCTGAAGCAGCATTTTGCCACCGTTATGACCACCTCCGACCCTTACAAACTGCCGGCGCTTTTGCAGGAGCACCGGTTTGATGTGGTATTGCTGGACATGAACTATAGCACCGGCGCTACCTCCAGCAAAGAGGGCTTTCATTGGCTCAAGCAGTTGCTGCGGCAAGACCCGTCGGTTATCGTTATCCTCATGACCGCCTATGGCGACATTGAGCTGGCGGTGAGGGCCTTGAAGGAGGGCGCCGCCGACTTCGTGCTTAAGCCCTGGCAGAACGACAAGCTGGTGGCTATACTTAAAACGGCCTGCCAGAGCAAAAATCATGGCAACAAGCGCTCTGCCGAAGCAGCCGAGCAAAACAACACCGCCTACCACTACGACGGCTTTATTGGTGTTTCGCCGGCCATGCAGCGCGTGTACCAGACCATTGATAAGGTGGCAGGTACCGATGCCAACGTGCTTATACTTGGGGAGAACGGCACGGGTAAAGAAGTGGCGGCCCGGGCCCTGCACCGCAAATCGATGCGAGCGGAAAAGGCGTTTGAGAAAGTGGACCTGGGTGCCGTAAGCGAGACGTTGTTTGAAAGTGAGCTCTTCGGCCATGCCAAGGGCGCTTTTACCGATGCCAAGGAAGAGCGCATGGGCCGTATGGAAGCTGCCAATGGCGGTACGCTGTTCCTGGACGAGCTGGGCAACCTGTCGCTGGGGCTGCAGGCCAAGCTGCTAACGGTATTGCAGAGCCGCCAGGTAATCCGGTTAGGCACCAATAAGCCGCGCCCGATCGACATCCGCCTGATCTGCGCCACCAACATGCCCCTGTACGACATGGTGCGCGAAAGCAGTTTCCGGCAGGACTTGCTCTACCGCATCAACACCGTGGAGATACATTTGCCGCCCCTGCGCGAACGCCGCGAAGACATCAAGCTGCTGGTAGAACATTTCCTGCAAGTATACAGCGACAAGTATAACCGGCCTGGGCTGAACATCAACCAAAATACACTACGCCGGCTGAGCGAGTACCACTGGCCCGGCAACATCCGCGAGCTGGATCACGCCATGGAGCGGGCTGTGATCCTGTGTGACGGCGACGAACTGCACGCCGAAGATTTTTACTTTGCACCCGGCGAATCTGCGCGGCGCCAGCAGCCTGTGGGAGCCATGGCGGAGAGCGATTATACGTTAGAGGCACTGGAGAAAATGATGGTGCAGAAAGCGCTCGTAAAGCATGCCGGCAACATCACCCACGCCGCCAAAGAACTTGGCATTACCCGTACCGCCCTCTACCGCAGAATTGAGAAACATGGTCTATAACGGCTTCCGTGCAAAGCTGCTGCTGCGGCTGTGTATGCTACTGGCTATTATTGTGCTGATGCTGCTGGTGTTCTACCGCACTGACTGGTATATGACGGTGTTTTGCCTGTTTTTGCTGGTCGTGTTTGAGGTGTATGAGCTGATACATTTTATAGAGCGCACCAACCGCGATATCAGCAGCTTTCTGGAGGCCATCCGCCATTCTGATTTCACGCAGCGCTTTGCCACGGCCAAATCAAACAGCTCGTATCGGGAGCTTTATACTTCTTTTAACGCCATCACTGAGGCCTTTCAGCGGGTAAAAACTGAGCGGCAGGCGAACCACTTATACTTGCAGGCCATTGTAGAACACGTAGGTATTGGCCTGCTTTCTTTTGATGCCACCGGGGAAGTAACGCTAGTGAACCAGGTGGCCAAGGAGTTGCTGCACGTACCGCACCTGCGCCATATACAGGCCCTGGAGCGGCTGAGCCCCGAGCTGGTAAAAGTTCTCCAGCAGATTGGGAACAATGAGAAAGCACTAATTACACTTCAGCCGAAGCAGGAACAGCTGCTGCTCACCCTGCACGCCACAGAGCTGGTGTCGCAGGGGCAAAGGCTCAAAATCGTGTCGCTGCAGAACATCCAGTCGGAACTGGAGGCGCAGGAACTACAGACCTGGCAGAAGGTAATCCGGGTGCTCACGCATGAGATCATGAACTCCATCACGCCTGTTATTTCGCTGACCTCTACCGTAGCCGGCCTGCTGGATTCAGAGATTATTACCAGGTATAAAACAGGTGAGCCGCTGGAGGAGGAGACGCTGGAAGATATGCAGGCGGGTTTGCGCACCATTGAGCGGCGCAGCACCGGCATGCTGCACTTTGTGAAGAATTATCGCCGGTTAATGCGCTTGCCGGCTTCTGAACTGCGACCGGTGAAAGTACAGGAATTGATGCAGAACGTGCGTACCCTGCTGGCTCCTGAATTGGAAACGCACCAGGTGAACCTCTCCATCTACCTGCCCGAAGAGCGTGTGACCCTGCTGGCAGACGCCGAGCAACTCGAGCAGGTACTCATTAACCTGGTGAAGAACGGCATGGAAGCGTGCCAGCAGTCGGCGGAGCCCTGTGTGGAGATAGTGGCGTATATGGATGAGCAAGACAGAGAAAAGCTCCGCATCAACGTAACCGACAACGGCCCCGGCATTCCGGAAGATGTGCTGGATAAAATCTTTATCCCATTCTATACCACAAAAAAGCAAGGCTCCGGCATTGGCCTGAGCCTCTCCAAACAGATCATGCAGCAGCATGGCGGAAGCATCCGCGTCAGCAGTGAGCCGGGCGGCCCCACCACTTTTAGCCTGCAGCTGAAAGTAATGCTGAATGATTGACCTTTGACTAACTGAATAATTGCATGTGAAGCAGCTTTTTTATTCAATATTCAATTATTCAGTCATTCAAAATTAGCCAATCGATTGCTGTATAGCCTGCTTAAGCACATGGGCCGGCATTGCCCCAGACTGCCGCCATACTTGCTTGCCCTGGTGGAAGATGATAAAAGTAGGCACGCCCTGCACCCGGTATTGGGCGGCAGCGGCCTGGTTGTTATCTATGTTTATCTTGATCACTTTTAACTTGCCGTTATACTCGCCGGCTACCTGCTGCACAATCGGGCTCATGGCTTTGCAGGGGCCGCACCAATCAGCATAAAAGTCTACCAGCACCGGCATACCCGGGCTGCTGATCAGTTCCTGAAACGATTTCTTTGCCATAGTTCTGCGTTTGTTTACCTCCTTACATACGCATGGAAGCGGCACAGGTGTTGCTCTAAAGACCGCCCGGCAAGGTAGAAGAGAAGCCCTTTCCTTTATTTTTTCAGTTTTGAAGGTACTTTATACTTGCCCTGACTTGCCACTTAAGTATAAACTCTGCAGCTGGTTTTGATGTTACAGAATTAAAACCTGAGTTGAAAGATGGGGAAAAAGCAAAAGGAACTGGTATGCGAGCTTTGCGGACGGGAGGTGCTGAGCCTGTCTACCCACCACCTGGTGCCGCGCGAGGAGGGAGGCCGCTACGGGGCCACGGCCGAACTGTGCCAGCCTTGCCATAGCACCATTCACCTGCACCTGAGCAACCGGGAACTAGCTGTGTTCTATAATACCTTGGAGGCGCTACGGCAGGCAGAACCGCTGCAGAAGTACCTGCACTGGGTGCGCAATAAGCCCCTGGAGCGCATCTCTAACCGGCGCGGAAAAAACAAGCGGAAGTAGTTGCCGGCTTTTGTAAAATAATAGCGTTATACTTCCGGTGTTTGCTGGCGCAGTTTAAAAATAAGGTCTGTTTTATACTGATGCAAGCTTCCTTCCAGCCCTGCCGGGTAGCTATGCGGATTCAGGTAGCGGCGGATACTCTCGTGCAGGCGGTTTACTTCTTCTTTGGTTTTTGCCTGAATTGTTCGCAGGTCCGGTAAAGTATACACGCATTTTCCCTCTTTAAACACAGGTACCAGCAGCTCTTTTGAAGGAGTGCTGGCAGCAATTGTTTTGCGACGCGTGCTATCCAGCGGGTCCACGATCTGCAGTTTCTGGGGCAGCGGTTCTGCTTCGTTATAGATCATATCAGCCAAAAAGGTGCCGCTGCCGTCGTAAAAGCGCCGCACCTGCAGCAGGCCGGGGTTAGAAGTTTTATCGCGGCGCTCCGAGAGCTTGATCCGGTATTCCCAATCGCCTCCTTCTTTTCGGATAGCAGCCAGTTTGTACACGCCACCTAAGGCTGGCTGGTCGTAGGCTGTGACCATTTTCGTGCCCACGCCCCATACATTTATTTTAGCGCCCTCCTGCTTTAAGCTCGTGATCAGGTGTTCATCCAGGTCGTTGCTGGCAACAATGTTGGTGTTGGTGAAGCCGGCAGCGTCCAGGAGCTTACGCGCCTCCACGCTCAGGTAAGTCAAATCGCCGGAGTCGAGGCGGATGCCGCCAAACTGAAAGCCCTGCGGCTGTAGTTTCTGAGCGACGGCAATGGCATGCTGCACGCCTTCCAAGGTATCATAGGTGTCTACCAGAAAAACAGAGTCGGTCGGAAAAGCTTCGCCGTAAGCCGTAAACGCTTCTTCCTCCGAGTCGAAGGCCTGCACCCAACTGTGGGCATGGGTACCCCGAACGGGAATGCTGAACAACTTGCCAGCCAGCAGGTTGGAGGTCGCATCGGCCCCGCCTATAAAGGAAGCCCGGGTGGCCGAAAGGGCTCCGTCGATGCCCTGCGCACGGCGCATGCCAAACTCCATCAGTTGGTCTCCTTTTACGGCATCCTTTATGCGGGCGGCCTTGGTCGCGATCAGCGTCTGGAAATTGATAATAGTGAGCAGCGGTGTTTCGATGAGTTGCGCCTGCAGCAACGGTCCGCGCACCCGCACCAGCGGCTCGTTAGGAAACACCACTGTACCCTCAGGTATGGCATCTATGGTGCAGGAAAAACGCAGGTCGCGGAGGTAATCCAGGAAAGGCTGCTCAAATAGTGGCTGGCCCTGGCTCCCCTTTAATGAGGCGAGATAAGCGAGGTCTTCCGGCCGGAACTGTAGCTGCTCCAGGTAGTGCACCACATACTCCAGGCCTGCCGCTACAGTATAGCCGCCGCCAAACGGGTTTTTGCGGAAGTTCAGGTGAAATACGGCCTCCTGCTCCGCCATCCCCTGCTTCCAGTAGCCGTACGCCATGGTTACCTGGTATAGATCAGTGAGCAGGGTGAGGGAGGTGGCGTAAATATCTTTCAAGGTCATGGTTGTTGATTTGAGGACACGAGTTACGAAATACGTAGGAGAATCGGAAAAAGGTGGCAGCAGCGCGCTTTTGCCAGGATGTCGTGTTTGGTGCTGATCGCCTGCCAAACAGAAAGCACAGCTTTCCGGCAAGCAGTTTAAGTTGAACCCCGGCCTCAGACACAAAGTATAGCTTCTATACAAGCTTCTGCTTACCTTTAAATCCTTATGAAACGACACTTTATTCCTTTCTCCGAAGTGAAAGACCACAAAGCCCTGGTTGTAGACAGCACCCACGCCAACGGGTTCATGCTTTCGCATTGGCGGGGAGCACCAACGCCAGAAGCAATCCGCGCCGATACAAGTGCGGGCATTGTGCTGAATGCCTTACGTCAGCATTTGCCAGAACTGGAGCTGCCCTATGTCACCGCCAATCACTTTGATATTGACGGCTTTGTAGGCGTATGGGCGCTACTGCACCCGGAGCAGGCGCTGGAGCATGAAGAACTGCTGCGGCAAATGGCGCTGATCGGTGATTTCCGGGAGCTGGACCTGAACAACCCTGTGGCTGGCGAAGCGCTGAAGCTGGTGTGCTGGATCAATGCCAGAGAGCGGGAGCTATTTTATAAGCCCTTTGCCGCCGACGAAATGGAGGAGAAGGAGGCGGCCCAGTGTGCAGGTAAATTCGCTTACTTTTTGCGCGAGTTTGGCCGTGTGCTGCAGGACCCTGACTGGGAGCGCGGCGCCTGGGAAGACGAAGTAGGCGGCGTGCTGCTGGGTTACCGCGACATGTATAAACCGGAAACTAAGCTAACGCGGCACCCTGAGATCGGGCTGGTCGTCATTCAAACGCCCCATCCGCTGCATTATTATGCCTTATTTAGCCGCACCATCGGGTTCGATATTGTGCTGATGTGCTATGACCAGAACCGCTATGAACTGGAGTACAAGTATACCACCTGGGTCGATATTGCCTCACGGCCTACGCTGCCGCGGCTCAGCCTGGCCCCGTTGGCTCAAAGGCTCAACCAACTGGAAACTTCCGGCTACAGCTGGACCTCTGATTCTATAACGGAAACGGGGCCGCTGCTGCGCCTGGAGGGTGATGCCTTGAAACGTGTAGAAACATATGATAACCCCACTGCACGGGAAATTTATACTTCTTCTATACCGCCACAAGTGCTGCAGGAGGAGGTGGTGCAGTATTTCCGAAAGGCTTATGCCAACCTAAAGCCCAAGTATAACTGGACCTGGAAAGAGATAAAAGAACAGGCAACTGCTAGCTAAATAGCTGATAAAGTTGCTGCAGAAGGAGCGGGTGCACAGCATACCGCTCCTTCTGCGTTTATAAGGTTTGTAACGAAGGCCTGTACGTGTACAGAAAGGGGCATCGTTATAAGTTTTGAGTAAAATAATTATATTTTTCTGCCGCCCCACGTATGCAGGTGAAACTGCCCCAACCAGTTCCACAACACACACAACACAACCAATAGTTATGAAAAAAATTCTTTGTCCTACCGACTTCTCCCGGGCATCTGACAGGGCGCTGGAGTATGCGGTTTACATTGCGCAGCATGCCAATGCGCACCTCTCACTCCTGCATGTAGTGCATTTGCCGCTCACCGGCACCACAGCAACAGCCCTGTCTGCCTCGGAGATCCTGGGCGAGCAGATGCGCCTGGCCAGCGAAAATTTAAAAGCCAAATGCTTGTTCCTCGAACATGAATTTAATGCCAACCATGCCGGTAATTTTACCTGCGATTATGTTCTGAAAGAAGCGCTGCTAACTGACCTGGCTGCGCAGCTAACCGAAACGGAAGGCTATGATCTGATTGTAATGGGTACCACCGGCCATGGCAGCACTATAGAAGAGCTGCTGGTAGGCAGCAACACAGCGGCCGTAGCCGAAGAGGTAACATGCCCTTTGCTGTCGGTGCCGGCTACGGCTCCTGCTCCTGTCATCGAGCGGATTGTATATGCCACCGATTATACCCAGGAAGACCAGCGCGCCTTAGAGCAGGTGATTCGCCTCGGGAGCCTGTTTGGGGCAGATATACATGTGGTGCATGCCGTGAAGGAGGAAACGCAGGAAACAAACGTCCGGTCGCAGCAATTCTGGGCGGAGCTGAAGCGGACGTACCCGGATGTGCCGCTCCACTTCCAGGAAATTACCAGCCGCCACCAGGCAGAGGGCCTGAAACACTACTTCGAGAAAATAAACGGGAACACCATGGCTATCCTCCGCAAAGAGAAAAGCTTTTTGAAAGAGTTATTCTCCCAAAGCCTTGCCGAGCGCATGACCTACCAGGCCAAAGTACCCCTGCTGGTATTACATGCCAATAGTAAAGCAGCCTGAGGCGTTACCGCACCAGGTTTTCATCAAAAATGGAGCTCAGCTCTTTGCTGCATACCGGGCAGTTATAGCGGCCATACTCCTCTATAGCACGCTGCAGGGTCACATTGCGGAATGTGCCTTTGCCACGGCATTCCAACAGAACGGGACAATCATTTCTGGTGTGGAAAACGTCTGCTGCCGGGGCATCGCAGAGCCATACGCGCTTGCGGATCAGATCTGGTGGGATGATGTAGAAAGTAGGAGCAGGCCTTTTTTGCACCGTATCTGCGGGTGTGGCGGCACTGCTTACCTGGCTGGTTATTGTAGCTTTGTTTTCTGTTGATGGCTGACAGGAGGCGAGTAGCAGCAGCGTGAAAATTGCTGCGGAAATACAGTTTTGCAAAGGCTTGGCTTGTTTTATCGGGTAGAGGCTGATCATGAAAAAAGTAAATGCACGGATGCTCAAATATACTACTTAAAATTACTGGCCGCAGGACTTATCGGCGCGGCGGTGGTATTCGCGAATAGCTGCGGCTTCGGTTACAGTAACAACTTTTTCTTTGCAATGCTGCAGGTTGGCGCAGTCCTTTTTGTAATAATACACAGTGGCGCTGCCGCTGTTACAAAGGTATACCATGCGCTTGGTGGCTCCCGCCGGAAGCGGAGCTGCGGATGTTGAAGCAGTTGCAGCAGCCGTGTTGCTACCACTCCGTTTCACTTTGCGGTAGTCCCAGGGCGGCGTGGGGTTCGGGTCCTGCCACAGGCCGCGTTTAAAGCGGCGGGCATCGGCCTCCAGGTTCGCCAAATTCTTATCTTTAGAATAAGCGGTATAGTGCCAGGCATAGCCGTTCCGGACCAGCTCCGCGTTTAGGCTGCGGCCGTCAGCAAGTATGATCGTGCCCACGGTGCGGCCATATCGGTCCTTGTTCTTCACGATCAGCTGCACGGTTTTGCCGAATACCATATCAGACGTAAATTGTTTAGCCTTCTGCCCATAAGCCTGTGTCTTTTCGGGTGTGTCTACGCCATATAACCGCACGGTTTCCTCCTCTCCGTTGCGCAGCAGCACAATCGTGTCGCCGTCTTTTACCCCAACTACTTTGTCGCCTGCCGTAGAAGCAGGTTTTTGCGACGCCTTTTCAGCAGGTGGTGTAGCGGTTGTGTCATCTCTTTCGGCAGCAGGGGCAGGTGTAGCTGTAGCTGGTGCTTCTGCTGCCCGCTCCTGTATAGCTTGCTGCCGCTTTCGGAACTCCTCCCGTGCCTGCTCGTGGTTTTGCTTGCAGGCAAAGGTAAAGCAGGTGCTTAGCAGCAGGAATAGGATAAAGAGTCTCTTCATATTTATAAAACGTATGGTAGCCGTATTACAGTGCAACAATAGACAATCCTGTGCTGCCATGCAAAAGAGACAGAAGTTTGAAAGTATAAAAACAGAGAAATCGCCTGCACAGGCACACCGAAAACCTGCATATCAGCCTGGTATACCTATTCTCCGGTCTCCGCCACTTCTTCGCCAGCCTGAATGGTAATGGGATTGTAGCCGCTGTTGCTGATGGTTACAAGGCCGTAAAGCGTTTCGCCCGGCATGAGCTGGCGGTTAGCAATGTTGTAGCTTTGGAGGTCCCGCAGAAGCAGTTTATTCGCCGAACTGGCTCGCACGACATTAAAGAGGGTAAGCCCCGGGCCAAGTATAACGCCTAAAGGAAAGGTGTTCGTTTCGGGGGAAACGCCGTTTAGCCCACCGGTGGTAGTTGTTAACTGCATCGGGGTGAACAGCAGGTACAGCAGGTAGATGGGCACGCCTTGCTTGAGCTGACGTTGTGCCAATTCCGGAGCAATCGGAGCAAACTGGTTCTGGCCTGCGAAGAACTTCAAATCATTTGTGGCATCTATCACGTGATCCGAATTGTTGGTGATCTTCACGGCGACCACCTGCACAAAATGCTGTTTTTCTTTCTTCGCATACTTCTTATTACCCGCTTCGGCCAGCACATCATACTTGTACTGTAGTACAATGTCATTGCTCTCCACTTTAGCACCGTAATTAATGCTCTGCGGATGCACGGCATGGTAGCTGGAGGCACAGCTTGTGCAGCATAAAATAGCCGCCACCAGAAAAGACGCTGTTTTAGTAAAGTTTGTTTTCATCAGTTAAAGGTTGGATTAAGCAGGGAAAATAAGGAAAATTTATACTTGTACAATCTGGGCCGGGAGTAATATTTTATTTACTGTTTTAGTCTTTATCCTGCAGCCACTGAAACGCGTTTCTGCAACTGAGGCCGCAGTTTGTCCGATAGCCAGCAGGCCAGGTTTCAGCCTGTCACTTCTACTTTGCTTATACCACCCGCCTGTTTCTGCACTTTTATCTGTGTGCTGATGCGTTCTTTCAGCGCCTCTACGTGCGAGATGATGCCAATCATTTTGCCACCGGCCTGCAGGTTTTCCAAAGTGGAGATCGCTGCATCCAGCGTTTCGGCATCCAGTGTACCAAAGCCTTCGTCAATAAACAGCGAGTTGATCTGCGTGCGACGGCCGGCCAGGTCGGAGAGGCCCAGCGCCAGCGCCAGGCTCACCAGGAAACTCTCGCCGCCCGAAAGGGTGTTCATCGGGCGCACCGCCTCCGCCTGGTAGGTGTCCACGATCAGCAGCTCCAGATCTTCGTCAGCCGACTTGAGAATGCGGTAGCGGTCGTTGAGCTGGTGCAGGTGGCGGTTGGCCAGTTCTACCAGGCGCGCCAGCGTGAGCCCCTGTGCAAACCGGCTGAATTTGTTGCCATCTGCTGACCCGATCAGGTCAGAGAGCTGCGCCCAGCGGTGGTAAACCTGCTGCTGCACTCGCAGCTGCTCAGCCAAGGTTTTGTTCTTTTCACGCTGTTGCGTATCCTGCTCCAGCAGCTGCTCATGGCGGGCACGCTGTGCGATCAGCTCCCGTTGGCGCGTTATTTTCTCCTGCTGCTGCTGCTGCAGGCTGTCCATACTAGCTTGGGTGAGCTGCTTTGCCTGCACCTGCGCCAGTTCCTGCTGCGCATCACTGCAGCTTTTGCGCAACTCGGTCAGGTGCTTTTCGGCCTGCGCCTTGAGGTTGGCGAGGCGGTCGGCTTCGTCGCGCTCCAGCAACATTTGGCTCAATGCTTCTACGGTGGCAATGCCTTTTTGCTGCAGCACGCGCAGTAATCCTTCGCGCAACTCGTCCAGCACAGATTTATTTTGCTGATGACGGGCCAGGTACTCCGCTTGCCGTGTGCGGGCTTCCTGCAGCTCCTGTTGCTTTTGTTGCTGCCTGGTACGGGCTTCTTCGGCCTGGGTGGCGCATGCTTTTACCTCCTGGCGGGTGCGCAGCCGCTCCTGCTCCGGATCTTTCGCGCCAAACAGCTGCTGACGTTCTGCCTTTAGGGCGAGGAGCTGTTCGTGTGCTTCCTGCAGTGCCTGCCGGCGCTCCAGTAACTCCTTTGCTTTTTCCTGTACGCGCTCCTGCAGGTTTTTTACCTGCTCCCGCAACGCAGCATATTGCTCGCGCATGTTCTCCAGCGCCTGCTGCTTTTGCGTGTAATCATTTGCCAGTTGCTCCAGTTTTTGCTGCAACTGCCGCCGCTCCTCAGGCTTATACTTGAGTCCAAAGGTGGCGGCAAACGATTCGGCAGTTTCAGTGTGTGCCTGCTGTTGCTCCTGTTCATCAGCCAGCAAGTCATTCAGCTTCTGCAGTTGGGTTTGCCGGAGCTTTTCACTTTGCTGCAGCTGGTTATACCTGGCTTGCGCCTGTATCTGCTCCTCCCGAAGTTGTTGCAAGGTCTGTTTTATACTTTCCAGTTCCCGGCTTAATGCCCGTGCCTGCGCTAGTTGCTGCTGCAAAGCATTAGCCGCTGCCTGCTGCACCTGCAGCAGGGCCGTTAATTGTGCTGTTTCAGTAATGGCGACTTGTTGCGGCAGTCCTTCCAACAGTTGGGCATATGCCTGCTTCAGGCGCCCGGACTCTGTTTCCGTTTCTGTTTTAGCAGTGGTGGCCAGCTGTTGCTGTTGTGCCAGCGTGTTTAGCGTTACCTGCAGTTGTTGTATGCGGCTCTCCAGCGCTTTTACCTGGACCTGCTGCCTGTCGCGCTTCTGCACTTCTTCCGGCAGGTTAAAGGTATAGCCGTTTTCAACAAAAGGGTGATGGGTGGAGCCGCACAAGGGGCAGGGCTCGTCCTGTGTTAAAGTATGGCGCGCCTCCTCATATTGCTGCATCTGCTGCTGGAGTAACACTAATTTCTGGAGTGCTTCCAGGTGATCGAGTGCCTGCTTATACTTATGCTGGGTTTCCTGAAGCTGGTGTTGTGCCGCTGTTGTTTGCGTGGCGTGCTGCGCCAGTTGCCGGTGGATACTCTGCAGTTTTTGCTCATATCCGGCATACTGCTGTGCCAGTTCGTGCATGCGCTCATACCTGGCTACCAGCGCAGGTTGTGTCTGCGCCGCCTGCTCCAACTCCTCCATACTTCTGTCAGCAAGTATGGCCTGCAACTGCGTAAGTTTTTCTTCTTTCTTTTTGCTGAGTGACTCCTGGCGATGTTGCTGTTGCGCCTGCTCCTGTTGCAGTGTTGCCACTTGCGTTGCCTCCTGGCGGTGTTGCTGTTGCAGTTCTTGTTGCTCGTACTTAGTACGTTTGATACGCAATTCAACTTGTTCAATATCTTCAATTGAACGCTCAAATCGGGGCAGTACATTGGGCAGCTCATACAGCCGCTCGTTTTGTGCCAGCCAACCTTTTATACTTGTCGCCTCTTGCGTCAGCTTGTCAAGTTCCTGCTGTTTACGCTGCAGAAATGCCTGTTCCTGCTGCAGCTGTTCATCCAAAGAAACATAGGCTGCTTTATCCTTGCCATACCCTTCGCGGCTGCTGTGGAGCTGGTGGTCCAGTTTGCTAACCTGCGCCAGCAGCGGTTCCAGCTTCTGCAGCGCCTCCTCCTGTTGCTGGTGTGTCCGGGTTGCTTCGGTGGCTATGTTGCCGGCCAACTCCAGTTCCGCCTCCAAAGCAGGAAGCCGACTGGTGAGGGTTTGTAGCTGTTCCTGCACCTCCGTTACTTTCCCGGTCGCGTTGCGGATCTCGGCCATTTCACCGGCAAACTGATGCGCCTGTTCATGCTGGTACAACTTCCGGAACTCGGGCTGCAGCGCTGTAAGCTTGTGCTCCTGCACCTGCAAAGCAGCTTGTTGCTGCTGTTGTTTAGCCTGCAGCTGCGCCACCTGTTGCAGCCACTGCACTTTCTCCTGCAGCTGTTGAATCGCTCCGGCAAGTATAGCTTCCTCGCCGGCGAGTTCCTTTATACTTGCCTGATACGCCTGCCGCTGCTCCTCGGGCAGCAGTTCGGTATCCTGCAGGCGGCGCTCCAATTCTTCCCGCTTCTGGCGCTCAGCTTTGGTTTTTTCGTAGGCAAACTGCGAGATCTGGGAGTAAATACCTGTGTCGGTGATCTTCTCCAGCAGGCTGCTGCGTTCATTGGGGCTGGCTTTCAGGAAACGGGCAAAATCACCCTGCGAGAGCATCACCGAGCGCAGGAATTGGCTGTAGTCCAGGCCGCAAAGCTCCGCTACTTTTTCCGGCACCTGGCTTGGTTTCAGGTCAAAGGGCTCATTGTCGGCCATATCGCAGAGCTCCATGTGCACCGGTTGAATGTTGCCCTCTGCTTTGCCCCGGCTGCGGCGGATGTGCCATTTAGAACGGTAGCGCCTGCCATTGGCTTCAAACTCCACCTCCGAAGCGCTTTCGGCCGTGTGGCGCGTCATCAGTTCCAGCGGCTTATCACTGCTGTGGCGGTGCACCAGGCCATATAATCCCACCGTAATTGCATCCAGAATGGATGTTTTGCCTGCGCCGGTGGGGCCGGTGATGGCAAACAGCCCCGCCTCTGCCAGTGGGCTCTGGTCAAAGCGGATCTCATGTTCCCCTTTTAAGGAATTGAGGTTCTGGAAGCGTACGGAGAGAATCTTCATGGGTATTCTAAATTTTATACAGCAGTGGTGCAGTCTAACTGCTTTTGTAGTATGCTTTGGAGGAGAAGCTTATACTTGCAGTAGAGTATTGTAAATTTATGAAGTAGAAGCCTTGTAGCTTTTCCTTTGTGGCCTGCCCGACGTTCAAAGCTGCTGCGCACACTGCAAGATCATACCAACTTTCTAATTTTCTAACTCTCCTTGTGCCATCAGCTCCAACAGTTCCGAGAAAGTAGCTGCAAGTTCCGTGTGGTCGCTATCCGGAAAGGCGCTTTCGCAGCGTTTCCGGAAGACATCCTGCTCCCGGAGTGCGTGCAGGTCTGTTGCTTCCTGCATCTGCTGTTCCAGCGATTGAGGCGATTTTCTGAGGATAGGCGGCCGGTGAATGAGCAGTTGCAGCTCCTCTCGTTTCAACTCTAAAATGGCTTCTAACTGCTGGTGCAGGTCTGGGAGCGGTGCGTCCAGTTCCAACTGCACTTCAGCCCAGGCGGTTAGTGTGTAGGCGCTGTTGTTGTAGGTGGTGAGCTGTTGCTTAACCTTTTCCAGCGGCCCTTTAAACCGCACCAGCTTGCGGCAGCAGGGTATCTCCAGTTCGTGCAGGTCCTGCAGTTTGCCATCGGCAAAATCAAGTATAAAAATAACTTTGGTATCCGTTACTTCGCTAAAGCTAAGCGGGATAGGGGAGCCTGAATAGCGGATATGGTGGGTGTTGTTCACCTGCTGCGGCCGGTGCAGGTGCCCAAGTGCAACATAGTCGAACTCTTTGGGGAACTGCTCCGCACCGATCTGGCCCAGATTGCCGACGTGTATCTCTTTTTCGCTATCGGAGGCGGTGCCACCGGCTGCAAACAAATGGCCCATGGCCACCACCGGTATACCTTGGGCTTTATACGGTTGCACGTGGGGCACAAAAGCGGCGTAATGCGCTGCTATGCCTTGTTTGATGCGCTGCTCGCGTTCTTCAAAGGTTTCGCCGGGGATGGATAAACGCACGTCACGGTCGCGGAGGAACGGCACGGCGCAGACCACCAGTTGGAGCTGGCCAGCTTCATCATTTAAGGGGATGAGCTCCTCCAGCGGGTCTGACGAGGCGCCGCCAACCACGTAAATGTTGAAGCACTCCAGCAGTTCTTTCGGGGCATTGAGCGTGGAAACGGAATCGTGGTTGCCGCCGGTGATAATGATATGGCGGCAGCAGGTAGCGCAGATCCGGCGCAAAAAATCATAGTATAACTTCAGGGCTGTGTTGGAGGGAGCGCCGTTATCGAACACATCGCCGGACATAAGCAGCACTTCTACCTGCTCCCGGGCGATAGTTTGCAGCAGCCAGTCCAGGAAGTGCTGGTGTTCTTCTGTCCGGTCGAGGTTTACGAGCCGCTGACCCAGGTGCCAGTCTGAGGTATGTAATATGCGCATAATTCTTCTTCTCCAATTCCGCTTCAAGATACCACTTCGCCTTTAAATATAGCAAGAAGCAAAGAGAAGAAAGTTATCGCTTCCTTGTAGACCAGCACAGAGCAGCTGCAGCGGATAGTATGGCAGGTATTGCCTGCACATAAGCACAACAGCCCACCTCGTTTGGGTGGGCTGTTGTGCTTGATAATTGTGGTTTACGGTGAATCCTAAATAGATATTTGTTCTGATTTTACGTCCGCATCGCGTAGTTTCGGGTTTGTTGTTTCTGCCAGTCCGACTTCCCGCTCCGGGTGAAACTCGCCTTCCCAGCGGGCTACGACGGCGGTGGCCAGGCAGTTACCGGTTACGTTGATGGAGGTGCGGGCCATGTCCATCAGCTCATCTATACCCAGTATGGCAAATACTGGCCATACCGGCAGGTTGAAAGAAGCTACTGTTCCCAAAAGTATCACCAGCGAGGCGCGCGGTACGCCGGCCACGCCTTTACTCGTCAGCATAAGGGTGAAAACCATCACCAGCTGCTGCTCCCAACTCATGGAAATTCCGGCTGCCTGCGCTACAAATACTGAGGCCAGGGCTAAGTATAACGTGGTACCATCCAGGTTAAAGCTGTAACCGGTTGGCATTACAAAAGCTACGATGCGACGCGGTACACCCAGCTTTTCCATTTCTTCCATGGCACGCGGCAGGGCCGCCTCAGAACTGGTAGTAGCGAAGGCGATGGAAACCGGCCCGGACACCGCCTTGATAAAACGCTTCACCGGCACCTTGGCGATCAGGGCCACCGGCAGCAGCACCAACACGGCAAAAGCAATCAGCGACGCATAGAGCGTAGCCAGCAGTTGGAACAGGTTCAGCAGAATGCCAAAGCCCATGTGGCCCACGGTATAAGCAATTGCAGCACCCACGCCAATAGGGGCGAAGTACATGATCACATTGGTGAATTTAAACATCACCTCAGAAAGACTTTCGCAGAAGTCGAGCATCGGCTTGCGTTTGTCCTCGCTTACCATGGCCAGACCAATGGCAAACAGCACACTAAAGATCACGATCTGCAGCACCTGTCCCTCGGCCACAGATTTGGCGACGTTCTCGGGGAACACGTGCAGGATGATGTCAGCAGCTGTCTGTTTTTCCGGTGCCACAATCTCCTCGTGTCCTGCCGCCAGTTTCGGGTCGATACCTTCGCCAGCTTTGCTGATGTTGATGGCGGCAAGGCCGATGAACAGGGCGAGCGTGGTGACGATCTCAAAGTATAAAATCGCTTTCCAGCCCATACTGCCCACCTGTTTGAGGTTGGAGTGACCGGCAATACCCACCACCAGCGTACCAAAGATCAGCGGTGCAATAATGGTTTTGATCAGCTTGAGGAACACTTTGCTGAGCACGCTCAGGTCCTGGGCAATGGCCGGGAAGTCATAGCCGATCTCGGCACCAACAGCCATACTAACCAGTATCCAGGTGGTAAGGGAGCGTTTCTGCAGACCATAGGCCAGCAAAAAGCCAAGGCAAATCCAGCGCACCACACGCAAAGCATCATCCGAGAGGGCCAGCAGCATGTAATGGTCCAGCACACTCAGGATAACAGCCAGCGTAATGCAGACTAGGGTAATAAGGGGTAAAAAAGATTTCTTCATACGAGTAGGTTGAGAGGGTGCGCCCGTGCACAGATTCCTAGTGGTAGCCGCGGTAAAAGACAGCTGTTTTGCCTTCTGTTTGCGGCCATTCCGATGGGGCACGACTACAAAAACGTAGCAAATATAAGTTTTTAGCGCACATTGGCAAAGCGGGGCACTGCTAAATGCGGGGAAGAACACTGTGCTGAAACTTTACAGGTGCTGTTCGTTCGTATAAAATGGGATTAGGTAGTTTCGCCGGAAAAGCGCAACTTCATCTTTAAAATCATCAAACAAAATACATTTACTTATGTTGAACTGGCGGATTGAAGCGCTACACTTAAAGCTAAAGTATACCTGGAAAATTGCCCGCAGTGCCAGCGACGAGAAAATTAACTTTTTGGTGCAGGTGTCAGACGGCACTTACAGCGGTTTTGGAGAGGCGGCGCCCAACGTGCGCTACGGCGAAACCCCGGAGCTGCTGCTGCAACAGTACCAGGTATTGCTGGTGTCGGGGCTGGCCACTGTTAAAAGTATGGAGGAGCTGTTGGAGTTGCTACAAGAGTATGCACCGGCTAATTCGCTCCGTTTTGCTATCGAGTCGGCGTATTTACATTATTTCTGCCAGCACAAAAGTATAGCCGTGCACCAGTTGCTGGGCCAGGCACCGCCCAAAGCACAAGCCACCTGCTTCACTATACCGATTATGGAGCCGGGGCAGGTACAGGAGTTTATCTCCAAGTACCAGCTACAGCGTTTCAGCAGCCTGAAAGTAAAGGTAAACCGCGAAGGCGCAACGGACCTGGTGCGGGAAGTGCTGCGCGTTGCCGAAACGCCTGTGGTGATAGATGGCAACGAAAGCTGGCAGGAACCGGAGGAATTGCTGGCGTTTTTGGCACAACTGGACCGCGACCGAGTCTTGTTTGTGGAGCAGCCAATGCCCGCTTCCTGCGCAGCAGCTTATGCGCACCTGAAGCCGTTGAGCCCGGTGCCACTGATTGCAGATGAGTCGGTAACGGATGCAGCTGATTTCGAACTGCTGCGGGAGCAATTCCACGGCATCAACATAAAACTGATGAAAGCTGGCGGCTACTTAAATGCGGTACGCTTGTTGCAGTTAGCACGGCAGCACCACCTCACCACCATGATTGGCTGTATGGTAGAGACAAGCCTAGGCATCTGGTCGGCCATGCAGCTGAGCCAGGCCTTTGATTTTGCCGACCTGGATACTTTTATGATGGTGGAGGAGGAGCCGTTTAAATTAGTGCTTGAAAAAGACGGACTATTGTATCTGAAATAACATTGCTTTTTCTTATAATTGACTTAATTTCTGTTTGTTGGTTGTGAAAACCAGCTGTTTTAAGAAACTTTTTTTCTAATAATTTGCTTAATATGTTTGTACATTAAATGTATGTACATATATTTGCATCGACAATGCGTATATCTATGAAGATAGAGGAGGAGATTCAGCAAAGTGCCTTTAAAAGTGAGTACCACAAAGCCTACATCAACCTGATTTATACTTCGGGTTGGTTGCAGCAGGCACAGGCAGCCTTGTTTAAACCTTATGGACTTACTTTGCCGCAGTTTAACATTTTGCGCATTCTGCGGGGGCAGCACCCGAAACCAGCTACCATTAGCTTGTTGATTGAGCGGATGCTGGATAAAACCTCTAATGCTTCCCGCATTGTGGATAAACTGGAGGCCAAGGGGTTAGTAACCCGCAAGCAATGTCCGGAAGACCGCCGCACGGTAGATGTGCTGATCACTGAAAAAGGGTTAGCCTTGCTACAGCAGATGGACGGCTTGGAAGGAGGGAGCTTAAAAGCTGGCATTACGCAGTTATCAGAGCAGGAGGCAAAGGAGTTGAACCGCTTGCTGAATAAGATCAGAGGTTAAAGCATAAACAACCGCATTATTCCAAACAGAGATAAATTTATAAAAATGAAAAAGTTTACCATCCTAGCGTCACTTGCCGGCTCCCTGTTCTTTACAGCTTATGCCGGCTCTCCTTCAGGTTCTGCTACGTCTGCCGGCACTAGCGAGGTGGCGGCGCTTACAAAAGGCAAAGCCTACAGTGTTGTAGCTGATAAAAGTGAGCTCAAGTGGCACGCCAAGAAGGTTACCGGAGAGCATTTCGGCAACATAAAACTGCAAAGCGGCGCCCTGCACATCAACAACAACAAGTTAACAGGCGGCAACTTTGTGATAGACATGAGCTCTATCTCTAACACCGATATCAAGGACGATGAGTATCGGGGCAAACTGCTGGGCCACCTGAAGTCAGACGACTTTTTTGGTGTAGAGAAGTTCCCGACTGCAACGTTCAAGATCACCAACGTGAAGCCGATTGCCAACGCAGCGGCCGGCCAGCCCAACTATACTGTAACAGGCGACCTGACGATCAAAGGAATCACTAACCCGATCACTTTCCCGGCTGTTGTAACTGTTAAAAACGGAGTAGCCACTGCCAAAGCTGATGTAACTGTGAACCGCGCCAAGTATGATGTGCGCTACGGCTCTGAAAGCTTCTTCGGCAACCTGGG
Organism: Pontibacter chitinilyticus; assembly: GCF_039748935.1. NCBI lineage: Bacteria > Pseudomonadati > Bacteroidota > Cytophagia > Cytophagales > Hymenobacteraceae > Pontibacter > Pontibacter chitinilyticus. The sequence goes on from NZ_JBDIZJ010000005.1 coordinate 247,565, forward strand.
CGACAAAGCCATTTATGATGATTTCGTAGTATCGCTGAACGTGACAGCGCAGCAATAAATACAAGATTTTCTTATAGTTTCAATTTCCGCTCTGGCTTCGCAATAGGTCAGAGCGGTTTTCGTTTCTGAAGGCCGTGAAAAACATACATCAAATCGCCCTACTGCTGTAAAGCTACGGTTTAGGGAAGCTGTAGAAAGTAGTGGAAGTAGCAGAGGACTAATGCGGTACCTGTTGCTAAGCCGGGTCCAACCACCCCTGCCCCTCCTTAACTAAGGAGGGGAGTCTGTTATAGCTTTGGAGAAGTATACGTGTTATAGTATAAGTTTCGCTCAAGTATAAGCAGTAGCTAATGGAAAGGATTCCAGTCCTTGGGTTGAGCGCCTCGAGAGTTTCCGGTGACGAGCTTTTTAGCGAGGCAGCCTGAGGCACGAGGGCAGGAAACGAAAGCAGCGCGATGCCCGAGGACGTGCCCTCGCGGGCTTAGAGCGCTCCAATACCAAAGATGAAACAAGACAAGTATAAAACTGAGGATGAAAAAGCTGCTAGTAAGTATAGCCTGTCAGATAAAGTAGCAAACAGTAGCTATCAAGTTAAGCCAGAAGTATCTCTAAGAGATAGTCGTGAATAAGTATAGCTGGTTAAGTAAAGTATAAAATTACTGTCAGGAAAAGAGCCTTATCAAGCCTAAGAACAGCAGGCAAGATGTACACTTGCTAAACCTCCTCCTCCCGTTACTCCACCTCAAACTCCTTTGGCAACACCACCGGCAGCGGCTTATTGCGGCTGTGGATCTGCTCCAGAAAGCTATCCAACTCCGGTTTATACTCCAGGTAGTAGTCTTCGTGCAGGTTTTTCCGGATGAGCTGCAGGGTGCGCAGCAACAGACGGGCCGTGGCGGTATAAAAGCCTTTGTAGTAGCTGTCGAACTGGCCGGTGAAGTTGTCGAAGATCAGGCGCAGAACGTAGAGGTGCAGGTCTATCTCGGCCTTGGGGTCTTTGGTGATGCGCTTAAAGCGAGCCACCTCTTTGAGAGCTTTACGCAAGGCTTTGGTGAGCGCCTTGGCCAGGCTGCGGCCATTGGCGGTGAGCAGCAGTTCGTGAATGGTGTCTTTGCTCTGCTCGTATACTTCGTCCAGCGTCAGTTCGCCCAGCTCGTATTGCAGCAGGTCGTACAGCTCCGCGTCGCGGCGGGCCGCCTTTAGGATGATCGCTTCTTTCTCTTTTTCGCTTAGCTGCTTGACAGCTTTGCGGAAGGCGGCAGAAATGGCAGGCATAAACTATTCCGGCAGGTTTTCCAGGTCCAGCAGGTCCTGCTGGCGGGCCGTGGCTTTTTTGTTGCGCTTCAGGTCTTGCAGGCTGATAAAGTTGGTTGCCACTTCCCCGAAAGCCAGTTTTACCCGGTTCTCCCAGCAGGTCTCAAAATGCACGCCGGCCAGGCCAGTGGCCAGGTCGATGCGGTTGGGCGGATAACCCAGCTGCACCACGATATCGGCCGTGGTCAGGTCCTCCAGGTTTACTTCCTGCTCGGTATAGCCAAACTGCTGCACAGCTTCCAGCACTTTTTCAGCATTCTTGGGGGTGGGGTTGATCCAGATGTCGATGTCGCCGGTATAGCGGGGGTAGCCATACACGGCCACCGCAAAGCCACCGGTGATGATGTACTCGGCATCGCAGGCGTTCAGCGCTTGAATGAACTTTTGAAAATCGTTTGTCAGCTCCATTTTTACTAATAAGCTATACAGGTGCCGCAAGTGTTCCAGGGCGGCAAGGCGTGCCGACGGAGACTTGCTTAACCAGTATGTCAGGTCTTTGTTGCTGTCCGACAATCTTTTTTTATTAACCGCTCTGCTTGCCGGGCGGGGCAGAGGGGCGCTGACTTCCTTTTTCACCATGAGGTCCGTTTGATGGCATGAAAGCCTACGGGAAAAGCAGCAAAAAGTATGTGTGGCCGCGGCAAAAACAGCGGCCACACACAAAAGTATAAATTTTACAGGTTATCTTCAAAGTAATTCGTCACCTTCTGCATCAGGTGCACGCGGTCTTTGCCCCGCACGTTGTGCGGATGGCCCGGGTACACGAAGTAGTCGAGCTGCACGCCCAGGTCCACGGCTTTCTTGATGTACTGCAGGCTGTGCTGCCACACCACGGTGGGGTCGGAGGTGCCGTGGATGAGCAGGAGCTTGCCCTTCAGGTTCTGCACGTAGTTGAGCAAATTGGCCTTGTCGTAGCCTTCGGGGTTCTGCTGGGGCGTGTCCATGTAGCGTTCCGTGTACATGATCTCGTACAGTTTCCAGTCAATCACCGGGCCGCCGGCCACGCCCACTTTAAACACATCCGGGGTGCGCGTCATCAGCGAGGTGGTCATAAAGCCGCCGAAGCTCCAGCCGTGCACGCCCAGACGGCTTGCGTCTACAAAAGGCAGCGACTTGAGGTACTCCACGCCTTTCAGTTGGTCGGCGATCTCCACGGTGCCCAACTGGCGATAGGTGGCCTGCTCGAAGGCCAGCCCGCGGTTGCCGGAGCCGCGCGAGTCCACAGTAAACATCACGTAGCCTTTCTGGGCCATCAGCTGCATCCACAGGTTGGAGCCGCCCAGCCAGCTGTTGGTCACCAGCTGCACGTGCGGGCCGCCGTACACGTACACCACCGCCGGATACTTCTTGCTCTTGTCCAGGTTCGGCGGCGTGATCATGCGGGCATACAGCGTGGTGCCGTCGTCGGCCTTGATGGGGAAGACGGTGGTGGTGCCCAGGTTATACTCCGTGAGCGGGTTTTTTGCCGTCAGTAGCGTTTGCAGCACCTTGCCATCGTTGCTCAAGAGCCAAATCTTGCGCGGCACGTCAAAGCTGCTGAAGTTATCGAGCACATACTGGCGACTGGGGCTCAGGGTCGGGTTGTGCGTGCCGCTGCCCTGCGTGATTTTCTCGGATTTGCCGTTGCGCAGGTTTACTTTGTAGAGCTGGTGCTCCAGCGGGCTCTCTTTGGTAGAGGTATAGTAGAGTTCCTTGCCCTTGCTGTCGAAGCCAAGAATGTCCGTCACCATCCAATCGCCGCTGGTGAGCTGGCGCAGCAGTTTGCCGCTGGTGTTATACAAGTATAAATGGTCGAAGCCGCTGCGCTCGCTCACCCACACAAACTGGTCGGCCTTGCCGGGCACAAAGTAGAGGCCGTGCTCGGGCTCCACATACTTCTCGTTCCGCTCCTCAAACAGCGTTTTCACGAATTCGCCGGTGAGGGCGTCGTACTGGTTCAGCTTCAGGTAATTCTGGTCGCGGTTCAGCACAGCAATGTAGATGTACTTCTCGTCGGGGCTCCAGGTCACGTTGGTCAGGTACTGCTCGGCCGGCTCGCCTGTTTTCAGGTAAATGGTGTTGCGGGAGGCCAGGTTATACACGCCGATGGTGGCGTGGTGGCTCTTGCTGCCGGCCATCGGGTACTTGATGTTATTGAGTTTGGCCGGTGTTTCGTTGATGTCCACGAGCGGGTAGTCGGTCACCATGGTCTGGTCCATGCGGTAAAAGGCCAGCTGTTTGCCGCTAGGCGCCCAGAAGGTGCCTTTGGTGATGCCGAACTCCGAGCGGTGCGCCGCCTGTCCGTACACGATCGCCACATTGGCCTCGTGTGAGACAGCTACATCCGGCGCGCCCGGGACGGAGATATAGAGGTTGTTGTTTTTGGTGTAGGCGATGCGCTGCTTGGTCGGGTCCAGGTCGATGGCCTCGGCCGAGTCGGAGAAGGTGGTGATCACATTGGCCTGCCCGGTTTGCAGGTCGTAGCGGTATACTTTGTTTTGGGTCACGGCCACAAAAGAGTTGGCATCCGCCCACTGCAGCTCCGGGAAGCTTTTTAATTCCTGCCCGCCAGCCGCCTGCAGGGCGCTGCTGAGTTTGTCGAGCGTCAGGATCGGGCTGGTTTTGGGTGACCGGGCGCTACCGCGTACCAGCGCCTTGTCCTGGATGAAAGTATAGTCATCGGTGCCGGCCACCCAGCTCAGCTGGTCCAGGTTCTCGGGCTGCAGGGCCGGGTTGATGATGGCATCCTGCATAGAGAGGGTTTTGCTCTGCGCCTGCAGCTGAAGCGAGGACGCGATCAGCACAAACAGCAGCAATACCTTTTTGTAAGAAGCGGGTATAGTCATGTTAACAAATAGTTGAGGTGTATGTTAGCTAATAAATCTTTCTGCAAGAAAGCAGGATTATTGGTGTAGAACAAAAATGGGGCCTTTTTGGCATTGCTACCGGAGAGGCAAAATACCGGGGCCGGCGGAATTATCCCCCGGCGCGTTTTGTTAAAAATTATGCTGCTGCTGCAGGTAAAAGGAAGCGTTTGGCGGGCAGATATAATGCCGGGCAGCTTCCGGAAGTACTTATTTTTTCGTAATTTTGTGCTATGGATTGGGATAGAGAAATTTTACATCAAGAGGACGTAGCGGTGCTGGAAGAGAGCACCGACCTGCGCAACCTGGTAGTATACAACGACGACGTGAACACCTTTGACCATGTGATCGACACGCTGATTAAAGTGTGCCGCCACACCGCAGAGCAGGCCGAGCAGTGTACGCTGCTCATTCATTACAAAGGCAAGTGCACCGTAAAAGTTGGCTCCTACGAAGAGTTGGAGGGCATGTGTACCGCCCTGCACGACAAGTCTCTTTCGGCCAACATAGAGTAATTTAGGAGGTTAGATGAATTTCCCATCAAAGCTGATAGAGAACGCCGTTGAGGAACTGGCCAAACTCCCCGGTGTTGGAAGAAAAACGGCCCTGCGCCTGGCGCTGCATTTACTCAAAGAGGAGTCGGAAGAATCATTTTCGCTGGCCGAGGCGCTGGTGAAGATGCGCACCGAGGTGAAGCACTGCAAGGAGTGCCACAACATCTCGGACACGGAAGTGTGCAGCATCTGTGCCAACCCGCTCCGCGACCGCAGCCTGCTGTGCGTGGTCAGCGACATCCGCGACGTGATCGCCATTGAGAACACGGCGCAGTACAAGGGCCTGTACCACGTGCTGGGCGGGGTGATTTCGCCGCTGGAAGGCGTGGGTCCTTCGGACCTGCACATCGAGTCGTTGCTGGAGCGCCTGCCAAATTCCGAAGTAAAGGAAGTGCTGCTGGCCATCAGCCCCACCATGGAGGGAGACACCACGGCCTTTTACCTCACCCGCAAGCTCCGCGATAGCGAAGTGCGCATCACCACCATTGCCCGCGGCGTGCCGGTGGGCGGCGAGTTGGAGTACACCGACGAGATCACGCTGGGCCGCAGCATCGTGGAGCGGACGGCTTACGGCAAAGTGTAACATCGGCTACAAAGTCATTACAAATAAAAAAGCCCGGGCAAACTGCCCGGGCTTTTTTATTTCTCAAACAGCACTATCGCACTAGGGTAAATACGGCTATAGAAGGCTTAAATCGGATGTTACTTATAATTAATTGTATTCATGTATGTTTTGCATGAAACTTTATTTATATTTAGCTGTATTTAAATCCTTTAATATACCATTGGATAAATTTACTCTGATTTGCTTTATGCCTTCTTTCGTTGAAAAGTCTTTATACAAGCTGTTTATAGCTGCTTTCCTCCTCTTTAGAATACCAACAGCAGTATGGGCGCAAACGATAGCGGGTACCAGCCAGAGCTATACTATGCATGCGTGTGTATCGGCGGTTGCGCCAACCATAAAAGCGACAGGACCTACCATGTTGTGCCCTGGGGGGAGTGTGATGCTGACAGCCTCAAAAGGGGTTAGCTACTTATGGAGTAACGGCGCGACGGATGAATACATAAACGTGTCGGAAGCGGGCAAGTATTATGTGACTGTAACGGACGTGAATGGCTGTGTGGGTACATCCAACACCATCGAAGTATTAGTTAGTAAGAAGCTGACTCCGCCGAAGATCATTGCATCCGAGCCATTGCAGTTCTGTAGCAGTGGCAGTGTTACCATGACGGTGCCCGATATAATAGGGACATCTTATTACTGGAAGAAAGATGGTGTGGTGGTATTTAGAGGGCCTAACACCTATACGGCTACCAAGGCCGGAACCTACACCGTAGAACTCTCAAATTTCTGTGGCTATATCAAGAGCTCGAATGCCATTACCATCCGAATAGATGAGCCTGTTGCTGCCTTTGCGATTGATGTAGACGGACCTGTAACTTTCTGCCCCGGCGAACAGGCCACCTTGCATGTGCCGGCTGTACCGTATGCCACCTATACCTGGAAGAAGGATGGAGTGGTCTTCGGAGGAAAGCAACAAACACAGGTAGTAACGGAAGCAGGCACCTATATGGCTGAGATAACTAATTTATGTGGTCCCTTTACCAGCTCAAATGTTGTTAAAGTTACTGTTCTGCCGGCTCCTGTTAAACCTGTGGCAGTAGGTGCTGAAGGGTGCAGTAACGAAAGCCTGACCCTCACGGCCTCTGGCGGTACGGATGGGGCTTACAGGTGGTATACCACAGCGAAAGGGGGCGCAGCTATTTCTGGATTTGAGAACGGAAAGCTCATCACCCCAGTGCTGAAAAGTACAACGACCTATTTTGTAGCCACTACAAATGGCAAGTGCGAAAGCGAGCGCACCATGGTAGCGGCCACCATTCATACAGCTCCTGCAGCACCCCAAATTATTGCCCAGGGAGCGCTGCAGACCTGCAACGGCGGCAACGTAGTGTTGACGCGTACCAGCGTTGCAGGGGTGCACTATCAATGGCTGAAAGATGGCGTGCCGGTCGGAGCTGGAGAAGAGAACTTCGCTGCAAAGGAAAGCGGGACTTATGCCGTACAGGCAAGCAACACCTGTGGTGTCACAGCATCATCCAACACGCTTAAAGTAAGTATACTTGCCCCTCTTGCGCCGCCAGTAGTGCAGGATGGAAGCGCATGCGGTGCCGCAAACATTGTGCTAACGGCGCAAGGCGCGGAGGCAGGCAACTACAGATGGTATGATCAGCCTTCCGGCGGGAGCCCGATAGCGAAAGCCACTGGCAGCACTTATGTAACCCCTGTGCTGGAGCACTCGCGCACGTATTATGTAGCTGTGGTAAAACAGGGCTGCGAGAGCGAACGAATACCCGTTCAGGCAATCGTGGAGCCGGTGCCTGTGGCTGATGCCGGTACACGGGTCTTAATCGATGCCGGGCAAAGTATAGCACTGCAGGGCAGCGGCGGTGGAACGTATCTGTGGACGCCGGCGACAGGCCTGGATAATCCAACACTTCAAAACCCTGCAGCCAACCCGACGGAAACGACCACTTACACACTGACTGTAACCAACGAGCAGGGGTGCCAGGACACAGCGCAGGTAGTTGTGCAGGTCCGAAAGCCACTTAGTATACCCAATGCCTTCTCTCCAAACGGTGATGGCGTAAATGACACCTGGGTAATAGAAAACATCGCCGAGTTTAAGGGCGTGCAAATAGAAATATTCAACCGCTGGGGCAACCGCATATTTGAAAGTATGAGCTATCAGAATGAATGGGATGGCATCTATAGAGGCAAGCCGCTACCTGTCAGCACCTACTTTTATGTGCTTACCATGCCTGATAAAAAGCAGCTGGCAGGGCACGTGGACATAATCCAATAATAAAAGAGGTACTTATGAAGTCAATTCTACTTTTCATTTTCTGTTGTATGTATGCCTTCGCTGCTTCAGCGCAGCAAAAGCCGCAGTACAGCCAGTACATGATCAATAATTACCTCATCAACCCGGCCATATCGGGTATAGAGGAGTATGCCGATGTGAAGTTAGGAAGCCGGCAGCAATGGGCTGGGATAGACGGCGCACCTTTTACCATGTATGCCAGCGTGCATGCCCCGATTGGCTACAGTTCAGGTGGCAAACGGAGCCGCTCAGCCACAGCGCCTTCGTTCGGAAGACAGAATCAGCGGCCAGCCACAAGAGTTAAGCCGCACCATGGCATCGGCCTGATGGTGATGCGCGATAAAGTTGGCTCGTTTTCCAGAACAGAAGTAAGTTTTTCATACGCCTATCATTTACTGCTGAATGATGAAATTAAGCTGGCGGCTGGTACATCGTTGGGTATTATTCAGCAAAGCTTACAGGCGAACGAACTTAAACTGGCGGACCCATCTGATAATGCAGCGGTAAGTTGGAGCGCTACCAAACCAAACCTTTCTGTGGGCCTGTGGCTCTATAGCAGTACCTTTTATGTCGGCTTATCTGGCTCACAGCTCTTTGCCAATGATGTGCATTTTGATAACAACATAGAAGAACGTAATTACTTGTATAAACATTTCTTCTTAACAGCGGCCTATAAGTTCGACGTCACGGATAGATTTAGTGTTATCCCTTCGGTAATGGCGACGTGGTCGCAGCCGCTGCCGGGCGCGCTGGATTACAACCTTCGGGTAATATATGAAAACCGCGTCTGGGTGGGAGGATCATACCGGCAAAACGATAGCTTCGCCGTATTGGCAGGAGTTACCCTCAACCATATTTTTGATGTAAGCTATGCTTATGACACCGGTATCAGCGATTTGGGCGGCATGAGCAGTGGCAGCCATGAAGTGGTACTGGGGATGCGGCTTTTCAATAAACGGAAAGTACTTTGCCCTTCTAACCTATGGTAGCACTGCTCGTGGGCTGCACCATCATAGCGGGCCCACAATGATGCTTTGATAACTTCAATCCTACGATCTTTCTTGGCAGGTTATGAGTAGCTCTCGGGCTAATTAAGTCCGCTTGCTTTTTCTGATAATTGCATGAGTGTAAACAATGCGACGGCTCCCTTCAGTTCTGCAATCGGTAATCTTGCTCCATTTTCAAGGTTGGTTTTGAATAAATAGTGTCCTTAATCTTTATAGCATAGAGGATTATACTTTCCGAAGGTCTCTAGCTAAGCACAGAGAGGTGGGCAGCAAGTATAATGGGAAAGAGTATGCTTATACTTTTCTTATGCTATTTTTTATTGCTAAAATAGCTTTATGAACATACCGCTACTGCTTGGGTGCATTTTTTACTTTTTAGACAAAAAGTGGGCTTCTGTTGTGCTTTGCTGCATTTTTACTGCTCTGGCTATCCCTTATGTTGCTAATGCACAGTTCGTAACCCGGGGCGATGCTGTGAAATTATCAGGCCAGTGCTTCAAAATAACGGAAGATCAGCAGTTCCGCTACGGCTCCATCTGGTCACAAAATAAAATAGACCTGTCTAAACCGGTAGAGCTGGAATTTATCATTTATATGGGAACGAAAGATGCGGACGGTGCCGATGGGATCGCCTTTCTCTTCCATAATGATCCAAGAGGGTTTAATGCGACGGGAAATACAGGGCATGATCTTGGGTTTGCAGGCGGAGGCGGAATCAAGCCTTCCGTAGCAGTTGAATTTGATACCTGGCAGAACCAGGATGATCCGGCTGACATTCCTGCCGATCATACAGCCGTGAGTTACAATGGCGACATCTTACACCCTGTTGTTGCAGCTTTGCAAATAGATCCGGGGAGTGCAGATGTCGAAAATAACCAGTGCCATACTTATAAGATTTCGTGGGACCCTGTTACAAAGGAGCTGAAGCTTTTCTTTGACGGGCAGCAGCGTTTCAGCCACACCGATGACATTGTGAAAAACGTGTTTAAAGGCACTACAGAAGTATACTATGGTTTTACCGGTTCTACAGGCGGCAGTTCGAATGAGCAGACCATCTGCGTACTGCATGACAGCAAACTGGTGGCAAACGACGATGTGGTGGAAGCGGAACCAGGCAAGCCGATTCAGATAGATGTGCTGGCAAATGATACCGGAGGCGGCGACTCCTTGATCCTGACACGTATCCGGCACCAGGTAGGCAAAGGCGTGGCAACGATTGTAGGGAACAAGCTGCTCTATACGCCGGATGCCTGGATAGCGGATGTGGACGATGTGGTGACCTATGAGATCAGTGATGTCGGGACGGACCAGTGTTATGCTAAAACAGCCACAGCAAATGTGCGGATCAAAGTCAGGTGTAAGTCGTTGCAGGCACCGGTGCAGATTACGGCCTCTGGCAGTACTACTTTCTGCGCTGGCGAAAGCGTAACACTAAGTATGCCGGGAGGAGTAGCTGGACCAAAGTACCAGTGGAAACGGGACGGAGTCGCGATTGGCGAGAACAGGCCTGAACTTGTCGCCACTGCTTCGGGGAGCTATACCCTTGCTGTCACAACTGTATGCGGCACCACAACTGCGAGTCCTATACTTGTTAAGGCTGTGCCGGTGCCCTTAGCACCTGTTGTGCCTGATGTGGAGCGGTGCGGCCCGGGCGAAGTCAGTATCACCGCGACGGGCGCTAAAGCAGGGGAGTACCGCTGGTATTCGGCGGCTGTGGGTGGTGCTCCGCTTCCTGAAACTGGCAGCAGGTATACGACGCCTGCGCTTACAGCTACTGCTACCTACTATGTCTCTGTGTTGCGGAATGACTGTGAGAGCCCCCGGGTACCGGTTAAAGCGGTTATAAACCCTGTTCCGGATGTAGCCCCATATGCCGAAATAATTGTGGAGAAAGGAAGTAGTGTAACTTTGCAAAGCACCGCTGGAGGAGCTGCTTACCAGTGGTCGCCTGCCACAGGGCTCAGCAATACTGCCATCGAAAGTCCGGTGGCGCAGCCGGAGCAAACGACCCTCTATACCGTGGTGGTAACCACGGCAGCTGGCTGCCAGACAACCGGGCAGACGAAGGTGATCGTGCGAAAAGAGCTCGTTATACCCAATGCTTTTTCGCCCAATGGCGATGGGGTGAACGAGACTTGGGAAATTGCTACGCTGGAAGGCTACCCCGATGCCCGGGTAGAAATCTTTGACCGCTGGGGAAGCAGGATCTATGAAAAGACAAACTATAACAACGAATGGGATGGTACCTCGCACGGCAAAGCCCTGCCCGTTAGCACTTATTTTTATGTGATCACGCTGAAAGAAGGTCGTAAGCTTACCGGCTCTGTCAGTATCATTCATTAACCTATGGCTATGACAAAATGGATGCTATTGGCTCTCATACTTATTCTGCCCCTGCTAGCGGCTGGGCAACAGAAGCCGCAATACAGCCAGTACATGTTAAACAATTACCTGCTTAACCCGGCTATAGCAGGCATTGAGGATTATGCAGACATCAAGATTGGAGCGCGCAACCAATGGTCGGGTATGGAAGATGCACCCAATACTTTTTACCTGAGTGCCCATACACGGCTTACTAAAAAGAACATTGGCACAAGTAGCAGCTCCATCGAACGTAAAACGCCTGCATTTGCGGCAGAGCGCGAGCAGCGCAGCACTTACCGCAACGAAAATTTCAAGCCGCGCCACGGAGTAGGGTTGTTAGTAATGCATGATCAGCTGGGTCCCTTTGTGCGCACCGAAGCCAGTTTTTCCTATGCCTATCATATGCCCCTGACCAAAGATATAAAGGTTGCGGCTGGCGTTGCAGTAGGCGTAACGCAGTTGAACCTGGCAGGCAGCAGCCTTCATTTTGCGAATCCTGCCGATGCGGCAGCATCAGACAGAAGCTCCTGGCGGCCGAATCTTTCCAGCGGACTGTGGCTATACTCAAGCGAATTTTATGTGGGTGTTTCAGCGGCAGAGCTTCTGGGTAACTCGCTATTGTTTGATGGCGAAAACGGGGCGGCAGGCGAAGGGCGCACGCACCTGTTTGTGACAGGAGCCTACAAGCTTGCTGTAAGCGAAAGATTTGCTTTAATTCCCTCGCTGATGGTAAAATGGCTGCGGCCTTTGCCCGTTTCAGTTGACTATAACCTGCGGGCGCTCTACAACAACCGGATCTGGGCAGGAGTATCTTACAGGCAAAAAGATAGTATGGCCTTTCTGGCAGGACTGACGCTAACCCATACCTTTGATCTGGGTTATGCTTATGACGCTGGCATCAGCGATCTGAGCAGCATCAGCGGCGGGAGCCACGAAGTGGTATTGGGTATACGCCTGCTCAACAAGCGGAAAGTACTTTGCCCTTCTAATCTGTGGTAACATCGTTGGAAGCCGGTTTGCCTCTCATCCTGTGCTTTTTTTTCACTCACTACAAGCAACCTGTATAGCAAGAGCGCATGCGCTTTCTGGATTGTCTTTATATACGTCTTTCTATCAGCCGCTACTATAAAAGGGTCTTTCAGCACTAGCATCCCTCTCAAGTTCAGATAAAATTCTTGCATCATTTCGAAAGAGACAAGTTTAGTGAAAGTACATACTACAGATTTCTGCTAACTGGATTATACTTATAAATTTTATTATTTATTGCTAAATTTCTAGTCTTTAACTAATAATCTATATAGCTCTATATTTAATAAACTTATTAAAACTTTTTTAATCGAAAACGGGTATTGCATAGTTGATGATACTAAAAATATAAGGAAAATACGTGTCCGTCGTTTTATCACCCTATGCTCCCCAATCTACTTAAGAAGCACTATATCACGCTAACGCTCTTATTATGGTTTAGCCTTGTAGTGGCATGCGGTCACGTGTCAGCGCAGGAAATCTCAACTTCTGGCAGTACTGCTGCCAAAGCTGCCTGCACGCCACAGATACTGCCAAAAATACAGGCTGCGGCACCTTTCCCTGCCGATAGCAAAGAAATCTATATCTGTAAGGGAGGAAGTGTCATTCTCAACCTTGTTACAAAAGACATGACTCCACCCATGATAAGTTTTGAGTGGAGCAATGGCAATACCACTTCCACTTCTATTAACGTGACCAGATCCGGTACCTACTACGCCAAGGTGACGGATGCCGATGGTTGTGTAGGTACTTCTAACAAGATCAAGGTTATTGTTAATGACAAACTGATTGCACCGGTTATTCAGGTGTCAGGCCCTACTACGTACTGCGAAAGCGGAAGCGTTACCTTTTCTGTTACGCCTATAGAAGGTACCAGCTATTACTGGCGAAAGGATGGGCAAACAATTAATGAATTTAAGGGGATGACCAGTATTACCGTGACAGAGCCCGGCGTGTATTCCATACTTGAAACGAATTCCTGCGGACCGGCCTACAGCCAAAACCCCACAGAGTTTGTGATCGATCACCCCATACCTTCCTTTTCTATTGTAGCTAGGAACAATCTGGAGTTCTGCGAAGGAGATAGCCTGGTGCTTACGGCTCCGGATATACCCCATGTAAAATATGTCTGGAAAAAGAACGGCATACCATTCGGAAAAGACAGCCTGGTGCAGGTTACGAAAGAGTCGGGGTTGTATACGGTAGATTTAATTAACACCTGCGGCGCCTATACCAGCTCCAATACGTTGAAAGGTACGCTGCTTGCTACTCCGAAGATAACCGAAGTTATAGATGGCCGGGGGTGTGTAAATACTAAAATCACGCTTACGGCTAAAGGAGGCACCAACGGTAGCTACCGTTGGTACACCAGCAAAGAGAGTATTGCTATTTCAGGAGCTGTAAATGAAACATTTACGACAGATGCGCTGAGCAAAACAACCACCTTTTATGTAGCTACAACCAACGGCCAGTGTGAAAGCCCTCGAACGCCGGTGCAGGCGATTGTTGAAACTCCTCCTACGGCTCCCAAGATTTCTTTTACAGGCCCCACTACCGTATGCAGTGGCGAGAGCGTACGCCTGCACACCAAAGCCATAGAAGGAATGCTCTACCAGTGGAAAAAAGACGGAAAGGTGATCTCGGCTGCTCAGGATACGGTGTATGATGCGGTAGAAAGCGGTACCTATACTTTAGACATCAACAACAGCTGTAATGTTACCGCTACCTCTAACGCGGTGAAAGTAGAGGTACGTGCGCCGGTAGAACCCCCAATGGTACAGGGCAGTGGCTCCTGCGAACCGACGAGCCTGACCCTGGTAGCTTACGGCGGGGACAGCAACGGCTACCGCTGGTATGATGATGCCGAAAGCCTGATTCCGATACCAAATGCCACCGGCAGCACCTTTGTCACCCCAAAGCTTACGGCTACTAAAACATACTATGTATCAGTGGTGCGGGGCGCTTGTGAAAGTACCAGAGTACCGGTACAGGCGCTTATTATACCATTTCCGGAGGCTGATGCGGGAGAAACTGTAATTATTGAACAAGGAAAGAGTGCCGTGCTGCAGGGCAGCGGCGGAGTAACCTATCATTGGGAGCCGGCTACCGACCTCAGCGACCCGGAAATTGCCAACCCGGTTGCCAGCCCGAAAGAAACGATTACGTATACCCTTACAGTAACCAACGAAGCTGGTTGCCAGGATACGGATGAGGTACTGGTATTAGTTGAAAAAGTACTGCAGATACCAAATGCTTTCTCCCCGAATGGCGATGGCGTAAACGACAACTGGAAAATTGGCAATATTCTAGAGTTTCCGGGAGTACAGTTGAAGGTGTTTGACCGCTGGGGAAACAAAATATACCAAAACGACAGCTATCAGAATGAATGGGACGGCACTTACAGGGGCCGTGTAGTGCCTGTTGGAACTTACTTCTACATTTTTACACTGCCCAGCAAGCGGCAGCTAACCGGCTACCTGAACGTGGTTCAGTAGTATGACACAATGTGTTTATGAGAGCAGTTTTAGCCTTTATGTATATTATGTGTTGTGCAGTCGTGGCCTTTGCTCAGCAAAAGCCGCAGTACAACCTGTACATCATGAACAACTACCTGCTGAACCCGGCTATTTCAGGTATAGAAGAGTACACGGATGTGAAACTGGGAAGTCGGCAGCAGTTCTCAGGAATGGAGGGCTCGCCATCTACAGTGTACCTCAGCGTGCATGCCCCGATCGGGTACAGCTCTGTGGCACGCAATGCCCAGCGAACAGAGTCAACGCCATCTTTCAACACACTGCCGCAAAATCGGATGATAAAACCTAAGCCGCACCACGGGGTGGGGCTGATGGTGATGCACGACAAGATAGGCGCCTTTTCGCGGACCGAGGCAAGTTTATCGTATGCTTACCACCTGCTGCTGAGCGACGAAGTAAAATTGTCGGCAGGTGCCGCTGCCGGTATCATGCAACAAAACCTGCGCTCGGATAAGCTTACGTTTTATGACCCCGTTGATAATGCCAAAGTAGACTGGAATACGATCAAGCCTAACTTGTCGATGGGGCTCTGGCTTTATAGCAGCAATTTTTACCTGGGCATGTCTGCTACACAACTGCTGGCTAACAGAGAGAACTTTGATGACGTAACAATGGAGAAGAACGGCCAGTATGTACATTACTTTGCCACAGGCGCCTATAAGTATGATGTGTCCGACCGGTTGAGCCTGATTCCTTCGGTGATGGTGATGTGGCTGAAACCGCTGCCCGGCTCCATTGATTTTAACCTGCGGGCTTTGTATGAAAACCGGATGTGGGTAGGAGGCTCGGTTCGTCAGAACGGCAGTTTTGCTGTGCTGGCAGGTTTAACCCTGAGCAACACGTTTGATGTGGGCTATGCCTACGATACCGGTTTACAGGAGCTAAATGGCTTCGGCGGTGGCAGCCACGAGGTGGTGGTGGGCGCACGGCTGTTTAACCTGCGCAAAGTGTTCTGCCCTTCCAATCTGTGGTAACTTCTAACCCGTAAAATTCTCTTCATTCCGCCCTGCTATACTTAGTAATTACCCGGTCTTGCCGGGTAAACTGCGTTAAGTTTTCGTGCGAACACCAGAATAATCCTGCCAAGGGTGTGGAAAGTCTGTAGCTTTCTAAGTAAATTGCTGGCTAAACGACTAACCACATGTACAAACTAGACGAGGAACGCCATATCTTATCTGACAGAATTTCTGCACTGGCAGAGTCGCAAACTATCGCTATGGCTAAAAAAGGCCGGGAGCTGGCAGCACAAGGGTTCGATGTGATTAACCTGAGCTTTGGTGAGCCTGACTTCCAAACGCCGCAATATATAAAAGATGCCGCCAAAAAGGCGATCGACGATGGCTTTACTTTCTATACGCCGGTACCTGGTTACCTGGACCTGCGGCAGGAAATAGCTGCAAAATTCAAGCGCGATAACAACCTGGACTATAAGCCGGATCAGATTGTCGTGTCTACGGGGGCCAAGCAAAGTATAGCCAACGCCGTACTTTGCCTTGTCAATCCGGGTGATGAAGTATTGATCTTCTCACCTTATTGGGTGTCGTATGAAGAGATTGTGAAACTGGCAGAAGGCATTCCGGTACAGGTGCAGGGCCGCCTGGAGAACGACTATAAAGTAACGCCGGAGCAGTTGGAGAAAGCCATCACCTCTAATACCAAATTGGTAATGTACTCCTCGCCCTGCAACCCAACAGGCGCCGTGTTTGATGAAGATGAATTAATGGCCTTGGCTAAAGTGTTGGAGAAGCATCCGCAGGTATACGTAATGGCCGACGAAATTTACGAGTACATCAACTTCGAGGGCAAGCACGCAAGTATGGCCAGCATCGATTTTATGTATGACCGCGTGATTACCGTAAACGGATTCTCGAAAGGATATGCCATGACTGGCTGGCGCGTAGGCTACCTGGCCGCCAACAAAGAAATTGCCTCCGCCTGTGATAAAATGCAGAGCCAGATGACCTCCGGTACCTGCTCTATAGCTCAGAAAGCAGCAGCAGCAGCCTTGCAGGGCGGCAAAGCCTCGGCCCTGGAAATGACAGAGGCATACCGCCGCCGCCGTGATCTGGTGCTGCAACTGATGGATGATATCCCCGGTTTTAAAACATACCTGCCGAATGGTGCTTTCTACATCTTCCCGGATGTGAGCTACTACTTTGGTAAAAGTGTGGATGGAAAAACCATCAATTCAGCCGAAGACCTGAGTATGTTCCTGCTAACCGATGCGCATGTAGCCCTGGTGAGCGGCGAAGCTTTCGGCGCACCGCAATGTATCCGCTTTTCATATGCTATCTCCGACGACAGGCTCACTGAGGCATTAGGCCGCATCAAGAACAGCCTGGCAAAACTGCAGTAATGGATCAAATAGCAAGCCTGGAAGAGCTGTTTGCAGCCTTCGACAAGCTACGCGTGCTGGTGGTGGGCGATGTAATGATTGACTCCTACTTATGGGGCAAGTCAACGCGCCTATCACCGGAAGCGCCCGTACCAATAGTGAATGTGCTGAAGCGCGAGTTGCGCCTTGGTGGTGCTGCCAATGTGGCCCTGAATGTGCAGGCAATGGGCGCGTTGCCACTGCTTTGTTCCGTTGTTGGCGACGACCAGGACGGGGCTGCTTACCTGCGCCTGATGGAGGAGAAGGGGCTGCCCACCGAAGGAATTGTGCAAAGCCCTGAACGGGTAACTACCATTAAGCACCGCATTTTAGCCGGAGCACAGCAGTTGCTGCGCATCGATTCGGAGATAGAACACAACCTTACCGCCTACGAGGAGCAGTACCTGGAAGAGCGTTTTCTGCAGTTGCTGGAGCAGGCTGACGTGGTGGTGTTCGAAGATTATGACAAAGGCGTGCTGTCTGGCCACAATATCCGGCGTTTTCTGGATTTGGCAAATGCGCGGGGCATTCCGACCGTTGTCGATCCTAAAAAGAAAAACTTTCTGAGTTACAGCGGCTGCACCTTGTTCAAGCCAAACCTAAAGGAGCTGAAGGAGGGTCTAAAACTGGACTTTGCCGATGATAACCTGCCGGCTTTTGAAGAAGCAGTAGAAGCACTGCAGCAACAATTGCAGACAAGCCAAGTGCTGGTAACACTCTCGGAGCGGGGCGTATTTGTAGCCGATAAGGCTGATAAAACATACATTCAGGCACACCGCAGGGCTATTTCTGATGTATCCGGCGCCGGTGATACGGTGATAAGTATAGCGGCATTATGTGTAGCACTGCATACGTCTATGCCGTTTATGGCTGGGCTCAGTAACCTGGGGGGCGGCCTGGTTTGTGAGCAGGTGGGCGTAGTGCCGATAGATAAAGAGCACCTTTTTGCCGAGGCGCACCGGATAGGGCTGATGGAAGCGCATGAACATAGAATCTCTTAACAGACGTTTGTATGGCAGCAAGTTGCTGGTGTATACCCTTATGCGCCGGACAACGTATGGGCTGACCATTTTGTCTGTTGGCTTGCTGCTGTATGCGCATGGCGTGGTAGAAAGCCCCGTACGCCTGCAGAAGCTATACTATGCCATTGACGGCATTCTCGCTGTTTTTGTCTTCATATACCTGCTGCGCATCCTGTATACGTTTGAACGGATCCGCTTTTTGAGGCGCACCTGGTTTGAAGGACTCCTGATGGCTATCATCTTCATCAACGAGTTTTGTACCTACCTGCTTGGCTTTCCTGTCATCTATACCGTTTTTGAAAGTATAGGCATTCCGCTTTCGGTGGAGTTTTACCGGGTGCTCATATCGCTGTACATGCTGGTGCTGCTGATGATCGAGCTCTTTGAAACACGGGTGCACCTGCTGACACTACAGCTAAAACCGTCCGTTACCTTTATCTTCAGCTTCATTTTTCTGATATTGGGAGGGGCCGCTTTGCTGATGCTACCTAAAATGACAAATGCGCCCGAAGGCATTCGGTTTGTGGATGCCGTCTTTATGTCGGCTAGTGCGGCCTGCGTTACCGGTCTGGCCGTTGTCGATCCGGGGACATACCTCACTTTCTCAGGACAGGTGGTGTTGCTTTTGCTGATACAACTGGGCGGCCTGGGCATTCTGACGTTTGCGACCTTTTTTGCCTCCTGGATGAAGCTGGGCCTGGGCATGAAGCAGCACGTGGCCATGCATGAGATACTGGAAAGTGAATCTCTTTTCCATACCAAAGGGCTTCTGCCGAAGCTTATTTTTCTTACGTTCTTTATAGAGGGAGTCGGGGCAATGGTTGTTTTTTCAACCTGGGGGCCGGACGCACAGTTTACGAACCTTGGCAGTAAGATATTCTTTTCTGTTTTCCACTCCATTTCAGCATTCTGTAATGCCGGGTTCTCACTCTACCCCGAGGGGCTTTATACCGATCCTATCCGCAGCTCATATGTGCTACACGTTGTAATTGCCATCCTGATTATACTTGGGGGGCTCGGTTTTCCGACCATACTCGATGTGCTTTCGCCGAGCAACATGCGGCGGCGGCTGGAGGCCCCTTGGAAAGAATGGAAAATGCTCTCGAAAGTGACTATTTATACTTCCGCTGCCCTGATTATCGTCGGAATGATCGGCTTCTTTCTACTGGAATACTTCAACACACTCTCACACCTCAACTTTGCCGAATCGCTGGTAGCTTCGTTCTTCCAGTCCGTTACCACGCGTACGGCCGGTTTTAATACCGTAGATATTTCAGAGCTAAATGTACCTACCCTGTTGCTGATGATGGTGCTGATGTTTATTGGCGGCTCTCCGGGTTCTACAGCGGGCGGTATCAAAACAACTACCTTCACTGTCATTCTGCTGTCCGTTTGGACGACTATCCGCAACAAGCGCAACCTCGAGATCGGCAAGCGCACCATTCCGCATTCTATTGCCTACAAAGCTTTTTCAGTGCTGGCCTTTGCCGTGATGATCAATATTGTAAGCATCTTTATCTTATCCATTACGGATGCCCAATTCGATATTCTGAAGCTCGCTTTTGAGCAGGTATCGGCCTTTGCTACTGTTGGCCTGAGCACAGGTATAACGGCCGGCCTGTCGGATGCGGGCAAAGCGGTGATCATCATGTCGATGTTTATTGGCCGGGTAGGCACCCTAACACTAGCGGTGGCACTGAGTACACGCAACTCCTTCACAAATTATAAATACCCGGAAACACACCTGGTAGTAGGATAATAGCACCCCTAAAGAAAGCAACCGCAAAAGTCAGTTATACTTGAAGAAATGGATTTTTGCGGTTGCTCCTGAACTTATACCTTATATTTTGATCTGGGTGCCGACCTCAAACACCCTTCTGGATGGAATGTTGAAGTATTTGGTGGCTCGTTGCGAGCTCATGGTCAGAATCGTGAAAAGCTTTGATTGCCATTTATGTAGGCCCACATCTTTGGAAGGGATGAGGGTTTCGCGCCCGATAAAGTAGGTGGTATCGATCAATTGCAGCGGCGTTTTCATTTGCTGCAGGGCTTTCACAGATTGCTGCATGTCTACTTTATCCATGTAGCCGTAGCACTCGACCACCTTAAAGAAGCCAGGCGCTATTTCCTCTACCCGGTACTTGGCTCCAGCCGCTACATGAGGCACTTTCTCTACTTTGAGGCTGTAGATCACCACCTGGGTGTGGAGTATTTTGTTGTGATGCAGGTTCAAGGCCAATGCCGGGGGCGTTACTTTGGGATTTCCGGTCATGTAAACGGCTGTCCCTTCCACCACATGCGGCGGGTGCTGCTCCAGGCCTTTGATAAATGATGTAAGCGGGGGAGTAAGCGTGCGTAAGGTGCTGCGCAGCACCCGCCGTCCTGCCATCCAGGTGCGCATCATCAGGAAGATGATGGTCGCGATCATGAGCGGGAACCAGCCGCCTTCGGCCACTTTGAGAATGTTAGCACCAAAAAAGGAGAAGTCGATGATCAGAAAGAAGATTGTCAGCCCGATAGCAAAGGGCAAGGGCCACTTCCACAGCTTGCGCATGGCAATAAAGCCCAGCACACTGGTGATGACCATCGTGGTAGTCACGGCCACCCCATAAGCGGCAGCCAGGTTGCTGGAGCTGCCAAAGCCGACTACAAGGCTCACCGTGGCTGCAAAGATGATCCAGTTGATTTGAGGAATGTAGATCTGGCCCCGCTCCCGCTCAGAAGTATGCAGGACCGATACTCTGGGGAAGTAGCCCAGGTTTAGGGCCTGGTACGTGAGCGAAAAAGCCCCCGAGATTACGGCCTGCGAGGCAATGACTGTAGCGAAGGCAGAAAGAATGACCAGTGGGTATAGGGCCCATGCAGGGGCCAGGTGAAAGAAGGGGTTCACGGCCAGCTCAGGATGATCGAGCAGCAAAGCGCCCTGCCCGAAGTAGTTGCACAGCAGGCAAGGCAGCACCACGCAAAACCAGGCCAGGCGAATGGGAAACCGGCCGAAGTGGCCCATATCAGCGTAGAGAGCTTCACCGCCCGTTACAACCAGGAACACCGCACCCAGCACCAGCAGCCCATGAAAACCGTGCTGTTCGAAAAAGATAGCGGCATAGTAGGGGTTTAGGGCTTTGAGTACCACCGGATCTTTGATGATCGCAGAAATGCCCAGCGCAGCCAGCACCAGAAACCAGAACAGCACGATAGGGCCGAAGATCTTACCCACGCCGCCGGTGCCTTTGCTTTGCAACAGGAACAGGCCCAGCAGGATGGCTATGGTAATGGGAATCACATAGGGCTCGAAGAGTGGCGTGGCCACGTTTAGCCCTTCCACGGCACTGAGCACGGAGATGGCCGGAGTGATCATGCCATCGCCATAAAGCAAGGCTGCTCCGAACAAACCCATCACCAGTACCATGCTGTAGTACCACTTCTTACTGGAAGGCAGCACTAGCTCCATCAGCGCCAGAATACCGCCTTCTCCCTCGTTATCGGCCCGCATCACCACAATTAGGTACTTAAAGGAGATGACCAGGATGAGGGACCAGAACACCAGCGAGAGCACACCCAGGATGTTATCGTGAATGGGAGGCACGCCATACTCGCCGTAGAAGCACTCTCGGATAGCATACAAGGGGCTGGTGCCGATGTCACCATACACCACACCTAAGGCGCTGAGAGAAAGTAATAACAGGTATTTGGTGCTTCGCTTGTGAGGGAGCTGTTCTGTCATATTGGAGGGGTCGTGTTGTTCCATTAAGGTGTATTCTATTACTAAAATTGTTTTATTTACGGTAAAAGTATAGTCAGGGTCAAATAGATGCTTTAGCTGGTTGGCCTCTAGTATGTAACTGCCTCTACGGCCGCAATGTTTGGCTTTGCTGTCAGAAGGTGTAGCACCGGCATAGGCA
This sequence comes from Pontibacter chitinilyticus, assembly GCF_039748935.1. Taxonomy (NCBI): domain Bacteria; kingdom Pseudomonadati; phylum Bacteroidota; class Cytophagia; order Cytophagales; family Hymenobacteraceae; genus Pontibacter; species Pontibacter chitinilyticus. Next base: position 269,393 of record NZ_JBDIZJ010000005.1, read on the forward strand.
GGGCTATCAACAAAGCAGATCATTATCTGCTGAGCTTCACAGCAATAGAGCCAACCAGTGCTACATTGTCGCCAACATACCTGCCATCGCGCAGAAACAAAGAGTTTGGGCTTGTAAACCACCTGCTCTCCAGGCGGCACATAATGGCGGGCGCAGGCATATAATCCAGATTTGCAGAGAAGCCGGCCGTTTTGAAAGGAATATTATTGGGCTGTGCCACGATGACGTTATACTTGTCAGCGTAATATTCTGCCCGCAAGCCAATTGCCCATTCCCGATCAAAAGTATAGCGGGTGATCAGGATGGGACTGTACCAGGTATTGTAGGAGTTGCTACCTTTTTGCTTCTGCTCAAATCCAACATCAAACCCAGCGATAAAGTGGAGCCGGTCTGCTAAAGCGAACTTGGCATAGAAATCGTTGAAGTAGCGCATTTTTCGGGCCGCATCCGGGGAGTCTGTGCCGATAAAGGTGCTCCAGTTCAGCAGGGTGCTAGCAGTGGGGCTATAACTGAGTTGCGTTCCGAAGCTGAGGAGCGAGTTGCCGGGTACCCTTTGGATACGCTGCCAGCCGTTAGACACAAGTGCTGCCACATACCATTTACTATCCGGCGCATACGACAGCCGGGCACCAGCCAGAAAGTAAGGCGAGTTCTCTGCCAGTAAAGAGCGCGTCAGGGTAGGATTTTCGGTAGAGATAGCGCTTTCAAACCCCAAGTTAGAAGGGAGAATGCCTGCATCCAGCCAGAGGGTACTCCCTTGGTTAAGGGCAACGCCTGCATGCGCTTCATAAACAGGCTTTAGCATATCCTGTTCAGCTGCATAATTGTCCTGGGCATAGGTGCCGGCCTGCAAAGCCAATGTCGCCCTATACTTGGCATGCTCCACTTCTACCTTTAGCAGCCCCAGGTTGAGGTTGAATTCGTTGTGGCGGTTGTGGTTGTAGATAAAAGGCAGCCGGTAATCTCTTGCGGGTTTGTTGAAGTCGTAAGCATAGTAGGTATCCACAAAGCCGGTTAAGGTTATCTTAGGCGCTGCTTGTAACGTCGTGTCGGATTGCGCGGAGGTGGTGCGGGAGAAAAATAGAAGAAAGAGAAAAAGTAAAGTAAATAGTTTTTTTATAGAGAGGGTATAAATTAAAACCTGCCGGCTATAACCTTATACTTGGTTATAGCCGGCAGGTTTAACTGTGGCAAGGCAGCCTTGTTTATACTTACTGGTCTCCCATAATGCTGCCGTACTCTTTTATCGTCTGCACAAAGCATTTTACTTTTTCCGGGTCAGTGTCGGGGTAAACGCCATGGCCGAGGTTAGCAATGTGGCGTTGCGGGCCAAATTCTTTCAGCATCTTAATTGTCTCGTGCTGTATAGTGTCGAAAGAGCTGTAGAGAAGGCAGGGGTCCATGTTGCCTTGCAGCGTTTTATTAGGGCCGACCTGCTGGCGGGCTTTTTTCACTTCCATGTTCCAGTCCAGGCCAATGGTTTCGCAGTTAAGGTGTGCAAAATCCTCCAGCGCAAAGAAAGCACCTTTGGCAAACACCGTTACCGGTACCTCTGTAATGGCGTTGCAGATCTCGGAAATATAAGGCAGGGCAAACACGCGGTACTGCGCCGGCGACAGGATGCCCGCCCAGGAATCAAACACCTGGATGAGGTTGGCGCCGGCTTCTACCTGCGCCTGCAGGTAGGCAATGGTCGTATCGGTAATCATGCGCAACAATTGATGCGCCAGCCGCGGGTTGGTGTATAATATGCCCCGTGCATGCGAAAAGGTCTTGGAGCCGCTGCCCTCCACCATGTAGGCCAGGATGGTCCAGGGGGCACCGGCAAAACCGATGAGGGGTACGCGGCCATTCAGGGCACGCTTGGTAACTTTTATCGCCTCCAGCACATAATGCAGGTGCTCGTGCGGGTCGGCTACGCGCAAATGTTTGAGGTCTTCTTCGGTACGAATAGTTTTTGGGAAGAGCGGCCCGCGCTTTTCCACCATTTCATAGGTGCAGCCCATCGCTTCGGGCACTACCAGTATATCCGAAAAGATAATAGCCGCATCCACGTCCAGTATATCTACGGGCTGAATGGTTACTTCGGCAGCAAACTCTGGCGTCTCCACCAGCTCTTTAAAGCCGCTCAGGCTGTTGCGCACCGCACGGTATTCAGGTAAAATGCGGCCGGCCTGGCGCATGAGCCACACCGGCGTGCGTTCCACCACCTCGCCTCTGGCAGCTCTTATCAGCAGATCATTTTTCAGTTGCATGCGGCAAAGATAAGGTTAAATGTGCTAATTTTTGAATGTGCGGGTGTGATTACAAAAGCTTTAGATGGGTAAACTCAATATAAAATGTTCTCAAATGCTACTACTTTTAACTATAAAGTATAGAAAAATAGTAGAGAGCATCTCCATTATCGAGCGTATTACCGTTGCGTTTACTAAAATAAACTTATGGGCTTCTTGATTATTTATTATAAATTTATAAATATACATATATTAATTTATAATAAACAAAATATCTATGAAACACTTAAACCCTTTACTACTTCTAGTGCTATTTTTGCTACTCTCGTGCAGCGAGCATGTAGAAGATGTCGCGCCTGCTACAGTCGCAGCAGACACATTTCAAGAAGAAGCGAGGCAGTATTTTGAGAATGAAGTGCTGGCACAGCAGAAAGAGCCGAATAAACACTCACAAGCAAACACCCAAAACAATAATCCTCGCCGCAACCTGATAAAAGTGCCGACTGGTCTCGGGCTTATTCCAAGCCATGGCCTACAGGTGAGGCGGTAGTGGTGCCCCTGGTTTATACCTAGCAACTTTACGCCGGATACAATAATGGTAAAAAGCGATTGCCTCTAAATGCGCTTTCTTACCTGCTGCTCTATAAAGATGGGGACAGGCAGTGGCAGGCGGAGGTAGTGACTGCGGTGCCGGATGAGGAAAGCTTGTTTGGCGCAGACCCCGCCAGACTGTTTACAGGCACGGTGCTGGTAGAAGACTGGCAGGGCAACTTTGTGAAGGGCTTCCGTTACAGCCAGCATAGCATTGAACCCTTATCTCCTCCGCAGGTTGTAAATTTGATTCTTTCCAATTATATCAATTCATTATTCATCATACATAGTATACCACAGCCGAATTTTTTATGCAAGAATGAAGGCTCGGATTATCAAAAATTAACCTACATTTTTATGAAACATATATTTTCCTTTCAAATTATAGGTTTTATAGCTCTTCCTTTATGTGTTTCTTGTATAAATTTTAAAGAAAATAAACAAGAGCATAACAAAGTAGTTTTTGTCAATGAAGGCTATCGGGAATATGGATGGAAGGAGTATGATAAAGACTCTATCCAATTTAGAAAACCAATGCGAGTCATTCTTGATTTATATACAGTTGAATATCATCTAAACAACCGGGGGCTAATAATATACAAAGTAAAAAAAAACAAAAATTACGTGACAAGGAAAGTTATGTATAAACAAACCCTTAATAGGGAGCAGATGCGAGAGTTCAAAAAGCTTTTTACAGAAATTAAGCTGGATTCTATTAGCCATGTAAGCTCATCTTTAGGCGTAGATGATGGATTTGGGGTAAATGTTATTATTAGCAAGAATAAGCAGAAAAAAGAAATTTATTGGAGTAACATGTATGTGCCTGATCTTGTGAAGTTGCTCTCTATTGTAAACCGCCTATCACCGAAGAAGTATAAATTTTACGTCAATGAGGAGCAGTTTATTGAGGAGCTTAAGAAGCTATCACCAAAAGAATCAAGGTTCAGATAGAAGGGTTATAACCTGGGTCAATAGTTTTACCAAGATATGGCTTGGGGTGGTCTTCAAGGCACAACAACATTTTCTAACTTACCTTCAACAGATAAGACTAGGATTTTGAATATTAGTGCTATTGAACTTACAGGAAAAGACACTACTGGCAATAGCCAGCCTCAGAAAGGGAAAAAAGCTGGATGCTAATAACTATTGATTATCATGAATAAAATCGTTTTAAACTTTGGGTTATTACTGTTAGTAAGTGGTTGTTGTAATTTGAACAGCCCGATGAAGCCTACCTACAACAATGGAGGCTACACCTTCAAAAAATATAAAACTAAAAGCCTTTTAGCAGAAGACAGTGTCATAATTAGTGGAAAAATAACTGATTTGAACACAAATAAACCTCTTGTGTTTTCGACTTTAAAGCTTGGATGTATATCTCAACAGACTACTTCGGGCGGATATAAGCTAAACATTAGGCCTTTTAATGTTAAAAGCCAACTACAGGCTATTCCTCTTGGTTATTTAAGTGTTGAGACAGAACCATTTGTCAGTCATTCAGGAGATTCAATTGTAATAGACTTTTATGTTGTGAAAGATGAAAGTATGATTATTGATTGTAATTGAGGTATCTTAAACTAATTCAAAAGACAAATAACTATAGTTTATAGTCAAATAGAATATCGACCAGCACAATCTGATAGCCGATAATCTTATCACGGATCTGGCCGAGGGGATCAGGGACTTTGTGGAGGCCAACACGCCTGATATTAAGAATTACTCGGACATCTCCTTGGATACGTATAAAGCCATTGCTTGGAATGGGTTAGAGAGCACAGATGCATATGAGAACCTCTCTGATGATGAGAAAAGTGCTATCGGAATGAAAAGAACATTACTAAAACAAACGTGAACTCGGAAATTAGGCATTGATTCTGGCAGGTTTGAATTTACTGTTCTGCTCCAAGAAAGTGTAAGCTGTG
>NZ_JBDIZJ010000006.1:0-270025 GCF_039748935.1 Pontibacter chitinilyticus
ATAAAAAACAGGGGTAGAAAGTAAAATCCAGAAGAAACAAGTTGGCTGTGCACCTGCTCCACAGGCTGTAGAAGCAACACCTCGGTAGGACACCTAAAGTGGAAGGTTATAAAATAGCAAGGGCTCCTACAATGAGGAGCCCTTGCTTATGATCAGTTTGTAAGAAAACTTCTCAACTTTTAGCCGTTTGTATATACGGCAGCATCTTCTTTATGGTTGCTGAAGCTAAAAATAAATATGTTTTTTCTGCGGCCTTACTTTTTATAGCACCATCAGAATACTTCAGGGTAACTTTACAATTAGTAGAAGTATAAAAATAAGGGAAAGCGTTACAAGACTTAATTGCTCAGGCCCGATGTATACGCGGCGATCTCCTCTTCTTTCTCTTGCAGGTGTTGGTAGCCGAATTTACTCATCACATCGCCGGCCATCGTACTCAGCACACCAATAATTCGGGCCTGGCTGATTACTTCTTTATCCCAGGCAGAAGCAATGACCAAAAGCATGTAGCCATTGTAGGAGGTCAGGTCCATAAAGGAGGGCAGGGGTGTGCCGGTAACAGGAGGCCAAATGCCAGCCGTGAGGCTATAGTTACCCAGTTCCCAACGAGGGGGCGTGTGCAAGCGGTCCTGGGTAGGCTGAAAAAAACCATCTGCTACAGGGCCTAGAAAAAGCGCATTGCCTTCCTGTAAAGCGTCTGGCACTACTACCATCGGATCAGGCAGTAAAATGTTCTGCTCTTCTACAGTTTCTTCAGCATTGTCCATAGTTCATACATCCTTTAGGTTCCTTGCATCAACACTTTTGTTTGTCGAAATGGTTCTTGTGACGTGAAAATACTACTAGCCGGAGCGCAGAAAACTGGAGTCTGGGGAGCAAGTTTATAGTATGAAAAACAGTACTTTCGCTCTTTATGTATAATTTGTAAAGGGCAAAATAAAGCGATCTAAAAACTTATTATCCTAGAATTTAACACAAACAAAAACAGCTGCCGAAAGCTTTTCATAGCGCTTCCAGCAGCTGTTTTTGTAGTCCTCCCGATTTATTTTTCGGGACTGAAATCCTTGAAAGTTTTGGCTACGTTATCATTTGTCGGTTTGGCTTTGTTTTGCCAGCCGGCGTCCAGCTCCAGCGCTACCAATCCTTTCAGGTTCATGATGGCAACAAACTCATCTACATCCTTCATAAATTCGGGCTTGCGGCGTGAGGATTTCAGCGCATACTTTCGGGCGAAAACATCACCCTTGGTTTGCAGCTCATTTCGCTTCTCCATAATATAGTTCAGCCGCTCGATCATGTCTTTGGTTGAACGTCCGATAACTTCTGTTGCCTCCAGTGTACCAATGGTCATCACGGTAGTGCCTCCAATTGTGGTGATCTTCTTCGATGTGCCGGGCTCCTCTACTACAACAGGCGAGATGCCCGTGATTGCGCCTAGCGAAGCATTGGTGAGCGACCGGGCTTTCTTGCCTTTCTTAGCACGTTTATACTTGCGCTTCAGGTCTTTTTCAGCATCCTTCAATTGTTCCATCAGGTCCCAGGCCCGCACCAGCGACGAATGATATTCAGCATAGAACTTCTGATCTATTTCTGCCTGGTTGATGGCGTTCTGCACGGTAAAGGTAACTGTGCGTTCTTCCCGCTTGTTGGATTTATCGATTACAAAAAAGGTGATATCGAACGAAATAGAATCCTGCGGGTCCTGCACAAAATCGTAGGTTGGTTTCCAGATGAACTCATACTGCGAAGGCGTATTCATGACCAGGGCAGCCGGCGGCACATTTGTGTTTCCGGAAATAAAGCTAAACGAAGAAATGTCGCTTTCGCCATTCGGGTCATACAGCTGGAACTTGAGGTTAGCTGTCGCGTCTTCTTTTAGCTTAAAGTTCTTTTGCGATGGAATCATCTGTATGCTGGGCGGCAGGTCCTGCTGAGTTACTTCTATTCTGAAAGTACCTTTTGTACGGGCCTTCGTGGGCTGATCTTCTACATAAAACTCCAGCACAATGGGATTATTACGCAAGCGGTTGAACTGCGTGAGCGACGGCTTCCAGGTAAATTCTCCCTGCTCCGACAACTTAGAGCCTTCCGGCATCCCATCCGGAATGGGCACAAAAACCACCGGGTCATTATCGGCATCGTTTACGGCAGCAGACTCTATAGTATAGGTATTCTGGGTGTTGTAGCGCACATAGAACGGCTTTAGCTCACCCACTACCGGCGGACGGTTCACATGCTCTACTTTGAACTCTACCACTTGGCTGACACTTTCGTCTTTCTCGTTTTTAGCTTCAAACAAGAGCTGCATGGTACGGCCCGTGCTCAGGCGGTCTACAAAGTCGTAGCTGGGTGTCCAGGAAAAATGGCCCAGCGAATCAAAGTTGATGCCTTCAATTCTTCCTTGGTTGATATAATAAGAGATGCGGTCACCAGTGCCACCGGTTGCTTTCACGTTAAACTCTAACTTCTGGCCCTCTTTCAGCACGTTCCAGCCAGGCTGGCTGGGGAAAGAAAGCTTGAGCGGAGTGGCGGCAATTACCGGAGCCGGAGGTGTAGCAGGGGCATCCTGGGCATGGGCTTTTGTAAGAAGGAGGCAAAGGGGGGCAAAAAAGAATATACTCTTTGTCATCAAGGTATAGCTTGGCGTAACGTTCAGGCACTAACAGTGCTCTAAAGTTAAGAAAGGTTGAGGTACTGCAAAAACGTTGTAGCTAATTATAAACTATAAAGCAACTACTTGTTAAAGTTGTATTGCTTTTTGCGGAAATAATCCATTTGCAGCCTCAAAGGAACTCGCCGGTTTGACTTAGTCAACAAATATGCCCTGAATGTTGTAGTGGCAAATGCCTTAGGTACAAGATGAACTGTGTTGTAGCGACATATTATGCGCATTACCGTAAAGGAAAGAAGCGACGGAAATCTATTTTAAAAGCAAGCTGCTCCTGGTAATTTAAGGCCTAGGCGCGAATTCGCTTCAGGCAGTTTACACGCTATAAATTTGATTTTAACGGTTGTTTAAATAACTTAAGAAAGTATTTACTTTCTTTTTCAAGATCAGACATCAAATACATACCTGTATGAGAACACTTGTAGCTACCACATTTCTTGTTTTATTGAGCTTCGCCGCATGGGCGCAAACGACTATTCCTCCTGCCGAGGTGCAGATAAAGGCGGCGCTTCTGGCGGCTCCAACTGCAGATAGGGAGCAGGCAACTGTGTTGGGTTACAACCAGCAGGGGCAGTTAGTTGTGCTTAAGCAGGGAACAAACGAAATGATCTGCCTGGCAGATGACCCTATGAAAGACGGTTTCTCAGTGGCCTGCTACCACAAGGATCTGAATCCTTTTATGGCGCGCGGCAGGGCCCTGCGCAAAGAGGGCAAAGACTCTGAAGCTATCTTTAAAATACGGGAGCAGGAGGTAAAGAGTGGCAAGCTACACATGCCCAAGCAGCCAACTGCCCTCTATGTGTTTTCGGCGCCGGAAGAAAAGTACGATAAATCTACGGGCGAAGTGCAGGACGGATATTTACGCTACGTAGTATACGTGCCTTATGCCACCGCCGCCAGCACTGGTTTGTCACTTAAACCTGATGCTCCCGGCATGCCCTGGCTCATGCATCCCGGCACGCATGGCGCGCATATTATGATCAGCCCAGCGCTTCCGCAAGATGATGCTCAATAGGTAGACTCAAACCTTGCGACGGTTTTGGTGCTATCCTGCCCTAAGCTAAGCGCTCTCAAATAACTAGGCTGCTGCATCCCTGTATAACCTATGGCCTGCCAATAGGTGCTCTTTGTATTACCCATAGGCTATGGAAGTGTGGGGGCGGCCAACGTTAATCAGGGAAGCCCGTTCCTATACTATTTCTTTAACCTAAGATTTGAATGTATGAAAGTAGGCGTAATAGGCCTGGGCGACATCGCCAGAAAAGCTTACATGCCCGTTCTCGGCAGCAAAAGCGGGTATGAGTGGCACCTGTATACCCGTAATCAGCAAACATTAGAAGCACTGGGCGCACAATACCGCATCAGCAATCTTCACAGCAGTTTAGATTCGCTGTTGCAAAGTGGCATTAAAGGCGCGCTGGTGCATACCGCGACTGACGCCCATTTCGACATAGTAGAAACACTGCTGCAGCATGGCATTCATGTATATGTTGATAAGCCCATTACCATGTACTACAAGCAGTCGGAGCGGCTTGTGGAGCTGGCTGAAGAAAAGGGACTGCTGCTGCAGGTTGGCTTCAACCGGCGCTTTGCACCTGTTTATCGCCAGCTAAAGGAAGTAGCTGCGCCAAGTATGATCCTGATGCAAAAAAACCGCAAATCGCTCCCCGATGAGCTGCGGCGCTTTGTGGTAGAAGATTTTATACATGTGGTGGATACCTTGCGTTTTCTGTTTCCGTACCCGGTGGCAGACCTGCAAGTGAACGGACTTAAGAAAGATGGCCTGCTTTACCAAGCCGTTTTTCAGTTGATAGCGGCTACCGGTGAGATTGCTATAGGCATTATGAACCGCGACAGCGGTACCACCGAGGAGAAAGTGGAGGTGATGAGTGCCGGTGAAAAACGCGTGGCATATAACGTGTCGGACCTGGTGATACAGCAGGACAGGGACTCTACCCATGTGGGCAGCAGCGATTGGGAGCCAACCCTGCACAAGCGCGGGTTTGAGCAGGTGATCACCGATTTTCTGGAAGCCCTTTCCGGCGATAAAGCGCCTTTCATCTCGGCCCGCGATGCCTTAAAAACCCACGAGCTCTGCGAGCGGATTGTTGAAAAACTACAGGCCTTGCCTGATAAGTCCTGATTAAACGAGTCCTTGCGGATGGAAGCTGGCAGAGCGGCAACTCCTTGCCCCGCGAACTATCCGCACGCAATGAAGTATAAAATAAGGAGAAACAAAATCATACTATGCCCGAAAACCAGATACTCACCATCGACATCGGTGGATCACACATTAAAGCAACTATTTTAAACCAGGCCGGAGAGTTGCAGGTCGACTACAGAAAAGTAACTACGCCATCTCCCGCCACACCTGCAGCTGTTATTGCCGCGATCATAGACCTGGTGAGCGACTTTCCGAATTTTAATTTCATATCTGTTGGCTTTCCTGGCTTTATCAGAAATGGCCATGTGATGACGGCACCGAACCTGAACACGTCGCTGTGGCATGGATTGGACCTATGCACTAAGCTGGCGGAAGCCTTTGATAAACCGGTCCGGATTGTAAACGATGCTGACCTGCAGGGGCTGGGCGTTGTACGAGGAGAGGGCTTCGAAATGGTGGTGACACTGGGAACAGGCTTCGGCACAGCCCTGCTGCAAAACGGCATTTTGTTGCCTCATATTGAGTTGGCGCATCATCCGGTAACCAAAAGCAAAACCTACGACCTGTATATCGGAGACAGAGCCTTGGAAAGCATTGGCGAAGACAAGTGGAACGACCGCATGAAACGGGTGCTGCAAATCCTAAAAACAGTCTTCAATTACGACTATTTATACATCAGCGGCGGCAATGCAGATCTGCTCAGCTTTCCGCTGGATGAGAACATCACCATCGTATCAAACAAAGACGGCATCAAAGGGGGTGCCCGTTTATGGCAGGATCAGTTCAAAATCTAAATCTTTGTCCCCGCCATACCGTTAACAGGAATAGTCATACTTTAGCACAGCACTTGGCGGCTTTGCGGTAGCCCGGGCACAAACTGCCTTTTTACAGACACATGATTACGGCCCGCCAGCGCCTGCCGGCAAACACCGGGTACGTGTACTAACTAAACGAAACTATGAACGTCACAAACCAATCACTGGAACAGCTTGGAATCAATACAGTGCGGGTACTCGCCGCCGATGCTGTGCAGAAAGCAAATTCCGGCCACCCGGGCATGCCCATGGGGGCCGCACCGATGGGCCACGTTCTCTGGGCCGAAGCCATGAACTATAACCCCAGGGACCCGAACTGGGCCAATAGGGATAGGTTCATCCTTTCTGCCGGTCATGGCTGCCTGCTGCAGTACTGCTATTTATACCTGACTGGGTATGACATCAGCCTGGATGATCTGAAGCAGTTCCGGCAGTTGAACAGCAAAACACCCGGACACCCGGAGTATGGCCTGCTGGCGGGCATAGAAATAACAACCGGTCCGTTGGGGCAGGGGTTTGCAAATGGCGTAGGCTTTGCGATAGCGCAGCGGCACCTGGCTGCCCGTTACAACAAGCCTGGCTATACTTTATTTGATTACTCGATCTATGCCATCTGTAGTGATGGTGATATTATGGAAGGCGTAACTGCCGAAGCTGCTTCCATGGCAGGCCACTTGCGGCTGGGCAACCTCATCTACCTGTACGACGACAACCACATTTCTATTGAAGGCAACACCAGCATAGCCTTTGACGAAGATGTGGCGAAGCGTTTTGAAGCGTATCAATGGCATGTGCAGGTAGTAGAAGACGGAAATGACATTGAAGCAATAGCAGAAGCCGTGCAGAAGGCGAAAGCAGAGAAAGACCGGCCGTCGCTCATCAAAGTGCGCACCCACATTGCTTATGGCAGTCCCAACAAAGTAGATACCGCCGGTTCGCATGGCTCGCCGCTTGGAGCAGAAGAAGTACGCCTGGTGAAGGAAAACCTGGGTTTTGATCCGGACAAATCGTTTGAAGTGCCGGAAGAGGTGCTGCAGTATTACCGCAAGAAAGGAGAGGAGGGAGCAGCAAAAGAACAGGAATGGAATGCGCTCTATCAAAAGTATAAGAACGAGTACCCCGACCTGGCCCGGGAGTATGAAATGCTGCGCAGCGGAAAATTACCGGATGGCTGGAAAGACGACCTGCCGGTATTTAAAGCAGCTGATGGAGAAGTAGCTACCCGCAAAGCCTCGGGCAAAGTGTTAAATGCGCTGGCCGGCAAGTTGCCAAACCTGCTGGGCGGCTCGGCTGACCTGTCGCCTTCCACAGGAACAGAACTGAAAGGCTATGAGTATTTTTCTGCGGAACATCCGGAAGGCCGTAACTTCCATTTCGGAATACGGGAACATGCCATGGGAGCGGCCCTGAATGGCATCGCCGTAACAGAAGGCCTGATACCATATGGCGCCACGTTCCTGATCTTCTCGGAATACATGCGGCCTCCCATCCGCCTGGCTGCCATCATGAAGATCAAACCCATCTTTATTTTTACCCATGATAGTATAGGGCTGGGAGAAGATGGCACCACGCACCAGCCCATTGAGCAGCTCATCTCCCTGCGGTCTATTCCAAACCTGATTGTGCTGCGCCCCGCCGACGCCAATGAAACGGTGCAGGCATGGCGCGTGGCACTGGAGCATGCAAAAGGACCTGTCGCGCTGATCCTTACACGGCAGGAACTCCCGGTCATAGACCAGGACAAGTACACCAAAGCCACAGAGTTGGAGCGTGGGGCTTATATCCTGTCTGACGCAGCTGATCCGCAGCTACTGCTGCTGGCAACAGGCTCTGAGGTACCGCTGATCTTGCAGGCGCAGGAGCAGCTGAAGCAGGAGGGGATTGCCGCTCGCGTGATCAGTATGCCATCGTGGGAGCTGTTTGAAAAGCAGGACGACAGCTATAAAGAAACCATTCTCCCGAAAAAAATACGGAAGCGGCTTGCCGTGGAAGCCGGATCAACCCTGGGCTGGCACAAGTATGTGACCGATGAAGGAAGCGTTCTCGGGTTATCTTCTTTTGGAGAATCAGCACCGGCCGAAGACCTGTACAAGCATTTTGGCTTTACGGTTGAAAATGTAGTGAAGCAGGCGAAAGCTTTGCTCTCCTGAGCACCAGGCAAGTATAAATAGAGCACGTTTTTAAACGTATACTATACATAAAGTAAGATGAAAATAGGCATAGCAGCTGATCATGGGGGCTTTTCTCTTAAAGAAGCCATGCATCCCTTTTTAACAGAATTAGGGCATGAGGTCGTGGATTTCGGCGCTAACCACCTCGATGATCAGGACGATTACCCCGACTATATCGCACCATTGGCAAAGGCCGTAGCCGGACAGCAGGTAGACCGCGGCATTGCATTTTGTGGGAGCGGCGTGGGTGCCTCCATTGCGGCCAATAAAGTACCGGGTGTGCGGGCTGCGCTTATTCACGATCATTTCTCAGCTCACCAGGGCGTAGAAGATGATGACATGAACCTGCTATGCCTCGGCGGCCGCGTGATCGGCATTAGGACCGCAGAAGAATTAATTAAAGCCTTTCTGGAATCTACTTTCTCTGGCGCCGAAAGGCACCTGAGGCGATTAAAAAAAGTAGAAGACCTGGAGCATAACTCATAAAAGTTTTAAGCATGGAAAAGAATAACGTTAAACAGATACATGATTTCGGCCAAAGCATCTGGCTGGATTTTATAGACCGCCAGATCATGGAATCCGGTGACCTGCAAAAGTTGATAGACGAAGATGGCGTTCGGGGCGTAACCTCGAATCCGGCGATCTTTGAGAAAGCCATCAGCAGCAGTTCTGACTACGATGAGGACATCAAAGAGCTAAGCCAGCAGGACCTGAGCAACGAGGACCTGTTTTATCGCCTGGCCGTTAGCGACATCAAACGGGCAGCAGATCTGTTCAAGCCTGTGTATGAAGAAGAAGTAAAAGGAGCAGACGGCTACATCAGCCTCGAAGTATCGCCGCACCTGGCCCGAGATACGCAAGGAACCATCAAACAAGCGCAGCAACTATGGAAAGCCGTAGACCGCGAGAACGTGATGATCAAGATACCCGGCACGGCAGAAGGTCTCCCGGCTATACGCCAATGCATAAGTGAAGGAATCAACATCAACGTAACCCTGCTGTTCAGCTTGGACCGTTACGAAGCCGTAGCCGAAGCCTACATTGCAGGATTGGAAGACCGCCTGAACGCCGGGCAGCCAATTGATCAGATCGCTTCCGTGGCCAGCTTTTTCCTGAGTAGAATAGATGTAATGATCGATCCGATCTTAAAGGAAAAAGGCCTCCAGCAGTTGCAAGGGCAGGTAGCCATTGCTTCAGCTAAAAAAGCATATGAGATCTACAAAAAAGTTTTCAGCAGTGAACGCTTCAAAAAGCTCGAAGCCAAAGGCGCCAAGCCCCAGCGATTGCTGTGGGCCAGCACCAGCAGCAAAAACCCTGATTTCCGCGATACCAAGTATGTAGAAGCACTAATCGGCCCTAATACTGTTAATACAATTCCTATGGATACGCTGGAGGCTTTCCGCGATCATGGGCAGGCGGAAAACACCCTGGAAAAGGACATGGACCAAGCTACCCATACGCTGGAGGAACTCCGGAAAGCTGGTGTCAGCCTAGATGATGTGACCAACAAACTGGAGGAAGAAGGGATTGCCAAGTTTAACCAGCCTTACGACAAGTTGCTAAAGGCTATTGAAGAGCAGAAAAATAAAGCCGAAGCATCTTCCAAATCTTGAAGTTGTCAGCAACCGAACTCCATACTTCATTTATCTTCCAAGAAATTCTTAAAAATGACTCCCCAACAAAATAACAATAACAACAGCGTTTTCGGAATGATTGGCCTGGGTACAATGGGCCGCAGTTTATTGCTCAACATGGCCGATCATGGTTTCCAGGTATCCGGTTATGATAAAGACACTTCCAAGGTATCCCTGCTGGAGACAGAAGGGATGGAGGCACCAGTAACCGGCTATACTTCCCTGCAGGATTTTGTCAGCAGCCTTAAAAGCCCGCGGGCCATTATGATGTTGGTGCCTGCAGGACCTATTGTAGATAGCGTAGTTAAAGAGCTGCTGCCGCTGCTGGATAAAGGTGATATCCTGATCGATGGAGGTAACTCTCATTTTACGGATACTACCCGGCGTGTGGAACTGCTGGAGGCACAGGGGTTCCATTTTTTCGGAATGGGTATTTCGGGGGGAGAAGAAGGAGCGAGGAGAGGCCCCAGTATGATGCCTGGCGGGGACATCGAAGCTTATAAAGTAGTGCAGCCGATATTTGAGGCAGTAGCTGCTAAGGTAAACGGCGTGCCCTGTGTAACCTATATTGGTCCCGGCGCGGCGGGGCACTTTGTGAAGATGGTGCACAACGGTATAGAGTATGGCCTGATGCAACTGATTGCCGAAACGTATGAAATCATGCGCAAGGGGCTTGGCATGGAGAACGAAGCCATACATCAGGTATTCAAGCAATGGAATGAGGGACGGCTGCAGTCTTTTCTGCTGGAGATTACGCGGGATATCTTTACTTTTAAAGAGCCGGGTGCAGACTTCTTCCTGGTAGATGCCAT
Organism: Pontibacter chitinilyticus; assembly: GCF_039748935.1. NCBI lineage: Bacteria > Pseudomonadati > Bacteroidota > Cytophagia > Cytophagales > Hymenobacteraceae > Pontibacter > Pontibacter chitinilyticus. The sequence continues at coordinate 10,265 of NZ_JBDIZJ010000006.1, forward strand.
TCTGGATGTGGCCAGGGCCAAAGGAACAGGTAAATGGACCTCGCAGGTAGCCATGGACCTGGAACTGCCGGTACCTACCATCGATACGGCCGTTTCGATGCGGGACCTGTCCAAGTATAAGGACTTGCGTGTGCAGGCAGCTGCACTTTACAGCGATGCGCAGCCAAATGGGCAGCTACAGGGAAGTAACGAAGAACTGGTGCAACAACTGGAGCAAGCATTCTACTTCAGCATGATCATTACCTATGCACAAGGTATGCATCTGCTCAGCAGGGCTTCTGTGGCGTATTCCTACAACCTGCAGTTAGATCAGATTGCAAAGATCTGGCGGGGGGGCTGCATCATTCGCGCTGCTTTTCTGGAGGATATTTACAATGCTTACCAGCAAAAGCCGGAGTTGCCGCACCTGTTGCTAGACCAGCAGATCGGGAAATTAGTGCAGGGAGTAGTACCCGGTATGCGCCAGCTGATAACCAACACGATTTCGGCAGGCCTAGCTACACCGGCCTATGCTGCTTGCCTAGGTTACTTTGATAATTTCCGGAATGCGACCATGCCATCCAACCTTATACAGGCGCAGCGGGATTTCTTCGGAGCACATACTTATGAGCTGATTGGCAAAGAAGGAGAGTTCCTGCATGCCAAATGGCTTCCGGATGCCATTGATTAGCGCCTCGCAGCAACCTGATATTCTATTGTTACAGCCTCCATCACTTAAACTATGCAATCGATAAAATCGACAATAAAAGGGCAGCCCACCATCTTTATCATTTTTGGCGGCACCGGCGATTTGAGCTGGCGCAAACTGGCACCTGCCTTGTACAACCTTTTTCTGGAAAACTGCCTGCCAGCTGACTTTTCAATCATCGGTACCGGCCGCACCAAATTATCAGACGATGACTTCCGCGATAATCTGCTGGAAGGTATTAACAAATTCTCGCGGCGGGGTAAGGTAGAGAAAGCAGATTGGGATAAGTTCTGCCAGCATATCTTTTACCAGATATCAGACTTGCTGAAAGAAGATACTTACAAAGAACTTGGCAAACGCATACAGGACCACCAGACGGCCTGGGGGCAGGAGGCGCAGGTGATTTTTTACCTGGCCGTGGCTCCAAATTTTTTCCCAATCATTGCCAAAGGCGTAGCACAGCACCACCTGGCCGATAATCCGGACCACACCCGCATTGTGATCGAAAAGCCATTTGGCCATGACCTGGAATCTGCCAGAGAGCTAAACCAACTGCTGGGTGAACTCTTTGAAGAGCGGCAGATTTACCGAATCGATCATTACCTGGGCAAAGAAACCGTGCAGAATATTATGGCTTTCCGGTTTGCCAACTCACTGTTTGAGCCATTGTGGAACCGCAACTACATCGAGCACGTGCAGATTTCGGTAACGGAGCAGTTGGGAGTGGGCGACCGGGGTGGCTACTATGAAGGTGCGGGAGCGCTGCGCGATATGGTGCAAAACCATCTGCTGCAGCTGCTTTGCCTGGTTGCCATGGAAACACCCACTAACTTTAGTGCGGAAGAAATACGCAACCGCAAAGTGGATGTGCTGCACGCTATGCGCCGGTTCACAGCCGATGAAGTACGCATGAATGCGGTAAGAGGCCAGTATAGCCAGGGATGGATGGAAGGGAAAGAGGTACCGGGCTACCGCGAAGAACCAGGTGTGAATCCGGAATCCAACACGGAGACCTTTGCCGCAGTTAAGTTCTTTATAGATAACTGGCGCTGGCAGGGAGTACCGTTCTACCTGCGCACCGGCAAACGCATGCATCAGACGGCGTCTACCATCAGTGTCCAGTTCAAGGATGTCCCACATTTTATTTTCCCACCAGAAACAACAGAGACCTGGCAGCAAAACCGGCTGATCATCAGCATACAACCGGAAATGAGTATACGGTTACAACTGCAGGCCAAACGACCGGGCCTGGAAATGGTGCTAAACACCGTAGACATGGTGTTCGACTACAAAGGAACCTATGCGTTTGAGGCGCCGGAAGCATACGAAACCCTGCTACTGGATACAATGGTAGGGGACCAGACCCTGTTTATGCGCGCCGATCAGGTAGAGGCTGCCTGGGATCTGCTGATGCCGATCCTGAATGCCTGGCAAGCAAAGAAAAGCCTGAATTTTCCGAATTACTCTGCCGATTCCTGGGGGCCGGAGATCGCGGAAGCACTCATTGCACGCGAAGGTTTTCATTGGTTTACCCTTCCGTTAAATAAAAAACATAGCTAGCGCACATGAAGCATATTTTTGAGGATACGGATAGCCTACTGTCTGCCATGGCCACCTTTTTTGTAAGCACCTGCCGCGATGCCATCACGGCGCGGGGGCGCTTTATTGTGGCGCTCTCAGGTGGGAGTTCGCCTAAAAGGCTATTCGACAAGCTGGCCTCGCCGGCTTACAACCAGCAGGTAGACTGGAGCAAGGTATACTTCTTCTTCGGAGATGAGCGCTATGTACCCGCCGACGATCCTGAAAACAATGCCTTGATGGCCCGCAAAGCCTTATTTGATCCTTTGAATATTCCGGATAGCCAGGTATTTGCCATCAATACTGCTTTGTCTCCCTCCTTATCTGCTGAGGCCTATGCCCAAACTATTCAGGCACACTTTCAACAGGAGCAGGCACGTTTCGATTTAATCTTGCTGGGGCTGGGCAACGATGCACATACGGCTTCTTTGTTTCCAAAAACTACAGTGCTGCGGGAGCAGAAGGCCACCGTAAAAGCTGTTTTTCTGCCTGATCAGCAGGTATTTCGCATCACCTTGACTGCTCCGTTGATCAACCAGGCGCGTGAAGTAGCTTTTTTAGTGTATGGCGCCGCAAAGGCAGATGCGGTACACCGGGTGTTGGAGGGCAAACAGGATACAAGTTTGCATCCGGCCCAACTCATTCAACCCGACAAAGGGCACCTACATTGGTTTTTGGACAAAACTGCTGCCTCGCTCTTAAACCAGAAATAAGTATAAAAGGCAGCTGCTGGCTATGATGGTTTTTGATGTTCAGCTACTGAAGTGCAGGATATGCTATGCTGCAAGGTACAACCGTTCTTGTGCGCGGCAGCTGCTCATACTTCTATATTGAGCAGGTTTTGTGCAGCCGACAAGGTTTGGGAGTAGCTCACTTTGTGACTAGGTATAACTGAGGTATACTCCCTATTGCAGCGCTAACAGCAGGAGAGCATAGGCTCCCGCTCCTAGTATAAATGCCCAGTAACGGCTTTGGCGCTCTTCTGGCAGTTCCTCTTTCAGCACGTTCAGAATCACGCCACCGCCTATAAATGCCATCACTAAAGCTAACGTTGCCTCCTGGAGTTCCAGCCCAAGGCCAATGCTCCAGCCAACTAAAAGGGCTATTACCAGTACCCAGCGGCCTTTATGCCGATAATCCTGATGGTAGTGTTCCTGCAGGCCAAAGTCGTTGATGATAAAGTGCAGTGCCATTGCCACAGAGAACAGGATCAGTTGTTGCAACGTACCCTCCTCCCGCTGAAAAAGCAGATAGCCAATTAATGCATTATAAATGGCGAAAGAGCTAATGTGCAGCCAAAATATCCCGGTACTTGGTTCTTTCCCTTTTCCTTTCTCTGCCTGGCTGTGCCGCGAAGTAAGCGCCGCCCTTTCTAGCCCATAAAAAAGGGCTAGCCCAACCAAAGCCATCAGGTATACATGGTTATCGAGAAAGCCAATCGCTTCAATTACTTTCGCTACCTGCTCCTGGCCCTCACTAAGCTCCGGAAACAAGTGTAAAAAGATGTAGGCTACTGAAACACCGCCTGCCATGGATAACCAGATGCTGCGGGGAGTGCCTCCTAAAAACTTCAACCGACCACCAAAAAAATGAATAAGCGCCAGTACGAGCACAGGCAAAACTGATACGTGTAGATTCATAAGCAGAGAAACATGTACACCTATAATACTATCAGTTGGAGTAGTGGGTTATCAATTTACCCTTTTGCAATATCTCACAAAAGCCAAAAAGGCTTGAAGAAATATCTCTCTTCAAGCCTTTAAATGGTGGAAATATAAATGCTATTGCTGGAGACAGCCGGTTATTTTTATACTTCCTCACTTTATTTTGGAAAGAGAAAATGTAGTGCTTTAAACATGACTTGATCTTAACTCCGGCTGTTTTGTACCATTTGCAGCGCCTCTTCGGTTCGTTCGCGAAGCTTTTCATACTGCTGTTGTTCCAGGATGTCTTTGCTGATCAGCTTACTGCCCATTCCTACGGCGCACACACCAGCCTTAAACCAACCAGTGATATTGTCTTGGTCCATCTCTACGCCGCCAGTAGGTATAAATAACTGCCCGGGAAAAAGCTCACTGATGGACGAGATGTAAGCAGGTCCCATAATATTGGCCGGAAAGATCTTAATCAGGGCTGCGGACTCTTGTTGTGCCACATGAATTTCGGTAGGAGTCAGGCAGCCGGGAATCCAGAGCAGGCCGGCTTTATGCGCCAGACGGCCTACTTGCGGATTTACCACAGGGCAAACGATATAATCTGCGCCGGCAGCTATAAAGGCCTGCGCCTCCTGCACTGTTTTGATAGTGCCAATCCCCAGTTGCAGGTCCGGAAAATCGCTGGAGAGCTCCGCTTTCAGGAAGGTGAAATTTTCAAGCGCGGCCGGGCCTCTGTTAGTGTACTCCAAGGTACGAATGCCTGCCTGGTAAAGTGTTTTCACGACCTGAAGGCTTACTTCGGGACTTTTGTGGAAGAACAGTGGGAGCAGACCCTGGTGGAGTATAGCCGCTAAGGCTTTTTCATGATGCGGCATAAGCAATGATTGTTTTTTGAATAGCAGCGACCGTGCTGGTGGTCGCATCGCTCTCGATGAATAATTTATTAAAGGCAGCGGCCGTAGCAAACGCAAGGGTTTGCTGCGGCGCCAATTGCTGGTAAGTTCCATAGATCAGGCCGGCCATAAAGCAGTCGCCGCTGCCTACCTTATCCACTATCGCATCTACCTGGTATTCCTGCGACACAAACAACTGCCCATCAGTATACAATGTAGTATAATAGCGGATACCTTCTTTGTGATCGAACCGGAAGGTATTGGCTACCGTATGGCAGGCCGGAAACCGGTGGATAATTTCCTCAGATGTTTGCCGGGCATGCGCCAGCAGGGCTTCTTTCTCCCGTTCAGCAATCAGTTCCTCATTTAGTGCAGTGCCCAGCATGGTATGCGCTGCCCAGATATTACCCATGATAAGGTGGCAGTACTTGGCCAGACTTGGCATTACTTCTACAGGATCTTTGCCATACTTCCACAGCTTCGCGCGGTAGTTCAGATCCAAAGAAATGGTGATCCCTCTACGGGTAGCTTCCCGGAGTGCTTCTTCGCACACTACTGCCACTTCTTCCGTCAGGGCAGGGCAGATGGCACTGAAATGAAACCAGCTGATGCCCTCAAAAACTTTTTCCCAGTCGATAGTGCCGGGCGTGAGGCCAGCGAAGGCGGAGCCGGCACGGTCGTAGATCACGGCAGTGTGTTTCAGGTCGTGGCCTTTGGTGAGGTAGTATAAGCCCACGCGCTCACCGCCGAAGTGGATCTTATCGGTCTCTATACCGCGACTTTGCAAATAAGAAACCAATTGCCCGGCCAGCGGATTATTAGGTAGGGCAGTGAAGTACGCTGAAGGCACGCCCCAAAGTGCCAGCGCCGTGGCCACATTAGCCTCTGCACCACCCACATAAAAGGGCAGGTGATTCTTCTCCAGCCAATGGCCATCCGAATCCGGGCAAATGCGAAGTAAAAGCTCACCAAAAGACAGTATTTTCCCCATTATTTATACTTGGAAATTGAAGTATGACTTGGCATTGTTGGAACAGATATTCTCCACCATCTGCCCGATCCAGTCTAGTTCGCTGGCAGGTAGTTCTCCATTCTCTACATCAGTGCCCAGCATGTTGCAAAGTATCCGCCTAAAATACTCGTGCCTTGGGAAAGACATAAAGCTTCTGGAATCTGTGAGCATCCCGACAAAGCGGCTCAGCAGACCCATGTTTGAAAGCGTATTCAGTTGCTTTTCCATACCATCCTTCTGATCCAGAAACCACCAGGCTGCGCCATACTGTATCTTGCCAGGCGTGCTGCCATCGTTAAAGTTGCCGATCATGGCGGCATAAACTTCATTATGACTTGGGTTGAGATTGTAGAGGATCGTTTTAGTTAATTGGTTGGAGTTGTCCAGCCGGTCCAGGAAACGAGACAGCGGACGCGCCACGGTCATATCACCAATGGAATCATAGCCCGTGTCAGGACCCAGTTCGCGCATCGCGCGGGAGCTGTTGTTACGCAAAGCTCCCAGGTGGAACTGCTGTGTCCAGCCCTGGGCATGGTCCAGTAGCGCCAGGTATATCAGCATCGCCGATTTATACTTCAGTACCTCTGCTTGGGTAAGCGTCTTCTTCTGCAAGGCTTTTTCAAAGATGGCGGCGATCTGCTGGTCTGTATAGTCTTCCGCATACATGGTCTCAAGGCCGTGATCTGACAGGCGGCAACCCTGCGCATGGAAAAAGTCGTGGCGCTGCTTCAACGCGTCCAGCAGTTGCTGAAAGTTGCTGATCGCAATACCGGATGCCTGCTCCAGCTTTTGCAAGTAAGGCAGGAAGGCGGTCGTGTCTTCTACAGCCATAGCTTTGTCAGCCCGGAAAGCCGGGAGCACCTGCACCCCAAAATCAGCTTTCCGGATCTGCTGGTGGTATTCAAGACTATCAATCGGGTCGTCCGTAGTGCATACTACCGCCACGTTCATTTTGCGCAAAATGCTCCGGACACTGTAGGCATCGGTCTGCAGCAGGGCAGTGCTGGTATCATATATCTCCCGGGCCGTTTCCGGCTTGAGTATCTTGTCTATTCCGAAGTAGCGCTTCAGTTCCAGGTGAGCCCAGTGATACAAAGGGTTGCGCATTGTATAGGGTACCGTCTCCGCCCACTTTTCAAATTTTGCATAATCGGCAGCATCGCCGGTGCAGTACTGCTCCGGAACACCATTCGTACGCATGGCCCGCCACTTGTAATGGTCGCCTTCCAGCCAGATCTGCGTAAGGTTATCAAACTTCCGGTCGTTGGCAATGTCGGCCGGCGACAAGTGGCAGTGATAATCCAGGATGGGCATATTTTTGGCATGCTCGTGGTACAACTGCCGGGCTGTTTTGGTACTTAGTAAAAAATCTTCATCTATAAAAGACATGTGGTGTAAGTTTCTATGTCAGTAAAAGGATTGTACTTGCGCAGGTAAGAAAAGAATTTCAGGGCGTTTGTTCCCGTTCCTTCACTTCTTGCCTCTGTAGTTGTGTTACATACATTGTAACTATTTCTGACACTCCGCTTAAAGTTGTCAGATCGACGCCCCAGAAATCTTTGTTGGACAGCACTGCCTCTACTATGGCTGCGGCATCAGGTTTTTCCCAAGCATTGCGGAAGAATTGCAGCACTTCCGGCGAATCGTTCAGCGGGATGGTCTCGCCTTTCCATATACCTCTGCAAAAAAGGATTAAGGCCGCGAGCGCCTGCAGGAGCCTTTCAGGAGGTTTACCTTTTCGTTGATGGTATTCCAGTACCGACGGCAGCACCCGCACTTTATACTTTGAAACGGAGTTCAGGGCGATGGAAATAAGCTCATGCCGAATGAAAGGGTTGTGAAAGCGCTCCAGCACATCTTCGGCAAACTGCTCCAGTTCCGCTGCCGGAAGGTCTAAGGTAGGGATGATTTCCGCATAAAGTGCCTGTTTTATAAAGTCGCTCACCTGCGGATTTTCCACTGTCTCGCGCATAGTGCGCAGCCCCTGCAAATACGCTACCGGCACCAAACAAGTATGGGCACCATTCAGAATACGCACTTTGCGAGTGCGGTAAGGGGTAAGATCTTGTACAAACTTTACCTGCAGGCCAGCTGCTTCAGCAGGAAACGCCTGCCGCACTCTCTCCGGCGCCTCCATTACTAGTAGGTGGTAGGGCTCTGCCATTACTACCAGGTTATCCGCATAGCCAAGCTGTTGCTGCACCTCCTGAATGGTTTCCTGCGGGAAACCGGGCACAATGCGGTCTACCAGTGTGTTGCAGAAGACCACATGTTCTTTTAACCAATCAGCAAAGTTCTGCGGCAGGTCCCAGGTTCGCGCATACTGCAAAATGATGCGGCACAACGTATGGCCGTTATGTTCGATCAGTTCAGTCGGAATGATGAAGAGGCCTTTATCAGCAGCACCTTTAAAGTGCCGGAAACGGTGGTATAGCAAAGCCGTTAGCTTGCCTGGGAAGCTGGCAGGTATCGCATCAATACTGGTGTCGTTTTCATCATAAGCGATGCCAGCTTCTGTGGTATTGGAGAAAATAAACCGGAGGTCCGGGTTCTCGCCACGCTGCAGGTAAGCTGCATAGTCGTCGTAAGGATTCAGTGCGCTGGCTACGCACGTAATCAGCCGCATCTGCCGTATAGGCTTGCCATTTTGTATGCCCTGCAGCAGCACATGGTATAAGCCATCCTGCTGCTTTAGCGTTTGGATGATCCGGCGGCTTTTGTCGCGCGGCTGCACCACCTCCGCTGCTCCGTTAAAGTTAGTTCGCTCATTAAGCACATCAATGAGCCAGTCCACAAACCCGCGCAGGAAGTTGCCCTCGCCAAACTGCAGAATTTTTACAGGGCGGGTTGCCGTTACGTGCGCGGTATTTCTGTTTAATGGCTGCATGGCACTTATTTAGCAGGCGCTTCTGGGTAGCAAACAGCTACGAAAGCGATATAGGCAGCGTAATATATTAATTTTAATGGCTTTATGCTTCATTCTGGAGCCGGTTTTCCGCACCAAACAATGTATGCGGCAACACCATTAGCTGATTTCCTACTTTTTATGTTGATGCTTTAAAAAGAATAGCTGGTTTCTGTGACTGTATCTATAGAACAAATAGGTTGAGTTACTGAAACAAGTATGTCGGATGGGCTGCGAAAGGCGCTTATACTTGTGCCGGCATCAAAAGGCCTAACCTGCTAATGGCGCAAGATTTTATGTTAAGGATAAATTCCTGATTAAAGCGAAACATCTCTTTTCCAGGGAATAAAGTCATCCTGGCCGAGCTGCATGGCTTTGGTAGTGATGTTGCCGCTCGCTACTTCGATGATGAAGTTGAGCAAATCCTCGCCCATCTCTGCAATCGTCTTCTCGCCGGAAATCACCGGGCCAGTGTCGATGTCGATGATGTCGGGCATGCGCTGCGCCAGCTTAGTATTGGAGGAAACTTTAATAACTGGTGAAATCGGATTGCCGGTAGGGGTGCCCAAGCCGGTGGTGAACAGGATGATGTTGGCACCGGAAGCAGCCAGCGCTGTTGTACATTCCACGTCGTTACCGGGAGTGCACAACAGGTTCAGGCCGGGTTTTGATACATAGCCTGGGTAATCCAACACGTCAACTACAGGTGATGTGCCTCCTTTTTTAGCTGCTCCTGCAGATTTGATGGCATCCGTGATCAGGCCGTCTTTGATGTTGCCGGGGCTCGGGTTCATGTCAAAGCCAGAGCCAACCGCCTCAGCGGCACGTGCATAAGAGCGCATCAGGTGCATAAAACGATCGGCGACTTCGTTGGTAGTGCAGCGGTTGATCAGTTCCTGCTCTACGCCGCAAAGCTCCGGAAATTCTGATAAGACGGACTTACCCCCCAGTGCTACAAGCAGATCCGATACTTGCCCTAAGGTTGGGTTGGCTGAAATGCCGGAGAAACCATCAGAGCCGCCACACTCCAGGCCCACCACCAGTTTGCTCAGTGGTGCTGGCTGGCGCATCTGCTTGTTGGCTTCCACCATCGCCAAAAACGTGCGACGAATGGCTTGCGAGAGCAGCTCGGTTTCCGTACCTTCTTTTTGCTGTTCCAGTACAATCAGTGGTTTGGAGAAGTTCGGGTTCAAATCTTTTATCTTCTGCTCCAGGATACTCACCTGCGCATGTTGGCAGCCAAGACTTAACACAGTTGCCCCGGCTACATTCGGATGATGAATATAGTCTGCCAGCAGGGCGCAGAGCATATTGGCATCGTGGCGGGTGCCCCCACAGCCTCCTTCATGCGTCAGAAACTTGATGCCATCGATGTTATCGAACACACGCTTCTTCGCTTTCTTAGTATTTTCCTGAAAAGAAAGTTGTGCGATTTCATCTGTTTTGCCTTCTCGGAATAAGGCTACCATCTCATGCACATAAGCTTTGTAGGCGTCGTGATGGCCAAAGCCGAGTTCTTCGGTAAAAGCCTGTTTGATCGTATCCACATTGCGGTTCTCACAGAAAACCATGGGGATGACGAGCCAGAAATTAGCAGTTCCTACCTGGCCATCTTCACGATGATAGCCCATAAAGTTTCTGTTTTCCCATTTTGAAACATCGGGGGCCTCCCAGTTGATCGTTTCCGTTTTGTCGCTGAAAGCAGATGCTTGGTGTGTCACATTTTCAGTACTGATGATGCCTCCTGCCGGTATAAACTGGAGTGCCTTGCCAACAAGTCCTCCATACATAATGATCTCCTGCTCCGGAGCTATCTGTTGCACTGTGAATTTATGCTTAGCGGGTATAGGATTAATCAAAGTAATGATTGATCCTTCGTGCCTTACCTCTTCACCAGCAGGGAGATCTGCAAGTGCCACTAGCACGTTATCGGCAGGGTGTATTTTTAAGAATTTATGTGCCATAGATATGCTTTATCAAATCATTAGTAAGCAGTTGCATCTTGCAAGATGATACACAGTATACTTGCAAAGCAGTGTTAAAGCAAAAATATGCTATTAATTTGCTACCTGAAAAGCTGTGCCAAGTGAATTTAGCTTCCCAAGCTGGACCTACTAACAAATTGTATTTCCAAATGGAATAGCTTGAGCTGGGTGACATGTATAGGCAAAAACCAGGATCAATTAGTCTATGGATAGGCCTTCATACTTGTAGTTCTCAACACTTATTTACCTGTATGAGTTCTGCTGTTCTTCTTAAGATAGAAGGCAATCACCTCAACCAAGAGCCATAAATATATAGTATAATAGTAGCTGGAGGTAGTTGCACCCGCTTTTACCAAGTATAGGCTATACATACTTAAAGCGGGTGCAACTACCTGCTGCGCCCGCTTTAAGTAAGAAAAGCTTTTGTTAAAAGATGAACTTCGTGCTTAGGAAGTTTGAGCTGCCGTCGCTGACAATCTCGTTGAGCAGGTGCTTGTTCTTTTCATTCAGCTTTGTTGCCACCAGCGACCGGATGGAGAAGGCACGAAGGGCATCTACGACTGACAAAGTACCTTCTGCGCTATCTTTACGGCCTGTGAATGGGAAAGTATCGGGCCCGCGCTGGCACTGGCAGTTGATGTTCACGCGGCTCACCTGGTTAACCAGTGGGTCAATGAGCGAAGCTGTTTCATCTGCGTCATTGCTGAAGATACTTACCTGCTGCCCATGCGTCGATTCGATCAGGTATTCGATCGGTTCCTCCAGGTCATCGAATGGCACAACAGGAACAATAGGGCCAAACTGTTCCTCTCGATATAACTTCATGTCTTTGTTTACCGGATAAACAACAGCTGGGTAAACAAAGGACTCGAAGGATTTTCCGCCTCCTTCGTTAATCACTTCAGCACCGTTTGCTAATGCATCATCGATGCACTCTTTTAGGTAAGCTGGTTTATGCGGCTCCGGAAGGGGCGTAAGCGAAACACCTTTCTCCCAGGGCATGCCATACTTCAACTTAGCCACTGCCTCACTAAGCTGCTCCAGAAACTCATTAACCAGTGACCGGTGTACAAAAACGATTTTGATAGCGGTACATCGCTGACCGTTAAAGGAAAGTGCGCCTAATACCGTTTCGGCTACCGCCAGGTTTATATCAGCATTGGCAGTAACGATAGCAGCATTTTTAGCATCGAGCCCTAATATAGCCCGAAGTCTGTTTACTTTGGGGTGCAACTTTTTAAGTTCATCGGCTACTTTGCTAGATCCAATCAATGTCAGCACATTTATTTTGCCCGATTGCATCAGCGCAGGAACAATGGTATGGCCCCGGCCATAGATGGTATTGACAACTCCTTTTGGGAAGCACTCTTTAAAGGCCTCCAGCAGCGGGTAATGCAAGAGCGTTCCATGTTTTGGCGGCTTAAAAAGTAACGTATTCCCCATAATAAGCGCGGGAATAAGCGTTGTAAAAGTTTCATTAAGTGGGTAATTGAATGGCCCCATACATAAAACTACTCCTAGCGGTGAGCGCCGGATCTGTGCCACAATTCCCTGCTCAATCTGGAAGCGGGATGAATCCCTGTCCAAATCTTTTAGTGCATCAATGGTGGCATAAATATATTCTACTGTTCGGTCAAATTCTTTTATTGAATCGGCATAAGGCTTTCCGATTTCCCACATGATCAGCTTCACGACAATATCCTTCTTCTCCAGCATGCGTTGCGTGAACTGCTCCACACATTTAATCCGCTCCTGCACACTCATCGTCGGCCATTGTCCACGGCCATGGTTGTAGGCTTCTACAGCAGCGTCAAGGGCTTCCATTGCCTCTTTTTCAGTGCAAACAGGGTATGTGCCGATCACTTTTCGTTTATAGCCTTCGGCAGTTTTTATTTCTACAGGAGAGAGCACAGTATGAGTAGCTCCGTCCCATTGCTTCATTTCTCCGTTAGACAGGTATTCCCGCTGGTGAATTTCTTTCCCAAGCTGGTATTCCTCCGGAATTTGTTCTTCTTCTACAAAAATGGACCGGAGTTGCTCCTCGGTCACTGTACTTTCCAGGTCTTTTGTTTGCATGAACCAACTAATTATATTTCTAACATAACTGAATTTTAAACACTAATTTAATGGTTTAAAAACAAAAAGACGTATTCTTTGATAATATTTTAATAAAGTGGCGTAAAAATTAACTATTGGTTTCAAACCGGAACTTATTGCTAGGAAGTACATTATCGCTACTCTTTTTGATTTTAGTTAGCCTTAAACTTTTCAGAAGAGCTTACATTCTATTGAGAATTTATTCCCAAATTCAGAGGTGTATTTTAAGTAACAAAAATTTCTTTGGTCTCAAACACGTGCAGTATAAATGTATACTGTGGCTGCTTGAAGGTCGACCTTACACTGCTACTTAAATAGCAAAAGCCCTGCAGTTAGTACTACAGGGCTTGTTGCCCACTAAACACAAACAACCAACAATCTAGTTTAATTAACTAATATCTGCTTTGCAGGAATTAAAGTAAATCAATATCTTATAAATGGCGTGTTGCAGATCGAAAGAAACTGCTCTGTTACGCCAACAAAGTAATCGCCAATAAAAATGCCTGCTCCGTTACTTACTGCATGTGTGCCTGCATTGTACGTAATGACACTACCATCAATGGTCGAGAAAGCTGTTAATTCTTCTTCCTGGAGGGTTTTCTTAGAAGCGCTTGAAGCCATGTGCTTGCCGGCAAAGCAAGCATCGGCTAACTGCTGTGGCAATTGAAGTAAGACATTGTTCATGTGACGATGGGGGTTTTAGGTTCTAACACATGACAATTTTAGTTATTCCTTAGGGGAACAAACAGGAATATTAATCGGCAAAAGTAACATGCTCCTGATTAGCCAAATCAAACTGTTTGTAGCTTATTGGCGATAAATAAAAGTTACTAAACTTATACCTTTTTTACTTATAAAGATACATTTAGCTCACATGAGCTTATAGAAAGTAATTTTAAAGTATGTAAAAAGCTATAAAGTAACATATTCAGCTTCGCTCTTTTCGCATGCTTTTGAGCATATAGTAGCTAAAAGTTTGCAATGCAAGCACCGTTAACGCTAAAAACCCGCCAGGAAAGACCACCAACCACCACGCAGATGTATTGGAACGTATACCTGCGATTGTCCTTCCCCAACTAATAATAGTGGGCGGAAGCCCTATTCCCAGAAAAGATAATGTTGATTCCAGCGTAAGAAGACCTGCCAGTGTAAAGCTGAAGGCTACAAGTGCGGGCCCTAAGATGTTGGGTAAAGCCTGCCGGATAAGTAACTGCGCATCCGAAAAGCCTAAACTATAACCTGCTTCCATGTAAGGCATCGCTTTCACTCCCAACATCTCGGCCCTGACTAAACGGGCAGTATGCGTCCAACTGCTAAGTGTTAAAACAACCGAAAGTAACATCACCGAAGGCGGCATAAAAGAAGCGAGCAGCAATATAAGTATAAGCCAGGGAACACTGGATACAATTTCAATGACCCGGATCACGCAGGCATCTAAGGGGAAATTTCTGCTATGTTTGGCCCAAGGCAGTTTTAACAGGAGCGGCCGCAGAAAGAGCCATGTTGCAATGCCAACAAGCGTAAACGCCAGCAAACTAATCCAAATACGACCGGCGTGTAAGGCAAGCTTTTGGAGGTGTAAGGGCACATAGAGCACCAGGTAAATGAAAGCGAACAGTAGAAGGAGCCAGAGCAGCAGGCTGCTCCTTTTATAGTGTAAGCGGTTGTCGCCAAAGTAACCAGCTGCGCTCCCTAGGGCTATACCTGCCAAGTTGGCGATCAACACGACAGGCACACTCATTAACAGGCCTGTACGGGCGCCATATAAAACTTCTGTGAGTACATCGCGCCCAAGAGCATCTGTGCCCAACCAGTGCGGTATAGCTTGGTCAGTTGCCTGCACAAATGGTGGCTGAAAGAGGTGGAACAAGTCCAGGTATCCGGGGGCATACGGCAGCGGCAGCCAGGGAACCGTAAATGCTAGTACAATAAAAAGCAGCAGGTATAAAGTAGCGATTCTAAAGGCTAACTTTTCCCGCCAAAGGGCTTGCACATCGTATAAAAGGCGCCTCATGAAGTCTGATACCTGATACGTGGATCGGCGTAGGCATAGCACAGATCCGCTAATACGTGTGAAAGTACTTTTAGCATTGCCACCACTAGTACGATCGCTACAATTACAGGGTAATCCCGTGCCTGAACGGATGTGATCAGCAGGCGCCCCATCCCCGGTATGGCAAATATTAACTCCACAACAACGGCTCCTGCTACAAGTCCAGGTAAAAAATCTGATAGCAAGGTGATCATAGGGAGCAGTGCGTTCCGGAGTACGTGCTTGCGAATAACTCGGGCATCTGGCAATCCTTTCGCCCGGGCAGTGCGCGTATACTCCATCCCCGCTGCATCTGCTAAAGCAGAATAGAACTGCGTAACCAGGTAAGGCAGGTGCGCGAGCGACAAGCAGCAAATGGGCAGTATCATATACGGGATCACATCAGCCATATGGGCCAGCCAATTTTGGTCAGTAGCTACAAACCCTAAGCCATACACCGGAAAAAGCTGGAGAAAAGCAGGGCTGGCGAAAAGGACCAGTAAAAGTAATGCCAGCACAAAAGCAGGAATACTATCGAGCACGAACAGAACCGGCAATAGCACCTTGCGCCATTTCATACCACTAGGCTGCACCAGTTTTATACTTAGCTCCAAAGCAAGCAATACTGTTAACAGCATACTTACCAGAAGGATGAAAAAGGTAGTGGAGCAAGCTTCCAGCAGGATAGAAGTGACGGCTGCATTATCACGCAACGAACTTCCAAAATCTCCTTTTAAAATTCCGGTGAGCCAATGCTGGTACTGGTTAGCCAGGCCATGCCAATGAAAAGAGGGGAGGAGGTACTGGAGCGAAATAGATCTCGGCTGTAATTCTCGTGTTTGCCGGAGCAAATCCAAGGCTAACGTTGAGGTAGGCATTTGTTTCTGTAGCTTTGTTGCTAGGGCTATTCTGTTGGAGGCATCTGTAGTTAACCCCTCTTGCAGAAAGTATGCGACTACAGATTTAGATTGATTAGAATCAGCACTTTGCCGTAGTAGCGACCACGTGCGCTGGTAAGCAACAGCATCTTTCCAACTCCCTGTTTCCCAAGCAAGCCGCTGCACCCATTGCCGCTCTCTTTCCGGAATTGACTTAATGACCGAATCGGGAAGGTCTACGCTGGATGTGACACTGAAATAGAAGAGTGGCAAATCCTGTCCTGTCCGGTGCAGGTACTCCTGATAAACCCTGGCCCTGTGCTGCGACGAACTTTTGGCGTAATAACTACTGCTCCCTTCCTGCAGAATACTTTCTGCGCCGTAAAAACCGGGCAACAGCTTGCTCAATATAAATACCAGCGTAGCGAGCAGCCACAGAACTGGTAAAGCAAAAAGAAGTCGCTTAAGCAGGTAATAGAGCATCAGCTGCTTTTATTTTTTTAATGTAAAAGCGCTTACATCATAATTTGGCGCCAGACCCGATATTTTAAGATTACCGAAACGCCGATGCACGGCCAGTCTATCCTTTTGATAATAAAGGGCAATAAAGGTTGCCTCATCCTGTAAGATCTCCTGCAATCTTTTCAGCAGGCGGGCTTTCGTCTGTTCATCTTTTGCTTCGTTATACTTGTCCAGCAAAGCATCACTTTCTGGCGTGCCAAAACCCGTGTAGTTACCTCCCTCATCAGCATATGCTGTGTAGAAGAGCGGCTTGAAGTCGAATACGAAGGGATTACCTGATAAAACGCGGAAGAACATTTCAAACTCATGTGCTTTAGCTTTCTGGCCGAACAAAGAGCTTTCCTGCGCCTGTAATGTAACGGGAATGCCTGCTTTGGCTGCGTCTTGCTGAAAAATTAAGGCTGAATTCTCGAATGCTGTGTTTCCGGCCCGGTAACTTAAATCAATGGTGAGTTGTTGTGGCTGCCCATTGCTCATCTTGTACCAGCCATTAGCCTTACGCTGCCAACCTGCTGCCTGCAACAATGCCGTAGCTTTTTGAAGGTTGTAGGTATAAGGCTTTAATTTCTTATTATAATAGGGGGTAATCGTTGGTGGTATAGGGCCTACCGTAGGTGTTGCGTACGATTGCTGCGATACCTTAATAAAGCTGTTAATATTTAATAAGTTCGCAATGGCCTGGCGCGTGCGCTTGTCTGAAAACTTAGGCAACCTGCTGTTTATACCAATGTAAGCAAACTCGTAGGAGTCAGGCGTATACAATGCATAAATTTTGGTAAAAGAACTGTCTGCTTTTAACTGGTTAAACTCAGCGGCCGGTATGTTCTCCAACACATCCAGTTGCCGGTTCTTGAGCGCTAACAGAGCTGTTGTATTATCTGGAATAACCTGGAAGTTGATTTGCAGCGGGTTGGCGGTTAATGAAGGTGTGTTAGGCCCTAACGTATTTCCCCACCAATTAGTCTTACGTTTTAGCAGCAGGTATTGCTCTGTAACCCATTTATCCAGTACATAGCCACCGCTACCCTGTAATACATCTTTGTCATGGGCATACCTGGCGCTATTATAATGCGCTGCGTAATTCTTAAGCGTTTCATTGTTTTCCAGCCTGGAGAGGTCACCAGTAAAGTCTGATACCTGAAAGGTGCGCAAAGCGCCTTCCGGATCAAAAAGGTAAGCAGGTAATATAAAAAAGTCACCAGTCAGCAACTCCATCTCAGGCGTAAAGCCGTCGCAAACCAATGTGAACTTCCGATTATCAGTTGAATCTATGCGAATGTCTCGTATAAATTCAACCTGCGGCTTCATTCGTTCATTGTTAAGCAAGGGTGCTTTTAGCACCTTAAGCGTAAAGGCAACATCTTGTGCCGTTACCGGACTGCCATTTGTCCACTGTGCTTCTTTCCTTAGCTTATAAGTAAAATAGGTCAGTGAATCCTGTTGTACCACTTCAGGCCGGGTTTCTACTAATGTAGGCTTGAGCTTATCATCAGCCAGATCAACCGTCATCAAACTTTGAAACAGTAAGTTGATGATCTGCAAAGACGGAGCAGAAGTATAACTTACCGGATTCAGCGTTTCTGGTTCTGCCGTCAGTCGCACCCGTACTTCTTCGGGAACCTGTTGAGGCTGGCTGCAAAAAGAAAGCGCTAGCAGTAAACAATAACCTAGTAAACGAATTTTCCTCATTTATTGGACCCTTTAGCAAATAGCTTTTAAGGGGCAAGTTAGGGAAAAGGCAGCAAGATTAATTAAGCGGCACCCTTCGAAATTTAATTATTGTTTTCGTTCCAGGTAGTTGTTCCTCCTAAAGTTGTTACTGTTTGTGTTGTTTCGCTGTCCTTAGACGATTTTTTTGTGTCCTTAGAAGTGCCAGGGTTTAACAAAGTAGTAAGGGCTACGATAATAGAAACAATAGCTGTTGTCATGATTGTTTTTGTTTAGGTTGAATATGAAACAAAGGTCGTAGTCAAGCCATGATTTATAAAGGAAGAAGTAATATAAAAAGTAACTATAAATGTTATAATTTTTTGCTTGCTAATCCTAATATTCTAATTGTAAATAGCTGTTAAACATAACTAAATTACTATATTATTTACTAGAATATTTGTTTAAGTAACATCGTATTCATGATTCTCACTAAACAAAATTAGGTATGATTTATTAAAATAATAAAGAAAAAGTTACGAAAAAGTAACATGTGTTTTTTTGTAAAATTATTTAACTTATTTTGGGTTTCTGTTTGTGAATTTATTACAACTGTATTAAAGAATGGAGGAATTAAAAGTTCTTGCTGGATTAGTAATACATCGCCTGAGTAATAAAGTTGTGTTACTGCAAGAAGGCGAACAATCAACAAAGGAGGGACTATTTGTTAAAGCCCTATTAAGTAATAATAATTTCAATGATTCTGATGTATCATTGAAGCTTTATGGATCAAACCCAAATGATCCTAAGTACAAAATGCTTAAGTATAGGTTAAAGAACAAACTGTATAATAATCTATTCTTTATCGATTATAATAAAATTAAATTTAAAATAATTTATCAAAAAGAACAGGAGTGCATTCAACTACTTCATCATGCTAACCTGTTGTTTAGACAAGACGAACTTAGTTTAGCTACTTCATTAGCAAAGAAGATTTTAAATGTTTCTCAACAATATGAATTTACTAATATAAGCATTTCAGCATTAGAAATACTACTTAGATGTTACTTTGACAGTGGCAACCTTAAATTGTATCAAAGTATCGATAAGAAGTTAAGAAGGCTGATAGAAATAAAATCTTATGAAGCGCAGGCAGTTTCATTATATGGGTTGCTAAGGCTTCAATTCAAAAAATCAGTTAAGATGCGCAAGAACTACATGGATATATTAACTGATTCCTTGCATAAACTTGAAAAACTCTGGAACACTGCACACACGTTCGAGACTTTTAACTCCTACTACAAAGCGTATATGATGTATTATGAAATGATAGGTGATTTCAACGGCATCATTAAGCTAACAGTTTTATCAGAAAAGTGGCTAGAAGAAAATAAAATAAACCGGTTAAGATTTGAAGCAAATTACAATAAATTTATACTAGTTTATGCGCACCTTCGAGCTAAGAAGTATGCAGAAGGGCTCTACTATGCACAGCAATACTTAGAGGTATTTATGTCAAATACTTTTAACAGGTTTGCTTACAATGAAAACTACTTTTTACTTACAATTCATTCTAAAAATTATCTTTTAGCTGAAAGCATCCTTTCAAAAATATTGAATGATTCTGGCTTTGAAAAACTCAATCAGGCATCGAAAGAAAGATGGAAACTATATAGTGCCTATTTTGGGGTTGTTTACCCAGGGAATTCATTTCAATCCACTATTAATGTAAATACAAACCCATATCTGCTATCATTGCCTGAGTATAGTAAAGATAAACAAGGGTTTAATGTTGCTATACTTATACTTCAGTTTATACACTTCCTAAGGAAGCATGATGTGGAAGCCCTGCTATATAGAATTGAAAGTTTAAAAAAATATATAAATACCCATTTAAAAGATACTTTTAGCCTTCGGAGCAAAACATTCCTCAAACTTTTGATCTTAACAGTAACAGAGGACTTTGATGTAGAGGCTTGTAAAACCAAAGGAGAAAAGTTGTATCAAAAACTGATAGACACACCTGCTCCAGGTGATGCTTTTGCCGAAATTGAAATTGTACCCTATGAGCATTTGTGGGAGCTGATACTGAACATTATTAAGGAAAAGTAGAAGAACAGATTTATTTCTAAGATGATCAACTAAGATATGGTATTAAGGTGGTGGTTTCGATTTATATGTTATTTTATCTATTAGTAAGGCAGCAGGCTTTAAGTATAAATTAGAGGCGAAAAATAGATGCATGTGAAACATTAGTAACAATATAGAAGGACTATTTTGAGGTATTTGAGAGGTGAAAGTGCTGACCGAGACCGCCCTTATACAAGGTTGCTACTTCTCGAGCTAAAAGAAGAAGTAAACATTAAAGCAGTTGGACAGAAGAGTAAAAATTTACTAATGAAGCAATCAAAAGGGTGTGATCCTGGGAGCACAGGTGCAGAACTGGCAATTTATACTTGTATGCACATGTGGGAGTGTGTTTTGCCTAAATGTCAGGAAAGAAAGGGCGTTCGATTTTAGCTATGGATGATCTTAAACAACTTGTTAAGCTTGTTTCATCCAGATTAGGCAAAGGCTCCCCTGTCATAAATCAGCAGGATGATGTTAGCTTAGAGGGGAAGCTTTTTCAAGCTATCAGCAACGGAACTGTATCTTCAGATGCAGAGGCAAGTTCCTTGCTTTATGGAGATAGTGCTATTACGCCAAATTACCGCATGCTAAAGTCTCGCCTGCGGAAGAAAGTGCTTAATTCTGTATTCTTTTTAGAGTACCTAGAACAAGATAAACTTAAAGTCTGCTTTAAAGAAACCCATGATTGTCAGCACCTGCTTTATTTAGCTCAAAGACTTACAGATTTTGGGGCCTTTAAAACTGCTGCCAAATTAGTAGAACAGGCCTTGGTCATCGCTAATTCAGCCGAATTAGTGCCGCAGATTATCAAAGCTTTAGAAGTACAACGGATGTTGTACCTGGTATTGAATGATAAACGTAATTTCCCCCTGATCAATGAAAAGTTACGAAAATATTATCAGTTAGAGGACCTGGAGCGGAAGGCGGATGCTTTATTTTGTGATGCTAGGTTTGAGCTTAAAGGTAGTGTTAGTGCCCGAAGAAGTTTTCTTACCAAATTCCCCAAAATAATAGAAGAGGTCAAGGCATTATGGGAGCAATCGTTGTTATCTAAAGTTTATGGGTACTATCATCAGCTAAATATAAGCTGGTATGAGCTAAATGGAGATTATGAAGGGTTATACCAGCAGTTAGAACAAACAGAAAAGCTTGTGCATGAAGGCAAACTGAACATTATATGGGTAAATGTAAAGTTCAATAACTTCATGAAAGTTTATGCCTGTTTAAGAACTTCCCAGTTTGAACAAGGATTATCATTTGCGGAAGAACATTTAAGGGATTATGAGCCATATGGAATAAACTGGTTTTCCTTTATTGAAAATTATATCCAATTAGCTTTGTACACTAAGCAGTATACTTTGGCTGCGGAGCTACTAAAGAAGGTCCTGAATAATAGCTATTTCAGTGCTTTAACCAGTAGCAGAAAAGAACTTTGGGAGTTGCACAGGAGGTACATGCAGTTCGTTTTCTCTCAAGCATGCAAAGAGCATGAATATGGCTTTTTGAAGCAGAAGATTGCAGAATTAAAAGAGCTGAGTACGGATAAAGAAGGAGCTAATCTAGCTATAATCATTATCCAGTTCCTCGAATCAATTGCTGCAGACAAGTATGAATTGCTTGAAGTACAATATGAACGAGTTGGGAAGTACATTACCAAATATCTCAGAGGAGATAAAGCCGAGCGGCCAAGAACATTTCTAAGGCTCTTGCTTTTGGTTTTAAAAGGTAGCGGAAACTATAAATATGTAGCACAAAAATGTAAACCTTTGTTAGAAAAGCTTGTTGCGGCCAAAAAAACTGAAAACGCTTTTGCCGAATATGAGTTAGTGCCTTATGAGCACCTATGGGAATTAGTACTACACCTGCTGCAGCGGCAGAAGGGGTGAGCAATAGCAGGTATAAAGTATAAGCAGCTGCCGATAGTAGGGAAGAGAGATTTTGCTATATTTCGGTATGCAAAAGAACAATCCCGCCACTACCAGAGCCTGGTGCTTTTACGATTGGGCCAACTCCGTCTATTCACTGGTTATCACGTCAACCATTTTCCCTATTTACTATAGTGCCGTGGCCAGAAATACCGATGGTACTTCCATCGTTGATTTTCTAGGAATGCGGCTGGAGAGTTCGGTGCTTTTCTCATACGCAGTTTCTGCTTCGTTTCTCATCATTGCATCTCTTAGCCCTGTTTTGACCTCTATAGCTGACTTTAGCGGGCAAAAAAAACTGTTTATGCAGCTGTTCTGTTACCTGGGATCCCTGTCATGCGTTGGCTTATACTTCTTTACCAGAGAGACATTCACCTTGTCGGTTATACTTTTTGTACTGGCTTCGATCGGCTATAGTGGCAGCATCGTGTTTTATAATGCTTACCTGCCGGAAATTGCCACTGAGGATCAGTTTGACAAGTTAAGCGCGCGGGGCTTTGCCATGGGGTATATTGGTAGTGTGCTGCTGCTGATCTTTAACCTTGCCATGATACTGCAGCCGGAGTGGTTTGGCATTGCGCCTACCAACACCAGTTTGCCGCCGCGCATTGCTTTCCTGAGCACCGGCTTGTGGTGGTTTGGCTTTGCGCAGTATACGTTCTATCACCTACCGGGCAATGTATACCACCGGAAACCCCAGGGCAGCTGGATACTGAATGGCTTTAAAGAACTGCAGAAGGTGATGGCCCAGGTGAAGCAGTTGCCGTTGCTAAAGCGTTTCCTGCTGGCTTATTTCTTCTACAACATGGGCGTTCAGACAGTGATGTATGTCGCTACTATATTCGGAATAGAGGAGCTGAGGCTGCCTGATGACGCACTCATCCTCACCATCCTGATTATACAATTGGTCGCTATTGGTGGGGCCTACGCTTTTGCTGCACTTTCTAAGAAGTTCGGAAACATACGGGCCCTGATTGTAGCGGTGGTGATCTGGATTGGCGTCTGTGTCGGCGCTTACTTTATCCGGGGGCAGTTCGACTTTTACGTACTGGCCGCTGTCGTGGGCTCCGTCATGGGAGGCGTCCAGTCGCTGTCGCGGTCTACTTATTCCAAACTAATTCCCGCCACGGCAATAGATCATGCCGCATACTTCAGCTTTTATGACGTAACAGAAAAAATTTCGATTGTACTCGGCACATTGGCTTACGGGGCTATTGCCCAGTTTACCGGCTCCATGCGCAACAGCGTGCTGGCCCTGGTCATGTTTTTTGTGGTCGGGCTGATATTTCTGTCGATGGTGCGGTGGAGCAAAACCATGATGCCCGGCAGTATCAGTAAAGCAAAAGCTTCGCTCTAAGTATAAGTTCTTTGTAAGTATAAGCCGAATCTATTTTTTGTACACGAGTTTGCCATCGATATAGGTGCGTAATACTTGGGTGCCGCGCATCTGTTCCGGTGCTATTGTCATCAGGTCCCGGTCTACAAGTATAAAATCAGCAAATTTGCCTTTCTCGATGCTTCCTTTCTCTTTTTCCTCAAAGTTAGACCTGGCAGCCCAGATCGTCATACCGCGCAAAGTCTGTTCGCGGCTGAGCGCATTCTCCATCTGAAAACCGCCTGCCGGATAGTTCTTCGCGTCTTGGCGGGCCACTGCCGCATGAAAGGTATAGAAGGGGTTAATGCTTTCGACCGGAAAGTCGGTGCCCAGTGCCAGGTAGCCATTCTGCTTCAGCAGTTCTTCATAGGGGTAAGCATGCTTGAGGCGTTGGCTGCCCAGCCTGTCGCCGGCCCAGTACATATCGGAGGTGGCATGCGTTGGCTGAACAGAAGGAATGATACTGAATTTCCCGAACTTGTCCATGTCTGCCGGATCAACGATCTGCGCATGCTCAATGCGCCAGCGCTTGTCGTTTTTGCCGTGCAGTACCTCCCCGTAGATGTCCAGCAACAGCCGGTTAGCAGAGTCGCCGATAGCGTGGGTGTTCATCTGAAAACCATGCTCGTTTAGCTGCTGCGCGATGTCTCTGAATTCCTGTTTAGAAGAAAGCAGAAAGCCATAATGACCTGCTTTGTCTGCATACGGTTTCAAAAGATCAGCTCCCCGGGAGCCCAGCGCACCATCCGCATAAATTTTAAAGGAGCGGACATTCAGGCGGTCTGTTTTGTAAGGGCCATTCTTAAAGTAGTAGGCTTTGTTCGCCTGGCTTGGGTTCAGCATGGCGTATACCCGCATCTGCAGGTCACCCTGTTGCTGCATGGCATCTATGAGTGCCACCGTGGCTTTGTCCAGCCCGGCTTCGTCTACGGTGGTCAGGCCAACGGCGAAGCAGTTTTTTTCTGCACTTTGAAGGGCCGCGCGTTGCTCCGCCTCCGATGGCGCCGGAATCTTCTCTGCCACCAGATCAACAGCATTATCTATCAGGATTCCTGTCATCCGGCCATGGGCCACCTCCACAACGCCGCCCACCATGGTTGTTTGGGGCGTGATACCTGCCAATTCCAGTGCTTTCTGGTTTACCAGGGCAGCATGGCCATCGATCCGCGTGAGTATAACCGGTGTTTCCGGAAACAGCTGGTCGAGGGTGTCGTTGGTTGGGAATTCCTTTACCATCCAGTCGTTCTGATCCCAGCCGCGACCCGTAATCCATGCGGTGTTCGGGTATTTTTCCCGCTGCGCCACCACTTGCTGCACTACGTCTTTAAAGGAAAGGGTGCCTTCCAGATCGGCTGACTGCAGGCCCAAGCCATAGCGGTAGAAATGGGTGTGGGCATCAATCAGACCGGGATAAATCGTCTTCCCTTCAGCGTCCAGCTCCTCAGAGGCTTTATACTTCTGCCGGATGGCAGCGCTGGTGCCCACTTCAATGATCTTTCCATCCTTCACGGCAAAAGCCTCGGCCTTATCGAAAGCATCATTTACCGTGTACACGTTGCCATTGTATACCAGCAGGTCGGCTGGTTGCGTGCTGGTACAGCTGCTAAAAAAGACGCCGCCAAATAGTATGGCGGCGGCAAAGGTTTCACTGAATTTCTTCATGTATACGTTATTCAAAGCGCATGTGCTTTACTGATTCGCCGGAGTTGATCAGCTCGAGCAAAGAATCAATGCCGATGCTCAGGTGCTTCTCCACATACGAGGTAGTTACCAGTTTATCACTCTCAGAAGTTTTCACCCCTTCCGGGATCATGGGGTTGTCGGATACCAGCAGGAGGGCGCCATGCGGAATCTCATTGATAAAGCCAACGGTAAAGATCGTGGCTGTCTCCATGTCAACGCCCATCGCCCGGATCTGGCGCAGGTATTCTTTAAAGTCCTCGTCGTGCTCCCACACGCGGCGGTTGGTGGTATACACCGTGCCCGTCCAGTAGTCCATCTCATGCTTCTTGATCATGGAAGACACGGCCCGTTGCAGGCGGAAGGAGGGAAGCGCCGGGATTTCAGAGGGCATGTAATCGTCGGAAGTACCTTCGCCCCGGATGGCTGCAATCGGCAGGATCAGGTCGCCGATCTGTGTTTTCTTTTTCAAGCCACCACATTTGCCCAAAAAGAGGGCTGCTTTTGGCTTGATAGCCGAGAGCAGATCCATGACAGTAGCCGCCATGGCGCTGCCCATACCAAAGTTGATAATGGTAATATTGTTTGCCGTCGCCGACTGCATCGGTTTGTCCAGACCTCTGATCTCCACTCCGAAGCGGTCGGCAAACATGCGTACGTAATTTATAAAGTTGGTTAGCAGGATATACTCTCCAAATTCATCCAGGGCAACACCCGTGTAGCGGGGCAACCAATCGTTAACAATCTCTTCTTTCGTCTTCATGGGAATAAATATAGGTAATAAGCTATAAAAAAGCCGCCCTGGCAGCCAAAAACGGCTAGGCGGTGCAGCAAAAAAGCATACATTTGCAGGATGGAAAGGCTCAATCTGCCACCTTACGACTACAAAATTAGTAATTCCGGCACCAATTCCCTGATTTTTGATGTGCTTCGGAAAAAATATGTCGTTTTAACCCCCGAAGAATGGGTGCGCCAGCACGTCGTACATTACCTGATTAGCCACCTTCATTACCCCAAAAGTCTCATCAGCATTGAGCGGGGCACCAGCTATAATAAGTTGCAGAAGCGCACCGACCTCTGCGTTTACAACAGCGAAGGCAAACCTCATTTATTAATAGAGTGCAAAGCAGCCTATGTACCTGTTACGCAGGAAGTGCTCAAGCAGGTATCTGTTTACAACCAGACGCTCAAGGCCAAGTATGTGGCCATAACCAATGGCAAACAGCATTACTGCTGGCAGGTTGATCATGCTACAAGAAGTTACACGCCACTGCAGGAGATCCCTTCCTTTGAAGCGCTGGCGTAGTTGCTGATTTACCACTTATACTTTATGGTTGCCTGCTCGGGTATAGCTTGTTTTTGATCAGCCCATTTCTGAAATACTGCACGTATGCTTTCAGCCGCTCTCCTTGCCGGGCAGCCGCGGGAGCGGGGGCTAATTCCGGGAAAGTATAAAAGTGCAGTTCATCCATTGCTGTCAGTTCTGTTACGCCCTGTTGCTCTACCATAAAATAGGAATTGCCGTTGTAAAACAGCGCGCGGCCGGTACCCGCTGTATCAAGTACCGACTGACCAAAGGGCAAGACCTTATCTGTCGGGAGGCGCAGATAGTCCAGCACCGTAGGAGGGATGTCCGCCTGCTGCACCACGCGACTTCGGTCTATATTTTCAAACTGTTGGCCCGGGTGAAACAGCAGCAGGGGCACCCGATAGTGACCCAGCTCGTTCTGATAAGCCGGAGCCGTACTCATTTGCGTATGATCGGCCGTAAGTATAAAGAGCGTGTGCGGGTACCAGGGCTGCTTTGAAGCTGTTTGGAAGAACCTGCGCAGCGCATAATCCGCATACCCGATGGATTCCTCAATCTCGATCTCGCCTTTCGGAAATTTGCCTTTAAAATTGTCTGGAATAGTATAAGGCTGGTGGGAGCTCAATGTAAACAAAGTGGCCAGGAACGGCTGTTTAAAACCACTGAGCTGATGCGCCACATACTGCAGGTAGGGCTCGTCGAAAATGCCCCACTGGCCGTCATAGTCATTTTCCCGCAAATCGGAGGGGTATTCATCTAGCCCATAGTAAGCCTGCATGCCGGCCAGCTTCGCAAAATTGTTAAAGCCCATCGTGCCGTTGGCTCCCCCATGGAAAAAGGCCGTTTGGTAGCCTGCCTTCTGTAGGATGGTGCCCAGGCCATAAAGGGTATTCGACTGATAGGCCGACGTGATGTATGGCTGCTGCATCAACGACGGAATGCCCGCCAGCACCGATGGCACTGCCTCAATAGACTTGCGCCCGTTGGCAAAGGCATTCTGAAACAGCAGGCCCTGTGTCGCCAGCGAGTCCAGGAAGGGCGTATAGCCTTTGCCGTTGTTCAGGGCGCCAATGTATTCGGCGGCAAAGCTTTCCAGTATGATGATGACCACGTTATCTTTTCGGGGTGGCCCGACTGGCGTTTTATACTTGTTCAGGTCAAAGGGCAGCGCTGCCAGGGCAGCGGTATCGGAGGCAAAATAATGCTTGGGCTCCAGCTTGGGCTGCCCGATGCTTTTGATAAAAGTGAAAGGGCTGTTTAGCGTCAGGTGGCCAAGTTCGGCGGGTTGAATGACAAAGGCGTGGCTTACCCGGAGCGGTTTGAGCTGCATTCCTCCCCGAATGGCGACCACGGCCATGCCGCCTATGAGCAACAGGCGCAGTGACCGCCATAGCACCCGGGGCTGTTTAGGCGCCAAGGCCGGCGCTGTAGGGTATAGTAGGGCTAGCAGTACCAGCAGCACCACAAGAGCGA
The DNA here is from genome assembly GCF_039748935.1 of Pontibacter chitinilyticus. Taxonomy (NCBI): domain Bacteria; kingdom Pseudomonadati; phylum Bacteroidota; class Cytophagia; order Cytophagales; family Hymenobacteraceae; genus Pontibacter; species Pontibacter chitinilyticus. Next base: position 38,049 of record NZ_JBDIZJ010000006.1, read on the forward strand.
GCACCAGGTACCAGTAGTGCCCGATGAGCTGACCGAACTGATCCGCGATGTCATTGGTAATGGTGAAGATCTCGTTTGAAGAGCGTTTGCCAATGAACTTAAAGTACTCCACATCCATCAGATTCAGAGCAATGAACGGAGCGTTTGTGAACAGGTAGAGTACTTTCAGCAGCCGTTGGTAGCCGGGATGCAGTGTATTGCCAAGCGGCAGCACCGACAGCAGGATAAAAGGAGCGTTGATGATGGTAAGCGCCGACAGGTCGAAGCGAAGGCCGTGCAGAAAAGCCTGCAGTGTAGGCCCGGCCCCGGCGTCCGCAAAGGTGCTGTAGTTAAAGCCATAGAACAGCAGCCGCAGCAGTGTATACAGCCCCATCAGCAGGCCAAGTCTTTTCAGCAGCAACTTAACAGAAATATCAATCATGAAGAAAAATGCTTTTGGATCAAAAGGCAAGTATAAAGTTGTCTCAAGGCAAAGATACGGCTAAAAAGCAACCAACATAAAAGCGCCTTTCCAACAGCTGTCAGAAAGGCGCTTTCAGGTATGATCCTATACTTGTTGCGTATACTATAATACGTCCGCTACCGGTGTATATTCTAAATTAAAGGCTTCAGCAACACCTTTGTATACTACTTTGCCTTTGACCACGTTCAGGCCTTTTTTCAATTCTTCATTCTCTGCACAGGCTTTCTGCCAGCCTTTGTTGGCCAGTTGAATGGCGTACGGAAGGGTGGCATTGTTCAGGGCGAGAGTAGAAGTATATGGTACGGCACCCGGCATGTTGGCTACGCAGTAATGCACCACGTTGTCAATGATGTAGGTTGGGTTTTCGTGTGTAGTAGGTGTACAAGTCTCAATACAGCCGCCCTGGTCTACTGCTACGTCCACCACTACGGTGCCGGGGCGCATTTCCTGCAGCATGTCGCGCGTGATCAGGTGTGGTGCTTTAGCGCCAGGGATCAGCACAGCACCAATGATCAGGTCGTGCGTTGGCAGCAGTTCGCGGATGTTGTACTCGTTCGACATGAAGGTGTTCACGTTGGCCGGCATGATGTCATCCAGGTAGCGCAGGCGCTGCAGGTTGTTATCCATAATGGTTACGTCGGCACCCATACCCGAAGCAATTTTAGCTGCATTGGTACCAACCACGCCACCGCCCAGGATCAGCACTTTGGCCGGACGCACGCCCGGTACGCCACCCAGCAGGATACCACGGCCTTTCAGCGGCTTCTCCAGGTACTTGGCACCTTCCTGCACCGCCATACGGCCGGCAACTTCTGACATTGGCACAAGCAGCGGCAGGCTACGATCCGCTTTTTCTACTGTTTCGTAGGCCAGGCAAACCGCTTTGCGTTCGATCATAGCGTTTGTAAGCGGCTCGTAAGAAGCAAAGTGGAAGTAAGTAAATAATAATTGGTCTTCCTTGATCAGCCGGTACTCGGACTCGATCGGCTCCTTCACCTTGATGATCATTTCGGCAATGGCATATACTTCTTCAATGCTCGGAAGCACGGTGGCTCCTGCTTTGGTATACTCTTCGTCAGCAAAGCCGCTGCCGTCGCCGGCAGTAGTCTGCACGTACACCTTATGGCCGTTGCGCACCAGCTCAATTACGCCGGACGGGGTGACACCCACCCGGTTTTCGTTATTCTTGATCTCCTTAGGAACACCAATTATCATGTTATTATGCGTTTTGTTTTGAAAGCTGCGCAAAGATACTATAACTAACCTGAAATAAAAGCTGAAAGCCAGAAGGCAAATTTAAAGTAAACCCCACGGGCGGAAGGCCGTTAAAGTAGTGCAACAATCAACCGTTGCAGCCGCTAAAGCAGAAGGTATAAAATGAAAAAAGGCAGCGATAAAATCACTGCCATTAGTACAAAATAAAACTATGAAAAAAACTGTCTGAAAGAAACGGCCTGTGGGCCTTCCTTTCTATATTTTAAGGTGCTTTTGCCTCCACCACATTCGCTTTTAACGTTAGCCGGAGGTTAGGCATCACTATATCATTTGAAAAAACCTTTACCTGTTCGTTTTGCTCCTTTAACACGGCAGGAATGTAGGTTAGTTCCAAAGTTGCTGTTTGTCCTGCTTTTATTGCCGGCTCAGAAACACGGTAACTTACGCAGTTGCAGGCTGATTGGATTCCACGTACAATCAGGTCCTGCCGACCTGCATTCATGATGCGGAACGTAGCTACTGCTTTTTGTCCTTTTTCAAGTTCTCCAAAGCTATAACTTGTACTTCCAACTGCCAAACGCGGCGACAAACTTTTTTGTTCCGGAGTATAATTTGTTTTTTTATCAACGGGTTCTACAGTGCCTTTTATGTACAAAACATGTGTAGGCGTGGCAGCATTCGAGGTTACAGTAACAGATTTATTAAACGGGCCCGGTCGGCCTGTGCTGTTATAGATAGTCCTGATAAAGCCGATCTTACCCGGTTGCAGGGGAGTTTTGGTCCAATCAGGTGTGGTGCAACCACAGGATGCCTGCACATTGGATATTACCACGGGCTTATCGCCATTATTTCGTATTCTGAAAACAAAGGTAGCCTGCGTTCCTTCGGCAACAGTTCCGAAATCGTGCATATCATACTCATACTCCAGCACACCTTGTGCCTTAACCGTATAATCAGCAAAAATCAGGCACAAAAACGCCAAAAGGCAAAGCTTTGTTTTCATAAACAAGAAAAAAGCAAATAAGTTAATTTAAGAACTGTTTGCAAGCACCAGTGACAACAAAGATAGACAATCTTTCGTCAAAATGACACTTACTGCTGAATACTAAGAGAGGCTTGAAAGGGCACTGAATTTGAATTAAGGGTAATTATGCCTACTTTTGGCTGTAAAACATTCCTTTCGACTATACTGAGAAAACATGCAAACTGCTGAAGCATCTATCACTCAAAAAATAACGACCGAAGACATCCTGAATGATTACAGAATCGGGTGGGAGAGCCGGCAGGCAAGTTTGGCAGGCCGGAAAGAGGTGTTTATGGGCAAGGCAAAATTCGGTATTTTCGGCGATGGCAAAGAGGTAGCACAGCTAGCCATGGCCAAGTTCTTCCAGCCCGGCGACTTCCGTTCCGGCTACTACCGCGACCAGACCTTTATGTTTGCCATTGGGGAATTGACCCTGCAACAGTATTTTGCACAACTTTATGCGCATCCAGCTGTCACAGCCGATCCTTCTACTGCCGGTCGCTCGATGAACGGCCACTTTGGTACCCGCCTGCTCGATGAGGAAGGCCAATGGAAAGACCTTGCCCGGCAGAAAAACTCCAGTGCCGATATTTCGCCGACAGCCGGGCAGATGCCACGCCTTGTGGGACTGGCTTATGCTTCCAAGCTTTACCGCCAGAACCCAGGCCTGCAAAGTATGACAAACTTTTCTGTGAATGGCAATGAGGTTGCTTTTGGCACCATCGGCAATGCTTCTACCTCAGAAGGTGTGTTTTTTGAAGCGATTAACGCGGCCGGCGTACTGCAGATCCCAATGTTGGTTTCTGTGTGGGATGATGGCTATGGCATTTCAGTACCTGCGGAATACCAGACGACAAAAGGCAGCATTTCGGAGATACTGGCAGGCTTTCAGCGGAATGGGGAGGAAGAACAAGGCTATGAAATTTTCAAAGTAAAAGGCTGGGACTACATTGCCCTCTGCGAGACATATGAAGCTGCCGCACGCGTTTGCCGGGAGCAGCATGTGCCGGTGCTGGTGCATGTAGAAGAGCTGACACAGCCACAGGGGCACTCCACGTCTGGCTCGCATGAACGCTATAAATCGAAAGAACGCCTGGAGTGGGAGGGCGAATATGACTGCCTTAAAAAGATGCGAGAATGGCTACTGGAGAGTGGCCTGGCTACTGCCGTACAACTGGATGTGATGGAGGCGGAAGCCCGCGAAACCGTACGTTTAGCCCGCAGTGCTGCCTGGAACGAGTTCACCACTGAAATTAAAACGGACCAGGAAGAAGCATTGCGGCTTCTGGACAAACTGGCAAATAGCAGCGACCAGATTACCAAACTAGCCACTATCACCGAGGAACTGCGGAAAACGGTAAACCCAATCCGCAGCGATGCTGTCAGAACTGTGCGGAAGGCCCTACGCTATGTGCGGGAGGAACGAAGTGAAGCCAAGCGCGAACTGATTGGCTGGCTGGAGCAGACGCAAGGAGAGAATGCCGAACGGTTTAACTCTTATTTGTACAGCCAGTCGGAGGATTCTGTGTTGCAAGTGGAGGAAGTAAAGCCTGAATTTGATGAAAATGCGCCGCTTATAGATGGACGTGAGGTGCTGCAGGCCTGCTTTGATGCCATGCTGTCCCGCGACCCGCGCGTTTTTGCCATCGGAGAAGACGTGGGCCGCATCGGCGACGTGAACCAGGCCTTTGCCGGGCTGCAGGAGAAGTATGGCGAGCTAAGGGTAACAGACACAGGCATACGCGAGTGTACGATTATCGGCCAGGGTATAGGAGCCGCTTTGCGCGGTCTGCGCCCTATTGCCGAGATACAGTACCTGGATTATCTGCTGTATGCCATCCAAATTTTATCGGATGACCTGGCTTGCCTGCAGTACCGTACCAAAGGCGGACAGAAAGCTCCGTTGATCGTGCGTACCCGTGGGCACCGCCTCGAAGGCATCTGGCATTCGGGTTCTCCTATTGGAATGGTCATCAATGCTTTACGAGGCATGCATGTGCTTGTACCCCGGGATATGACCAGGGCCGCCGGATTTTATAATACTTTGTTGAAAGGCGATGAGCCGGCACTTGTGATCGAGTGCCTGAACGGCTATCGCCTGAAAGAGCAGCTTCCCAGCAATATTGGCGAGTATACCTTGCCCCTTGGGCGGCCGGACGTGCTGAAGGAAGGTACCGATATCACAATCGTGACCTATGGGTCCATGTGCCGCATTGTGATGGAGGCGGCCCGGCAACTAGAGGAATTTGGCATTTCGGCAGAGGTAATGGACGTGCAAACCTTGCTGCCTTTTGACCTGGAGCACCTGATCACGGACTCAATCCGTAAAACCAACCGCGTGTTGTTTGCTGATGAAGACGTGCCGGGAGGTGCCACCGCCTTTATGATGCAGCAGGTTATTGACGTGCAGGGAGCCTACCGCTGGCTCGACTCAAAGCCACAATGCCTGTCTGCCCAGCCACACCGCCCGGCGTATTCTTCTGATGGGGATTACTTCTCAAAACCAAACGTGGAGGATGTTTTTGAGTCTGTTTATGAGATTCTGCATGAGGCTAACCCAGAACTTTACCCGCTCATCTACTAAATTTAGAGCCACATCAAGTATAAAAGAAACTAAGGTTTTGCAGGGCCGGAGAACAGCACGATATCATTGGTATAAACGATGTTACTCTTGTTCAGGCTCCGATCATAAATATAGATCTCAAAGCGGATAGTATCGTTGGCATCAAACACATCAGAATAAAAGCTGGAGATCGTATACCTGATTTCGCCTTCCAGCGCTTCTGTGCGGCCGTCAGCGGAGAGCCGAGGGAAACGGCCATTGAAGTTTAGCGCCGTATTTTCGAAATAGGGAACATAGGTATTGCCGCGCTTCACCTGCAGGTCAGCAAAGAAGTTGTTGAAGTAAGGCGACTTTACGTCAAAAGGTGGATCAAAATCTCCAGAGGAAGAGTCTGTTTTGGAAAGACCCAGGTTGCCATCCCCATCTTTGTAGCCGATCACAAGTGTCAGGTCGTCGTGCTGAATGCCATTATTTAGTTCGGTAGTCTGTTCTACGCGCCTGAACTCAATCTCAGGCGTATCCGGGTAGTTGGGTTCTTTGCGACAGGCGCTGAACAGCAACACCGGGGCTAGCAGGGCGAGGCTATACTTTAGCAAATATTTCATGAGGGATATCCGAAAATGAAGCCGAATTTACTAAACAAACGCATACAATATAGGATTTGTTGTAAGTTTCTGCTACAGGATTTCACAGAAACAGCAGTTGTGCAAGCTTTAGGTATAATCAGTTAAAGTATATAACTAGAAGCTCTTATACTTTCGTCTATCCCTTACCGTTTTATGGCGGCATGGAGCCTTGTTAAGCACCTCACAAAGCAGTGAGGGCGTTCCGGTAACACAAGGTTGTGAAGAAGATTTGCTCCAACGGATGGGCAGGAGAAAGCATCTTTCCCTACGTTTGGCCGTTTAAGGTGGCGATGGGATACCTCTTTTTTATTGGATTGGTAGCGGGGCTGTGCCTGGCATTTTACAGATGGGCTACGCGCAAAGAGCGCCGACGGCAGCAGGTGGGCAGGCAGGCGTTTCCGGCGGAGTGGCGAAAAATTCTGACAGACCGGGTGGGCTTTTACCATACGCTGGATGAGGCGGGTAAAAAGCGCTTTGAGCATATGCTGCAGTTGTTCCTGGCTGAGAAGCGCATTACCGGCATCCAGACAGAGGTAGATGATCTTACAAAGGTGCTGGTTGGCGCAAGTGCTATTATTCCCATCTTCGGCTTCCCCGATTGGGAGTATCAGAACCTGGGCGAAGTGCTGGTCTTTCCGGGAAGTATAAAAAAGTTTAAGAACGAGAAGAAAGAAGTGGTTTCGGAGGTGCTGGGGCGGGTGAATCCTTTCCAGAACGATCATTATGTAACGCTTTCCAAACCCGCGCTGGAGCGTGGCTTCAACGACATGCAGGACCGTAAAAATGTAGGCATTCATGAGTTTGCACACATGCTGGACCAGGCAGATGGCGAGATTGACGGCATTCCCAAAGCCTATTTACCGGAAGACCTGGTGCGGCCCTGGCAGGAACTGATGCTGCGCAAAATTAAAGGTATCAACAAAGGCGATTCTGACATCAACAGCTATGGCGCTACCTCCGAGGCAGAGTTCTTTGCCGTCGTGACGGAGTACTTCTTCGAAAAGCCGGGCCAACCGGCTGAAAAGCACCCTAAATTATATGAACTGCTGACGCAGATCTTTCACCAGAGCCCACGCAAACGTTTCAGGATAAACTTCGGGAAACTGCTGAACCCTTACGGCAAGCGTGTGGGCCGAAACGAGCCTTGTCCCTGCGGAAGTGGTGAGAAGTATAAAAACTGCTGTTATCAGAAACGAGGCGCGGCTGCCAAAGTATAACTGGATTGAAACAGCAAGTATAAAGCTTCTTTTCTCAGCATTGCACTCATTACTGCTGCCATTCTGCCGATGCTGCTGGGAGCAGCGGCACTTCGGGTTCTTTTAGATAAAGAGTCAAGCACCAACAAACCTAACTGTTGTGCTGCCGGTGGACGAAAGCGCAATGTTCTTCATGCAAAATAAAATTTCACATTAGAGATTTCCTGTTTATATTTAATTGTCTTTCTGACAAGTATAAGCTTGTGCTTTCTTTCTAAAGCAAAGGAAATATATTCAACCATGTCTTAATCTTAGCGCAACATGTATAAAAAGGTACTCCTAAGTTTTCTCCTCATGGTTTCCTTCCGGGTAATGGCTCAAAACGAACCGATGTTATTTGATGCAAATTGGCGCTTTCACCGGGGCGGCGCACAGGGAGCTGAACAGCCAGGCTATGATGATGGGAAATGGCGGCAACTGGACCTGCCACATGACTGGAGCATCGAAGACCTGCCGGGTTCTAATTCGCCGTTTGCTCCTGATGCGATCAGCCAGGTAAGCGGAGGTTTTACTACTGGGGGCACAGGTTGGTACCGTAAAACCTTTACCCTTCCGGCAGCGGCTAAGGACCAGCACGTGCTCCTCCAGTTCGATGGCGTTTACATGAATGCCGATGTATGGGTAAACGGGCAGCACCTGGGCAACCATCCGTATGGCTACACCAGCTTTTACTATGACGTTACAAAACAGCTGAAGCCTAATGAGAAGAACGTAATAGCGGTGCAGGTAAAAGATGAGGGAGCGAACAGCCGCTGGTATTCCGGCTCGGGTATTTACCGCCATGTGTGGCTCAAAACAGTGAACCCGGTGCATGTGGCGCCTTGGGGCGTTTTTATCTCCACACCTGAAATCAGCACGCGTGCTGCTACTGTCCAAATCAAAACAAATGTAGTGAACGAATCAGATCAGCCGGCTAGCATCAACGTGCTAACCAAACTTCTTAGCCCCGCTGGAAAGGAAGTGGGCAGAACTTCCTCTAACATCACACTAGCAGCGCAAGGAAGCCAGGAACTCACGGAACAAAGTATGGTGAAGCAACCGCAGCTGTGGTCGCTTGAAACACCGGCGCTATACAAAGCGGTGACAGAAGTATACCAGGACGGCAAGCTCCTTAACAGCGAGACGAGCACATTCGGTATCCGGCAAGTAACGTTTGATGCGCAGAGCGGCTTTCAGCTGAATGGCAAAACGGTGAAACTAAAAGGGGGCTGCTTTCATCACGACAATGGCCCGTTGGGAGCCAAAGCTTACGACCGCGCTGAAGAAAGAAAAGTGGAGCTGTTGAAAGCCAGCGGCTATAATGCCCTTCGTTGCTCGCATAACCCGCCCAGCCCGGCCTTTTTAGAAGCCTGCGACCGTTTAGGCATCCTGGTGATCGATGAATTTGCTGACATGTGGAATGTGGGGAAGAACCCGTACGACTATCATTTATACTTCCAGGATTGGTGGAAGCGAGATGTGGCAAGTATGGTGACCCGCGACCGGAATCATCCGAGCATTATCCTGTGGAGCATTGGCAACGAAATACCGGAACGGGCAACTCCTGCCGGCGTTAAAACAGCCCTGATGCTGCGTGATTATGTGAAGGAATTAGATCCTACCCGTGCTGTGACGGCCGCCGTAAACGACCTGCGAGAAGATAAAGATCCTTTTTTTAAAGTATTGGATGTGGCCGGTTATAACTATGCAAACGGCGGGGATCATATGAAAAGAAACATCTATGAGTTGGATCACCAGCGTGTTCCCGAACGGATCATGGTGGGCACCGAATCTTATCCGCTGGAGGCGTTTAGTGCCTGGACAGATGTGGTGGATCATCCTTATGTGATTGGTGATTTTGTTTGGACCGCTTTTGATTACATAGGAGAGGCGAGTATCGGCTGGCTGGGCTACCCACAAAGCAGCAATTTTTATCCCTGGAACCTTGCTTTCTGCGGCGATATTGATGTATGCGGCTGGAAGCGCCCGCAGTCCTACTACCGCAATGCCTTGTGGATGCCGGATCAGCTTTCTGTTTTTGTGAAGCCACCGCAGCCATCCTTTGAAGAGAATCCGGAGATTGCCTCCTGGTCTAAATGGAACTGGTATGACGTGGTACCTGAGTGGAACTGGAGCGGACAGGAAAATAAGCCGCTGGAGGTAAATGTCTACTCCTCCTGCGATGCTGTGGAGCTGTTTTTGAACAAGAAATCACTAGGAAAGAAATCGACTAATAGGTCAACAAAGTATTTGGCTACCTGGGCTGTTCCGTACCAGGCCGGTGAGTTAAAAGCAGTAGGGTATAAAGGCCGCAAAAAAGTGAAAACTGCCGCTCTGTATACGGCTGGCAAGCCGGCAAAAATGAATTTAGCAGCAGACCGCACCCACTTGAAAGCGAATGGACAAGACCTGTCATACATCACAGTGGAACTTCAGGATGACAACGGGCATACAGATCCCAATGCTACAAACCTGGTTCATTTTGACGTAACAGGAGATGCTACCATCGTAGGAGTTGGCAATGCGAATCCGATGAGCCTCGAAAGCCATCAATTGCCGAAGCGAAATGCCTGGAAAGGCAGATGCCTGGTGATTGTAAAAGCAGGCAGCAAGCCAGGAGCGATCACACTGAAAGCAACGAGCGAGGGACTACCTGCCTCACAGGTGCAGTTAGTAGCAGAGTAGGCTTTAAGGATTTCACAGGAAGTAAAAGTCCCGGCAAAAGTATTTGTCGGGACTTTTTATTTCACCGTTTCTAAGAGCTGAAAGGCTGATCATACTTGAAAACTGTCTGATACCTGTTGTTGGTGGCAGAAGGCAATTTAAAAATCAAGGCTTTATTTTCTGCAGTACCCAGGTGGTCATACTTCGCTGGTGCTCTACCAGCGTACTCTTCAGCGGGTCGAGTCGTGCCGCGCCAAATTCGTATTCCAGTTGCAGCAGCAGGGCTTCATCTGCCAGAAACCAAACTGCGCCATGTGGCATTTGGTATAATCCAACACTTACCTGCGGGAGGGTATCGGCCATGCCGATAGTAGTACTCAGGCGGCAAAAAAGCATACCTCCCGGCTTCAGCACCCGCCAGAGCTCTGTTGCCATACTTCTAAAATGAGCTTCGTGGTGGGCAAAGTGCAACACGGCGCTGCAGATAACAGCATCAAACGAGGCATCTGCAAACGGAAGAGCGGCCAGATCGGCAAGTATAAACTGGCTGGCGGGTAGCTGCGGCGCCACCTGTTGTGCCACCTGCGTTATGGCTTCAATCGCTTCAGCGGAGGCATCCACGCCATAAACATTTATACCCGCCTGCATCAGGTAGTTGCTGTTCCGGCCTCCGCCGCAACCGGCATCCAGCACTTTCATTCCCGGCCTGATGCGTCCTTTCAAAAGTTGATCGAACAGGTAGACATCTATGTTGCCAAAGATGGAAGATAGCGCTGAAAGGGGCGGAACAGACATAGTTTATAGCTTAACAGGTCTTGCTGGCGCCAATTTATACTTGTTTCGCTATACTTTTTGAATAAATTTTCGGATACTTGAGTAGAACCATCCTGATCTGATAAACTATGAATACGACCACTGCATCTGCACCCGCCTCCAAAGCCCGGCTTACCGCCGAAGAATTCATCCGCACGTATGCCCTGCATCCTGTTTATACCCCGCCGCGCGGACCGGAACTGCATGCCAAAAACTGGCAGGCAGAAGCAGCCTTGCGCATGTTTTTAAATAACCTGACCGATGAAGTAGCGGAAGCTCCGGCTGACCTGGTGGTATATGGCGGTACAGGGCAAGCAGCCCGCACACCGGAAGATGCCCGTAAAATAATTGAAGTGCTGCTGGAGTTGGAGGAGGACGAGAGCCTGCTGGTGCAGTCGGGCAAGCCGGTTGGCAAAGTGCGGACGCACCCGGAAGCTCCGCGTGTGCTGATCGCCAACAGCAACCTGGTGCCACACTGGGCTACCTGGGAGTACTTTAACGACCTCCGGAAGCGTGGCCTGATCATGTATGGGCAAATGACGGCGGGTAGCTGGATCTATATCGGCTCGCAGGGTATCCTGCAGGGTACATATGAAACCTTTATCGCCTGTGGGGAGAAATATTTCCAGGGCGACCTGCGCCAGAAACTGCTTGTAACAGGTGGTTTGGGTGGTATGGGCGGCGCACAGCCGCTGGCCGCCACTATGGCTGGGGCTACTTTTCTGGGAGTAGATGTAGATCCGGAGCGCATTAAAAAGCGCCTGGAAACCCGCTACATTGATAAAATGACGTATGATTATGAAGAGGCGAAAGCGTGGGTGCTGGAGGCAAAAGAAAAAGGCGCGGCTATTTCCGTGGGGCTTGTAGGCGATATTGGCGATGTGCTGGAGCGCCTGTTACAGGACAACATTACTCCTGACATCCTCACCGACCAGACCTCTGCCCATGATCCCCTGAACGGGTATGTACCCAATGGCCTGACCTTGAAAGAAGCAAAGGAACTCCGAATCACGGACCCTGCTGCTTACAAGGCACGATCGTTAGAAAGTATGGCCCGCCACGTAGGTTTTATGCTGGAACTGCAGCAGCGGGGCAGTAAAACCTTTGACTATGGCAACAACCTGCGCGAGTTTGGGCAGCAGGGCGGGGAGCACCAGGCGTTCGATATTCCCGGCTTTGTGCCCGAGTACATACGCCCACTGTTCTGCGAAGGCAAAGGACCTTTCCGTTGGGCAGCGCTGTCTGGTGATCCGGAAGATATCCGGGTGACAGACGAAGCACTGAAAAAGCTGTTCCCGGAGAACACGCACATGATCAACTGGCTGAATCAGGCGCAGGAGAAAGTGGCCTTTCAGGGATTGCCCTGCCGCATCTGCTGGCTGGGTATGGGCGAACGTGAAAAAGCTGGCTTGCTGTTTAATCAGTTGGTGCGCGAGGGCAAAGTAAAAGCGCCCATTGTTATAGGTCGCGATCACCTCGACTGCGGCTCTGTTGCTTCGCCGTACCGGGAGACAGAAGGGATGAAAGATGGCTCCGACGCTATCTCCGACTGGCCGCTGCTGAACCTGATGGCAAACACAGCCGGTGGCGCTACCTGGGTGTCCTTTCACCACGGGGGGGGCGTTGGCATTGGTTATTCACAACATGCCGGTATGGTGATCTTGGCTGATGGCACAGACCGTGCCGAACGCTGCCTGCGCCGCGTACTCTATAACGATCCGGCCACCGGCATTTTCCGCCATGCGGATGCCGGTTATGAAACAGCGCAGGAGAATGCCCGGAAATTTGGTCTGGAACTGTAAAGGTCAAAGTATGGTATACTGGAGCTCTGAGCATCTGGTGGCAGCGGCAAGTATATCCTACAGGTGGAGTAAAGCAAAGTATAACAGTAGCATTTAAGCATAGCAAGAGTTTAAGGCCATGGAATCAACAGGTAAATCCTATACCCTGATCGGCCCTTTCAGCCAGGTGCTGCCGATGGCTCATTTGCCCGTGGCTGGGCCACTTGCTGACACCCAACTGCAGGTGCTGGCACAGGCTGGTGTGTTGGTACTAGGGGAGAAAATAGCCAAGGTCGGCGCCTACGCCGAGCTGCTGCAGGAGGCAACAGAGCAGGAATATCAACTGGAGAAAATAGAGCTGCCGATGGTGCTCCTGCCTGGCTTTATTGATGCTCATACCCATATGTGCTTTGCGGGATCCCGCGCTAATGATTACGCCCTGCGCGTGGCCGGGAAATCATACCTGGAGATTGCCCGCAGTGGCGGTGGCATTTTAGACAGTGTCCGCAAAACACGCGATGCCTCTGTGGTGGAGTTGGTGACCTTGTTAAAGCAACGATGTGACCGCCATTTGGCCGAAGGCGTAACCACCTGTGAAGTCAAAAGCGGCTACGGCCTGACAGTGGAGGAAGAGCTTAAAATGCTGGAGTGCATACAACTAGTCAACAAGCATCACGCCCTGGACTTGGTACCGACCTGCCTCGCCGCGCATATGCTGCCCCCGGAATTCTCCGATACCAAAGTATACCTGCGTTATGTGTTAAATGAGCTGCTGCCGCAGGTACTGGAGCAGAACCTGGCCAAACGGGTAGATATTTTTGTTGAAGAAACCGCCTTTTCAGACGAGGAAGCCATCGACTACCTGCTGGCAGCAAGAGGACTTGGCTTGGAAGCAACCGTCCATGCCGATCAGTTCAGCACTGGGGGCAGCCGCGTGGCGGTAGAGGCAGGCGCTCTTAGCGCCGATCATCTGGAGGCAAGTGGTGCCCCGGAGATTGTCCTTATGCAGGAGGCGGACATGGTAGCCACTGTGCTGCCGGGTGCCTCGCTGGGCCTGGGCATGCCGTATGCGCCGGCTCGTAAGCTGCTGGACGGCGGCCTGTGCCTGGCCATTGCCACCGACTGGAACCCTGGCTCTGCACCAATGGGCGACCTGCTGTTGCAGGCAGCAATAATGGGTGCTGCTGAAAAGCTCACGATCGCCGAGACGCTGGCTGCCATTACCATACGGGCGGCTCGTGCGCTTAACCTGACGGATCGTGGCGTACTTGCTAAAGGAAAACTGGCTGACATGATCGCTTTCCCAACAGGTAATTACCAGGATATTTTATACTTCCAAGGTAAACTGAAACCCGGCATTATTTGGAAAAACGGAACCCGTGTAGCAGGCAACACATCTGCAGCCTCATATCCAGCCTATGTATAAGCCTACAACCAAAGAAGCCTGGAAAGGACGAACAGATGCCCAGGATGGTCCTCTGGGGCTGCGGTGGCACCAGGTAGTGCAGTTGCTGGACCTGTCACAAGAGGTGCCCCTGGTAAAGGCAGAGCATGTGGCGTTTGCTTTTCTGGGCTTTTGCTGCGATGAAGGCGTGCGGCGCAACCAAGGCAGGGTAGGAGCTGCGGCCGGGCCGGCAGCATTACGTAGTGCCATGGCCTCTTTTGCGTACCATCTGCCCGAGTATGCTTCGCTTTTAGATGCGGGCGATGTGCTTTGCACCAACCAAAACCTGGAGGAGGCGCAGGCGCAGTTGGGGAAAAAAGTGGCTTTATTGCTGCAGCAAGGATACCGGCCGCTGGTGCTTGGCGGCGGCCATGAGATAGCCTTCGGGCATTTTCTCGGGCTGGAGCAGGCAACAGCATCGCAGCGCCTCGGTATCCTGAACTTTGATGCTCACTTTGACTTGCGGAGCTATGACAAGCAGGCAAGCTCCGGCACACCTTTTCTGCAGATTGCTACGCGGCAGCACGCACATGTTACTCCTTTTATTTACAATTGCCTGGGTATTCAGGAGCATGCCAACACGCGCATTCTTTTCCAGACAGCCGACCAACTGGGGGTGCAGTATGCGCTGGCCGAGGACATGCAACAGAACAAGCTACCGCTTTTTATAGAGGAACTACAGGATTTTCTGGCGGAGGTAGATCATGTATATGTCACCATCGATCTGGATGTATTTACTGCCAGCTGCGCACCCGGCGTAAGTGCCGTTAATGCCTTAGGCCTCTCTCCGGAAGTCGTGCTGCCCCTCCTCAAACAAATGGCGCAAAGCGGAAAGCTGCTAAGTATAGATATTGCCGAACTCAACCCGGCACATGACATTGATCACCGCACTGCCAAGCTGGGAGCTAGTCTGCTGTACCAGGTAGTACAAGCCTGGACGAAAGCCTGAGTATAGCTGGCAGGCAAATACACAACAGGCTCCCTTCGTTATAGTGAAAGGAGCCTGTTGCACAAGAAAGTGTAAAGTGCTTTATTTTACCCTGAACTTTGTCCAATAGGTAGTATTGCTCGTCAAGACTTCTATAAGATAGATGTCAGGCCGTAACTTACCGACATTGTAGCGCCAGGCATTTTTGCGCTCTGCTATGTTTAACGGTTTCTGGTAGATCTGTTTGCCAGTGCTATTTGTAATTTTCAGAAGGCCGTTTTCCTTTAGTGGCTGGCTAAAATCCAACTGAAATGTCCCTTTTTTAGCCGGATGCAGGTGGATGCCGGATAAAGTTTCTCTGTTGCTTTCGTCCATGCTGCGCAGAAGCTGCGCCGGAGTTGGATGCTTCTCCTGCACAGGTGCCGGGCCGGTATAGGCCTGCGCTGGGGCAGGGGAGATCAACAGGGAAGCAGGCATTAAAACAGCAAGCAGGGCAGTGGTATACTTGTTCTTCATCTTCATAATCTTCTCCTCTAGCTTTTGTTAGTTGTCTCTGTTAATACATATTTGGGGCCAAACAGCTGCTCCTTTACAGGTTTACCGGAAAAATGTACAGAGAGCAACTTTACCGGCAAGCTGTGCATTCAGTCGGATACGGTATAGGCTACTGCGCGATTATCATTAAAAGTAGGAGCCAGCAGCACATGGAGCCTGTCGGCATAGTTGATGTCGGCAGCGTTTATTTTCTGATCTTTTGTGTCCAGTACGCGCCACTTCTTGCCTTCAGGATTTACAAGAAACACTTCGCCCTCCCAATTTGACACCAGGTAGTTGCCGTCAGGTGTTTTTGTGATGCCGTCTGCTGCACCTATGCCGTTGGTCCAGTCAGAGAATTTGCTGCTTTCCGCGTTTAACGACTTGATCTCGCCATTGCTCTTGAAAGCTAGTAATAACCGTGTGCCATCATAGTAAATGCCGTTGGGGTTTTCTCCTGCCGTCCTAGTCATCCAGGTTGTCATGCGGCCATTATGCGGCTGGTAAATGCGCTTGCCATCCGTATCGGTCACATAGATGTTTCCTGTGTTATCTGCCGTTATATCATTCAGCTTTTCAGCTTTATCTGCCTGATAGCGCCTTAATATGGCTCCAGTTTGGGTAGCAATAGCCACAACTTCGTTTATATCTGCTACATACAGTACACTATTGTACAGGGCGAGCCCCCGCGGATCGTTCAAACCACTGACCCAGTACAGTTCTTCTACTTTGCCATCCGGTGTGAGTTTTGTAATGAAGCTATCTTCATCTTTGTGGTCTTTCGAAGAAGCTTTGTTGATAGTAGACACATAAATTACATCGCGCTGCGGGTCGTGCAGGGCCGATTCCGGCGCGCGCAAAACGTTGTCTGTGGCCCAGGCCTGCTGCAGTTTCACTGGCGCTTTTGACCCAAAGAGGCCATTGGTACAACTATAGAGCAGTGCCATCAGCAGCAGACCAGACTACAGGCTGTCGTAAGTATAACGCGCATTTACGTTTGTGTTGATGTATACTTAAACGGGTAAGGTGTGCTGCCATTACCAGAATGCTTTATCGGGCAGATAGGCCAAGCTTTTCCAGCGTTTGCTGGCGCAAGAGCTTGCCTGTAGCCGTTTCTGCAAAAGCAGGGCTGAAGTAAAGTGCCTGGGGCTGCTCATACTTTGGCAGGTTTTCAGCAATGCGCTGCAGCAATGCTGCCGCTTTCTTTTTATCGAGTGGCGCCCCTTCCAGCACCAGTACCACTCGCTGGCCGAGCCGTTGGTCCGGTTGCGGCGCGATAAAGAAGCGGGGGGCATGCTCCCAATCCAGCAGCGCAGTGGCAACGGCCAGCTCCACTTTCTCAACCTGTACCTTCACGCCACCGCTGTTAATCGTATTATCGGCCCGGCCAATCCACCGGAAGCGGTCGGGCGAGAGCAGCTCTACCACGTCGTTAGTAGTCAGGAGTTCCTGCTTGGTAATATCACCTTTAATGGTGAGGCAGTTGCGGCTATCTGTTCCAATTTCAATGCCTTCAAACACCTGGTACTCGTCAGTAGCTTCTGGGCCGTTCAGGCGGCGAACAGCCACATGCGAGGCAGTCTCCGTCATGCCATAGGTCAGGTATACAGGCGCCTGCACCTGCTGTAGCGCTTGTTGGAGACCAGGACTAACGGGCGCTCCACCTACTAGTATGCCTTTCATCCGGCTCAGACGGTGAAGCGCATCCGGTGTTTCGTGCAGCATATTTTGCAACTGCAGCGGCACAAAAGAGGCAAAATCAACAGCAACATTGTCGGGCAACTGTGCCAGCGGATTACCGGATGGCTCCTGTATATTCAGCTGCATGTCGGCTACAAAGCTACGGACCAGCATCATCATGCCTGCAATGTATTCGGTGTTGAGGCATACCAGCACCTGGTCGCCAGCCTGCAGGTGCAGCAAACCGATGGTACGACGGGCGCTGGCTTCAAGTTGTTCACGTGTCAGGCTGATGGACTTGGGGATGCCGGTGGAGCCGGAGGTCTGAACCGGGAATTCCTGCACGCCGTTCAGCCAGTTACGGCAGAACTCCAGGGTTTTGCTCTCATAGCCGTTTATCGGAATGCTGTTGCGGAAAGAATAGGTGGCAATTTCGTCGTAATAGAATTTTTTGCCGTTCAGGAGGAGGTATTTTTCTGTCATTTAACAGGTGTTGTTTAGCATTTACCAGTACCTGCAGCAGTAGCTGGTGCCGCTGCTACCGGATAGTCTACGAATCGAAGGTAGAAGCAGCCGGAAAAAAACGAAGCAGGCAAAGTACTTCTTCACCTGCTCCGCTCCTATACGATAAACTATAATTCCGCTTCAGGAATTCTGCTATACAGGAAGTATAGCAGGTTGCCCTCGCTAGTAGTTGCTGCACACCGAGTAGTTTATACTTAGCTTCGCTATGCCGCTTCTATCAGCCAGGAGCTAGCCCGGTTATACTTGCTTTCGATTTAAAATTGTAGTTCAAACAAAGCGACGGCAGCATCTGCTGTAAAAGTACAACATTGCTGCCATAGTCTAAATTCATTTGTTGCTTTTAAGCTCAACACCAGTACAAGCTATACTTGTATACGCAGCAGGTACTAACTTAACGCTAAGTAGCTCCTGTTGCTTTTTGTCATCAGTAGTGCTTTTAATGCGTCAGGATTACATCTCCTGTGGCTTGTAATCCTTGCGGAGCGCATAATCTGCGGAAAAGCGGCCGGAACCAAAAAGCAGGAAAAACACCAGCAGGCCCAACACCAGTAGCGATAGCCACAACTCCGAATTCTCTACATAAAAGCCCCGCTCTGCATTCACGAAGATCACAGCACCGAGGAGGATCGGCAACTGGAACAGGATCGCCACCCGGGTCAGCAAGCCAAAAGCGATCAGCACACCACCCGCCAGGTGCACCATCGCTACATAATGCACCAGCCCCAGCGATACCCACGGAAACTGGCTGTTATCCAGAATGTGAAGCAGCGCCTGGGTATGGCTGATGAACAAGATGCCTTTTCCCAGAATGAATAAGCCAAGGCCAATGCGAATAAAGTCGAGCCACAAGGGGTGATGTGAATCAGCCCAGCGCTCTGCACGGTGCATGTCGTGTGATAAATTCATGGCTTTTGAATTAAGTTAAACGATTGGTACATAGTATATTAAACGATTAAGTCTATAAACCGGCCATGAAAGAACAGGAGTATTTTAGGAGCAAAAGCTGTAGCAGGAAAATTAACCTTTCCGTTGATTTTCCTGAAGGAAGAGGCCTGCGATGCAGCAGGATTAGGCTGCATCGCAGGCCTCTCTTGTGTACAGTAGTTCCAATGTTATTCTTGGGATGGGGGAGGTGTTTTTTGCCGGAAGATCTTGTTATCCACCGAATAACGTCCCGGTCCCACGATCATAAAAAATACGAGCAGCGCCAGCACTACGATTGAAAGAATAAGCTCTGTGTTGCCGAGCTGAACAACATGCCGCATATTGACAACCATAATCGCACCCAGCACAATTGGGATCTGGCACAGCACAGATAGCCGTGTTAAAGCGCCAAAGGCAATCATCAGGCCGCCAATAATATGCACGACACTGGTGAGCAGTGATGCTCTATGGGCGCCGATAAGCTCCTGATGCTGGCTGAAATAGTAGAAGACATCGCTGGTATGTTCCAGAAAGAGAATGCCTTTGATGAAGAGAAACAATCCAAGCGCCACACGAAGGCAATCCATCCAGATAGGATTATTCGCGCTGTTGATGCGCTCTGTGTGATGAAATTGATGTGAAACAGTCATAGCATTTTTATTCAAGTGAAACAAGCTATATAGTTATAAACGAGTATGAACCGGAAGGGGCTATGAATACCGGCAAAACTTGCTATAGTCCTTCATGTCAGATGCAAGAGGGGGGCTTATCAAACCAACAGCCGGCTTATACTTGTACATGTAAGTATAAGCCGGCTGTTGGTTTACGCTCCGAATTCACTTTTCCTAACTATAGTTTTGCGGCTTGTTTATACTTCGCAAAGGCCGCGGCATTCTCCTTCGAGTCGGTGAAGACCTCCAGGATACCAGCGCCGGTTTCGGGGCTGAAAAAGGCAGGCAACGCCTGATCCAGGTCGGCTAACGTATGCACGGCTGTGTAGTTGAAGCCAAAATCACGGGACGTATTCCGGGCATCCAGCGCCTGCTTGGTTTCAAAGTAGGGTTCCAGTTCCTGTTGCTGTTTAGGTCCGTCGATAAGTCTGAAAATACCGCCTGCATGGTTGTTGAGCAGCACGATGCGTAGGTTCGGCAGCGCGTAATTGTGCCACAGCGCATTGCGATCGTAAAAGAAGGCGAGGTCGCCTGTAAGCAGCGTAGTGATTTCAGAACTGGTTAACGCGCAACCAACCGCAGTGCTGGTGCAGCCATCAATGCCGCTCGTGCCACGGTTAGCAAATACCCGCACATGCTGATCGGGTTGCAGTGCCACGATGTTCGCATAGCGCACCGACATACTGTTGGCCAGTTGCAGGTTACTCCGGTCGGGCAACTGCCGCAATACGCGCGCTACCACGGCCAGTTCACTATAATCCGCCTCCGAAGTATACTGGGTTAAAAAGTCGCCTGCTTTGGTATTTGCCTCGCGCCAGGCGTCTGTAAAGGTTGCTTCTACAGAATTATCAGTTTCAAAACTACCAAAAAAGCTTTCGGGCGTGCAGCGGATAATTTTTGTAAGCGTCTGAAACGTATCAGCCACAGCACCGGCCGGTTGCACGTGCCAGTTTGCTTCAGGTTTATACTTGCGCAAGTATAACTTCAGCGTTTTAGAGATAATGGATTTGCCGAACGTCACAAGCAGATCAGGCTGAAGCTGTGCCAGTGCTGTCTCTGAAAGTGCCGGTAAAAAAACATCCTGGTAACGCACAGCCACCGGACTCTGCTGTACATTGCTGATGATATCACCGACCAGTACGGCTCCGGTGGTCTCGGCAAACTGCTGCACGCTTTGCAGCAGCGAAGCATCATACGTGTCCTGACCTGCTACTATAAGCACCCGTTTATACTTGCCGAAAGCCACTTGCAGTTCCTCCTTCTGCTGCTGATGCAGGTCATAAGTATTTGCTTCCTCCTCTATGATCTTTACCTGTGTATCAAACACAAGCGTTTCATCGGGAGCAGGGTAGAAGGGCTCGCGTAAAGGGATGTTGAGATGTACCGGGCCTGCCGGAAAACAAGTAGCTGTGTTCAGCGCCTCCGAAACGATCCGTTCACCAAACCAGCGGGCATCCGGATGCGAAAAATCTACTGGAAACGTATAACTCTGTTTTACATGCTGCCCATACACGTTTTGCTGTCGGACTGTCTGGCCGTCGAGCTGATCGATCCATTCGGGCGGACGATCGGCCGTGAGCACGAGCAGGGGCACCTGTTGAAAGTATGCTTCGGCCACAGCAGGTGCATAATTCAGCGCAGCCGTGCCGGAGGTGCAGACCAGTACGGTCGGCTTACCGGTAGTGGCGGCCATGCCCAGGGCGATGAAGGCGGCGGCACGTTCATCGCTTACCGTGCGCACCTTCAGCTGCGGGTGCCGCGCAAAAGCGATGGTGAGTGGAGCGCAGCGAGACCCTGGCGACAACACTACATTTTGTACACCTTTACGGGCGCAGATCTCAGCAATATTTACAACTGGTTGGATGATCATGAGAAAGCTAATTTTGAAGAACTGAATAACAGACTTTTAATTAAGGCTGCAATTAACCCACTCCTAGCCCCTCCTTAAAGGGGAATCCCGCAAAAGAATAATATTTCGTTATGAGGGAGGAGAAGTATAGTTTCAGAAAGCAAACTATACTTGATCACAATATGGATAGAATAGTTAGATAAGGTCGAGTATTATTCAATCATTCAGTTATTCAATCATTCAAAATTTAAAACCTTACCCATTGTCTCCATCTTTTGCTCTGTTTCAAGCCACTCTTTTTGCGGGTCTGATTCGGCTGTGATGCCTGCGCCAGCATACAGCATGGCTTCGTAGGCCAGCAGTTGCATGCACCGCAGGTTCACATACAGGTAGGTGCCGGAGGCGCTGTTCACCGGCCCCAGGTAGCCGCTGTAGTAACTGCGGTTGTAGCCTTCGTGGGCAAGTATAAATGCTAAAGCGGGTTCTTTTGGTAAGCCGCAGATGGCCGAAGTGGGGTGCAGGAGCTGCAGCATCTCGGAGCCTAGCGTCGGGAAATCCACTTCTTTCAAATCGACCTTAAAATCGGTGCGCAGGTGCATCAGGTTACCGGCAAGCACGGTGCGGGGGCCTACTTCGGAATAATCGCGCAGGCGCAGGCGCTTAAAGCAACTCAGGATATAGCGCTCCACCATCGCCTGCTCTTCTATTTCTTTCTGGCGCCACTTGGCCTTTTCTACGCAGCGGGCATTGGCGGCAGGTTGTGTGCCCGCCAGCGCCATAGTACGAAACACAAGATCGTTGTCTATACTTACCAGCACTTCGGGCGAGGCGCCCAACCAGGTACCTACGCCCGGCACCGACACCAGCGATACAAAGGCACGCGGATAGGCCGCCAACAATTCTTCAAAAGCGCCGGTTGCGTCGAATCCATCAGGCAGGGGCACCCGTTTGTTTCGCGACAGCACTACTTTCTCCATAATGCCGGCTTGCATCGCCTCCACAGCCGTTGCTACTACTGCTGTGAAACTGGTGTCCGTCTGCTGCTGTGCCTGTTTGTCTGAAGTGTGCGGCGGGTGCCAGGTGGCGGTTACCGGCTGCGCCAGCAAAGTATAAAACTGTTCCAGGGCAGCAGTGGGGGCATCGGGTGCTGCTATCAGCTCTCCCGAGGCCAGGTCGGCATACACATCGGCTTTGATAAACAGCTGCTGCTGAGCAATAGCCTGAAACGGACAAAAGAGAAATCCAAAAGGACTGTCTTCCAGGATCGGCTGGCCGGTTTGCAGGTGCTGCTGCAGCGAAACACACAGCTGCACCGCCGAAGTATGGGGCAGGCGCCATGCCGCCACAGCATACTGGCCTGCTACAGCTGTTTTAAAAATATCTTGTACTGTATAGGTATGGGTTGTGCCAACCCTGTTTATAGTTTCCAAGGCCATGCCTTTGTAAGCTCCTTATCTTATTTTTTATCGATCACCGCTACCGTCATCCGGCTGACACAAACCAGGTCGCCTGCTTCGGTGGTGATCTTTGTTTCCCAGACCTGCGTGCTGCGGCCAATGTGCAGGGCTTGCGCCCGACCCCATACCCAGCCGCTCTGCACACTGCGCAAGTGGTTGGCGTTTATCTCTAAACCCACACAGGCTTTTTTTGTTAGATCTACCTGCATGGCCGCGCCAATGCTGGCCAGTGTTTCTGCCAGTGCCACAGAAGCCCCGCCATGCAGGAGGCCCATAGGCTGATGGGTGCGATGATCCACAGGCATTTTTCCGCACAAATAATCAGCACCAATTTCTGTAAACTCAATGCCCAGGTGCTCTACCATGGTATGTTTCCGCCACTCATTCAGCTGTTGAAACGTAAAAGAATTTTCAGGCATGCGCAGTGATTACTAAATTAGCGGTGTAACTTTGATCAAAAGGCAAAAGTAAAATAATTTTGAGTAGTAAGAAAGTATACCTTATCCGCCACGGACAAACAGATTACAACCTGCAGGGGATTGTGCAGGGCAGTGGTGTAAACTCCAGTTTAAACGAAACCGGTCGGCACCAGGCTGCGTTGTTTTTTGCCCGCTACAAAGATATTCCCTTTGATAAAGTGTATATTTCGACGCTGCAGCGAAGTATGCAGTCGGTGCAGGGCTTTTTGGATATGGGATTGCCGCATGAGCAGCATGCCGGGCTAAACGAGATCAGCTGGGGCACGCGCGAAGGCATGCACATCACACCCGAAGAGGATGCCTATTATTACGAAACGCTCCAGCGCTGGCGCAATGGCGAAACCAACCTGTGCATTGAGGGCGGCGAGAGCCCAGCCCAGGTAGCTGCCCGGCAACAGAACTTTATCAACCTGATGCTAAGCCGGCCGGAGGAGAAGACAATATTAATTTGCATGCATGGCCGTGCCATGCGTATATTGCTTAGCGTGCTGCTGCATTACCCGCTTAGCTGCATGGACATATTCGAGCATCAGAATCTCTGCCTCTACCAGCTCGATTATACCGGCAGCATGTTCACTGTCAAAAAGTATTGCGATGTAGCCCACCTGCAGGAACCCGTAGAGCACAGGGAAGCGGCAAAATAACGTGTAGCAACAAATAAGCAGGGTATAGTTTGAATAAAATATTTTTAAATCTAATTTTGGGCAGAAGAAATTAGACCTTTCGGGCGATTATAAACAACAAGATATTTATGGCTGAAGTGATACGAATGCCCAAGATGAGCGACACGATGACAGAAGGGGTGATAGCATCTTGGCTCAAGAACGTTGGTGATAAGGTTAGCGCCGGTGATGTACTCGCCGAAGTAGAGACTGACAAAGCCACCATGGAATTGGAGTCTTATAACGATGGCACCCTCTTACACATCGGTCCGAAGAAGGGCGATAGTGTACCAGTCGATGCGGTGATTGCAGTGATTGGCAAAGAAGGAGAGGATATCTCCGGCCTATTGAGCAACGCAAACGGCAGTGCCGGAGCTGCGGCCCCATCCGAAGAGAAAACTCCTGAACCAAAGAAAGAAGAAGCCAAATCAGCCGCTAAAACAGAAGCTCCCGCTGCTAAAACAAAGGTAGACGTAAGCAATATTAAAGCTTCCATTATCCGGATGCCTAAGATGAGCGACACCATGACGGAAGGTGTGCTGGTTTCGTGGCTGAAGAAAGTAGGAGATAAGGTGAGTGCCGGCGATGTACTCGCTGAAGTAGAAACCGACAAAGCTACTATGGAGCTGGAGGCCTATGAAGATGGCTCCCTGTTATACATTGGGGTGAACGAAGGAGATTCTGTTCCGGTAGATGCTGTTATCGCTATTATAGGCGAGAAGGGTGCTGACTATAAAGCTTTGCTGGATGTTGCCGGGACTTATGGCGGTGCTAAAACGAAAGAGGCTGTTGAGGCCGGCGTGGATGCAGTGACATCAAAAGAAGTAGAAGAGGAGCACATACCAGGACCGAAATCTGAAGAAGAGAATACCGGAACATCAGCTGCTAACGGTCGCATCAAAGCTTCGCCATTGGCTCGGAAAGTAGCGCAGGAAAAGGGAATTACCCTGTCGCAGCTTAAAGGCTCTGGCGAGAACGGCCGTATTGTGCTGCGCGATGTTGAGAACTTTACGCCATCTGCTGCGCCGCATCCACAAGCCGCTCCTGCAACAACAGCAGCCCCTGCGCCGCAAGCCTTGCCTGCCGGCGTGGCGACTGAAGATTACGAAGAAGTGAACGTATCGCAGATGCGCAAGGTAATTGCCCGTCGACTATCAGAAAGCCTCTTCACTGCGCCGCACTTCTTCCTCACAATGTCTATCGATATGGACAAAGCGATGGAAGCTCGCGTGACCATGAACGAGATCTCTCCGGTGAAGATTTCGTTTAACGATCTGGTCATCAAAGCGGCTGCTGCGGCGCTTCGCCAGCACCCGGCCGTGAACTCTTCGTGGTTAGGAGATAAAATCCGTTATAACAAGCACGTGCACATTGGTGTGGCTGTTGCAGTAGAGGAAGGCCTGCTGGTGCCGGTGGTTAAAAACGCTGACTTTAAATCGCTTTCTGCCATTTCAGCCGAAGTGAAAGACCTGGGCGGTAAAGCCAAAAGCAAAAAGCTGCAGCCCGCGCAGATGGAGGGCAGCACGTTCTCTATCTCTAATTTAGGTATGTTTGGCATCGACGAGTTCACTGCCATCATTAACCCGCCAAATGCCTGCATCATGGCGGTGGGCGGCATTTCGCAGGTGCCGGTGGTGAAGAACGGGAACATCCAGATCGGCAACGTGATGAAAGTGACGCTTTCCTGCGACCACCGCGTAGTAGATGGTGCCGTAGGCTCTGCTTTCCTGCAAACCTTCAAGAACCTGCTGGAGAATCCGGTGCGCCTGCTGGTATAAGTACCTGTTCAAGTATAAAGTATAAAACAGAAAGCGCCTCTTCGGAAACGAAGAGGCGCTTTCTGTTTTATACTTTATACTTGACTAACAAATTCCTGCATCGATGCTCGTCAGGCCTTCCCCTGCCTGCTTCAGAATGCTAAGCAGCTTGCCGTTGACTATAACTTTCCGGGTCATTTAAAATAGATAGCTTCTTTACGTCCTTATCAAACGCTATTTAAATGCGGTTAATTAGAGCTTATACCAGGAGTGAGCTGTCTGCTGAAGTGCAGGTTTTTCCAAGCTCTTGAAGCTTCACCGCCATGCAGGACAATTTGGCACATGCGCCGGGTTTGGCTTTTTGTTTGATGTTCCCCTAGTTTTACAAAGCAGCGCCAATGAACGTATAGCTGCTCAGACTTAAGGATAAAATCCGAAACTATGACGAAGATAAGATCAACCACCGTATGTGGCATTTACCATAATGGTGAAGTAGCCCTGGGCGCTGATGGCCAGGCTACCATGGACAAGCACATTGCTAAAAGCAATGTTAAAAAAATTCGCAAGTTGCTGGACGGCAAGATTGTGACTGGTTTTGCCGGTTCAACTGCAGATGCTTTTACGTTGCTGGAGCGCTTTGAGGAGAAGCTGAATGCCTACCAGAGCAACATGAAGCGAGCGGCCATTGAGCTGGCCAAAGACTGGCGCAAAGACCAGTACCTGCGCAAACTGGAAGCCATGATGGTGGTAGCGAACAAAGACGAACTGTTGATTATTTCCGGAACCGGCGATGTACTGGAGCCTGACAACCAGATCGCAGCGATTGGCTCCGGCAGTATGTATGCGCACGCTGCCGCTTTGGCATTAAAGAAGCATGCCCCGCACCTTTCTGCAGAAGAAATGGTACGCGAAGCGCTGAATATTGCCGCTGACATTTGTATCTATACGAACCATAATCTCATTATCGAAAAGCCGGCTTCCTAAGCTGATTCTAAAGGAAGAATCGGTGATGTTAACATGAATTTTTTAGCTCAAATGTTATGCCTTTGAAACCTGAGCTCATATACCGGCATCATTCCATCTGCAATTCAACTGGTAGTTGAACAGCTGCTGCTTATGTGCCGTAAAGTATAAATCAGTAAAATTTAATAAATTGCAGAACCACTCTGCCAGTGCAGGCAGCGGTTTGAACAAAAGAAGCAACTATGCAGGTAACAGATTTTCTAAAGAAACACTACAAGCACTTTAATGCCGCCGCACTGATTGACGCAGCGGAAGGATATAAAACCCACCTGAACGAGGGCGGTAAAATGATGATCACGCTCGCAGGCGCCATGTCTACGGCAGAGCTGGGCATTATTCTGGCTGAGATGATCCGCCAGGATAAAGTTCATGCGATCACCTGCACAGGCGCTAACCTGGAAGAAGACATTTTTAACCTGGTGGCGCACGATTTTTACGAGCGAGTGCCGCATTACCGTGAGCTGTCTGCAGCCGATGAGGAGGCTTTGCTGGGCCGCCACATGAACCGGGTAACGGATACGTGCATTCCGGAGGAAGAGGCTATGCGCCGCCTGGAGCATACCGTATTGAAGTTCTGGGAAAAAGCAGATAAAGAAGGCAAGTCCTATTTCCCGCATGAGTTCTTTTACCAGATTCTGTTATCGGGCGAGTTGGAGCAGTATTACCAGATAGACCCCAAAAACAGCTGGATGCTGGAAGCGGCTAAAAAGAACTTGCCGATCTTTGTGCCGGGATGGGAAGATTCTACGCTGGGCAACATTTATACTGGCCATGTGATTACCGGCGATATCAAGAACGTGCACACCATGCGCACCGGCATCCAGTATATGATGGAACTGGCTGAGTTTTATACCAACACGGCTACAGAAGATTCCAAGATCGGTTTCTTCCAGATAGGGGGCGGTATAGCCGGTGACTTCCCGATTTGTGTGGTACCGATGCTGCACCAGGACC
Source organism: Pontibacter chitinilyticus (assembly GCF_039748935.1). Taxonomy (NCBI): domain Bacteria; kingdom Pseudomonadati; phylum Bacteroidota; class Cytophagia; order Cytophagales; family Hymenobacteraceae; genus Pontibacter; species Pontibacter chitinilyticus. The sequence goes on from NZ_JBDIZJ010000006.1 coordinate 65,320, forward strand.
TGCAGCGCACGAATGTGCCTTTGTGGGGCTATTTTGCGCAAATTTCAGATTCTACTACCAGCTATGGTTCCTACTCCGGCGCTGTGCCGAACGAGAAGATCACCTGGGGTAAACTCGGGAAAGAAACGCCTAAGTTTGTGATCGAGTCTGATGCCACCATTGTGGCGCCACTTATCTTCGCAATCGTGCTGGATATGTAAGCTACAAGTATAAGTATAAAAGAAAAGGGCTGCCTGTTAACCGGGCAGCCCTTTTCTTTTATACTTGCTGTAATGTTGTATCAGGCAATAAGCTCTTTCCGCAGGTGAAATTCTTCTTCTTTGAGGAAAAAATCGCCGCTTTTCTGTAAAATAGTCAGGTTCTCGATCGTGATCTCCCAGTTAAAAGTATAGTCGCACAAAAAAGCCAATACGGGGCCCAGCAGCTCGGGCGTAGTATCGCCTAGCGCCAGCGAAATGTGCGGCAGCCACATGTTCGGGTTATAAAAGACACCCATTTCAGTGCTCATCTCCGACATGTCGCGGTGCAGCTTGGCGTGTAGCTTGTTTAGGGGCGCAGTGCGTAGCACCGGAATATAAATGACTGGATGTTGACCCGGAAAGACTCCCAGGCCTGTTGTGCGCACCGTAAAGCGCTGCGTTTCCAGGCATACCTGGTCCAGGTAGTGCTTCAGCTCATCCATGTCCGGTATCTCAGCAGTAAGCAGCGTCAGGTGCGGGTAAGGCGTAATTTGCACCCCCGTAAGCCCGAAGTTCTTTTCGAGGTGGTTTGTTAGCTCCGTTACCCGTGCTGAATGGGTGGCATCTAAAAGCGACGTAATCGCGATCATAATTGTAGCTGTAAAATAACACATGCGGGCTCTGCCGGTGCTAAACAGGGCGTTCTGCTATAAAACGCGCCTATAAGCTTATTGTTTAAGCCATACATGCATAGCAGGTATGAACTTTGCCATGTCCGGGTTCCGGAACAGGAAAAGCAAAGGTAGCCTTTCACAGTGCTAAGTCAAACGGAGAGCAAATAAATCTATTTTCCCAAAATCCCTGAGGAGCAGTAAGCGCACAAGTAAGCCTTTGCTTTTCAAGCTGTGCTAAAATTAAGTACCTTTGCAAGGCGTATTTCTAAGAACTTGTATGATTTCCATTAATAACCTCAGTTTCCATTTCGGCAGCCGCCCTTTATATGAGGATGCTAACCTCCATATTAAGCCAAAAGATAAGATCGGCCTTGTAGGACTGAACGGAACTGGAAAATCCACGTTGCTGCGCCTGATCGTTGGTGAGTATACCGCAGATGGTGGCAGCATCCAAATGAGCAAAGAAACCACAATTGGTTTCCTGAACCAGGACTTGCTCAGCTACGAAACACACGAAAGTATTTTATCGGTGGCTATGCAGGCGTTTGATGAGGCTCTGCATCTTCAGAAGGAAATAGATAAGGTTCTGATAGAGTTTGAGAATAACTTTCATGATAACCTGGTAGACAGGCTGGCAAACCTGCAGGAGCGCTTTGAGGCTCTGGGAGGCTATACCATGCAAGCAGAGGCAGAGGCTATCCTGGAGGGACTTGGCTTTACGACCGAAGAACTGCATCAGCCGCTGGCCTCTTTTTCAGGCGGCTGGCGCATGCGGGTAATGCTGGCCAAGATCCTGTTACAAAAGCCTTCGCTGCTGTTGCTCGATGAGCCTACCAACCACCTGGACTTACCTTCTATCAAGTGGCTGGAAACTTACCTGGAGCGCTACGAAGGCGCTGTGGTGATCGTATCACACGACCGGGAGTTCCTGGACCGCACCACCAACGTTACCGTGGAGGTAGCAGGCGCAAAGCTGAATGTATACGCCGGTAACTATAGCTTTTATGTAGAAGAGAAAGTACTGCGCAACGAGATACAAAAGGGAGCTTATGAAAACCAGCAGGCGCAGATAAAGCAGGCGGAGCGTTTCATCGAGCGCTTCAAAGCCAAAGCGACCAAAGCCAAGCAGGCGCAGAGCCGCCAGAAGATGCTGGACCGCATGGACCGCATTGACGATGTGGCTTCTGATGCGGCAAAAGTTAACTTTAGCTTTAAGTTCACGACGCAGCCGGGCCGCCATATCCTTCGCCTGGAGCATATGAGCAAGAGCTATGGCAGTAAAATGATTTTCCGTGATACCAACGTACATGTGGAACGTGGGGATAAAATTGCGCTTGTGGGTGCCAACGGCAAAGGTAAATCTACTTTGCTGCGCATCATAGCTGGCACGGAGCCTATCAAAGGCAACCGGGAACTGGGGCATAATGTTATTATGTCGTTTTACGCGCAGCACCAGTTAGAGTCGCTGAACGTAGAGAACGAGATTCTGCAGGAATTGCAGCAGGCGGGGTCCGGTAAAACAGAGATGGAATTACGTACGATCCTGGGATCTTTCCTGTTTACTGGGGATGAAGTTTTCAAAAAGGTAAAAGTGCTTTCAGGTGGAGAAAAGAGCCGGGTAGCGCTGGCGAAAACGCTCATCTCACAAGCCAACTTCCTGATGCTGGACGAACCGACCAACCACCTGGACATGCAGTCGGTTAATATTCTGATTCAGGCATTGGAACAGTACGAGGGCACCTTTATCGTTATCTCGCACGATCGTTACTTTGTAGAGAATGTCGCAACCAAGATCTGGTACATCGAAGATTTTCAGCTGAAGGAGTATCCGGGTACCTACCACGAATATGAGCAGTTTCAGGAGTTGCGAGATAAAGAGACCCGCAAATCTGGGCCCGTTGCGACCAAGCAGGAAGAAAAGCAAAAGCAACCTCGTGAAAAAAGTGATCTGCTTCAGCTGAGTAATCAGTTAAAACAGATAAACCGCCAGGTGAACGACGTAGAAAAGCAGGTTGCTTCATTGGAGCAGGAACTGGCAGCCTATGAAACCAAACTGGCCGATCCGAAAGTTTACGGCAATGTTAGCTTGCTGGAAGAAACTTCGCTGAAGTTTGAGGCCGTGCAGAAAGAACTGGCCGCGCAGCAGCAAAAATGGGAAGAGCTGATGCTGGAAGTAGAAGAATTGGAAGCGAAAATAGCTGATTGAGTTGCAATACGTAAGCTGCTAACAGGCCACGGAAGAAATAAGAAAGGTATACAACTGATTGAGAAGCATAAACAACTGTAACTGACATTGTACCAGAACCAAACTTCCAATATATTTGTGCCGGTAATACTTTATTTTTTCAATATAGAACAGGAATTGTTTTAAATAGAAATAAAATTAGAACAAATACTTGTTTTAGTTAAAATTAAAGATACATTTGCACTGAAATGATTATGCTTCGTGTATACCATTTTCTTTAAGATGTAAATGATGTGTTTGAGGTTGGCTGAAGGCGTTAAAGCTTAAAGCAACTAAAAAATCCGCAAAGGAGAGATGGTGCTACCATCAGGTGGTAATAGCAGAAAATACCACGTTGTTTATACTTCAAAGAGTTCCGGCGGCGTTAAGTTAATGTCTTAGATGTCGTTGAACGGTGAAGTTCACCACAAGCTGATTTAAACTTCTGGCCGGGCAGTTCTAGCTGAGAAGAGATGATACATTAACCGGTTCTAACACACAGGTTAATTAAAAACCCTGACAAGCGCATGGGGGTGCCTTGTTCAGGGTTTTTCCTTTTACAGAGAATAGATTATCGGTTACGCTGCTTTTTGGAGAGCACAGTGCCGAGGACAATACCTCCCACAGCGGCCAATCCAGCGTAAATTTTATTACGATTCATACTTAGCCACAACTCCGGGCTGAAATCTGTTGCTTGGTCGCCAAACGAACCATGTGCGCCATGATCGCCTGGTATAGGCTCCCAGATGTTATTTTGACGATTCGGATCTTCCGGCTCATCGGTCTGTTGCCCTTCAAAGCCGTTCTTTGCCAGCACATAATCTGCAAACCACGGAGCGATCTTGTTGCCCATAATAGCTTCCACTGTCGGGTAGCCGACAAAAATCTCGCGGCGGCCATCTTTAGCGGCAAACAAAACGGCTTTAGCTGCTACTTCAGGCTGATAGATCTTACCCATCGGCTTAGGTTTGTTAGGCAGGCGCGATTTTACAAAACTAAATTGCGTTGTGTTCATGGCCGGCAGCTGCACCATGCTGAGCTTTATTTTGCTCTTGTCGTGCAGGAGCTCTGTTCTCAACGAATCAAAAAAACCCTGAATGGCGTGTTTAGAACCACAGTATGCAGACTGTAACGGAATACCACGGTATGCCAGTGCTGAGCCAACCAGCACAATCGCACCGTGGTCGCGGGGGAGCATGCGCTTCAGCGCGGAAAGGGTACCGTATACCTGGCCGAGGTAGTTTACTTCTGTTACGCGTTTATACTCTTCAGCCTTCATTTCCTTCACCGGACTGAAAACGCTAATCATTGCGTTGTTCACCCATACATCTATCGGGCCTAATTCGGCCTCTGTTTTGGCGGCAGCATCTTCTACAGCAGCGGCATCTGCCACATCTATCGGAAAATAAATGCCCCTGCGGCCAACGGCTTCTACTTCTTTCTGTGCGCCTTTAAGGCCGTCCTCGCCGCGCGCCAGCATGGCCACATCATAGCCTGCTTTTGCAAATTCCCTCACAATGGCTCTGCCCAGTCCTGCTGAGGCACCTGTTACCACGGCTACACCGCGGCGTTGTGTTCTTTGTTCTGTATCCATCTGCTAATGTTTTTTCATAGATTATTTTGCAACATCATCGTTAGCTAATGGTACGCCTGATTCTCCTTTGATGTTCTGAAACATAGGCGTTAGCAGGGGAGGGCCTGAACCTAATCCTACCTTAACCAACATCAGCCAGCGGCGTAAAGCAGGTATACAATGTTAAAGCTATGAAACAAGAACACTCCATTATTGATACCATTCGCCACGATCATAGCCGGCCAACGCAATCCCGCCGGCAAATAGCAGCACTTGCCGCGCTAGGGCTAATCGACTTCAGCCTTATCTCCTTATTCCAGCTGGGCTTTATCCGTAAAATGCCCGATCTGCCCGGTAAGATATTCGACACCGAAAAAGTGAACACGTCTAAAAGTGCGGTGCTGCTGGGCTTACCAGATGGCGTCGTAAGCCTGGGTGCGTATACGGCTACTATACTGCTGGCCGCCGCTGCTACACGATTCAAGAAGCCTTCGCGGGTGCTGGATGTAGCTTTGGGTGGGGTTTTGCTGGGGCAGGCAGCTGGTGCTGCACAATACCTGGCCGATATGACTTTTGTACAGAAAAAAGTTTGTATTTACTGCGTTGCCGGTGCTGCCATCAATTTTGCCGCATTGGTACCACTCCGAAACCTGCTTAAATCCAGAGACTAAAACTTTGCATTCAGAAGCAAGAAACAGCCCCGCTCACATAATCAGAACGGGGCTGTTTTTTGCTGCATACGTCGCACCAATGCTTACTCTGTGGCGTGCAGGTGTACGAAGTATAAGGTAAGTTTGTCCCAGTGTATCTGCTGAAAACCGGACCAGCCGCCCTCAGCTACCAGCGTGTTCAGCGCCGCTCTGTCACCGGCTTCTTCTCCGTGGTTGTTGATACCTTCATTTTTCCCGATCTCATACCCGATCAGGGTAGTGCCCTGCAGCTCAACTTTAAAGGTGCTACTCGCTTCCTGAATAAAGAAATGCTTGATTTCCTGCGCTTCGGCTTCGTTTTCAACTAATTTCTCCGGCTTTTTGCTTGGGTGCACCACAAACTCCGCCGAATTTTCTCCCTCATTAACTTCCGTTACCTGTACCCAGTTATCTATTTTGGTGGCCGGCAGCACAATTTCGATGTAGTCGCCTATAACAGGTTTTATTCGGTTTGCTGGGTTGCCTTGCCGGTCATACAGCGTGAATTTGGATTTTAGCCCCTCCAGGTTGTTCCAGCCATTCACATCAAAGAGTTTTTCTTTGGCTGATGCAAATTGCTGGCGGGCAGTCTGCACATCAGGGTAATCATGCTTATTGGTATAGGTCTTGTCCTTGGTTTCTTCTCCCTGCAACACCTTCACTTCCTTCTTTAGTTTATTGGTGATGTCCTTCAACCCCATAATCGCCTCCTTTTTGTTTAGTAGTTTCCTGCTTACGTTCCGGAGGAGCCGATGTTGATTTATAGTTAAGGATTAACTTTAAAAATGGTAAACAGCCTGTTTTATACCCCAAAGGGAGATGCAGCGTATACTTTAAGAGCCGCCCAGATGGTATTTTGAACAAGTAAACAGCATATGGAACATAACAACGACCAGCATCACGAAGACGGACAACACAGCAAACATTCAGGTATGGCGATGCGCGGGGTAACCCGTCCCATGGCCGAAAAACAAGTCAGGCAGCACCACGAACAAATGCAGGAAGATGGTAAAATGCAGCACATGACGCCCGAGATGCGCCAGCAGATGCTGCGGATGCACCACATGCAAACCCTCTGGGTATACTGGATGATCATTCTGCTGGGGGCCTGGGTGTTGCTTTCGCCGCTAACCTTTAACTATGGCGTAGGCGTGGTGCAGCCCTCCGGCGGCCGCGAAGTATGGCTCTCGCTTGATATGCGTATTCTGGCGATGAAGTGGAGTGATATCATCAGCGGTGCCTTACTTATTTTCTTCGGCTGGCGCGGCCTGACACCGAATCGGCCCGTTAGCCTCTGGATCTGTTGCTTCATTGGTATATGGCTCACTATTGCGCCTTTGCTGCTGTGGTCGCCTACGGCAGTCGCTTACCTGAATGATACCATGGTTGGGGCGCTCCTTATTGCTCTAACCATTCTGATACCGGGCATGCCCAACATGATTTTATACATGAAAATGGGGCCGGAAACGCCGCCGGGCTGGAGCTATAATCCTTCCAGCTGGCCACAACGCTGGAGCATGATGGTGCTGGGCTTTTTAGGCTGGGTTGTATCGCGGTATCTGGCGGCCTTTCAGTTGGGCTATATTGATGCCGTTTGGGACCCTTTCTTCGGTGATTCTACCATGCATGTGCTCAACTCCAGCATGTCGCACTCCATGCCTGTTTCCGATGCCGGGATGGGAGCCATGGCCTATACCTTCGAGTTTCTGATGGGCTGGATGGGTGCTCCTTCGCGCTGGCGTACCATGCCGTGGATGGTGGCTGTGTTTGGTATACTTGTTATTCCGCTGGGGCTGGTACACATTTTCCTGGTGATCAGTCAGCCCATTGTGGTGGGTGCCTGGTGTACATTCTGCCTGCTGGCTGCTTGCATTATGCTGCCGATGATTCCGTTGGAGGTTGATGAGGTGATTGCCATGTGCCAGTTCATGAAAAAGAAAATGAACCAGGGCGAGAAATTCTGGCCCCTGTTCTGGAAAGGAGGCACCATCGAGAGCAACGCCAAAGACAAAGCGCCGGAGCTGATGGAGCTGCCGCAAAAACCAATGGCTGTGTTTTGGGCCTCTCTCTGGGGCTTCAGTTTTCCCTGGACGCTGGTGATAAGTATGCTGCTGGGCATCGGGTTAGTTATAGCGCCGGGGCTGTTTCAGGTAGGCATACAGGAAACAGTGGCAGACATCTTCCACCTGTGCGGCTCGCTGGTGGTGGTGGTTTCCGTTATTTGTATGGCCGAACCATTGCGCAGAGGACGTTATCTGAACATACTCCTAGGATTGATCGTGGCGGCGGCTCCCTGGTTTATAGATGGCAGTCCGATGGGCCTACGACTCACTGGTATCGTGCTGGGGCTTGCTGTAGCAGGGTTGGCGCTGCCGCTCGGTAAAGTAGACCAGCACTATGGTACCTGGGATGAATATATTAAATAAAAAGCATATGAAAAGCAGGTTCGCAGAAGTGTAGCAAGTATGAACTGTTAACACAGGCCGAATTTCTATCGATACTTGTTTGCTCCTTTATAATGAAAAGAAAGAGGCTCTGCCGGAAGAAACGAATAAGACCATTTCTTCCGGCAGAGCCTCTACTGTAGTTATACTATAACTAACAGGTGGAGCAACCGGTATCAATTTCCACCGGTGCGGTTCAGTTCATCCAGGTTCATGTTGCGCTTTTTGGCTTCAAAAGACGTGCCTTTGTTGAAGCTGTAGCGCAGGTTCAGGCGTATGCCGCGCTGGCCCTGGTACTGATCAATGGAGTTCAGGTTGCCGTTAAGTTCCGTATTAACTTTCAGCACACGGCTTCGGAAAATGTCAGCTACGTTCAGCGACAGGCTCAGCTTATCTTCCAGAAAGCTGCGCTTCAGGCCGGCATCCACCCACCACTGGTCTTTTACTTGGTAGAGGCCGTATACCATCGGTCCCTGGTAGTTGGCGCCTATCTCCAGCCGCAGGTTGTGCGGCAGCAGTAAAGTATGGTTGGTGTTTGCAACGACCGACAACTGGTCTCTGACCACAACGGAGCCTTGCGTGAGCGTGGTAAACTGCTGGTAAATACCGGTCAGGTTATTGCTCGTTTCCCATTTACTGGAGAAGCGGACGGGTGCCACCAATGTAGCGGTGGCGCTTTTCAAATCCCGGATGTTGCGCTGCTGAAAAATAGTGGTATTATCCGCAGCATTCTGTTCTGGCACCTCACCAATAAAATTCTTTGTCACGGCATAGCCCACAACCAGATTATAGGTTTGCTTCAGGGTTTGTGTCATCTCAAACGAATTGATGTATTGCGGCTTCAGCAGCGGATTTCCCTGCGCAAAGGTGTAAGGATCCAGGTAAAAGATGAACGGGTTCAGGTTCTCGTAGTAAGGCCTACTGATGCGACGGCTATACTTGTAGCTGATCTGGTAGTTATCGCTCACCTTCTGCTGCACGAACAGGGTAGGAAACAGGTCCAGGTAGCTGCGGTCTGTCTGCACGTTCGTGGTAAGTGAGTTGCCGTTCGATTTTGTTTGTTCTGCCCGCAGCCCCGCCTGCAGGCTCCACTTGTCGCTTAGCGTGGCAGATAAGTTGGTATACGCTGCAAAAATATCCTCTGTATAGATGAAGTGGCTGCTGCGCCTTGCATCCGGCACCTCCTGCGAATCCTGCACCTGAAAAAAGCGCAGCTCATTATCTGATTTTACGTGGCTGGCTTTTGCCCCTAGCTCCAGTTTCGTTTTTGTACTGAGCTGTTTTGCAAAGTCAACTTTGGCTGAGTAGATATGGTAGCCTGTCGGGTTCTCATTGCGGAGCAGTTCTTCGCTGACTGTAGCGCCGGAAACAAGCGGCAGGTAGCGGTTGTGGAAACTAGCATCTTCTTCGCTTTCGATATGCACATAATCGAGGTCTGCCGAGAACGTGGTGCCGGTGGTATCGATCTTACCCAGGTAGTGCAGGTTAAATGTGCCATTGCCATACGTTTCCCTACTCTGGTTCTTGGCGTCGATGAACATCGCCTCGCTGTTGCGCAGGTAAGATGAGGTATTGAAGGAAGAGGTGTTCCGGTTCAGGCTGAGGTTGGCCAATGCACCGATACTATGGCGATCGTTCAGATCATAATCTGTGCCCAGCCGCAGCGAAGGCTCCAGGCGCTCTTTTTTCTCATACCCAGTCTGGTCAAACTTGCTCCTGCTGCCATCATCCGCCCTGAACATGCGGTCCATTTCCATGTCGCGGTAGCGCATGCGGCGGTTCAGGTTTATACTTCCAAACGAGTTCCAGTTGCCCTGCTTCTGGCTGATCTCAGCTCCGGAGGTATAGGTGCTCAGGCTGTTGAACTGGTAGCCGCCATACACGCTGCCACTGATACCCGACTGCCTGCCTTTTTTGACATTGATGTTGATGATACCGGAAGCACCTTCGGCATCAAAACGGGAAGAAGGGTTAGTGATAATCTCCAGATCTTTGATGTTTTCGGCAGCCATACTTTGCAGCAGGCTCTGCAGTTCTTTGCCTGAAAGATAGGTGCGGCGGCCGTTGAGCATCACCTGCACGCCGCCCTTGCCATTAAGCTGAATGTTGCCATCCTGATCCACCCACACACCCGGCGACTGTGTCAGTACGTCGTAAGCGGTGTTGCCTTCGGCCATGGCGGTGTTTTCCACGCTCACCACCATCTTATCAGGTGTTGTGGTTACGGTAGGGCGGAGGGTCTGCACCTGTACTTCTTTCAGCGTTCTTACATCCGGCTTTAGCTGCAGCTTGCCAAAATCCTTGCTGAAGCTGCTGGCCGTTACGTCAAATGCCGGCGTCTGCATCAATGTATAGCCCAGGCCACTAACCCGGAGTTTATACGTGCCCGCGTCGGGCGTTTTGATCTGGAATGTGCCATCCTGGTCAGCGATAGCGCCGGTTACTACTTTCTCTGTGGCAGCATCCAGCACAGCTATATTGCTGAAACCGATCGCTTGGCCATTTTCTTCTGTCACTTGGCCGCGCAGGGTGCCAGCGGTCTGGGCAAATACGCGCATGCTGCAAAAGACCAGTAGCAAAGCGAAAAGCAGGTACATTTTTTTCATTGTGTTATTTTGTTTGATGTTGCGGATAAGAATAGATCGTGCTGTAAAGATAGCATAAGGTACTATGTATAACAAAGTACCGTTGTGCATTTGCGCTATGTTTTAGACGAACTCCGGTAAAATATCTTCCAACTGGGTGTTGCGCTCCCTTAAGTAGCGGAGGGCCACTGCTGTTGCTCTACCAGAATAGATGAAGAGAACTGGCTGGCCCAAACCAGCACGTAAATTCTGGTGCAGAAAGGGGTTCTTTTATACTTACCTGAGCTGATGATAATAGGTAGCGCAAAGCCACAGTAAGCACACAACGCATTGCTAAATATCTAATCTGCAGCAACTTCGTTAATATAACTAGCGGTGCAACGGGTGCATGGCTGTTTGTTACACGTTTAAATAGACATAGAAATGGATAATTTTTTCGCAGGATTTGGCATTGTCGGACTTATACTTGGTTTGCTAGGCCTGGTACTTTATATCTGGAGTATTGTGTGGGCCTACAATGATGCGGAACGAAGAGGAAAGCCGGGCTGGCTAGTGGCTCTTTTAGTAGCTTTGCTTTCGTGGCCGATCAGCCTGTTGGTGTGGCTCCTTTTCCGGCCTGATGTCCGGCATAATACAACAAGCTATTAAGCTAGGTTCGGATGTTTACCTTGAGCCGCTGCAGGCTTGCAGCAGGATGCTGAATTGCTTGTTAAAGTATAGCTTTTGCGACAGAGCAGTGTCTTTGATAAGGCAATAATTTTTGCCGAGGTTTTGATCCTCCCGCTGTAGGTTATCATAGCGGGAGGAGGAAGTAGGAGGTTAGCAGCAGCCGGAGCCTGGCGCGCAGCAGTCGCTTTCCAGCGGCTTATTGCCATAAACGGTGATGCTAAAGATGCCGGTATTACTCTCGCGGAACTGACGAATACCTGCGTCATCCAGGTAGTCTTTCAGGATCTCGTCGGGTACCTGAATTACTTTTTCCTTCTGCACCTTTACGTTCTCAAAACCAGCTTCGCGAATGATTTGCAGGTAAGCGTCTTTCTGGATGGCCCCGGAAACGCAGCCGGCATAAAGTTCAGCAGCTTTTATTAAACCGGCTGGCAGTTCGCCCATCAGCACGACATCCGAAATACTGAAATGGCCGCCCGGTTTCAGTACGCGGTATGTTTCAGCGAAAGCTTTTTGCTTGTCCGGCACCAGGTTCAGCACACAGTTGCTGATCACTACATCTGCGCGGTTAGCAGCCAGCGGCAAAGCCTCGATTTCTCCTTGGCGGAACTCCACGTTATTAAAGTTGAGCTTTTCGGCATTCTCACGCGCCTTAGCAATCATTGCTTCGGTCATATCAACACCAATCACTTTACCGGTGTCGCCCACAATCGCGCGCGCCACAAAACAGTCGTTGCCGGCTCCGGAGCCCAGATCGAGAACGGTATCACCCTTCCGTATCTGAGCAAATTCAGTAGGGATGCCACAGCCGAGGCCCAGGTCGGCCTCCGCACTGTAGCCATCCAGTTCCGTGTAGTTATCGGCGAAAATGGCATAATCTACCGTGCAACAGCCAGTGGCGCCACAGCACGACGTCTCATTCTGCTCCTTGCTCTGGAGCGCGATCCCACTATACTTGTCTTTGACAATCTTCTTTAGTTCTTCTGCGTTGTTCATAGTTCTTTAATTTAATATATCGGTATTTTACGATTAATTGAGGTAAATTTTTTTTAGCAACAACGCGTGCTGCTGGAAATATAGGTGCTGAACAGGGTGCCGAGTAGTTGCTGCGCCTGCGTCCACGCTTGTTCATCAATGCAGTAACATACTTTTTTTCCGTCGATGTCGCCTTTGACCAAACCAGCTTCTTTCAGTTCTTTCAGGTGCTGCGATACAGTAGACTGCGACAGCGGCAGTTCCTCCACAATATCGCCACAGATGCAGGCATTGCGTTCAAGCAAGATGCGGAGGATGGCTATTCGTGCCGGATGTGCCAGCGCTTTGGCATACTTAGCCACGACTACATCGGCCAGTGTAAATTCAGTTGTTTTAGAGGTTCCCATAGTTTATAATCGTAAAATTACGATTATAAACTTAGCTAATCAAGAAGTTTTCTGAAATTATTTATTATTGGAATAGGGGGCAAATGCTTTAGGGCCGTACGGGTTTCAACTGCCCCTGCGCTCAGAGCTACGCCCACAAGCTTCGAACTCGCGTTCTTGATTGTCTAAGGAGGGGAGTCTGCTTCAGAAGGAAGGAAAATAGAAATTTTATAGCAGAAGCTTCGCTCTTGTTTTTTATTCGTAACAGTACACTTTTTATACTTGCTCCCAAGTATAAGCAGGAGCTATTAGAAAGATTCCAGTCCTTGGGTTGAGCGCCTCGAGAGTTTCCGGTGCCGAGCTTTTTAGTGAGGCAGCCCGAGGCACGAGGGCAGAAACGAAAGCAGCGCGATGCCCTTGTCGGGGGCCCCTGCACCCCCAGGACGTGCCCTCGCGGGCTTAGAGCGCACCAAAGCCAAACATGAAACAAGGCAAAATATAAAACTGAGGAAGAACGGCAACTAGCAAGTATAGCTTGCCTGTTGATGTATAAACTACAGCTACCAAGTATAACCGGAAGCATAACTAAGGGCTAGTCACTACAAAGTATAGCTTGAAATAAAAACTTAGGTATACACCTGGGTAGTGTAGAGTACAGCAAGAAGTATAAATTTAAATTGCTTAACTAACCCTTCAAACCCATTACCGCTACTAAAATGCCCAGCGGTAAAATAGAAAAGCGGCACAAAGGCCGCTTTTCTTCTACTTAATTCTGATTATACCTTTAACGCAGCACTTCTTCGTTGCTGCCGCAGGTGAGCATACGGTCGCCCAAGTAGGGGTTGCGGATCTCTTCGCTGGCACTTACCCAATAGGCGCCCTCGTTGTTGTTGGCCATCGGGCAATGCTGATAATAAAGTGTTTGGTTCGAGGCATCAAAAGCTTTCGTCATTGCAAAGGTCGCTTCGGAGAGCGGCTCCAGGCTCTGACGCTGTACTTCCACATCAGTGGCGGCAGCTATTTTAGTAGCCGTTTCCTTAACCTGAGCTATTTTCTCTTCTGCGAATTGTTTCTGATCGCCAGTTAAAGTAGCTTCGGGCAGCGCATTGGCAACGGCCAGCACATCTTCTGCCGCTTTTTTCGCTGCGGCTGCGTCAGAGGCTACGAGCGCATCTTTCAACTGCAAATACTCCTCTAACAATTGCGACACCTGCGTTTTAAAAGGCTCCGCTACGTCTCCATAAGCTGGCGTTTTCACCACTTCCGTAGCCGGTGTTTCCTGCATGTTGCCCATATCCATGTTTTCGTGCTGCTCGGCTGCAGCAGTGGCAGTTTTCTGGTTCTCAGAGCTTTTTGAAGTGCAGGAGGAAAAGGCAAAAACTGACAGTACTGCGGCGGTTAAAAGGCTTTTATTCATGATTGATAAATTTGGTTCGTGTTAAATTTGATTATACTTATTTACTGAGGCTTACAAAGATAAGGAGGCAAACAATAAGAAGCGCTACGGCCCATTTCAGCCACTTCTTCAAGTTGTTGTTCGAGGGTTTTTCAGGTTCTACCTGGCAACAGGACTTCATAGGCTTTACATTTTCATGCCTGCCATCGGGCTGGCACCTTTTTTAAGAACAAACTCACTGTAAAGCAGGTAAGCACCGGAGGTAACCACCTGCTCCTTGTTATTTAAACCGGAAAGTATAGCTACCCGGTTCGCATTTTCTTCACCTAAGGTGACCATTCTGGCTTTAAATGTTCCTTTGCCGGTTTTTACCCACACGTGGTCGCCCGTTTTGTTGCGGATAACGGCATCGGTAGGTATGGTTAAGGCAGCGCCACCTGCGTTTGGAAGAATGACGTTAGCCTGCATGCCCGGCAAGTACTGCCCGGCAGGGTTTGGCAATGCGGCCCTGAGTACGGCTACCTGGCTGCCCTGCCTGAACTCGGGGCTGAGGAAAGTTACTTTCGCTGTGACAGGGTTCTGCGGAAAGTCCTGCACCGCTACCTGCACCATATCACCTGGGTTAACAGTCCCTACTTCCTGCGGATACAGTTCTGCCTCTACCCATACTGTTTGGAGATTTCCTAAACGATACAGCATGGTGCCTTCCGTTACATATTGCCCTTCGGCAGCAGCTACTTGCGTAACCACACCAGTTATCGGTGCCAAAAAGGTCACCCGCGCATCCATCTGGCCGCTGGACGCCAGTTGCCTGATCTGTCCTGCTGTTAAGCCATAGAGTAGCAGCTTTTTGCGGGCTGCTTCCTCAAAAGAGGCCAGACGTGGGTTGTCCTTTCCTAACTCCTGGTTCTGCTTTAGGGCCAGCAGGTACTCGCGTTGCAACGTAAGCAACGCTTCAGAGTAGAGCTGATACAGCGGCTGCCCTTTTTTTACCGGCTGCCCGCTGTCTTTAATGTACAATCGCTCGATGCGGCCTGCTGCGCGGCTGCTGACCACGTCTGTTTGCGTTTCGTCCAGAACCAGTCTGCCAGTCAGAATCGTGTTGCTGCCAACAGCACCGTTGCCAACCTCCTCAGTTTTGATGTTGCCTAGTGCGATCTGGCTATCACTCAGCGTCAGCTCACCATTGTTTTTGTCTGATTGGGAAACAGGCACCAGTTGCATGCCACAGATGGGGCAGGTGCCGGGCTCGTTCTCCACCACCTGCGGGTGCATGGGGCAGGTATAAGTAGTATTCTCTGCCAGAACTTCTTTTTCACTGTGCTCGTGCTTTGGCTCCGAGCAGCCCACCGCAGTGACCAACAAAAGCAGGAGAAGCCCTATAGGCGAGTATCGTTTCATGTTCATGTCAGGTTTAAATTCTGAATACAAATTCTGTCAGATTTACGCTGTGGTGTCATTATTCCTTCACTTTAATAAAGCTCTGGCTGTCAACCAGGAACTGTGCATTGGCGGCTATTTTATCGGTTTGATTCAGACCCTCTATAACCTGTATGTCCCCATTTGCGGTTGTGCCCGTTGTAACAGATACAGGTTTAAAAACGCCATTTGCCTTAACAAAGGCAACAGCTGTAGTTCCAAGGTCCAGTACTGCTGCTTTTGGCACCCAAAGCGCAGGGGAAGTCGTATAGCTGCCCCGTGCACTGACCAACTGGCCCACCATCGCCTGCTTCTGGCCGCCGGGCAGATACACCCTTACTTTAGCAAAATTCTCTCCATCCTGGTAAAATGGCTCCAGAAAATCAAGTTTTCCCTGCAGTGTATCTTGGGGCACCTGCGGGAATGTAATTGCTACAGGTGCTCCTTTGGCCAGCGCATTGATCTCGCCGGCCGGTACATTAAATTCAGCCCAAAGTTGATTTGGATTCACAATGCGGAACAAGGTTTGGCCGGCGGCAACATACATACCTTCTCTCAGGGAAATAGACTGTTCAGACGGAACAGATGGATCCGCATTGTTACCCATGCTTGTTCCATTTCCGTTCATCCCGCTGCCAAGGCTAGCTGAAGCGGCTGCACCTGGTGCCGCGGTATTCAGGCTGATCACATAGCCATCGTACGGGCTGTATAGTGCGAAAGTATAGCTCGCTTCGCCAGCGCGGATCAGGTGATTGATCTGTGCATCCGTAGCGCCCAGCAGGCGCAGCTTTTGCTTTGCCGAAACAATCAGAGCTTTATCTTCCGGAGCAGATTGCATGAGGTAAAGCAGCTCCTGTTGTGCCGTTATCAGCTCAGGACTGTAAATTTCCAGCAGCTTCTGCCCTTTTCGTACCGGCTGAAAATTATACTTCACATACAACTGTTCAATGCGGCCGGGTACCCTTGCCGGAACAGTATACACTTGGCGCGGATCGTACGTAACAATGCCTTCCATTTGCACGGAGGCCTGCATGGTTTTGCGTTCGGGCTGCACCGTTGCTATCGATGAAATTACCGTGCTGCTGGTCGGCTGTAGCAAAAAAGCAAGATCGTCCGTAATCTCTATCTTTTCTCCTGTTGCATTTACCGGCACCAGCTGCATGCCACAGATAGGGCAGGTGCCGGGCTCATTTTCCACTACCTGCGGGTGCATTGGGCAAGTATAAGTAGTATTCTCTGCCAGAACTTCTTTTTCACTGTGCTCGTGCTTTGGCTCCGAGCAGCCCACCGAGAGCATTAGCAGAAAGGCTAACAGTATGTTCAGGTATCGTTTCATTTTATCTCTTAACTTCTTATGGCAGCTTTTGAATAATGGACCAGGTATGAGTTGATGCTGTTACTCAACTTGCCGTATTTTACTTCTCTATCTCCCGTTCATAGTTCACGGCCAGCTTGTAAAGCTGCTCCAGGTTGTTGAGGTAATCCAGTTGTGCTATGTTCAGCGCTTCCCAGGCATCGATCACCTCCGGCAATTGCGCCGTGTTCTGCTCATAAGCCAGCATGGTGACATCATAATTCTTCTTCAGGGCTGGCAGAATCTTTTCTTTATAATTCTCCACCTGCTCCCGCTTGCTATTGAGTTCCAGAGCCATTTGCCGGATCGTGCCTTGCGCCTCGTTGAGCATATTCTCCCGCTCGTGCTGCATAGCTTCTATTTCCAGGTTCATAGCTTTGGTATTGGCTTTATACCCTTTAGAGGCCCATGGGGCAATCGGGATAGACACCATGCCCATTGCTGTAAACATGTCCGGCATGTCGCTGTTGAAAGGCCGCATGTGGTTAAAGCTCAGGCTGAAATCCGGTTTGCGTTCCAGACTTTCCAGAGTCGTATTCAGCTGCATGGAGGCAATCGTTCGATCCAGCTTGTGAATATCGCTGCGATTCCGCTGGAGGGATGTGGTATTTACTGCTAACTGTACAGCGGCGGGTAGACTGATTAATGTATCGATGCTAAAGAGGTGCTCTTTCGGGTTGTTCATCAGGGTATTAAGCTGCACCCGCTGTTGAGCAATTTCGCTGGCTACCATCAGTTGCATGTTCTCCACTTCGTGCAGCCGCGCCTCGGCTTTGTAAATGCTGCCTAAGCTGCCCTGGCTGTAAGGGTAGCGGATGCGGGCGAGCTTGAGCATGTATGCAACCAGGCGCTCATTTTCCTGTAGCACAGCTAACTTTTTCTCCTCTACCACCCAACTATAATAGGCGGCTTTGGCCTGTGCCCGCAGGTTGTTGTAGGCGATGGCTCTATTCTCGTCTTCGATGGCAGCCCGGGAGTTCAGGTACTGCTGCTTTGCTCGCTGCCTGGCTGGGTTGGGGATGGCCTGCTCCGCCGAAAGCATGAGCGAGCCCTGCCGGCCGGTAGTCATAGCTTCCTGGCCAGTATACGGCTGCATAAAAACCCCGGCACCAACCATAGGCGCTTTCCAGCTTGTGGCTCCGGCAGCATAGGCGTCCATGGCCCTCGCGCGCGATGCATACTGCTGCAGCGTAGGGTTGTTGGCCGAGATTTGCTGCAGTACGCTGTCGAGCGGCAGCTGCTGGGCGGTGGCAGCTGTGCTACTAAAAAGGAGCAGAAAGGCAATTACAACAGCTGCAGAACATTTTCTAACCAGCTTCCAAAAGAGACTTTTTATACTATGTTTCTTAGTGCTTGACATCGTAAATGGATAGTTTTCCATATTTCTTCAGTTCATATTCTTTGGTCATCTCAAACACAACCGGCGTTACCAGCAGGATGTGGATGGAGGAGGTGAACACACCTCCGATCATCGGTAGTACAATGGGCAGCATCACGTCGGTACCCACGCCTGTAGCCCAGAGCACAGGTATCAGGCCAAACAACGCCACCGAAACTGTCATGATCTTGGGGCGCAGCCGTTTGGCGGCACCTTGAAATACATAGTCGCGGATGTCCTGCTTTGTGATGGTGGCGCTGCTGTTGCCTTTCGTATCGGCTAGTTCTCTCATCGCTTCGTTCAGGTATACCACCATCACCATGGCAGTCTCTATCGCCAGACCGAACAAGGCAATGAAGCCCACTGCTACCGCTACGGATAAATTTACCCCATAGAAGTACACGATGAACACGCCACCGATAAGCGCAAAAGGGATCGTCACCAGGTTCAGAAAGGCTTCTTTCACCGACTTAAATGTGAAGTATAAGATCAGGAAAATAATTACTAGCACCAACGGAATGATGAGTTGCAGCGTGTTGGTAGCGCGGACCTGGTTTTCCCACTGACCGCTCCACTCCAGGTAATAGCCGTTCGGAATGCCGGTTACTTCAGCGTTTACTTTCGCCATAGCTTCTTTCACGGTGCTGCCCATGTCGCGGTCGCGCACGTTAAAGAGCACAGCCCCGCGCAGCTGTGCATTCTCTGAATTGATCATCGGCGGTCCGTCAACAAACCGGATAGCCGCTACGGCAGACAGGGGAATGGTGCCGCCCGAAGGAGTCTGAAGCGGGATGCGCTGAATACGTTCTATGCTGTTGCGGTACTCCTGCGCCAGCCGCACACTAATAGCGAAACGCTGGCGTCCTTCGATGGTGTTGCCGATTGTGGCGCCGCCGAGTGCCGATTCCACTAGCATGTTCACATCGTCTACTGTGAGGCCATAGCGCCCGAGTGCTTCACGGTTAATGTCTATTTCCAGGTATTTTCCGCCTGTTACCTGGTCTACATAAAGGTCGCTTACACCGGGCACTGCTTGCAGCGCAGATTTCACCCGCTCCGACACGGCACTGATAGAGTCCAGGTTCTGCCCGTATACTTTTACACCTACATCGGTGCGGATGCCGGTCGCCAGCATGTTGATGCGGTTGATGATCGGTTGCGTCCAGCCATTCACCACCCCCGGAATCTGCAGTTTGGCATCGAGCTCCTTGATAATATCTTCCTTTTTGATGCCCTCACGCCATTCTGATTGCGGCTTTAAAAGTATGATCGTTTCGATCATGCTGATAGGGGAGTTGTCGGTGGCGGTGCTGGCGCGGCCGGCTTTTCCCAGTACGCTTTTTACTTCAGGCGTTTGCTTAATGATTTTGTCTTGCACCTGCAGAATGCGCTTGATCTCTGCGTTGGAAACATCGGGTAGCGTCACAGGCATAAAGAGGATCGAGCCTTCGTTAAGCGGCGGCATGAACTCGGTACCCAGACTAAACAGCATCGGGATAGCGATGAGCAGCGCCAGGATGTTGAGGCCGAGCGTGGTTTTGCGCCACTTCAGGCACCACTTCAGCACTGGGCCGTATACCCGCTCCAGCCCTCGGTTTATCGGATTCGCATTATCAGCCTTCAGCTTTCCTTTCAGAAAGAAGGAGATCAGCACCGGCGTCAACGTAATAGCGACAATGGCATCCACTATAAGTATGAACGTCTTTGTCCAGGCCAGTGGGCTGAATAGTTTGCCTTCCTGTCCGGTCAGCAGGAACACCGGCAAAAAGGACGTGATCACAATGATGGTGCTCCAGAACACGCTCGGCCCTACCTGCTTGCTGGCTTTCTCGATGATGGCGATCCGGGTTTCTTTATCTAATTTCATGTGCAATTTTGAATAACTGAATTCTGAATAACAGAATGTTATCTTATAGTATTCTTTCTGGCTTTTGCCATTACTGATAATATTTCAGTCGATTCTTTCATGAGCCGCTCTACTGAGGCTTTCGGAATTATGCCAGATTTCTCTAATAGCTCCAACCAAAACAGCGTCTCATCAGCCTCTTCGATAACAATGCTGATTTTTGCATGAAACTCAGCTGAAGACCTTGCACGGCAGGAAGCTCTATAGTTTGATGCAACGGATGTAGCAGACCTGAGTGATTGCCGTTTCATGATGGCTGCTTCCTCTGTTTTGGGGAGCGTCTTTGAAAAATGAATTACATCTATGGCTAAGCGCTTGGTGCGTTTCTGAAACTGCTCTATGAATTCTTTTCTTTCCTGGTCCATCTTATTCAATTATTCAAAATTCTGTTATTCAAGATTACTTTTGTTCGCACTGGCCAAGTGCCGGTATGCGTTCTCTACCATCACAATCGCATCGTCCACAATCACACCTATGGACAGCGCTATGCCGGTAAGCGACATGATGTTGGAGGAGATACCAAAAGCGTTGAGCAAAATAAAGCCGATGGCGACGGAAAGAGGCAATTGGATCATGATGATAAGGGCGCTGCGCCAGTGAAACAGGAACAGGAAGACCACGATGGAGGCCACCATCATTTCTTCTATAAGCGTATGCTTGACGGAGTTGACGCTTTCCTTGATAAGGCCGCTGCGATCGTACACAATATTGAACTTGACACCTTTCGGTAAGCCCTTAGCGACCTGTTCCATTTTTGCTTTCACTTGCTCAATCACCTGGGCGGCATTCTCGCCATACCGCATCACAACAATGCCACCAACTGCTTCTCCCTGGCCGTTCAAATCAAAAATACCGAGGCGGCTTTCGCCGGCCATCTGCACGGTCGCTACATCTCTCACCCGCACCGGTATGGTGTTGTTCGTCGCAACGGCTATGTTCTCGATCTCTTCTACTGACTGCAGGTAACCGGTCGTTTTAATGATGTAGCCGATGTCGCTGAGTTCAAACTTACGGCCGCCCGACTCATTATTATTAGCGCGTATGGATTCGATAACCTGCGGTACGGAAAGTTTATAATAGGTGAGTTTGTTGGGATCAAGGGTGATCTGGTACTGTTTCTGAAAACCGCCAAAAGAAGCTACCTCGCTGACTCCTTTTACATTCTGCAAGCCAAACTTTACATACCAGTCCTGCAGGGCACGTTGTTCTCCCAGGTCCATCCCCGGCGCATCCAGGGTATACCAGAGCACGTGGCCTACGCCTGTGCCGTCGGGGCCGAGGGTGGGCGTAACGCCCTGGGGCAGCGTGTTACCTGCCGAGTTCAGGCGCTCCAGCACCCGGGAGCGGGCCCAGTAAATATCCGTATCATCCTCAAAAATGATATAGATAAAGCTCATGCCGAACATAGAACTGCCGCGCACATACTTTACCTGTGGCAGCCCCTGCAGGTTGGTAACCAAGGGATAGGTGATCTGGTCTTCTACCAGTTGCGGACTGCGCCCCATCCATTCGGTAAAAACGATCACCTGGTTTTCGGACAAATCCGGAATGGCATCCACTTTATTGGTTTGCACTGAATACAAACCCCAGCCAAACAGGATGGCCGCTATAAGCAACACCATTACGCGGTTGTGGAGCGAAAAGGATATTAGCCTTTCAATCATGAAAATAGAAGTTTAACCTGAATACAAGTATAGCCGGCTGCAAAAGAGCAGCGGAAGCAGCAGGTGCCATACATCACGGCAAAGGCAATCCGCAGCAGCAGGGCTATACAATAAAAGCCACTACTTTTAAGCGGGCCTAAGCGGCACCGGAACTTGTCAGATTAAAGAAGGAAGGACTGCACCAGCACGTGAATATCGCGGGACAGCGGGGGGGAAGTATAAAGGGCGAAAGCAGGCGTAGTAGCTGCCGCCGGCGCGTAGAAGTGAAGTATAACAGCTTTAACAACAGCTATAAACTTCAGGTCAAAAGTTTTGGTAAAGGTGATAGCCTTGCCATCTGTGGCCGTATCCAGGCGCTTGAGCTCCAGTTTGTGGTTTTCGCAGCAGCTTTTTTTAGCAAGGTGATGCTTTTGAGGAGTATGGCAGGGGGGCAGGCTTGCCTGCTGCTCCTGCTCCATGGGGCAAGCCGCTTTATTGCCAAAGAAAGTTACATCAGCCACTTCGCCGCCACAATAGTGCAGCCCTACGGCCATACCCGTCGAGGAGACGAGCACTAGCAGTGTAAGGGTTAGCAGAATGATCTGGCGGTAGAGCTTCAAGGTTTTATACTTTAGTTATACAAAAGTAATGTTTCGATGGTGAATGGCCTTATACTTTTATTTAAAAGATTTACAGATTTCCGAAAGTTTGCAAGTATAACTCTGAGTCCTTATACTATAGCGATCACAATACTTTTGCTTTAGTTATATACAAGGACTCAGGGTTATACTCCGATTTCCTGTATGCACTTATCACCCTTTATCGCTGAAGCCAGGGTAGAGCGTCATGCCGCCGTCTACATATAGCGTAGTGCCGGTAATGTAGTCAGCTTCATCCGTGGCGAGCCAAACGGCCACTTTTGCCACATCTTCCGGGTCGCCGATGCGGCCGTAGGGGATGAGCGAGAGCATGCCTTCTCGGCCCTTGTCTGTGTTCCAAACTTCCTGGTTGATCGCTGTTTTGATTGCTCCCGGCGAAATGCTGTTCACCCGGATCTTGTCCGGGGCCAGCTCCTGCGCCAGCGTTTTCATCAGCATCTGCACGCCGCCTTTGGTGGTGGCATAGTTTACATGCCCTGCCCAAGGTATAATATCATGCACCGAACTGATGAAGATTATGTGGCCGGCGGCCCGCTTTTCATCCGGGTTTACTTTGCGCTTCACGAATTCCCTGGCAGCAGCCTGGGCACACAAAAAATAGCCGGTCAGGTTGGTATTGATCACGGTTTCCCAATCCTGCAGCGTCATATCCAGAAAGCTCTTGTCGCGCTGTATACCTGCATTGCCTACCAGTATATCAACGGTTCCGAAGTTATCGGTGGCAGCTTTAAAAAGCCGCTCCACATCTTCGGGTTTGCCACTATCAGCCTGCACCACTACGGCCTGGCTGCCTGCTGCTTCCATCTGTCGCTTCACTTCTTCGGCAGGCGCCTGGTGCGAGTGGTAGTTGATGACCACTTTGGCGCCTTCGCGGCCCATGGCCAGCGCAATGCTTTCTCCTATGCCGGAACTGGATCCGGTCACAATGGCTACTTTTCCTTCTAATCTTTTCTGAGGTGAGTTGTTCATGAATATGCAGCAGTATCGTTGTTAGTTGATTTAGTATTTAGCTTTTTATTTAGCTCCACAGCGGCGCTTATCAGGGCCAGGTGTGTGAACGCTTGTGGAAAGTTGCCCAGCAGCTCGCCCTGTAATCCTATTTCTTCTGAGAACAGCCCCAGGTGGTTGGCATAGCCCAGCATTTTCTCGAACTGGAGCCTGGCTTCCTGCACGCGGCCCATCTTGGCCAGGTTCTCAATATACCAGAACGAGCAGATGCTGAAGGTGCCCTCCCTGCCAACCAAACCGTCGGTAGCGCCGTGCTCCGTGCTGTAGCGGTATACCAACGAGTCGGTGAGCAGGTTCTTTTCAATGGCCTTGAAAGTGGCTATCCAGCGGGGCTCTGATGGGCTCATCATGCGCACCAGCGGTATAATCAGGGTTGAGGCATCCAGCACTTTGGCACCCCGGTACTGCACAAACGACTGCCGCTCCTCATCCCAGAAGTTCTCATACACATCCTTAAAAATATCATTGCGGGCGTTCACCCATTTCTCCAATGGTGCCGGGAAGGAGCGGTGCTCCGCAATCCGGAGGCCACGGTCAATGGCAACCCAGGCCATCACTTTGGAATAGAGGAACTCCTGCCGCTCGTGGCGCACCTCCCAGATACCGTGGTCCGGAGTTTTCCAGTTATCCACCACAAAGTCTATAAAAACCGTCACATCTTTCCAGAAGGAGTAGGTGATAGGACCGCCGTCTTTGTTATAGAGGTAGATGGTGTCGATGAGCTCGCCGTAGATGTCCAGCTGAAACTGCTCGGAGGCGGCATTGCCGATGCGCACCGGTTTGGAGCCTTTGTAGCCCTCCAGGTGGGGTAGTATGATTTCCTCTAGGTGTGCCCCGCCGTCTACCGCGTACATCAGCTGCAGGTCCGAAGCTTTTTTCATGTCTTTGCTCCGCTGCATGATCCACTGCAGGAAGTGCTGCGCCTCGTCAGTATAGCCCAGCCGCAGGAAGGCATACATAGAGAAGGCGGCGTCGCGGACCCAGGTGAAGCGATAGTCCCAGTTGCGGCCGCCGCCAATGTACTCGGGCAGGCCAAAGGTGGCCGCTGCAATGGTAGAGCCGTAGTGTTGCGAGGTCAGCAACTTGAGGGTGATGGCGGAGCGCATCACGGTTTCGCGCCAGCGCCCCTGATAAGCAGACTTATCAGCCCAGTCGCGCCAGAACTTGATGGTTTGCGTAAACGCCTGGTTGGTATAACTTCGTAGGTTATCGCCCCGGAAAGAGCCTTCTGCCTGCGGCACGGCCTCAATGACAAACGAGGCTTTATCGCCCTCCAGTAACTGCCATTCGCCTACCAGATCGCCTTTTTGCACCTGCACCTGCAAGTCGGCCATAAACCGAAACTGTGTACAGTCTGGTCCCTGACTTCTGAACAGCAGCGCTCCCGGCTCCTGTTGCACTTCGTGTGGTGTGCGGGCATAGTTAAAGCGGGGGCGAAATTCCATTCGGAATGTCATTTTGCCTTTGATGACATGAAGCATCCGCACCACAGCCGTGTTGTTTCCCTCCTGCTTAAGTGGCATAAAATCGGTCAGCTCGGCCATACCATCGGGTGTGAAAAAACGGGTGAGCAGCACGCCGGTGTCAGGCAGGTAGAGCTGTTTGCAGTTTGTATCAGGGTGCGTGGATTTTAGCTGCCAATAGCCGCCTTTGTCCTTATCCAGCAGGGCGGCGAAAATGGTGGGAGAGTCGAAGCGGGTGAACGGCAGGTAGTCCATAGAGCCGGTGGAGGAAACGAGGGCGGTGGTATGCATGTTTCCAATCAGTCCGTAATCGGCAATAGGGCAGTATGATTTCATGCGTGCATCAATGGGTTATATCCCTGTAACGACTGCCTGAACAGATGGTTTCTTGTATGTACCTCCCGGCTATTATGGAGCGGCAGCAACATCGGGCTTCGTGCCGGCACACTTCTGCAGGTATCCTGCAAAGAGGCATAGGTCACCCTCAAAAGGAGTTCAGCCGGATGCGTAAAGCAATGAAGTACACGGATTGGCGTTGGTGATGCAGAGCAGAAATTCCTTTCGTTGCTTCAGAAGTATAGCCAAGTATGGCAGCTGCTGAAGCAAGGGTTAGGGCTTCTCTCTTTATTTTTCTAATATTGAGGCAAAAGAGCCAAAGGAGATGCTTATTCCCTTTATAAAAGAATTTAAGGCTGGTGTGATCGTCCTGCTCCTAAGCATTTTGGGGTATACTCGTGCCCATGCAGCAGGCGAAACAGGCAACGGGTTCACCTACACCCAGAATTATACGAAGTCGCTTTACCAGGCGGGTAACCAAAACTGGTCCGTCGCCCGCGATGGGCAGGGCATTTTATACTTTGGCAACTCCAACGGCCTGCTGACCTATGACGGGAGCAGCTGGCAGCTGTACCGCATGCCGCACCACATTATTGTGCGGGCGGTTGCTGCCGGAAACCACGGGCGCATCTATGTGGGTGGCTTTGGCGAGCTGGGCTACTGGGATTACCTGGACCACGGCAAGTTTACCTATCATTCGCTTACCAAACTCATCCCTAGGCAGTATGCGCTAAAGGACGAAGTATGGAAAATCTACGTGGCCGGCGATAAGGTTATCTTTCAATCGTTCGCCAGCATCTTTATTTATGAGCACGGAAAGATAAGCGTCGTTAAAGCTCCGGAGCCTTACCTGTTCCTGTTCCAGGCGGGCGGGCGCTTTTTTGCTGAGGTTATTTCCAAAGGTCTTTACGAGCTGAAGGGTGACCAACTGGTTTTTCTGGAGCACAGCGGAAAGATAGGCACCTCTGGTGTGTTGTCTATCCTGCCTTTCGGGCCAGGTGAGTTTCTGATCGGCACTGCAAAAAATGGCCTTTACAAGTATAACGGCTCCAATTTTATACCTTGGCAGAACGAAGCCAACGATTTCCTGAAAGCCAACCAGCTGAACAATGGGGCAGTGCTGGCAGGAGGCAGGTTTGCGTTCGGTACCATCCTGAACGGCATCGTTATACTTGACAAAGACGGCCATGTGCTGCACACCCTGAACAAAACCACAGGCCTGCAAAACAATACCGTGCTGAGCCTTTACGCGGACGGTAACCACAACCTGTGGGCGGGCCTCGACAATGGCATCGATCGGGTAGAGGTGAACTCTCCGCTCTATTTCTTCTTCGACAAGGCGGGCAGGTTCGGCACCGTTTACGCCAGCATCATCTACCAGAATAAAATCTATCTCGGCACCAATCAGGGCCTTTTCTACAGCGACTGGAACCCGACGGCCGCTCCCTTGTTTCAGTCGCTGAACTTCCGGATGATACCGGACTCGCAAGGACAGGTATGGGATCTGTCTGTGCTAGATGGGGAGCTGCTTTGCGGCCATAACGAAGGTACCTTCCGGGTTAAAGCCGACAAGCTGGAGCGTATCTCGGAGGTAAAAGGTGGTTGGGACATTAAAAAGCTAAACAGCAATCCTGCGTATCTGGTGCAGGGCACTTATACCGGGCTGGTGCTTTATACTAAAGACAAGCAGGGGAAGTGGGCGTTCGACCATAAACTTGAAGGCTTTCGGGAGCCGGTAAACCATGTGGAGCAGGACAACACGGGGCATCTATGGGCAACGCATCCCTACAAAGGCCTCTACCGGCTCACGCTCAGTGACGATTTGCGGCGTGTAAAGAAAGTCCGGACCTATGGCCAAACCGAGGGTCTGCCCAGCAATTTCAATGTCATGATCTCAAAATTGTATGATCAACTGGTGTTTTCGTCGGCCAAGGGCTTTTATACTTACGATGCTGTAAGCGACACTTTTACGCCTTATACACAGCTCAACAAAAAGCTTGGCACCTTTGCCTCTTCCGGCCGCATCATTCCGGCAACGGACAGCAGCTACTGGTTTATAGACAACGGCCATGTGGCGCTGGCCAAGCTGAACGGACCTGGTGGAAAGGCCGAAATTAACGCCAACCAGTTCAGCATTCTGGATGGGCGTATGGTGCAGCAGTATGAGAACATCAGCAAAATAAGCGATGGCAATTTCCTGATAAGTATAGATGATGGCTTCGTGATCTATAACATGCACATGGGCCGTTACCCGGTGCAGGTGCCGCCGGTGCTCATCCGGCGCGTGGAGAACACTACTGGCCGGCAAAAAAACATCAGCGACAATGCTTTATACATGCAGGGGCTGGAGCTGCCTTATAATGAGAACAACATCCGGTTCACTGTGGCACTGCCATACTACCAACAGGCCAGCACAGCGTTTCAGTATTTTCTGGAGGGCTATGCCGCTACCTGGTCGGCCTGGGGAAGCAGCAACCAGAAGGAGTATACTAACCTGGGCTTCGGTGATTACCGCTTGCATGTGCGCGCCAGGGTAAACGGAAGCCTGGTAACACAGGATACTGTGTTCCATTTCCGGGTGCTGCCCCCTTGGTATGCGTCAGGCTGGGCATGGGTAGGGTATGGGGTGTTGGCGCTGCTGCTGGCCTATGCCTTTAAGCGGCTGTATGCGCTTAAGCTGCAGCGCGACAAAGCACGCATACAGCAGGTGCTCGAGCAGGAAAAGCAGGAACACCTGCGGCAGGAGGCGCTGCTGAACGAGCAGAAGATTGTAAAGCTGAAGAACGAGCAGCTGCAGTCGGAATTGGCGGGCAAGAGCCGGGAGCTGGCCAGCACGGCGCTGAACATCGTGTATAAGAATGAGCTGCTGCAAAACATTCGCCAGGAGGTAGACCAGTTGCAGGATGAAAAAGGGCTGCGGCTGCCGGAGAAAAAACTTAGGAAAATACAAAAGATAATAGACGAAGGCATGAGCGACGAACGCGACTGGCTCATCTTCGAGAACAGCTTTAACGAGGCAAACGAGAACTACTTTAAAAAGCTAAGGGAAGAGTACCCGGAACTGACGCCAAATGACCTGAAGCTTTGCGCCCTGCTGCGCATGAATATGTCAAGTAAGGAGATGGCCTCACTGCTCAACATCACGGTTCGGAGCGTAGAGCTGCGCCGCTACCGGCTGCGCAAAAAGCTAAATATGGAGCACGACCAGAACCTGGTGGGCTTTATTATGGAGTTTTAGCTACTTTTTACCACATCATCACCTCTCATTTGGAGCTAAAAAGGCTCTTGCTTCAATTTCATACCTCTTCCATTTATCTGTCCTTGTCTATGCTCGTATATAACATAGGCTTAAAGGCCTATGACCGGACCGATAAGTGATTAATCATGTTTCGTAAGTTAAATTCCTATTGATGAGTTTTTGTAGAGGTCCTTTTTTTGGGGTCGAAGCAAATTACATTCAATTTAGCCATCATTCATCTCACCTACATCTAACCAAACAGATTATGAAGAAATCATTTTTACTATTATTTCTGTGTCTGCTAAATGTCCACTTTCTCTTTGCACAGGGTAACATCACCGTGGAGGGAACTGTGACCGATGCAACCAGCGGTGCTCCTTTGATAGGAGCAGGTGTGGCTGTGCAGGGGACTAGCACTGGCACCACCACCGACGTAAGCGGGCATTATTCCCTATCAGCCCCTGCCAATGGCACCCTTGTAGTAGATTACCTGGGCTATAACCAGCAAACAGTGCCCATTAACAACCAGACAACCGTGAATGTGCAGCTGGGCGTGAATACCGAACAATTGGAAGAAGTGGTGGTAGTAGGTTACGGCACGCAGGAAAAACGCGATGTGACGGGCTCTATCAGTTCTGTGAAAGGGGAAACCATCTCACGACAGGCCACCCAGAACCCGGTAAGTGCCCTGCAGGGCAAGGTTGCCGGCGTGCAGATCACCAACTCGGGCGCTCCGGGTTCCTCGCCGCAAGTGCGTATCCGGGGCGTAGGCTCTGCGCAGGGCGGCACTTCGCCGCTGTATGTGGTGGATGGTACGTTTGTGGATGACCTGAGCTTCCTCAATCCGAACGATATCGCCTCCATGGAGATTCTGAAAGATGCCTCTAGCGCCGCTATCTATGGGGTGCGGGCAGCCAACGGCGTGGTGCTGGTAACCACCAAGCGCGGCAAAGCCGGCCAGATGCGGGTGAGCTATAATGGCTATGTCGGTTTGCAGAAGGTAACTAATAAGCTGGAGATGGCCAATGGCCAGGAATATGCCACCTTGATCAACGAGAAGCAGGGTACGGACCTCGTAAATGCCGGCGGAACTTCTACCGACTGGTTTGATCAGGTGTTGCGTACAGCGCTGGTGCACAACCACCAGGTTACGGCTTCGGGAGGTTCTGAGAAAGTAACTTATACGTTAAGCGGCGGCTACCTGAACCAGGAAGGCATTGTGAAAGGCAATGACTACGAACGCATTACTGCCCGCTTGCAAACGGATGTGAAGCTAACCGACAAAATACGATTTGGGTATAATGCCATCTTCTATGACTATAAGTCCAAAGACATCCCCGGCAGTATCTTTCTGCAGGCTTTTGTAGCGCCGCCGGTGCTACCGGTGTTTAAAGCCAACGGGAACTATGGCGACCCGGCTGATATTGGACTAGGCGACTTTGCAAACCCGCAGGCATCTCTGGATTGGTATAACCAGAAATCGCAGGGGCAGCGCCTGACCAGCAACGTGTTTGGCGAGGTGGATTTTCTACATGACTTCACGTTCCGCTCCAGCCTCGGCATCGACTATGCTATCAATCAGTACCGTACCTACCAGTCGGCCGACTCGCTGACGACGGTGCAGAAAGCGCAGCGCAGCACGCTCACCAAATCCAGGAGCAAAGCCACCAGTTGGCTCTGGGAAAACACACTGACGTATAACAAAACTTTCGGCGACCACGACCTTACCGTGTTGCTCGGCATTTCGGCGCAGGAGAACCGCTTAGAGGACTTGATCGGCACTGCCAATGATGTGCCTTTTGTATCGGAAGCGACTTTATACTTAAGCCTCGGCGACCCGGACACGTACAGCCTCGTTAATACAGGCGACAGGTATACGTTCGCTTCCTACTTCGGCCGTATCAACTACAGCTACAAAGACAAGTACCTGCTGACTGCAACGCTGCGGAACGATGCCTCCTCCAAGTTTCCAAAGGACAACCGTTCCGATTATTTCCCTTCTATCGGTTTGGGCTGGCGTGTAACGGAAGAGCCGTTTATGCGCGATCAGACCATTTTCGACAACCTGAAGCTGCGCGCCAGTTGGGGTAAGCTCGGCAACAACAAAATCCCTTCCAACATTTTTGCGCTGGTGGTGTCTGATCCGGGAAGTTATACTTACTCTTTTGGTGGCGTACCTTATGTGGGTAGAAACATTGCCAGTGTTGTTCCGCCGACGCTGTTGTGGGAAGTAGTAAAAGAAGCAGATTTTGGTGCCGAATTTGGCTTTTTGAACAATCGCCTTACTTTTGAGGCAGACTGGTATAACAAGAAAACCGAGAACGCGGTGTTTACCGTGCCGATTTTGGGCTCAACTGGTCTGCTTTCTAGCACCGTGACAGGCAACTTTGCCACCTTCCGCAACAGAGGCTTTGAGTTTGTTGCCGGCTGGACCGATAACCCGAACCCAGACTTTAGCTACAACCTGGGCTTTAACCTGTCCACGAACCAGAACGAAGTGACGGATCTGGCTACTGGCAATAATGCTTTGTTCAACGGCAACCTGCCTCTGGGCGGTTACCAGGTAACTGTCTCACGAGTAGGCGACCCGATCGGCTCATACTATGGCTACGTGGTGGATGGCATCTTCCAGAATGAGCAGGAGATTGCCGCTTCAGCGCAGGCAAACAGCAGTTCAGTGCAGCCCGGCGATTTCCGCTACAAAGACCTGAACGGTGACGGCCTGATCGACAGCAAAGACAAAACCATCATCGGTAACCCGAACGCCGGGGTATACTATGGCATCAACGGCGGCGTCACCTTCAAGAACTTCGATCTCAACATTGATATTCAGGGAGTAGCCGATGTGGATGTGTATAATGCCAACCGCAACATTCGCTATGGCAACGAGAACTTTACAAAAGACTTTTTCGATAACCGCTGGCACGGGGCAGGTACTTCCAACACCTATCCATCGGCTGATCTGACCGGAACCAACCTGGATCCCAGCACTTTCTTTGTGGAGAGCGGCGATTACATCCGCCTCCGTACCATTCAGCTAGGTTACAACCTGCCCAGCGGTATCGTAGAGAAGTGGAAAATGCAGTCGTTCCGGGTGTATGTGAATGCGCAGAACGCTATTACGCTGTTCGACTATAACGGCTTTTCGCCGGAAGTGGGTGGCTCACCCATCAGCCAAGGTATCGACCAGAACGTGTACCCGCTTTCCGCTACCTATAACTTAGGCGTAAACGTCACCTTTTAATCTCCATCACAGCAATCCATTATGAAAAATATAAGCTTTAAGACAAAACGAAACATACTTGCGTTAGCCGGTATACTTTCCATTGGCGGCCTGTACTCCTGTAGCGAATCCTTTCTGGATGTAGCGCCGGAAGGGCAGACGCCGAGTGAGAACTTCTTCACCAACCAAGCACAGGCCATTCAGGCAGTAAGCTCCATCTACGGCAACCTCAAAGGCTTTAACGTTATCGCATTTCCGTGGCTGGCCGTCACTACCATCGCTTCCGACAATGCCGAGAAAGGCAGCGTACCCGGCGATGCAGGCTTCCTCGATACTTTCGATGATTTCACCCTCACCTCTACGGAGGGGCAGCTGAACGGCTTTTGGGAAGGTCAGTACCAGGGAATCAACCTGGCAAACCAGGTTATTTCCAATGTGCCTTTAATTAACATGGACGAAAACCTGAAAGCGCGGCTGATTGCAGAAGCTAAATTCCTGCGGGCATTCCACTACTTTAACCTGGTGCGCACATTTGGCGGCGTACCCCTCCGGACCAGCGTGCCTGTTGGGGACGAGGAAGAAACGCCGGAGCAGCTGAACCCTGCGCGGGCTACAAAAGAGGAAGTATACAATCAGATTGTATCGGATCTGCAGGAAGCTATTAATGTGCTGCCTGCAAATTACGATGCCGCCAACATAGGCAGGGCCACAAAAGCCGCTGCTTTAACGTTGCTGGCGAAGGTGCAGCTTTACCAGAAGAACTGGAATGAGGTGCTAAGCCTGACGCAGCAGGTAATGGGCATGGGCTTTGCGCTGACACCCAACTACCATGACATTTTTACCATTGCCGGCGAGAACAATGCCGAGTCCATCTTTGAGATTCAGGCCCAGACGTTTCCGGGAAACTGTGGCGCTGCTAACAGCCAATGGGCGGAGGTACAGGGCGTACGTAACCAGTTTGGTTGGGGCTTTGTGGAGCCAACCGAGGATCTGGTGAATG
Source organism: Pontibacter chitinilyticus (assembly GCF_039748935.1). Classification (NCBI taxonomy): domain Bacteria; kingdom Pseudomonadati; phylum Bacteroidota; class Cytophagia; order Cytophagales; family Hymenobacteraceae; genus Pontibacter; species Pontibacter chitinilyticus. The sequence goes on from NZ_JBDIZJ010000006.1 coordinate 97,741, forward strand.
CGTTCGAAGAGGGCGATGAACGCCTGGATGCAACGATTCTTTTCCGGGGTGAAGAAACTGCGGAGGGCGATAAAATTACCGAAAGTGCTCCGAACCCACGCTATAACCAGAAAGCTTACGTGCCCAGCTACGTGACACAGGAGTGCGGCTACGGACGAGACCAGAATATCCATATTTTACGCTATGCCGAGGTGCTGCTGATGCATGCCGAAGCAGCCAACGAACTGGGCCAGACACAAGAGGCGCTGAATGCCCTGAACATGGTGCGCAACAGGGCCGGGCTGGCTGATGTAACCACCACAGACCAGCAGGAGTTGCGCCAGATAATCTGGCACGAACGCCGCGTAGAGCTGGCTTTGGAGAACGGCGACCGCTTCTTTGACCTGGTGCGTCAGGGCCGTGCGGCCGAAGTGCTGCAGGCGCTTGGCAAGCATTTTGTGGAAGGTAAAAACGAAATATATCCCATTCCGCAGCGCCAGATTGATCTGAGTGGTGGCGTGCTTACACAAAACCCGGGCTATTAAGCTGTAAATTCTATTCAGAAGTATGGAGCATGTCAAAGGCTTCATACTTCTTCTTTTACTTTTATACTGCCAATGAAAATACTCCGGCTGTGGTTATACAGTAGCTTGATGTTGGGTTGTCTTGTTTCCTGCCAGAAAGAAGCCACAACACCTGATGTCGCTCCCGTGGACGACCCCGCCACACCTGTTGTAGCAAACGTTGCCGCAGACAAAGCACTGCTCGACAAAGTACAACTATCCACCATCGGTTATTTCTGGGAGTATGCCCACCCGGCGTCTGGCATGGCGCGGGAGCGCACCGGCTCAGGCGATGTGGTGACGACTGGCGGCACTGGCTTTGGCGTGCAGGCCATACTTGTCGGCGTGAGTCGTGGGTGGATAGACCGAGCAGCAGCGATAGAACAGCTGAACAATCTGTGCGATTTCCTGGCAACGGCTGACCGTTTTCACGGTGCCTGGCCGCACTGGTTGAATGGCAGCTCAGGCAAGGTGATTCCGTTTAGCGCCAAAGATGATGGCGGTGACCTGGTAGAAACCTCTTACCTGATCAATGGCCTGCTAGCAGCGCGGGCATACTTTAGCGGAACAGGGGCAGAAGCTGAACTGAGGGATAAAATTACGAATCTGTGGGAGGCGGTGGAGTGGGACTGGTACGCCTCGCGGGGCGAGGGCTTGTTGTACTGGCACTGGAGTCCGAACAATGGCTGGGAAATGAACATGCCTATCCGCGGCTGGAACGAGGCGCTGATTACGTATGTGCTGGCGCTTGCCTCGCCTACGCATGCCATCTCGCCGGAAGTATACCGGCAAACCTGGGTAGCAACCAGCTTTGGCTCACCGATGAATTATGGAGGCTATACTTTGTGGATGGGACCAACATATGGCGGTCCGCTTTTTTTTGCGCAGTACTCTTTCCTTAGCCTCGACCCGAAACAGATGGAAGATACTTATGCCAATTACTGGCTGCAGAATGTCGATCATACCATGGCTAACCGTTCGTACTGCCTGAACAACGCGCCAGAAATCTACGGCTACGCTGAAAACTATTGGGGCCTCACTGCCTCCGATGATCCGAAGGGGTACAGCGCACATGCTCCCGGCAACGACAATGGCACCGTAGCACCCACAGCCGCGTTATCGTCCTTCCCTTACACACCATACTACAGCATGCAGGTGCTTCGTAACTTCTACGGCAGCCTCCAGAGCATATTAATTGGGCCGTATGGCTTACAGGACGCGCACAACAAGGCGCAGAACTGGGTCGCAAAAGACCAACTGGCCATTGACCAGGGGCCAATAGTGGCGATGATCGAGAACTACCGCAGCCGGCTGCTCTGGCGCCTGTTTACCGATCAGCCTGAGATACAGGCCGGTTTAGCCAAAATGGATATACATCCGCCTGATTATGCCAATGGTTTCCCGCTGGCCGTACCCGACATACAGAAAGGCCAGGTAGACCTGCTCAAGCACCCTGATCTGAATGCGTATACGCTAGATGTAGCCACGAAAGGAGAGAGCAGCTATACGTTATACTTGCAGCGGGAAGACGGGAGCACGGCTGAAGCCATCTGGGATAAGCAAGTGCAGCCGGATGGGCTGCAGCAAGTGATATTTGGGAAAGAAGCCTCCACAGGCAAGTATAGCCTGCACTTGGTTAGCCCAACCAGCAGCAAGGAAGTAACGGTATACCTGCATTAAAGCGGCAGTAGCACCGGGTTTATACTTTAGCTCATGCCAGCACCTGGTGGATTTGTTCGTTTACAAGGAGCGAAGCACCGGGTGGGCATCAACTTAGAAATCAGAAAAGAACTATGAAGAAACACCTTTACCTGCTCTTGGTCCTGCCACTGTGGCTGTCTGGCTGCCATAAAAAGCCGACCGATGCCACAGTTAACAGCGTTGCTACTCCTTCAATCAACACTAATACGGCTGCCAAACTCAACGATGACGAACTGCTGACGAAGGTGCAGCAGAACACATTTCAGTATTTCTGGGATGGGGCGGAACCTACTTCCGGAGCTGCCCCCGAACGCATCCACCTCGACAATGATTACCCGGAGAACGACCAGCACGTGGTGGCCACCGGCGCCACGGGCTTTGGGGTGATGGCCATACTTGTTGGCATAGAACGCGGCTTCATCACGCGGCAGCAGGGCTTTGAGCGGCTGCAAAAAATTACGAACTTTCTGGAAAAAGCCGACCGCTTTCATGGAGCCTGGCCGCACTGGATTGAGGGTGAAACTGGCAAAGTGAAGCCCTTCGGCACCAAAGACAACGGCGGCGATTTAGTAGAAACCTCGTACCTGGTGCAGGGGCTGCTGTGCGTGCGCCAGTACTTTAAAGAAGGCAATGCGCAGGAGAAAGCGTTGGCCGCCCAGATAGACCAGCTGTGGCGCGGCGTGGAGTGGGACTGGTACCGCCACGGCCAGAATGTGCTCTACTGGCACTGGTCGCCAACTTATGCCTGGCAGATGAATTTCCCGGTGCAGGGCTATAATGAATGTCTGATTATGTATGTTATGGCCGCGGCTTCACCTACACATACCATTCCTGCCGAAGTATACCATGAAGGTTGGGCCCGCAGTGGTGACATCCGGGCCGATGCGCACCCATACGGCTATCTTATTGCACTAGAGCACAACGGCCACCATGGCAGTGTAGGGCCGCTGTTCTGGGCACAATACTCTTACCTCGGCCTCGACCCGCGCGGCCTCAAAGACCGCTACGCCGACTACTGGCAGCACAACCAGAACCATACGCTCGTGAACGTGGCCTACTGCGTCGATAATCCCAAGCACTACCAGGGCTATGGCGAAGATTGCTGGGGCCTCACCTCCAGTTATTCCGTAGATGGTTACGCCGGCCACAGCCCCACCAACGACCTGGGCGTGATTTCACCCACGGCCGCTATTTCTTCTTATCCTTACACGCCAAAAGAGTCGATGAAGGTGATCCGGCATTTGTATGAGGACCTGGGCGACAAAGTATGGGGCAGGTATGGTTTTTACGACGCCTTCAGTCAGGAGAAGAACTGGTTTCCGCAACGCTACCTGGGCATAGACCAGGGGCCAGAAGTGGTGATGCTGGAAAACGGCCGTTCGGGTCTGCTCTGGAATTTGTTCATGAGCGCTCCGGAAGTACAGGCAGGTCTTAAAAAATTAGATTTTCAGAGCCCGAAACTAAAGTGAAAATTTTAACCTATGCATCAGAAACGCTACTTGTTATTCCTTTTACTCGCCGCCTCGGTATCCTTTTTCACGAACGCACAGGCACAGTCGGATAAACAAACAACCTACTGCAACCCCCTGAACCTCGATTATACTTACATGATCTATAATTCGGATCAGGACCTTTCGTACCGCTCCGGCGCAGATCCGGCGGCGGTGGAGTTCCGAGGCGAGTACTATATGTTCGTGACCCGCTCCCTCGGCTACTGGCATTCTCCCGACCTGCTGCACTGGGATTTTATCGAGCCACAGAAATGGTATTTCCAGGGTTCCAATGCGCCGGCAGCGCACAATTACAAAGACTCGGTGCTGTACGTGACCGGCGACCCGTCTGGCGAAATGAGCATGCTGTACACCGATAATCCGAAGAAAGGCGACTGGAAGGCTGTTCCGTCCATCCTGCACAACCTGCAGGACCCGGACCTCTTTATTGACGATGACGGGCAGACCTATATGTACTGGGGATCTTCAAACGTGTATCCGATCCGGGCCAAAAAACTGGAGCGCAGCCACCGTTTTATACCCACTGATAGTATCTATGATCTATTCAACATTCAGGCAGGGAAGCACGGTTGGGAACGTTTCGGCGAAAACCACCAGGATACGGCGCGCGGCTACATCGAAGGACCATGGATGACGAAGCACAACGGCACCTACTACCTGCAATACGCCGCGCCAGGTACGGAATTCAACGTGTATGGCGATGGCGTGTATACCAGCAACAATCCGCTGGGGCCATATACCTATGCGCCTAATAACCCCATCTCGTACAAGCCGGGCGGCTTTGCCAATGGCGCAGGCCACGGCAGTACAGTTATTGGTCCGAACGACCAATACTGGCACTTTGCGTCGGCATCTGTGTCAGTGAACGTCAATTGGGAGCGGCGTATCAATATGTTCCCGACCTACTTTGATAAAGACGGTCTGATGTATGTGAACACCTATTTCGGGGATTACCCGCACCTGGCACCTACGGTGGTGGGGAAAGAGGGGAAGTTTGCCGGCTGGATGCTGCTGTCGTATCACAAGCCGGTAACTGCCTCTTCCGCGTTGGAGGAGTATAAACCGGAGAATCTGGTGGATGAGAACATCCGCTCTTTTTGGGTAGCCAGGGAAAACAACAACCAGCAGTGGGTGCAAATCGATCTGCAGAAAGCCGCCAAAGTATACGCTATTCAGGTAAACTTCCACGACTATAAATCGAACCTCTATGGCCGACCGGAAGGGCTGCACCACCAATATATGGTAGAAGGCTCTACAGACGGGAAAAGCTGGATCCCGCTGGTAGACCGCAAAGACAACCAGCGCGATGTACCGAATGATTATGTAGAACTGGTTTCGCCGCAGACTGTGCGGTATGTGCGTTACCGGAACATCCACGTGCCTACGCCCAACCTGGCTATCTCCGGTTTACGCGTGTTTGGACTGGGGCAGGGCAAAGCACCGGGCAAAGTGAAAGGATTTGCTGTGAAGCGCCAGCAGGACCGCCGCAATGCCCAAATTGCCTGGCAAAAGCAGCCCGGCAGCCAGGGCTATAACGTGCTGTGGGGCATCGCGCCGGATAAACTCTACAGCTCCTGGCAGGTATATGGCGATAACTCCCTATTTATGCGGAGCCTGGCAACGGACCAGACCTATTACTTTGCAGTAGAGTCTTTCAATGAGAATGGCGTGTCGGAGCGGTCGAAAGTGGTGAAGGTGGAGTAGGAGGGCAATGCAGGAAAAAAATTTATTATGAAGTATGGCTTTTCTTAATTTCAGAAGTTTAGGCTTTTTGCCAGGGTTTCGCCTTGCCGGCTGGGCCTTACTTTCCTTCTTAATAAGAAAAGTAAGAAAAAGAATCAAGAAGCTTCAAACTCGCTGAACGCTCAAACAGTGAAGCTTAAAATTACGCACCTGGCAGGTTTATTTGCTCTGTAGCTTTGAAGAATGAAGGGATACTTTGGGTGAGTTAACCATACATTTTAACTAAATCGCGCACCTTTAGAAGAGCAGTTACAAGTTTCCTGCTTTGGACAAGAAAGGTTAGAGTTGGTGATGTAAACACAAGGCTTATAACTATAGTAAAAGCAGTTATATTAACTTAAAGATGAAAAAATTACTTTTATACTTTGTTGGGCTGGTGCTGACCTGTTTTATACTTACCAGGGCGCAGGCGCAGGAACAGAGGTCACCGTTCTGGGACGAGATCCAGGCCTTTAAGAAGCAGGACAGCTTGCAGATGCCGCCGAAGAATGCCATCCTGTTTACGGGTAGTTCCTCCATTCGTAAATGGGAGAGCCTGCAGCAAATGTTCCCGAAGTATACTGTCATCAACCGCGGCTTCGGTGGCTCCACACTTCCTGACCTCAAGCGCTACCTCAACGACATTGTGTTTCCGTACCAGCCGAAGCAGATTGTTATTTACTCCGGTGAAAACGATATTGCCACGGATACCGTGCTGGCGCCGGAAGTGCTGCAACGGTTCAAAGACGTTTTTACCGCTATCCGCCAGAAAATGCCGGAGGTGCCTATCCTGTTTATCTCCATTAAGCCCAGCCCTTCGCGAGCGCAGTATTGGCCTATTGTGCAGGAGGCAAATAAGCTGATAAAGGCTTACCTGGCGCAGCAGCCCAGGGCTAAGTTTGTAGATGTGTACGCGCCGATGCTCTTGAAAAACGGCAAGGCCATTCCGGAGATTTTTACACAGGACAGCCTGCACATGAACGATAAAGGCTACCTTATCTGGAAAAAACAGATTCAGCCCTATCTGGTGAAGTAAAAATGTTAGCTACTGGCTGGCGCGAGCTTGCAGCTCGAGTCCCATACTGGGGTAGCACGAGCTGCAAGCTCGCGCCAGCGGGGAGAAATGATTACGCCATACTTATTCAAATAACAACCAACAATAATTCATGAAGCAATCCATACTTACCGCTTTGATAATAGCCGCTTGCCTCTCGGGCTGTCAGGCGCAGAAAAAAACGACACAGCAGCAGACCAGCACCACTGCGACTGACCCGCAGCAGATGAACCAGTTTATCGACCAACTGATGGCTAAGATGACACTGGATGAGAAGATCGGACAGCTGAACCTCGTGTCGGTGGGCTTTGACGTGACGGGACCGGTGGTGAGCGAGAACGTAGATGAGAACATCCGCAAAGGCAACGTGGGTGGCGTGTTCAACACCTATACACCGTTGGCTGCGCGCAAGCTGCAGGAGTTCGCCGTAAATAACACGCGCCTTAAAATTCCGCTCATCTTCGGCTACGACGTCATCCACGGGCACCGCACCATCTTCCCGATTCCGCTTGGCCTTGCTACGAGCTGGGACATGGACGCGATTAAACGCAGCGCCCAGATTGCTGCCGATGAAGCCAGCGCCGATGGGCTGAACTGGGTATACTCGCCGATGGTAGACATTGCCCGCGACCCACGCTGGGGCCGCATTGCCGAAGGAGCTGGTGAGGACCCGTACCTGGGCTCGCAGGTGGCTCGTGCGATGGTGAACGGCTACCAGGGTAACAACCTGGCTGCTCCGAACACGGTCATGGCCTGTATCAAGCACTTTGCCCTGTATGGAGGGGCAGAGGCCGGCCGCGATTACAACAGCGTGGACATGAGTATGAACCGCATGTTCAACGAGTACCTGCCACCCTACAAAGCCGCTATCGATGCGGGCGCAGGCAGCGTGATGTCTTCGTTCAACAACATCAACGGCGTGCCCGCCACAGCCAACAAGTGGCTAATGACAGACCTGCTGCGCGGTAAGTGGGGCTTTGATGGCTTCGTGGTAACAGATTATACTGCCATTAACGAGCTGATGGCGCATGGCTTGGGCGATGAGGCAACGGTGGGGGCATTGGCATTAAAAGCCGGCATCGACATGGACATGGTAGGAGAGGTGTTCCTGAAGCAGCTGCCACAACTGATCAAAGATGGCCGTGTGTCGGAGGAGGACGTGAACAAAGCTTGTCGCCGCATTCTGGAGGCCAAGTATAAACTGGGCTTATTCCAGGACCCGTACCGCTATACAGACGAGCAACGTGCTAAGAACACGCTGATGAAGCCGGAGTATCGCCAGGCGGCCCGCGAGATTGCCCGCAAAAGCATGGTGCTCCTGAAAAACGAAAAGCAAACGTTGCCGCTCAAAAAGACAGGCACGATTGCCTTGATTGGTCCGCTTGCAAAAGACCAGCGCGACATGATTGGCAGTTGGAGCGGTGCCGGCGACTGGAAGCAAGCCGTGTCGCTGGAGCAGGGGATACGCAATGTGGCAGGCACAGGCGTGAAGATCGTATACGCGCAAGGGGCCAACATCACGAACGACCAGCAGCTGATCGAGCGGCTGAACTCCAATGGCGGTGAGCTGCAGATCGACAAACGCTCGCCAGAAGTTATGATTGCTGAGGCGGTAAAAGCGGCACAAGGGGCTGACGTAATTGTGGCCGCCGTGGGCGAGTCGCAGGGGATGACGGGAGAAGCGGCCAGCCGCTCGGATCTCGGACTGCCAGGCAACCAACTTGACCTGCTGAAGGCGTTGAAGCAAACCGGCAAACCGCTGGTGGTAGTGCTCATGAACGGCCGTCCGCTTACGCTGACTTGGGAGGATGAAAACGCCGACGCTATGCTGGAAACCTGGTTTGCCGGTACAGAAGCAGGCAATGCTATCGCAGATGTGCTGTTTGGGGCTTATAATCCATCAGGCAAACTCACCGCTACGTTCCCGCAAGTAGTAGGGCAGGTGCCGCTCTACTACAATCACAAAAGTACCGGCCGCCCTTACGCCGGCGACGTGCTGGACAAGTATAAATCACGCTACCTCGACGTAACAAATGACCCGCTTTACCCTTTCGGCTATGGGTTGAGCTACACTACCTTCAGCATCTCGGAGCCGCAGCTAAGTAAAACAAGCATCAGCCCGAATGAGAATCTGCAGGTGCAGGTAAACGTACAAAACACCGGCAATTATGACGGTGCAGAAGTGGTGCAGCTTTATGTGCAGGACGTGGTGGGTAGCATCACCCGCCCAGTGAAAGAGCTGAAAGGTTTTCAGAAAATCATGCTGAAGAAAGGCGAGAGCAAAACCGTTACCTTCAACATCACCCCAGACGACCTGAAGTTCTACAACAACGACCTGGAGTATGTGCTGGAGCCCGGTGATTTTAAAGTATATGTCGGTCCTAACTCCCGCGATGTGAAAGCAGCCGACTTTAAAGTAGTGCAGTAAAAGCACCAGCGGGCATTAATATTACAAGTGCTCCTATTTGCAAACGGGACAGTAGCATTACTGTCCCGTTTGCATTTGTAATCCGCTGCTGCTGTATTTTCGTACATTATTTTTTAAATGGCGCAGGTGTTGCCTAAATGTTTGGCACTATACTTGAAACACTGTAGCCAATACCTGCAGAGGCAGTTTTAAGTATAACCAGCATGAAAACAATCAATAACATGAAGAAACAAGCTCCCTTTCTCACCATTTTACTAGGTTTACTGTTTATTAGCTTAAGCAGCGCCTTTGCGCAAACAGCTGCTGCCACCGACGACTGGAAAACCAGCTACGAAGCCGCGGCCAAAGAAGCCCAGGCAGCGCACAAGCCCATCATGATGGTATTCGCCGGCTCCGACTGGTGCAAGCCCTGCATTATGCTGCGCAAGGAAGTGTGGGAGTCGCAGGCGTTTAAAGATTATGCCAAAGACAACCTGGTGCTGCTGGAACTTGACTTCCCGCGCTTTAAGAAAAACCAGTTGCCAGCCGAGCAAACCAAGCAGAATGAGGGCCTTGCCAGCAAGTATAACCAGGAAGGAGTTTTCCCGCTGGTGGTGCTGACAGATGCCGATGGCAAGGTGATTGCCAAAACAGGCTATCAGGCCGGTGGTCCTAAAAAATATGTGGAACACCTGAAATCTCTTCTGAAGTAAACTTCGTATCGTTAAAGAAATTTAACCCACCTCGCTTCGTCGCGCAGGTGGGTTTTTCGTTATACTTGTGTTATACTTTCGATTATGCCCAACCGCCTTCTGCTTCTTTTTTCCGTGCTGTTGCTCTCCCTTACATCCGTTTACGCGCAGCGCCTGCCCACCAAAGAACCGCACCAGTATAAAAAAGTGCTTCTGCTGATGGGCACGCGCTTTGAGCTGGCCGCTGTCAGCAAAGATGAGCAGTTGGCTTGGGAAAGTATACAGGCAGGCATCAGCGAGATCCGGCGGATTGAAGCACTGATTTCGGAGTGGCAGCCTACCTCACAGACCAGCGCCATCAACCGCAACGCTGGTATTAAGCCGGTGGTGGTAGATCCCGAACTGTACGATCTTATCAGCCGCTGCATCCGTCTTTCCAGGCTCACAGGTGGTGCTTTCGATATTTCCTTTGCTGCTATCGATAAGGTATGGCGCTTCGATGGAAGTATGAATAAGCTGCCCTCGCAGGAGGAAGTGGCCGCCTCCGTGCGAAAAATCGGGTATGAGAAAATTCTCCTGAACCCTGCCGACCACAGCGTGTTTTTAAAAGAGCCGGGCATGAAGATCGGCTTCGGGGCGATCGGAAAAGGCTACGCTGCCAACCGTGCCCGCGATGTGATGCGCGAGATGGGCATAGCGGGCGGCGTGGTGAACGCCGCAGGCGACCTGACCACCTGGGGCAGGCAGGCCGATGGGGAGTCGTGGTACGTGGGCATTGCTGATCCAGCCGAAAAGGAAAAGGTGTTCTCCTGGCTTACCGCCGACAATATAGCTGTAGTCACATCTGGTAACTATGAGAAGTATGCCGAAGTGGATGGCAAGCGCTACTCTCACATCATCGATCCGCGCACCGGCTGGCCAGCTACCGGCCTTAAGAGCGTCACCATTGTGTGCCCCAACGCTGAACTGGCCGATGCGCTGGCTACATCCGTATCAGTGATGGGTGCCGAGCAAGGCTTGTCCCTGATCAACCAGCTGAAAGGCGTGGAGTGCCTGCTGATTACGGATAACAACGACGTGATCACTTCTGACAAACTGCACCTCCACTATTATAAAAGTAAACCAAACGCGGCCGCAGCAGTAAGTATAAATGCAACAGAAAAACAACCATGAAAAAAGCAGGGAAAGCAAAAATAGCATTGGCCGGTCTTGGGCTGATGGTGCTCATGAGCAGCTGCGAGGCCGTAAAGCCATATCAGAAAACCTACCTTAATGAGGAAGAGATGCAGCTGAGCATGCGCAAGCCAGAGACTTTTGAAGTAAACTTTGAATCATACAGAGAGGGTGGATCTGGGGCGAACGGTGGTAAAGTAGGAGGCGGCTGCGGATGCAATTAAAGTATACTTTGTTGCTGCTAGCCATGGGTATAGCTACATCGGCAGTGGCACAGACGGCCAAAGACCCACAGCGCTTCCAGCAGATATCGCCAGCAGATGTGAATATTCTGGCCAGTTACTATAGCCAGGACGGCGACCACTCGCCGGTTACCGGCGGCATTGGCACCGAGCAACTGACAGACGTAACGCCTACGATTATTGTGAATGTGCCACTGGATACAGTCACCAACCTGAACGTGAACTTTGGCATGGATTTTTATTCTTCCGCTTCAACCGATAACATCGCCCCCTATACGGTATCCTCTGCCTCCAGTTCTGACACCCGCACGCACCTCAACATCGGCTTCAGCCGCAATAACAAGCTGCACCGCGTGATCAGAAGCTTGAATCTTGGCGTTTCCAAAGAGTATGATTATACTTCTTTTTCCATCGGCGCGGGCTGGACAAAAGACTCACGTGATGGAAACCGGGAGCTGAGCCTGGCGGGGGAGGTTTTCTTAGACACCTGGAAGCTAATTTACCCCATAGAGCTGCGGGGGCAGGGCGAGCTGGTTCCGACCAAAAAGCGGCAGTCGTTCAACTTCTCTGCTGCGCTCTCACAGGTATTCACCAAGCGTTTTCAGGCCTTGTTTGCTACAGACCTGGTATACCAGACAGGCCTGCTTTCCACGCCTTTCCACCGCGATTACTTTGTGGAGCAGTCGCAGCCCAAGGTAGAGCAGCTGCCTGACAGCCGTTTTAAGTTTCCGGTGAGTGTGCGGATGAACTACTATGTGAGCGACTATGTAACGGCGCGCCTGTTTTACCGCTTCTACAACGACGACTGGGGCATTACGGCGAATACGCTGGAACTGGAAACGCCTGTTAAGATCGGGCCGTTTTTCTCGTTCTACCCTTTCTACCGCTACCACGTGCAAACCGCCGCCGATTATTTTGCACCCTACAAACAGCATCACCTGTCCGACGCATTTTATACTTCTGACTATGACCTGTCGGCTTTCAACAGCAACAAAGTGGGGCTGGGGGTGCGCTATTCACCGCTGTACGGCATTTCCAAGTTCAATTGGCCGCTGTCGGGCAGCAACGCCCTATTTAAAAGTATAGAAATCAGGGGTGCACAGTACTGGCGCAGCGACGGCCTGCATGCCTTTATTATCAGCACTGACCTCGGCTTCAACATTCCGGCCGGCCAGTAACAGCAAAAGCCGCTCTGTTTAGGAGCGGCTTTTGCTGTATAAAAGTATAGCTGATACCTGACTGATTTCTCTTAATCTAATTTGCTTTCTCTTTTAGATTTGCTAGTATGAAAGCATTCAACAGGGTATTTCCTAATACCTGTGTTGCTGCAAACGCGAATTAAAAAAACGCATCAGATAAAGATATCCGGAACAGCCAAGGTCCACTAAGTATAAAAGTTACCTTTTACTATGCCACCTTTACCGGAATCTGCTGGAGTGTCTCCAACAGGAAGTTCCAGTACTTCTGCACCGAACTGATCTGCACTTTCTCGTCCGGGGAGTGGGCGCCGCGGATGTTGGGACCGAAGGAGATCATCTCCATATTGGGGTAATTTGCTCCTAGTATACCACACTCCAGCCCTGCATGGCAAGCGCTTACCTCGGGTTCTGATTGGAACATTTGGCGGTATAAGTTGCTCATGATGCGCACGATAGCAGCGTCGGGGCGGGGTGCCCAGCCGGGATAAGAGCCACTGAGTTTCACTTCGGCTCCTACCAACTCCAGCGCACTACGGATGGCTGTTGCCAGGTCCATTTTCTCAGAATCCACAGAGCTGCGGGTGAGGCAGAGAATAGTATAGGTACCTTCCTGCACCTGCACCCGTGCCACGTTGTTGCTGGTCTGCACCAGGTTCTCAATGTCGGGGCTGAGGCGGTAAATGCCGTTGGGGCACGTATACAGCACGCGTAGCAGCTTGTATTGGAAATCGGCAGGTAACACTTCCGTTGGTACTTCCTGCGCCTCCAACAGTACCTGTAGCTGCGGGTCAGTGCTGGCGTGCTCTGCTTTTATGATCGCCTCCTGCTCCTGCAGCAGCTGCACAAATTGCTCCTGCTGCGTCGCCGGCACAGTAACAAGCGCTACCGACTCACGCGGAATAGCGTTGCGTAAGCCTCCACCATCAATGGTGCTAATGCGCACGTCTGTCGCTGCGGCCGCATGGAACAGCAGGCGGTTCATGAGCTTGTTGGCATTGCCGCGCCCCCGGTGAATATCCATGCCGGAGTGGCCGCCAGTAAGACCTTTTATCGTGATGCGGTAGGCTTTGGCCTCCCGGTCTGCTGCTTCCGCGGCATAAGTGCCGATAGCGGTAAGATCAATGCCGCCGGCACAGCCGATGGTCAGCTCGTTGTCATCTTCAGTATCCAGGTTCAGCAGAATGGGCGCGTCCAGCAGGCCGCCTTTCAGGTACATGGCACCCGTCATGCCAGTTTCTTCATCTATAGTAAACAAAGCCTCCAGTGCAGGGTGAGCAATGTCGGTAGAGGAGAGGAGCGCCATAATGCTGGCCACGCCAATGCCATTGTCGGCGCCCAGCGTAGTGCCTTCTGTTTTTACCCAGTCGCCCTCCACGTACATGCGGATTCCCTCCGTATCAAAGTCGAAATTGGTGCTGGCGTTTTTCTGGTGCACCATGTCCAGGTGGCTTTGCAGCGCCACTGTCTGGCGGTTTTCCATGCCGGGGGTGGCGGGCTTTTTGATGATCACATTGCCGATCTCGTCCACCACAGTTGGGAGACCCAGTTGCTCACCGAAATTTTTGATGAACTGAATCACGCGTTCTTCTTTCTTGGAAGGTCTGGGAACCGCATTCAGGTCTGCGAAATGATTCCACATCGCTTTTGGCTCCAGGCTTCGTACGTTAGTGCTCATAGATTGAGGTTGTAAATTAAGTAGAGGTTTTGGTTCAGCGGCAGCGGTACTACGCGTGCGGCACCACGCCATTATGGCTTAAAGGTACGCATTTTTAGGGTGTTTTGCCGAGGTATACAGGTTTTTCATGTGGTCTGAAGCAGCCTGCAATGCCGTCCTGACTCGCACAGATGCCTATACTTCAGCAGCAATCTTTATCCTTCAGGTGGCGGTACCCGTAAGCAGAGAAAAAAACCAATGCACCGCATATTCCATTGGATTGAAGTAAACACCGGTTTGTCTGCTGAGTTTCAGCAAGACCTGCTGCTTTCTATTGTGCTGATCGTGGGCTTCTGGTTGCTGAGTCGGCTGGTGCTTCGCCTGCTGTTTAAGCGCCAGCATGATCTGCGGAAGCAGTATCGCTGGCGCAAAACCACCAATTACATTACGACAGGGCTTATCCTGTTTCTGTTGATTGATATCTGGTTCAATGGCTTTAAATCAGTCGCAACTTTTCTGGGCCTGCTGTCAGCGGGTCTGGTGGTTGCCCTCAAAGAACCGGTGCTGAATATGGCTGGTTGGCTGTTTTTGCTCTGGAAACGTCCTTTCCGCATCGGCGACCGCATCGAGATTGGCGACCGCAAAGGTGATGTGATCGATATCCGATTGTTTGAGTTTGCTATTAATGAGATTCAGGAATGGGTGCATGCCGATCAGGCGTCCGGCCGCGTCGTCAACATTCCCAATGGACTGTTGTTTTCAAAGCCGCTGTCTAACTATACCTATGGTTTTCCTTATATCTGGCATGAGATACCAGTGCGCCTCACGTTTGGAAGCAATTGGGAGAAGGCGAAAGAAATTCTGAAGCAGGTAGGGGAGCAACATGCCGAGCAACTGACTGATGCCACCAAACAGCTTGTCAAGCGTAAATCACAGCGCCACCTGATCTTCTACAACGACTTCGATCCGCAGGTATACACCCGCGTCCGCAAGTATGGGATCGAGCTGACATTACGTTATGTGGTGGGCCTGAACCGACGCCGCTTAAGTGAGCACCAGATTTGGGAGGACCTGCTGCGGCAATTCCTCAGCTCCCCCGACATCCGTTTCGCATACCCCACCACACGCTTCTACCAGTCGCCACCACCCGGTGAAGCCGGTCCCCTGCGGCCTTAAGCCTGGCGCAGCAGCTGGTTTCGCATGAGACTTTGCTAATCCGCCTGAGTTTACCTCAAAATTGCACGATGCTGCACGCTTTTGTGAAAAAGTCAAGGCAAAGTATAGCTATATATTTCTATAGATGAGGTTCTTATTTAGAGCGTGTTCAAATAAAGGTTAAACATCAACACTTTGTGTTGCCTCTTGTATACTATAGCGGAATCAATAGGAAGACGAATGGTATGACAGGCTACGCAAAGTATATTTTCCTGCTATTATTCCTGCCGCTGCTGGGCCTTCAGGCCTGTGTGCAGGTGGCGCCGAACCTGGAACAGAACGTGCGGGTGACGCGGAACGGCCGGGCCACAGAGCCGCAGATACCGTTGTCGGTGGTGAGCGATGAGTCCTCGGCGGAGCAGTTTCAGCTGGCCAAGAACCAGGGTAAGGCAGTGGCAGAGGCCGCCAGCTACGCCATGCGCCAGACGCAGTCCGGCGAAATGCGGGCTGGCGAGTATCAGTTGATTTACCTGCTCGAGAAGCCCAAAGGCTATTATGAGCAGCAGAACGGGAAGCTGACCTGGCACGAGCCGCAGCAGAATGCTTTCCTGAGCGTGGCGGTGCTCGACGGCTACGACGGGCGCATTGTGCCGGGGCTGGAGGTGACGGCTACCGTAGAAGGGGCGCTGGGGGCCGCGGTGCAGGAAGTGCCGCTTGCTTTCGGTTGGTTTCCGCTCCTCCACCGCTATGGCGACAACATCAGCCTGCCTTCCTCCGGCAACTATACCATCCGTTTTCACATCAAACCGGCGCAGTTCTGGCGCCATGACCCCGTGAACGGTGACCGCTTCGCCAGCCCGGCGATGGCCGAGTTCACCGACGTAACCATCGACCTGAACAGCCTGCAGGATGCGGAAGACCCGGCGAACGAGCAGGAGTGGCTGCCGCTGGCAAAGGAGCAGGGCCGTATGCTGGAGCGCTCGCTGGACGCGATGATTGCCAGCGAGGCCATGGACGGTGCCGAAACCAAACTGGGCGACTATGATTTGGCCTATGGGGTGGAGTTCGCTGAAGGGTACTGGCGCTTTATAAAGGATAAGTTAAAATATAAGATATCAGTAGAGTATAGCGCAGAAAATAACGCTCACGTAGAGGTGGCCCCACGCGATGCCCTGACAGGCCGCCTGTTGCCGGGTCTTCAGGTAACCACCACGTTTTTCCGGAACGGGGAGCAGGTAAACAGCTACAGCCCCATGTTTATGTGGCACCCCTGGCTCTACCACTATGGGCAGAATATTCGGGTGCCTGGCAGCGGCAACTATACGCTGCAGGTGCAGGTGGCACCGCCGCCTTACCGCCGCTACGGGTATGGCATCGGCAACATCATGGCCCAGCCGATCACCTATACTTTTGAGGATGTGGATGTGGTGACAGGTCAGAAATAAGCAGCAAATGATGATGAAAGGATATACAAAACTACTCCTATTTAGCTTTCTCCTGTTCGCGGCCAGCCAGGCGCAAGCACAGTATTACCGGGTGTACGGCTGGGAAACGCCCCGGCGCGGCTGGCTGGAGCTCAACATGTGGAACAAATATGTCAGCTCCAGCGACAACACCTTTTCGCTCAACGACCAGCAGCTGTCGCGGAAGGGACTTTTTCTGCACACGGCGGAGGTGGAGTATGGCATTACCGACCGTTTGGCCGTGGGCTCCTACGTTGATTTTAGAGACTCCCCGGACATGAACTTCAGCTTTTACCGTTTCCGGGCCGTGGCGCGTTACCGCCTGTTCAGCAAGTTCGAGTATTTCTTCAACCCCGCCATTTACATGGAATACTATGTGCCGCGCAAAAACTCCGGGGAGGCCACCGAGCTGGAGACGCGCCTGATCCTGCAGCACGACTTCGGCGACTTCCGCCTCAACCTGAACCCGGCCATCGAGAAGGACCTGTCGGGGGAGGAGGTACAGGAAAGCTTGAAAGCCAATTTGTTCACTGGGTTGTATTGGCGCCGCTACTATACCTTTCAGCCGGGGCTGGAGTATTATGGGCGCTTCGGGGAGGTACAGGAGTTTCCGGAGCAGCAGCAGCGGGAGCATGTGCTGTTCGGGGTGCTGAACATGCGGTTTTTCAGCGGTTTTATGTGGGAGCTGGGCGCCGGCAAAGGCCTGACGGACGGCTCCGATAACTGGGTTTTCAAAAGCATCCTTACCTACGAGTTCCCGACGATACGGCCCTCCCGGCAGGCACGGTAAAGAGACTATGTCAGACGTTGAGATTACCTACTAGCCAAAGCCGCGATCCACTGATGCTGTGCAAGTATAAAACACCCCTAACCCCTCCGAGGAGGGGAATCACACGTACAAGAATCCCCTTCAAAGGGGGCAGGGGGGATGCGGCATAGCAAAGGTTACAACACCCTATTCCAAAAAAATGCCTCCGTCCAATTCCCCTCCTTGGAGGGGCTAGGGGGGGGAACCATTTTACAAAGTATAAAGGCCGCCCATAAGGCGGCCTTTATACTTGTTGTGACTTTAACTGTTACTCTTCATCCGACTTGTTCTTCAGTTTCATCAGCAGCGCATAGGCGCCGTTGGTCACGTACTGCTGCTGCTCGGGCTTCAGGCTGGCGGTGGGTTGCAGAATGGTGTAGCCGTTCTCGCTCTCACCGGTTTTGGTCTCCAGCATCTCGTATACGCCGTTGCCACGGTCGGCAAACACATATTCCTTGCTCTCAAACCGCACGATGGCATCCGTCGGCAAGGTATAGGCTTGCTGTTGCTGCACGTCGATGGCGGCGTTCATGAACATGCCCGGCAGAAGGTCATAGGCCTCCTGGTGCAGGTGGCAGTGTACTTCCACGGCGCGGTCGTTGCCCACATCCTTGCCGATATACACGATTTCGGCCGGGTATTTTTTCTCCGGGTGGTTGGCGCGGTAAGCCAGCACTTTTTGCCCGATCTCCACTTTGTCGAGGTCTTTCTCGAACACTGTCAGCATCAGGTGCAGGTCGCTGGGGTCTACCAGCTCAAACAGTACATCTGTCGGTACCACGTACTTCCCGATGTTCACGTTCACCTTCGTCACATAGCCGTTGATGGGCGAGGTGACGCGCAGGGTGCGGGAGAGGTTGCCAGCGCTTAAGCGGTTGGAGTTGATGCCGATAAGGCGCAGCTTCTCAGCCAAGGCTTGCAGCAGCACCTGCTGGCTTTTATACTCGGCCTCGGTTTGCTGGTATACTTTGTCGCTGCTGGCTTTGCTCTGGTTCAGGTCGCGCTGGCGCTCGTACTCCTGCTGCAGGTAAGCCAGGTGCGCCTTCGCCGTGAGATAATCCTGCTGCAGCTGCACGTACGACTGGTCTTCCAGCACGGCCAGCAGCTGCCCCTTTTTCACGTGCATGCCCGGCAGCAGCTCCGTCTGTTTCAGGTAGCCGCCCAGTGGCACACTCACCGATACCATGTTCTGCGGTGGCGCCTCCATGGCTCCGTTCACCAGCAAGGTGCTGGAGATGCTGCGCAGCTCAGGGCTGCTGGTCTTGATCTTAGCGTTCTGCAGCTGCGCCTTTGTGAGCTGCACGAGGTTGCTTTCCTGTGGTTTGGCCTCTGTCGTTGCTTCTGTGGCCTGTTTGGTGCTGCAGCCCGCCAGCGTGAGTGCGGCTGCAAGTATAAATAACTGATATTTCATGGCTTATCGGGTTCCGGTTAAGGTATTGATCTCTAAAATGCTTTGGTTATAGTCGCGCACGGCGTCGAGGTAGGCAGTTTGCAGGCTGATGGCCTGGTTGAGCAGTAGCACGTAGTCAAGGTAGTTGATCTCCCCGTTCCGGAACTGCATGTCAGCCGTTTGGATGGTGGAGGTGGCGCTGGGCATGGCGGTGCTTTCGTAGTAGTCTACTGTCTGTTTGGCGAGTTGATACTGCGCCACGGCCTTCCGCAGCTGCGTTTCCAGGCGTAGTTGCCCGGCCTGCAGGGTATTCTGCGCCACCTGCTCCTGTATCTTCGCCGCCTGCACCCGCGCCCGCTGCGCCCCAAAGAACAGGGGCACGCCCACACCCACCTGCACCGCCGAAAAGCGGTCGGCAGAAGTATAGCTTTGCTCCACGCCATCTACCGTCTGCACGCCTTTGATGCTTTGGTTGTAGTAGCCCAGCAACAGGTCGGGCAGCAGCTTGGCCTGCTCCGCCTTGGTCCTGGCGGTGCTGACTTCCTGCTGTTGCTGCAGCAGCTTGAGGTAGGGGTGGGCGGCCAGCAAAGAGCTATTTGTCACTGCCGCGGGCTGCAGTTTAAGCGGTTCTTCTGCAGGCAAGTATAGACTGTCTGTTTGAAGTATCACTTGAAATTGGTGTTGCAGTCCCGCCAGTTCCTGTTGCAGTTGCAGGAGCTGCTGGCGCACCTGCCCGCGCTGCGTCTGGGCAGTATTTTTCTCCAGCACGTTGCTGGCCCCTTTGGCAAAGCGCAGCTCCGCGTTCCGCAGGAAGTGGCCAAACAGGCTGTCGGTGCGTTGCAGCAGTTTTTGCTTTTCCTGCACGTAGCGCATCTCGTAGTAGAGCTGTTTTACCTGCTGCTCCAGCTCGAAAGCCGATAGGCTGGCCTGCAGCTCCCCCTGTCGCCATTCCTGCGTCAGCAGCTTCTTCTGCTGCGCATACACCGTCGGGAACCGGAGCGACTGCGCCACGCCGAAGCGGGTGTCGTTGGCCGTGCTGTTCATCTGGCCATACTCTGCGGTAACAGAGGTTTGGGGGATGTCCCAGCCGGTGGCTTGCAGCTTTTGCAGGGCCGCCGCCTGCAGGCGCTCGTTTTGCAGCGCAGGGTTTTGCTTCAGCGCTTTGGCCACGGCCTGTTGTAGGGTAATAGGCTGCTGCGCCCGGGCCAGCCCCGGCAGCAGCAGCAGGCAAAGCGCCACGGCTACCGTGGCGGCAGGGTGGAGGCGTTGCTGCTCGTCCTTGTTCTTTTTCTCAAAGAGCAGGTAGAGCGAAGGCAGCACGAACAGCGTGAGGAAGGTGGCTACCAGCAGCCCGCCGATCACCACCGTGGCCAGCGGGCGCTGCACCTCCGCCCCAGCCCCCTGACTCAGCGCCATCGGCAGAAATCCCAGCGAGGCTACGCTGGCCGTCATCAGGATAGGGCGGAGGCGCAGCTTGGTCCCTTCCAGCACCACGTCCCGCAGGTCCTGCCCCTGCGCCTCCTGCCGGATGCGGTTGAACTCGGCGATAAGCACGATGCCATTAAGCACCGCTACGCCAAACAGCGCGATAAAGCCCACGCCCGCCGAAATGCTGAACGGTAGCCCCCGCAGCGCCAGTGCAAAAATGCCCCCGATGGCCGACAGCGGAATGGCCGAATAAATGAGCAGGCCGTACCGCATGGAGCGGAAAGCGAAGTATAACAGCAGGAAAATCAGCGCCAGCGAGATAGGCACCGCCACGCTCAGCCTCTTTTTGGCCGCCGCCAGGTTTTCGAACGCGCCGCCGTAGGAAATATAGTAGCCGGGCGGCAGCTTGATCTGCTGCTGCACCTTCTGCTGCAGCTCCGTCACGATACTTTGCACGTCGCGGCCGCGCACGTTAAAGCCCACGATGATGCGACGCTTGGCGTCCTCGCGCTGTATCTGGTAAGGCCCTTCCTGCACCGCCACGTCCGCCATCAGGTAGAGCGGCACCTGCTTGCCACTCGGTGTTGGTATCAGCAGGTTCCGCACGTCTTCCACATTCTGCCGCATGGCCCCCTGCAGGCGCACCACCAGGTCGAAGCGCCGTTCGCCCTCGTACACCAGGCCGCTGCTCATGCCGGCGAAGGCCGCGTTCACGGTGCGGTTGATGTCGGCGATGTTGGTGCCATATTGCGCAATGGCGGCATGGTTGTAGTTGATGACCACCTGCGGCATGCCAGTGATGGTTTCCACGTACAGGTCTTTGGCCCCGTCTACGGTGTTGACGATGCCGCCCAGTTGCTGGGCATAATGGGCCAGCGTGTCGAGGTCCTCCCCGAAGATCTTGCAGACCACGTCCTGGCGGGCACCCGTCATCAGCTCGTTGAAACGCATCTGCACCGGATATTGGAAGCCGGCCGTCACGCCCGGCACGTCCTGCAGCGCCTTGCTCATTTTCTCGGCCAGCTCTGGAAAGGTTTTGGCGGAGGTCCACTCGGCTTTGGGCTTCAGGATCACCATCATATCGCTGGCCTCCAGGGGCATGGGGTCGGTAGGAATCTCGCCGGAGCCGATCTTGGTCACGACCTTCTTCACCTCCGGGAAGCGCTGCAGCAGGATGTGCGCCGTCTGCTGGGTATACTTGATGGTGGTGTTCAGGTTGCTGCCGGTCAGCACGCGCGTATCCACGGCAAAGTCACCTTCCTCCAGCGAAGGAATGAACTCCCCGCCCAGCGTCGTCATCACGGCCAGCGCCACCGCAAACAAGCCTACAGCTACGGCCACCACCGTTTTGGGGAAGTGCAGCACGCGGCGCAGACGCTTTTCGTAAAACAGCTCGATGCGGGCCATCATGCGGTCGGAGAAGGTGGTTTTGTGCGAGATCTTCTTGCTCAGGAACAGGGCGCTCATCATCGGTACGTAAGTCAGGGAAAGGATGGCGGCACCGAGCAGCGCGAAGGAAACGGTCTGCGCCATCGGCTTAAACATCTTGCCCTCGATGCCCTGCAGCGCCAGGATCGGCAGGTACACGATCAGGATGATGATCTGCCCAAAGATGGCGCTGTTCATCATGCGGCTGGCCGAGTGCTCCACCACCTTGTTCATCCGTTGCTGCGAGAGGCGACTTGTGTCGGCAAAGCGCTTGCTGTGGGCGAAGGTATGGAGCACCGCCTCCACAATGATCACGGCCCCGTCCACGATCAGGCCGAAGTCGAGGGCGCCGAGGCTCATCAGGTTGCCGCTCACGCCAAACAGGTTCATCATGATGATGGCAAAAAGCATGGCCAGCGGGATAACAGAGGCCACCAGCAGGCCCGCCCGGAGGTTGCCCAGGAAGAGCACCAGCACGAACACCACAATCAGCGCACCCTCCAGCAGGTTTTTCTCTACAGTGCCGATGGCGTTGTTCACCATTTTGGTGCGGTCCAGGAAGGGTTCAATCACCACGCCCTCCGGCAGCGAGGCCTGTATCTGTGCAATGCGCGCCTTCACGTTTTTGATCACCTCATTGCTGTTGGCCCCTTTGAGCATCATCACCACGGCCCCGGCCACCTCACCCTGGTCGTTATAGGTCATGGCGCCGTAGCGGGTGGCGTGGCCGAAGTCAACCTCGGCCACGTCGCGCAGGTATAGGGGCGAACCGCTTTCAGTGCTTTTGAGGGCGATGCTGCGGATGTCGTCGAGGCTGCCGAGCAGGCCCTCGCTGCGGATGAAGAGCACCGTCGGGCCTTTTTCGATGTAGGCGCCGCCGGTGTTCTGGTTGTTGTTTTGCAGGGCCGTGAAGACGTCGGTGATGGTGAGGCCATAGGACTTGAGCTTGGCGGGGTCCACGGCGATCTCGTACTGCTTCAGGTAGCCGCCGAAGCTGCTCACGTCGGCCACGCCCTGCACGCCCAGCAGCTGCCGGCGCACGATCCAGTCCTGGATAGTGCGCAGCTGCATGGCGTCATACTTGCCTTCGTAGCCGGGCTTGGGCCGCACCAAGTACTGGTAAATCTCGCCCAGGCCGGTACTGACGGGGCCGAGCTCCGGCGTGCCCACCCCTTCAGGGATCTGGCCCTGCACCCCCTGCAGGCGCTCCGACACCTGCTGGCGCGCCCAGTACACGTCCACGTCATCGTCAAACACAATGGTGACGAGCGACAGGCCGAAGCGGGAAAAGCTACGGATCTCGTGCATGCCCGGAATGTTGCTGTTGGCCTGCTCTATGGGGAAAGTGATGAGCCGCTCTACGTCCGGGGCGCCGAGCGAGGGCGCAATGGTGATGACCTGCACCTGGTTGTTGGTGATGTCGGGCACGGCATCGATGGGCAGCTTCGTGACGTTGTAGGCACCAAAGACGATAAGCGCCAGTACGAACAGCCCCACGATCAGCTTGTTGTTGATTGAAAAGGAAATGATTTTATGCAGCATGGCTAGTATTCTTATGCTTGTTTCTGCGCACAGCGTGGGGCAGGCTGTGGTACAACAGCCCTCTACCCGCCGCTATACGGCCAATTATTTTAGCTGGCGCTATTCTTCCGCCTTTAGCAGAGTGCCGATGAGGAAGTATAGGCGCGCGCTGTTCATACTACAAAGGCATGGCGCAGTGGCCCCACCCCCTGTGGCGGTACAGCAGAAACGGGAAAGAATTTAAGCGGTTTTTGGAGGTTGCCAGATAGTGGACAGGTACTGGGACAGCCGGAAGGCCTCATCCGTCACGACATGGTAGGTGCGTGCGTCGCGGGGTGGTGCCAGGGTAAAGTAAGGCTGAAAGAGCGGGACAGTATACACGGCCGCGTTGCCGAGGTAGTGGTCGCAGGCTTTAAACGGCAGTTGCTGGTCGCGGGGATAGTCGGGGTCGCGCACATTGCCGCTGAGGTAGTGGATCTGCAGGTACTGCGCGATGGAAAGGTTCGGGTTAGCGTGACGGTGTTCCCGGAAATGCTCCACCAGCACCGGCAGCTTCAGCAACTGGTTGAACTCTGTAGCCGAAAGCAGGTACAGCAACAGCAGACCGATGGCAAGAAACCGTCTCACAGGTATAAAGATACAAAGTGTATTCTTTATGTAGAACAAATTTGCCTGCTAAAAGTGTAAAACAGTCGCCCCTTTTTTGTCACCTGACCTCCGAAGCCGGTAAACAGGCTGCCGCCGCTGGTATGTCTAAAAAAGTATATATTCCTCAGAAAACGTAAAGGTTGCTGACCTATTAATGAAGTAACCATCTAAATAAGTATGGCCGAAGCAAAAGGTACCTCCATACTTATTTAGACGAGGTATAAATTCCTGGCATAGCCGGCTAGCTGCACGAACTTCTGGGGAAGTATGGGAGAAGCGGGCTAAAACGGATAGCCGATGGCGATGTTGAGTACCATACTGTTGCGTCCTGAAAAGGTCGGTTTGAAATCGTCTAGTATAAACCGTTCTCCTTTTGGCAGGTAGGGGACCTGCACCGGTATACCCAGATCCAGGCGAATAACGAAGAACTGAATATCTACCCGAAGTCCAACGCCGGTACCTATTGCCAGTTCACTTAGAAAATCATTTGCTTCGAATTTACCTCCTTCTTTGTCGGTTTCACCCTTGGCATTTTTATAATCTTTTAGGAGCCAGATGTTACCAGCATCAGCAAACACAGCTCCTTTAAAAAAGCCTACGATCGGGAAGCGGTATTCCAAGTTCGCCTGCAACCTGATATCACCCAATTGGTCAAAGTAGGAGGAAGCTACCGAATCCGGAACATCATAAGTGCCTGGGCCTATACTTCGTGCCCGGAAGGCACGCAGGCTGTTAGGCCCACCTATAGAAAACTGCTTTGAATAGGGCAGGTTTGTCGAGTTGCCGTAGGGGATGCCCACACCAGTGACAAGGCGCGCAACAATCTGGCTTTCTTTCCCAAAATTAAAGTAGTAACGGAAGTCATTATCGAAGCGGGAGTATTGCGAATAGGGCTGTCCGAAGATCTCCCGTGGCATGTCTACTTCAGGCTGGTCTGCTCCGGTTGCCGTAGCAATCGTGTTCAGGAGGTTGCCGGAAACATCAACAGCAAAGTTATCAAAAAACTGGTGCGTACGCTTCTCAAACATCTGGGTACTGAACGTGAGCTGATACAGCGACCCAATAATAAACTGGTTTTCGAAGCTGCGCTGCAGGTATGGCCTGTCCGCCAATATCTCGGTAAACTTATCAGACGGATTCAGCAATTGCACAAACTGCAGGTTGATAGGTGTGATCTCGTGCGTAATGGTTCGGGTAGGCCTCCAGTTATAGCCATAAGTGGCATTAAAGGAGTTCATCTGGAAATACTGCACCCGGTTTAGGAAGTCGAAGCCCAGGCCAATTTTCGTTTTAGGCACAAACTCAGTGCGCAGGTTGTGCAGCTTGAACGGCGATACAATGCGCGGGAAGGTAAGGGTAGCCTGCGCCTGTAGTTCGTAGGAGGTAAGAGCGGAATTTTTATTGGTATCCCCGCTGCTGCTCTCGGTTGCGGTCTTCGCCTTACCGCCCGTCTGAGTTTCAAAGCTTCCGGATACTTCTACGCTCAATAGTTCTGAGCCTTTCAGCGCATTGCGATTTCGGAACGACACCGTTACCCCGGGGCCTACGAAATTATTCGACTTGCTGACCATCAGCACCTCGGCCCGTAATGATTTTTTGAGTGCGGGTGTCAGGTAAATAAAAGCGTCCAGCTGGTTGGTCTTTGTAGTATCCGGCTCATATTGCACATTCACGAACTTGTAAGCAGGCAGTCCCATCAAGCGGCTTGTGGTGAGCAGGGCATCCTGGCGCTGATAAAGGCTGTCCTGGTGCAGGAACACGCTTCGGAGCAGGTATTTTGCCTTTACATAGTTCTCATCAGGGATATAGTGGTAGCCTCGTACGTCAATGGTATCGCCGGCAATGTAGGTATCACCCAGCCCATAATTGGCAAAGATGTATACATCATCGAGGGTGTAAGGCTGTATGGCTTGTTTTAGGGTATTGTTCTTTAGGCGTAACAACACATCCATCTGCCGGTTGCCCACTGCAGAATCAACACTGAAGATCAGGAACTCGGGGCTAAAATAGTAAAATCCTTCTTCTTTCAGTTCCTGGTCAATGCGGGTGCGTTCGGCCGTCATAGTCTCCAAGTCATACGGGTCGCCGGTCTTTAATAAGGATTCGGACTCGGTGGCATTTATGGCGCGAAGTACGGGCAGTGAATCGTTAAGCGTGTATTCGATCTTGCGAATGCGGTAGGGTTCGCTGATCGTAGCTGTCCACTGAATAGAGGCGATCTTATTGTTGATAGTCGTTTTGCTGTCTACAGTGTTGTTGAAGTAGCCCCTGTTTTGCAACCTGCTGCTCATAACGCCGCTGATGGTGGTGGTATCCACTGCCGAGAGCAGCACCGGCGGCTCACCAAATTTGGTCATGATCCAGTGTTTGATTCCTTTCTCTTTTTTAGTATAGAAGGCATTGTAGATCCAGAGTTTGGGCCGCATACCAAGTATAGAAGCATTGGGCTTAGGGCGAACAGTTTCTGCTAATTCCGCTTGCAAATCTCCTTTGCGGTTGCTGCTGTCTCCTTTATCTTTAACCTTCACCTGATAACTCCCAAACAGCGCATCTCCTTCAGGCACAGTTTTCGTGCTGCTACACCCTGAAAAAACCAGCATAATTCCCAGCAGGAGCGGCAGGGTGTATGAGGATAGCAGCCGTGAATAAGGTATAGAAGTTATCATAAGGTATTATGGCGTCTGATTGTTTTCTGATTTGAGCCCGGTCCGCTGTTGTTTGCGTGCCTCTTCCTCCGCCTGGGTCTTTTCGACACTTTGGAAGAGCTCAGAGAAGTTGTTGTAATCGCGTACGTAAATGAGTGAAGCTCCAGTTTCCCGCACATCGCCTTCCAATACACCCTCATACTCGCTTCGCTGAAAAGCACGTACCCGCAAGCGGCCGTCTTCGGTTATGGAGTATTCCACGGATATGTCGCCGCCAAAACCACTCATGGAGTTGTTGGCTTCTCCCTGGCCTTCCAGCCCGATATCGCTTCCCACCCGTACAGTCAGGCGGTCGTTGAGGAACTGCTGTTTCAGAGCAACGTTCAGGTCGGTGCGGCCCTGTGCGGAACCGGAGGAGTAATCTTCGTAAGAATTAACACCTAACTCCAGCCCTAAACCACCGGCATACTTGTTGGTCAGTTGGTTTAGCTGGTCCGTCATCACCTGGCTCAGGCTGTTACGGGCTGAAGCGGCAAGGCCTCCTCCGGAGCTTTCCAGCGGATCTGGCGCCAGAAAACGGCCGAGCACCAGCAGTGCAAAAACCTGTTTGTTCATCTCCGATTCATCCTCGCGCAGATTAGCCAGACTAGCTGTTACCTCTCCCGGCACTTTTCCCCGCTGCTCTTCCGGTAATTCAATATTAAAGTCGATTTCGGGAGTGAGAATTTCGCCATTTACATTTACAATAACCCGAAAAGGCACTTGGTTACGCAGTGCAGGATCATCAGCGCCGGAAGCCTGTGCTGCCACAAGTTCTCGGGGCGCTGTTTTAACAGTATAGATGGCTTTGATTTGCATGTTGGCCTGCATCGGGTCGCCGGTCCAGGCAATGTAACTTCCATCTGCTATATCCAGCTCCCGTGAAGCCAAGTCGTAGAAGTCCATGCTATACTTACCATCCGAGATCTCGTAACGCCCGGTCATATTTATTTGGCCGCTGGGGGTGATGCCTACATACAAAGGGTCGGCAGTGCCCCGCACCACCAAATTATCGCCCGTAAGCGGATCTATGACGATGGTGACGGGTGTAGCATCCGTGATGTGTACCTGAGTTTCAATGTCAGCACCTACAAAACCTGTCTGGGCCGAATCCTGGGGCTGTTGCCCACCGATGATGGCGGTAAGAGAGTCGTTCAGATTCACAAATTCTACGATGCCGTCCCGTTCGGCTGCCCCGGTTTCATCCGCCGGAACAACAGCTGTGAAGGCAGAACCATCGAGCACTTTTACATCTATTTTGATCACCGGCAGCGCCAGATCCCCTCCAATACTTGCATCAGCAGCAATGAAAACAGTACCATAATACAGGTCATTGTCTTTGGCAGTGGAGTTCATCGCCAGGAATCTGTCTGTATTTACTGTTAGGTCAAACTTGAAATCAGTATAAGTATCAGTCAGGATGTCGCCGTTCACTACCATATTGTTGCCAAGCGAATCGGTCAACGTAAAGTCAGGGAAGTGTATACCTTGTTCGTTAAACACCAGGCGTTCGTCCTGCAGGCGGTAGAGCGAGTTAAGCATCGCCACGTTAAACTGCGCCTGGTTGAAGTTCAGCTCTCCCAAGATGTTTGGATCATCCACGGTACCCGTAATGTGCAACTTCCCGCTGGCATTACCATCCATTTCTTTCACCATACCTGCGGTAAAACCTTCAAGCGAGGCCAGGTTCAGGCTTGGAATATTGGCGTCAAAGTTCAGGAGGCTGGCATTCGGCTGCGACTCGTAAAAGCCGTTGATAAGTACCTGGTTGCCATTACCGGTCAGGGAGGCATCCACGTTATAGCGGTTGCCGCCTTCACTGTTGGCCTTTAGGGCAATGGTGCCCACTGGCACGCCTTCGTAGGCAAATTGCGACACTGTCAGATCAGAGGTGAAGCTCATCGTACCCGCCATCAGATTTTTCACAGTAGCGGTGCCATTGATGGTGCCGGCAATCAGGCTGTCCTGTTTCTGAAAAGTATCCATCAGGTAGCCAATGTCGAAATTGTTGAATTCAGCCTTTAGTGGCGCATTGGGACCCAACGGACCTTGGCTGTTCAGAGCAATATAACTGTTGTCGTGCTGTAGTTTTATGTTGTGGGCATACAGCAAATTAGTATCATACTGCAGGTAGTTATCCTCTGGCACCGTCCATTTATCGCTGTTGATGACCAACTGTTGAGGATTGAAGGTAAAGCGGTAGCCGGGGCCAAGGCTGTTCAGCTGCCCGCCCAACACAAAGCGTTCCTGCTGGCCGGTACTATCAGCAATGCCCAGCCGCAAAGTCAGAAAATTATCGTGGGCAGCGCCTTCCAGCGTTACATGGTGCATGTTTAGCGAAGGAGAGGAGAACTGTGCCAGCGTTACATTATAGTTGAGTGCTTCCGGGGTGCCGTTCACCTGCAGGGCCAGATCATGCAGGTTATAGCCCGTGTATTCTAATGCATTTACATTGCCATCTACCGTTAGCGTTTGATTTGTGCCATCGTAGGTGGCTATGATCGGGTTATTTACAGCAAGCTTCGTCAGCCCGGGCACAAACGCAGTAATAAGCTTGCTCTGTTTCAGCTGAATGCGAGCCTTAAAGTCATGCAGGTTTACGCCGGCAGGGTAGGGCGGATCGGGTTGCAGGTCGAAGTATTTGGAGAAGTGCTTTTCTAATGCTGTCGGCAGGGTTGCCAGCGTGTTCCCGAATTGCAGGTTCGCATCGGCCAAATCCGACTGCAGTTGTATAGCAGCCGACTGGCCATTTTGCTGGAGTGTCATTGCAAGCGAATCGATCGGGTACGTAGCTTGGTTTAGATTGATGACCAGGTTCTGCCCCTGTAACTGGCCGCTGATGGCGCTAGGATCCAGCCCTGTGAAATGCCCCGTCATACTACCTTTTATGCGTAAGGAGTCTGAGTATAAGTTCAACGCCCTCAGGTTCGCCTCCTGAATGTCAATATCAAACCCATAAGCTACATGCGAAGTATCCCGCATGTTAAAATCACCTTTCAGGTCAAAGTCCAGGTTCGGATCGTTTGCTGTAGCTGCAAACGTATACAGGTTGCGGTTGATATTGGCGTTTACGTCGAGGTTGTTATACGTATAGTTATTATACTCAAGAGTTTTAATATTGGCTTGCACCAGTGCCTGCATGGTTTCAGGCGTCAGGCCGGTGCCTTTGGCCGTCGCATTAAGGGCAATAATACCAACTCCCAAACTGTCGGTAAATAGCTGGCCCAGATCAAAGCGATTGGTGCTGACTTTAGCGGTGAAGGGCTCTGCGCCGGCAGGGCCTGATTCCATGTTCACGACCGCCGCCACATTGCCATAGCTACTTTGCAGGTTCACATCGGTGTCAAATGCTGTGAGGGAGCCCTGGTAAGTACCAGTCATACTTAGCTGGCGCGGTACCCGGATATTAGGTGGGATGGTGCCAGCGGGCGTAAGCGCCTGTATATCGGTACGTGTGGTAGCCAATTGGTTAATGCGCAGGTCCATATATAAATGGTCAGGATCTGTCGCGTTGCGGATATCACCGGTAACAGCCACCTTCGTGCCCTGCAGCCCGGACATGTTAAACTGACGCACATGCAGGTTTTGCATGGTGCCATCTACTTTGCCATCTACTTGCAGTTTGGTGTTGGCTATACTTCTGAACGAGGGGTTATCAGCCAGATATGGTGCAAAGTATAAAGCATCCTGCATGCCCACATAACTGTTATTGATATCCAGGTTCAGGCCAAGTGTTTCGGGGTGATCCGCCACAGCATCCAGTGAGGGGTACGTAACAGCCAGATGCCGCTGCAGGTGGCTGTTGCCGGTTAGCAGATCCAGGTTTGAGAGCTCTGTTTTCGTTGAATCAAAAATAACATTTGCTTCAAAGTTTTTGACCTGGAAACCGCTTTTTTCCTGTAGCTGCAGCTGATTTACATCTACTGTCGTGCGGTTAAGGCTATAGTATAGATCCTCGGCCTCCAAAGCGATGTTGTTAAAAAGCAGGTGGTTGTAGTCCATGCCTTTTTCCTGCGCCGGCACATTGAAGTTATCAAACTTCACATCCAGATCACTTACATCCAAGCCATTGAGGGTTACTACCCAGTTCATCGGCTGTCCGCTCGTTTCTTCTGCTGCAGAGTCCAGTTCCTGTACCGTTCGCTGCGGATTTACGGCCAGCGAATCAGTTGGTTTGTACTTGTCCTGCTTGTAAACGACAGCCGTATTGTGTAACTCAAATGTTTTCAAATTAATGCGTTCGTTCTTCAAGTCGATCTTGTCGGCTGTTAACAATGACCTGCCGACATCCAGCGCAATGCTTTGGTCTGCCGGGCGACTCTTATAGTTAAGCTTGACATTATCGAGCGCTATACGATTCAGCCCAAATTCAAGCTCCAGCGGCTCAGTTGCTGCCGTATCGGGCGGTGGAAGCTTGGTTTGTATATAGGAGAAAGCCGTATTCTTAAGTTCTACCTCGTCTACCAGGTACCGCTGCGCATCCAGGTTTAGCTCCTCCATGGTGGTAAGCAGGTGCCCCACACGCCCTTTGATCCAGTTACCTCCTGCTTCATCGCGGTAGTTGATATACACATCATTCAGGTTGATCACATCCAGGTTAATGGCCAGCGAAGAGGAAGTGGTATCAGCAGGTTGAGCCGCCGTTGTATCGGAGGCAAAGGCTTCCATAATAAAGTCGTAATTGGTGCTGCTGTCGGGTTGAACGTGCAGGTTGAGTGTGGCATGATCGAGGCTGATTTTGCCAATATCAATGTTGCCTTTGATGAGCCCCAGAATATTCATGTCGACTCCCAGGCGTTGGCTATACCATAAGGTGTCCTGCTGTTGGTCTTCCACATACACGTCTTTCAGAACCAGCGCATTGCGCCAGTCTGTTGTGAAGCCGCCAATTTCAACTTTCGTATCAAGCGTATTAGATAAGTAATTGGCCCCCTTATGGGCGACATAGTTTTGCACCTGTGGAAACTGCAAGGCAACCACGATCAGGACCACCAGGCCTACTACAAACAGTAGTATCCCTAGCAGTATCTTTAGCAAAACTTTTCCTATATGTTTGGGAGATGCGATAATCGTTCAATTTAATGTGCTGTATTGCCTTACGTAAATATTGGCCACAAGGTGAAATGGCGAAGGAAAATAATGTTTTGGCGGCTGTTTTTACCAGTAAACTGCTTCCCAAGCCCACCTATTACGGCCTGAGTAGTACAAAAAAATAAAAAATTATTTCTATAATGTTCAAGTAGAAGCATGCTTGTTAAGAAGATTTTTGGTTGTCTGCACAACTGTCAAAGATTCGCAGCAGTTTGAAATAGAGAGTAGACCAATACGATCAAAGCTTACTTTAGCTAGTGTGTCATACTAAAAATAAGGCAGCTTATTAGTTAAGCAAACGAAGTATAAACGGGCTAGTGGTATACTATTCGCATAGGTGCCATACTGGTGTTTTGGGCTTGAGAAGGAACATGCTTTTACTGGATTTAGCACTAAGGAGCGGGCAATTGTCCTGCTCCTTAGCGCTTTTTTAGTGATGCTACGGCGTTCCAGCACAGTTACTGAAACCAGTGTTGCAGAACCAAGTGCTTGAATTTTAATCCAGCCGAATAATGTATCCTTCGTCTCCTCCCATACTAACAATATCGCTGATGCGGCTGCCTTCCAGGTCCGTGGTAGTTGCCAGCTCAATAGTACCTGTAAACTTATAATGCGGCGGTTTAAAATAACAAGGTTTATGCGTTAGGTTTAGCAGGATCAGGAAGCAGGTGTTTTCATGCTGCCGGGT
The DNA here is from genome assembly GCF_039748935.1 of Pontibacter chitinilyticus. Lineage (NCBI taxonomy): Bacteria > Pseudomonadati > Bacteroidota > Cytophagia > Cytophagales > Hymenobacteraceae > Pontibacter > Pontibacter chitinilyticus. The sequence continues at coordinate 129,942 of NZ_JBDIZJ010000006.1, forward strand.
ATACGCCAACATCTGGTTATCAGAAAAAATGGGAGCATACTTGCCAATGTTCAGAGCGGGCTCCTGCTGCCGTAAGGTAATCAGGCGGTGGTGCAAGGTGAGCATCGAATATGGGGCATCTTTCTGCGCTTCCACGTTTTCACGTTTATAGTTCACAGGCAGCGGAAGCCACGGGGTACCCGTAGAAAAACCCGCATTTTCTGCATCGCTCCACTGCATGGGCGTTCGCTCCGGATCTCGGCTCAGGTTCAGGTCAGGCATGTTTAGGCCTTGTGGGTCTTGCACCTGATCGGGCGGAATAGGCACATCACGCATGCCAATTTCATCGCCATAGTAGATCGTGGGCGTACCGCGCAGCGTTAGCAGTAGCATGGCCGCAACTCTGGCCTGTGCTTGCCCCACCCGGCTCGTAATGCGTGGATTATCATGATTGCCCAGCACCCAGTTAGGCCACCCATTCGGCGGCAGCGCTCCCTCGTATTGGTCAATAGCGGCGGAGATTTCTTTGGAGTCCCAGCTATGTTTCAGCAACAGGAAGTTGAAAGGGAGATGAGCCCCTTTGTTATTGATACCATAGTAGGTCATCAGCTTTTGAATGGGGAGGTAAATTTCGCCGATCATCACACGTTCTGCATAGCTATCCGTTACTTCCCGCATCATCCGCACAATATCGTGTACCTCCGGTTGGTCCGTAGAGTAAGCTGGAAGCAATTTGTCGTACGTCGACATATGAGGTTGATACTCCGGGTTGGTAGGGTTGTCGCGCAGCTGCTTATCTTTGATCATATGCCACATCACATCTACCCGGAAGCCATCCACGCCTTTGTCGAGCCAGAAGCGCATAACGTCCAGCATGGCTTCCTGCACCTCAGGGTTACGCCAGTTCAGGTCCGGTTGCTCCTTCAGAAAAGCATGGTAATAGTATTGTTGCGTTTTCTCGTCCCATTCCCAGCCGCTGCCGCCAAAAACACTTAGCCAGTTGTTAGGCTCCGTGCCATCTTCCTGCGGATCTTCCCAGATGTACCAGTCACGTTTGGGATTGTCGCGCGAGGAGCGTGACTCCAGAAACCAGGGGTGCTGGTCAGATGTATGATTCGGTACCAGGTCAAGTATCAGTTTCATACCGCGTTGATGCACCTCCTGCAGCAACGTATCAAAATCGTCCATCGAGCCAAACAAAGGGTGTATGCCGCGGTAGTCAGAAATATCATAGCCAAAATCAGCCATAGGAGACGGGTAAATAGGGGAGAGCCAGACCGCCTTTATTCCCAGCCATTTCAAATAATCCAGCCGCTTGATGATACCCTGCAAGTCGCCGACACCATCTCCGTTACTGTCCTGAAAGGAACGGGGATATACCTGGTAAATAATTCCATCCTGCCACCATAGGTATTGTTGCTCTTGATGCGTCATAGGTAATTTGTTGTTTTGATTAATGCAATGAATTTTAATGTACGGCATATGGGAGCATAGGATATTTCAGGGAGGCAATGCCAATGGCAGCGATGAAGCAGAAAAGGAGGGAACCCCTTAAATTTTATATTTGGCAGTAAGGCGGAAGCTTTTGCAGCAACCTGGCGCTTAACAGAGTATATTTTGTGCCTGACAATCATGTAAATACGCGCAAGTAGCTGCTTTTTTTGCCTTGCCTTCTTGTAGTATCAAAAACAGCCACTATCTTTGCACCATCAAAACCGAAAGATGGTCCGTTCGTCTAGGGGTTAGGACTTCAGATTTTCATTCTGGCAACAGGGGTTCGATTCCCCTACGGACTACCAGGAGGGAAAAGTCAGTTTCACAGCTGCTTTTCCCTCTTTCATTTTGCCCCATTTTCTGCGAAATCTCCGCCACAATGCCGAAAAAGGAGTTGACGCGGGTGGTTCGATACGCCTCAATTTCCCTGTCAAAGTACACCCCATCAGGAAACATCATCGCCGGCAGTTGCTTTCTGCCCTGCACCGAGGCCTAGAAAAATGCGCTATGAGCGGGCTCTATTTATAAACTTGGCCCTCCAGGAGCATGTTGACCCACTTATAAAAGTGTCGATCATACCGAGAGGAAAATCGCTTGGGGCAGCCTGGTACCTGCCTGAGGAGCGCCAACTCAAATCGGCAACTGCTTTTGCAGAGCCTTTAAGCGCCACGTTAGCCGGCAGAGCAGCCGAGGAATTAATATTTGGCTATGTGACCTCCGGTGCGCTCGACGACTTGGAAAAAGCCACCAAGTAAGCCTATATGATGGTTGCTTACTATGGCTTTGATAAGCGCATAGACAACATCAGCTTTTTTGATTCCGCAGGCCAGCAGGACACCCGCTTAACGAAGCCTTACGGCGAAGAAACCGGCAAGCTGCTCGATGCTGAAGTCATTAAACTCATCGACCAGGCCTACCGCAAAGCCAAAGGCCTGCTGGAACAACATCAGGACTTGCTAACAAAGCTAGCCCAGCTACTGCTGCAAAAGGAAGTAGTATACAAGGAACACCTGCAAGCTATACTTGGCTAACGGTACGTACCGGCTGAAGAGGCAGCCATTCCTGGGATAATGTAAGCATTATCCAGAGGCACCGGTTTGAGCAAAAGCGGCTCTTCTACAAGGCTATTTAAAGAAATCAGTAAACCAATTAAGAGGAGGCTAAATAATGGAAAAACATTTTCAGGGGAAAGTAGCGATTGTAACCGGTGGCAGTTTTGGCATAGGAAGAGCTACTGCAGAACTTTTTGTCTTGCAAGGCGCTAAAGTAGCCGTCATGGATTGAGTAGAAAATCAGGAAACCGTAAACAACATAAAAGTTGCTGGCGGGGAGGCCATATTTATCAAGTGTGATCTATCAAAGGACAGTGACGTGCAGGCGATGGTGGAGCAAACGCTTCATTCCTTCGGTCGCCTGGACTATGCCTTCAACAATGCGGGTATAGAAGGCGCCTCCGCCCCAACACATGAAGTAACAGAAGAAAACTGGGATAAGGTTGTCGAGATAAACCTGAAAGACGTGTGGCTTTGCATAAAACATGAGCTGCCGCACATGCTGCAGCAAGGCAAGGGAGCGATCGTAAACTGTTCTTCCATAGCCGGTGTGATCGGTTTTTCCGGCATTCCTGCGTATACCGCATCCAAACATGGCGTACTACTCGGCCTTACCAAAACAGCTGCGCTGGAATATGCTACCTCCGGGCTAAGGATAAACGCCGTATGCCCCTGTGTAATTCAGACTCCTATGATCGACAGGTTCATCGACCAAAACAACATCACACGAGAAGCCATGGCCAGCCAGGAGCCAATCGGCAGGTTTGGGGAGCCGCGGGAAATAGCTGAAGCTGTCGTTTGGCTTTGCTCTGATGCCTCCTCCTTTGTAACAGGCCATCCGATGTTGATAGATGGCGGTTGGGTGGCCAGGTAATATTCCCACAGCATTCATTTCAGGATTTAACTGACAGAAAAAGCACCTATATGGGCTCTTAGGTTTCCGTTGAAGGCGCACCATACCCGTTGGGGGGGGCCTTTATTGCAGAAGAAGATGCCTACAACTTCACCCTTTACTCGAAGAAAGCTGAAAAGGTCCGGCTGCTGCTTTTTCGGGAGGATATGTATGAAGAACCTGTTGCCACGTATGACTTCGACCCGCGGATTCATAAGTTGCAGCGGGTATGGGGCACTACCGCCTCAGGCGTGCCGACCTGAAAGAAGCTATCTACTACGCCTTTCAGGTGCAGGGCTGCTCCGACCCCTTAGGTAAGCTTTGTAACATTGATACTGAAAAGATTCTCCTCGACCCTTATGCCAGGAATATCTTTTTCCGGCCGGATTTTAGCCGGAGCGCGGCAAGCCCCTCAGGCACTAATCTGGGCAAAGCACCATTAGGTTACATTGCTCCCGCTCCCAACCACTTCGACTGGCAGCAAGATCACATTACGCCTCATACACACGACCTGATCATATACGAGCTGCATGTGCGCGGATTTACCCGCCACCCCAACTCCGATGTAATACCAGAATCCAGGGGCGCTTTTGCGGGCGTAATCGAACAAATCCCTTACCTGCAAGAACTAGGCGTTACAGCAGTAGAACTAATGCCCGTACACCAATTCGACCAACAATCGGGCGAATACTGGGGCTATATGCCGCTTCACTTTTTTGCCCCGCACAAAAGCTATGCCGCCATACAGGCGCCCTATGGCGCAGTAATTGAGTTTAAACGTATGGTGCGGGAACTGCACAAAGCCGGTACCGAGGTAATACTGGATGTAGTCTTCAACCATACGACAGAAGAGGGCCTGATCGGGCCGACTTATCACCTAAAGGGCGTTGACCCTTCTACTTATTACCTATAAAAGAAGAATCTCCCGATCCTTACTTAAACTACAGCGGCACCGGCAACACCCTCCGGACCGATCACCCGGCTGTTCAGCGCATGATCATGGACAGCCTGCGGTATTGGGTAAAGGAGATGCATGCGGATGGCTTTCGTTTTGACTTAGCCTCCATTTTTACCCGACGCTCCGACGGAACAGTTGGCGAGGGGCCCATTTTCTCAGATATTGCCACAGACCCAGACTTAGCTCATGTGAGGCTGATTGCGGAGCCTTGGGATGCGCAAGGCTTTTATCAGCTGGGGCGGAGCTTTCCCGGCAGCACCTGGCTGCAGTGGAACAGCGGCTTTCAGGATGATGTGCGCAGGTTTGTAAAAGGTGACAGGGACATGGTGGCCGCACTGGTACAGTGGATGTACGGCAGTGAACAACTTTTTCCTGATGATCTGCTGCATCCCTACCACTTCTACCAAAGCATCAACTACGTCACCTCCCACGACGGTTTTACGCTCTATGACTTGGCCTCTTACAACGAAAAGCATAATACCGCCAACGGGCACAACAACAACGACGGCAGCTTCCAGAACTATAGCTGGAACTGCGGCTGAGAGGGCGATGAACAGGCGCCGGTGGCAGTGCTTGCACTGCGCAAGGAACAGGCAAAAAACCTGTTCCTGCTGCTCATGTTATCAAACGGCACGCCTATGTTTATGGCTGGGGATGAGTTTCTACAGAAGCAGGGCGGCGGCAACAACCCATACAACCAGGATAACCAAACCACCTGGTTAGATTGGAGCCGCCATAGGTTTATGAACGACCACTATGAATTTATCAAAAAAGTCATTGCTTTCCGTAAAGCCCATCCAAGCCTGGGCCGCAGCCGCTTCTGGCGATCTGATGTGAGGTGGTATGGAACAGACGGAGCCATAGACATGTCCGCAGAATCGCACAGCATGGCTTTTTTTCTCTCCGGCAAATCACTCGGCGATCAGGATCTGTATGTGATGGTGAATGCACACTGGGAAAGCAAAGAATTTAAGTTTATGGAAGCCGGCCCATGGTTCCGGATGGTGGTCACTAACCTGCCGCCTCCCGACGACTTTGCGACCGCCCCCGGAGCAGCTAAGCACCTCACACTATACTGTTTCTCCTCGGTCTGTAGCCGTTTTCCTGCAATAGATGGTATTCTTTGATTGAAAAGGCTTTCCTGCCACCAGCAGGTTAGCCAGCATTGACACAAAGGCCGCCCCACCAGCCAAAAAACTTATCCTGCTGTTGCAGCAATAATGGTATTTATCATTCCTAAAGTTGATGTAAGTCATTCTATAATAAAATCTTATAATATAACTTCACTTCACAAGTTTGGCCTGTAAAATACTTTCTTATGAAAACAATCTTATGCATTACGGACTTTCCGTTGAGCTCAGAAGCCACCACGAACTACGCCTTTGAGCTGGCTCAACTCCTGTCTGCCAGACTCCTGCTCTTCCATCGCCAACCGGCACCAGCCATTGTACCAGGTGTTCTCACGCATTCTCAACTGATGACAGCGTTGGATGACCACAACGAAACCGCACACAAACTGGAAGCAGTCAGACAACGCCTGACTAATCAGAACCCTGATCGCCGAGTAACCTGCGACATTCAGCTAAAACACGGAGCAGCGAAAGAAACCATCCCAGTCATACTTAAAGATGATCAGATAGTACTGGTTGTTGTAGGCATGGAAAATGCGCAAGCCTTAACGGATATATTTAATGAACCAGTTACAGCTGTTAGCATCACAGCGTCTAACTGCCCGGTACTCGTTGTTCCGGAGCAGGCTACCTTTAAACCCCTTCAAAAAATTTTATTTGTCGTAAATAAGCTTGGAGAGCCTTACCAGGATGTGGCACTGGTACTGCAACTAGCGCACCTGTTCCACACAGAAATTTATGTTTTGCACGTGCTTCCTGAATCCGACGCCAGCGCTGCTGCCACAGCCCAGGAAGAAATCTACCCTTTAGCAGCCTGGCAAACCTATCCCCACGTTACCTACCATGTGCTTCTCAACAACAGCGTTGAAGAAGGAATCAGCCAGTTTGCCCGCGAAAACAGAGTAGACATGCTGGTAGTAGGCTATCACCCAGACCACCCCTGGCAGCACCTCCAGCCTAGGTATCCCTCTCCGGAAAGAGGCTACCATACCTATCTGCCGGTCTTGTTTACGCATTACAAGCGTCACGAACTGCCTTAAAGCAGCTGCTTCGCCCGTCTTTAAAACTTTGTTCAACTATAAATGAGTAAGCTTATGTCACTTGTAAAATCAAAAAGAAATGGTGTAACACCGATGTCCTCTATGTTGACGGATGTCCTGGACCTGGATCGTTTTTTCGAGGACAACGCCTTTTTCAAAGGAATGAAAAAAGTTCCTTCTACCAACATCAAAGAAAAAGACGACCGTTTTGAGATTGAACTAGCTGTTCCGGGTATGGACAAAAAGGACTTCAAAGTGGAGGTCAACGATACAATTCTGACTGTTTCAGCGGAGCAAACGGAAGCAAAGCATGAAGAGAAAGCGCATTATACCCGCAGGGAGTTCAGTTATACTTCGTTTGCGCGCTCTTTTGAACTTCCAGCTTCTGTAAAATCCGATACGATACAGGCAGCCTATGAAAACGGCATTCTTATGCTGACGCTCCCTAAAAAAGAAGAAGCCTTTACAGGCAACAACAAGAAGATTGAAGTTGCTTAGCTGTTATGCCCAACAAGGCGCGGATAACTACTTCGCCTTGTTGGGCATGCTACTTCTTTTCCAGAATAGCAGTAGTAATCCTTGTTCAACCCCAAACGCTGAAGAAAAACTCTCTATGATCGCTTCTTGCCCAACAGCTAATGAATAAACTGCCGCACACGAAATCTAACTCGTAAACATCCTCTCATGCCTACCTTCATCATTCCTTTTAAAAGTACCACCATGCAGCATGTGGCTGAAGTGGGTGGGAAAAACGCTTCTCTGGGTGAAATGTTACATAACCTGGAAGCGGATAAAATCCGTGTGCCCGATGGCTTTGCCACCACCGCCAAGGCCTACCTGGAGTTCCTGGCGCAAAACCAGCTCACGGAGGAAATAAAAAAGCGGTTGGCAGAGCTGGACACAGAGAACTTTACTAATCTACAGCAGATCGGCGGCCAGATCCGTGAACTTATACTTGGGGCCAGCCTTCCGGAAAGTATAGCCGGCGCCATTAAAGACGCTTACAAGCAGCTTTGCCAGCAGTATGGCGCCGATGTGCCGGTGGCCGTCAGGAGCAGCGCTACGGCCGAGGATCTGCCTGAGGCCAGCTTTGCCGGCCAGCACGAGTCGTACCTCAACATCAGGGGTGAGGAGCAGTTGCTCAAAGCCTGCCTGCGTTGCTATGCCTCACTTTTCACCGACCGCGCCATCAAGTACCGCCACGACCACGGCTTCGACCATCTGAAAGTATACTTGTCCATCGGGGTGCAGAAGATGGTGCGCGCCGACCTGGCCAGCGCCGGCGTCTGCTTCACCCTCGACCCGGAGTCAGGTTTCGACAATGTGGTCTACATCACCGGCAGCTGGGGCCTGGGCGAGAACGTGGTTCAGGGCACCGTGAACCCCGACGAGTTTTACGTGTTCAAGCCTACGCTGCAGCAGGGCAAAATTGCCATCCTGAGCAAAAAAGTGGGTTCCAAAGCCTTAACCATGGTGTATGCCACCGACAACCCCGACGAGCCCACTGTCAACATCGACACGCCCGCCGACAAGCAGGAAGCCTTTGTGCTGACCGACCCCGAGATCACGCAGATCGCCGATTGGGCCGTGAAGATCGAGGCGCACTACGGCCGCCCCATGGACATCGAGTGGGCCAAGGACGGCGAGACCGGCGAGCTGTTCATCGTGCAGGCGCGCCCCGAAACCATCCACAGCCAAAAGAAAAAGCAGCTGACGCGCACCTCCTTCACCCTGCAGGAAAAAGGCCGGCAGCTGGCCAGCGGCAAGGCCATCGGCCACCGCATCGTCAGCGGCACGGCCCGGTTGCTGCACTCGCCAAAGGACGCCGGGCAGCTGCAGCCCGGCGAGATCCTCGTCACCGACATCACCAACCCCGACTGGGACCCGATCCTGAAGAAAGTGTCGGCGGTGATCACCAACAAAGGCGGGCGCACGAGCCACGCCGCCATCGTGGCTCGCGAGGTGGGCGCCCTGGCGGTGGTGGGCACCGGTAACGCCACAGAGGCCATCCGAAACGGGCAGCAGATCACCGTGTCCTGCGCCGACGGGCAGAACGGCCTGGTGTATGACGGACAGCTGCGCTGGAAGGAGGAGGAGCTGGACTTTGGCCACCTTGGTAAGCCCCGCACCCACGCCATGCTCATCATCGGCGACCCCGACCAGGCCTTTGCGCTCTCCTACTACCCCAACAGCGGCGTGGGCCTGATGCGCCTGGAGTTCATCATCAACAACAGCATCCGGATACACCCCATGGCGCTAGTAAAGTATAATGAGCTACAGGACGAGGAGGTAAAACAGCAGATCGACGCGCTCACGCACCACCACCAAAACAAGGAGGACTACTTTGTGGAGAAGCTGGCGCAGTCGGTGGCCACCATCGCCGCGGCTTTTCACCCCCACGACGTGATCGTGCGCATGAGCGACTTCAAGACCAACGAGTACGCCAACCTGATCGGCGGGCAGCAGTTTGAGCCGAAGGAGGAAAACCCGATGCTAGGCTTCCGGGGCGCCTCCCGCTACTACAACTCGCGCTACCGCGAGGGCTTTGCGCTGGAGTGCCGGGCCATGAAGCGGGTGCGCGACGAGATGGGCCTGACGAACGTGAAGCTGATGATCCCCTTCTGCCGCACGGTGGCGGAGGGACGCAAGGTGGTGGAGGAAATGGCCAAGCACGGGCTGAAGCGGGGCGAGAACGGGCTGGAGCTCTACGTGATGGCCGAGATTCCGAGCAACGTGCTGCTGGCGCGGGAGTTCGCCCAGCTCTTCGACGGCTTCTCCATCGGCTCCAACGACCTCACGCAGCTCACCCTCGGCATCGACCGCGACTCCTCCACCGTCAGCGAGCTGTTTGACGAGCAGAACGAGGCCGTGAAAATGATGATCAGCACCGTGATCCGGGAGGCGCACGCGGCCGGGGCCAAAGTGGGGCTCTGCGGTCAGGCCCCCAGCGACTTCCCTGCGTTCGCCCAATTCCTGGTGGCCCAGGGCATCGACAGCATCTCCTTTAACCCCGATGCGCTGCTGCAGGGCGTGGAGAACATCCTGGCCGCCGAAAAGCAACAACAGGACGGCAAAGCCACCACCCGCGAGGGCAAGGTGCCGCACCAGGTATAACCGCGTAAACAACATCATTCTTCTGTAAAGGGCGCTGCCGACGAAAGACAAAAGCACATGGCCATGAACCCCGAATCCCTCCGAGCGCAGTTAAAGGCGTCGCACACGCCGGACCAGATCCGGCGGCGGCTGGTGCACGGGCAAAACCACAGCTACCTCCGCGACTTTGTGTATGGGGCCGTGGATGGCGCCGTGACCACCTTTGCCGTGGTGTCGGGGGTGGCGGGGGCCGGGCTCGCTCCCCGGATCGTCATCATCATGGGCATGGCCAACCTCTTTGCCGACGGCTTCAGCATGGCCGTGAGCAACTTTCTGGGGATACGGTCGGAGAAGCAGCAGCTGGAGCGGGCCAGTACACAGGAGCAGCTGCACCTGAAGCTATACCCGGAGGGGGAAGTGGAGGAGATCCGCCAGATCTTTGCGGGCAAGGGCTTTACGGGGGACGTGCTGGAGCAGGCCGTGCAGATCATCACCTCCAACAAAAAACAGTGGACCTACACCATGCTGCAGGAGGAGTATGACTTCCCGCTCTACCAGGCCAGCGCCTGGAAAGCGGCGCTGGCTACGTTTGTGGCGTTCCTGCTGATGGGGCTGGTGCCCGTTTTCCCGTTTCTGTGGAATTACTTGACCACTGTGCCCTTCCGAGACCCTTTTATGTGGAGCAGCATCAGCACCGCCGGCGCGTTCTTTGCCATCGGGGCCATCAAAAGCCGCTTCGTGGACAAGCCCTGGTACCTTTCGGGCCTGGAGACGCTGCTGCTCGGGGGCGCTGCCGCCACCCTCGCCTACCTAGTAGGCGACCTGCTGAAAGGGCTGGGCTAGCTTTTCCTTTTCTCCAGCCAACGATACGATAAACTACAAGTAAAAACACATAGCAAGTTCTCGCCTCCATGTCGAAACAGCTGGCAAAAAGGGCTCGTGCTGCCGTGGATGCTGGCTGAGGTAACCTTTAAGCCTGATGGAGTTGATGCCGTGTCTGTCGCCTTTTTGGGGCATTGTACTTCGCCTTAAAGGGTGCAGCTTTTTCTTTTCCAACCGCTAAGCAGATGCCCATGTATGTAACCGTTTTCAGCACAAAGCCATTTGAGACTCCTTTCCTAAAGCAGTTCAACCAAAACGGCTATACTTTAAACTTTGTGGAGGAGCCACTCTCCAGTCAAACGGCGGTCTTGGCCAAAGGGAGCCAAGCGGTAGTACTCTTCACTAACGATGATGCCTCGGCGCCCGTGTTGCAACAGCTAAAAGCGCTGGGGGTGAAGGGCGTAGCCCTGCGCTCGGCAGGTTATGATCATGTAGACCTATCAGCAGCGGCAGCCCTGGGGCTGCGGGTGGCCCATGTGCCTGCGTATTCGCCCTACGCCGTGGCCGAACATGCCGTAGCCTTGATGTTGTGCCTGAACCGGAGGCTGCTCCTGGCCCATGACCGCATCTGCCACAACGACTTCCACCTCAGCGGCCTGATGGGCTTTGACATGCACGGCAAAACAGTAGGGATCATCGGCACCGGTAAAATTGGCACGGCCGTCGCCCACATCCTGCATGGCTTTGGGTGCCGCCTGCTGGGCTATGACATAGCCCCGGATCAAGGCTTGGAAAAGCAACTGCAGCTGATGTATACAACCCTTGATACCCTGTTGGCCAGCGCCGATATCATCACCCTGCACTGCCCGCTAAACGAGCAGACCCGCCAGCTGATCGCCAAAGATGCGATCGGGAAAATGAAAACAGGGGTGATGCTGATCAACACCTCCCGCGGAGCATTGCTCAACACAGCAGACGCCATTGTGGGCGTAAAGAGCGGTAAAATCGGCTACCTGGGCCTGGATGTGTATGAACACGAAAAAGCGCTGTTTTTCTCCGACCGTTCCGAGGAAATCCTGCAGGACGACCTCTTTGCCCGGCTGCTCACCTTGCCGAATGTGCTGGTAACTGGCCACCAAGCCTTTCTGACGCAGACAGCAGTGGCTAACATCGCCGAAGCGACGCTCCACAACCTCGCCTGCTGGAACAGCGGCAAGTCCAGTGAAAACGAGCTGCTCCCGGTCTTGCCCCTGGCTAAACCCTGATGTGAAACGACAAAGCACGATGCAGATAACCGGAACAGTTCTCAGCATACGCGGCAGTGTGGTGGATGCTGTCTTCGAGGCGGGCATCCCTCACATCAACATGCTGCTGCGCACTGGTCAGGAGCAGCGCATTTTGCTGGAGGTGCTCACGCAGCTTAGCACCAGCCGTGCGCGCTGCATCGCGCTTACGCCCACGCAGGGGTTGGCGCTGGGGGCGCAGGTGCAAACCACCGGAGGCCCGCTGCAAGCCCCTGTCGGCCGCGAGACCTTGGGCAGGATGTTAAACGTATTTGGCGAAACCATAGCTGGCACGCCCGCGCCAGCTGAAAATACTCTTGCCCGACCAAGTTTTTGCAGAGAAGCAGGACGTGAAGCGGCTGGTGGCCGACATGGTGGCCGGCTCCTAAATCTTCCTGCCCAACCGGCTCGATTGCACCGCAGGACTGGTGCCGGGGATACTGCTCTACGAGTCTGTAACGGAGGGAGAAGTATTTGTAGCCCTGGACGAAGGTGTGCTGATTAAAGCAGGCCAGCGCATTTTTATATCGGTGCGTCATGCACTTGGCGGCTCTGGTCTAGACAAGCTACACCAGCTGGTGACGCAGGAATTTTTGAACCGGAGCGAGTGCGAAAAAAACGTGCGCTCCGTGCTGGCCAAACGGAAGAGTAACTTTGTACGGCAGTTTATTAATTTTCAGCAGGAGTAAGTATGAAAAGAGAAAGCGGCAGCGAACCAGAGGGCTTTCTGCGGAAGATCCGGAGCAAAGAAACCCAGAAGCTCCGGGCGCGCCCCAGCCTGAGTGCAGAGCTGCATCGCGCACCAGATTCGCTGGCAGCCTCAAGTACGTGGGCTCCAGGGACCGGAAGGAGTTTATGCGGGACCTGAAGCCCGTCTACCGGGCAGAATGCAAGGAGCTGGCTGAGCTCAGGCTACTGGAGCTGGAGGAGAAGTGGGGCAGAAAGTACCCGAAGGTGCTCGAGAGCTGGCAGCGGAACTGGACAAACTCTCCACGTACTTTAAATATACCGAGTCGATACGGAAACTCATCTTCACCACCAACACCATCGAGGGCTTTCACCGCCAGGTCAGGAAGGTGGCCAAAACGAAGGGGGTTTTCCCCTCGGACATGGCCCTGCTCAAGCTGATTTACCTCTCGCATCAGAACATCAGTAAAAAGTGGGTCATGCCGCTGGCCAACAGGAGCCAGACGGCCCAGCAGCTGGCCATCTGGTTTGGGGAGCGGATGCGGCTGGACCTGAAGTGAGACGCACTTCAGAAGTTTGGCCCTTTCGCCGCTAGGCTAAAGCCGTAACTGCAAAAGGGCCAGTACATGGAAATAGTGAGGTGACATAGTGTAAATTATACTCCCGACAAAAGCGATCTTTGTATGGTACCAACTCAGGAAGTACATCGACCCGATTACCTGCGGCTGCTTTTATATGTTTTGGTGATCAGCCTTTTGCTGCATTTTGGGCAGCCCTTGCTGGTGCCACTCTGCTTTGCCGTGCTTGTCAGCTTTAGTTTGTACCCGGTTTGCCGCTGGCTGGAGCGCCGCCATATACCCCGGTTCCTGTCCATTACGTTGGCCCTCCTGCTTCTGATGATAGCTGCAGCAGGCCTGCTGCTTTTACTTATTCAGCAGGTCCTGCAATTTTCTGAGGAATGGCCCTTCCTGCGCCGAAAAATAGTAGAAGTGACAGAGCATGCAAGCCAATACCTGACCCTGCGCTTCAACCTGCCGCTGGTAACGCAAGGACAGTGGCTGGAAAGTATACTACAAAGTAGTATGCTGCATCTGCTGCTCCTGGTGCAGCAGATGGCCTATAGTTCTGTCGTGGGCCTGGTTCTGTTTATTCTTATTCCTTTCTACTGCGCTCTGATTTTATACTACCGCGAACAGTTTGCCGACGCACTCGTTTATCTCTTTCCGCCAGCGGATGCTCCCAAAGTTCGCTTTATCCTGCGGCAGACTATAAAAACGTTCTACAATTTTATAAAAGGGATGGCCCTGGTATACCTGATTGTAGGCTTGCTGAATATTGCCGGCCTGCTGCTACTGGGCATCCCGCATGCGGTGCTCTTTGGCATTGTCGCTTCTTTGTTAACCTTTATACCTTACGCGGGCATTACGATTGGTTCGCTGCTACCTATTACAATGGCCTGGCTTACCTATGATTCGGTGTGGTACCCGCTTGGGGTAGTTGCTGTTTTCGCCGTGGTGCAGTACCTGGAAGCAAACATTATTTTTCCGCTGGCGGTAAGTTACCGGCTCCAGGTTAACACATTGTTTATGGTTCTGGCCATCATAGCCGGTGGCCTCATCTGGGGGGCGGCTGGCATGATCCTGTTCGTGCCTTTTGTGGCTATTCTGAAGTTGGTTGCCGAACAAACGGAGAGCGGGCATTTGATTGGCCTGTGGCTGGGCATTGGTACCCGCACAGCCACAACGAAGAACTTAAGGCCGTAGCACTCTCATTCAGCTGGTTTGGCTCTACCTGCTGGCAGATATTTCCTGTTAAAGCCATCCATTACCAAAGCAACCAAGCCAACCTCCGGCAGTCATACTTTCGTTTAGCAACTTATAACGGCTGAAGTACCTTCTGACGACTAGCTCTAATCCGCATGGAGAAACAATGGTATCAACTAAAAGTGGAGGACGTATTCCAACTATTACAGACAAGGCACGAAGGGCTTCAGGTGGATGAGGTAAAACAGCGCCAGGAGCAGTATGGCCTCAACAACATGCCGGAGCCCAAACCCAAAACCCTTCTCCGGATCTTCCTTAGCCAGTTTCTCAACCCTTTGATCTATGTTTTGATGGCGGCAGGTACTGTGTCGCTGCTGGTGCAGGACCTGGAGAACGCCCTTTTTATCTTTTCTATTATTTTGATAAATGCCTGCCTGGGCACCTGGCAGGAAGGCAAGGCCGAACGGAACGCCACCGCGTTGCGAAACTTGGTAAAAATACGAACGCGGGTGAGGCGGGAAGGGAATGTATACGACCTGGATGCCCAACAACTGGTGCCGGGCGATATTGTGCTGCTAGAGTCGGGGATGAAAGTGCCTTGTGATTTGCGCCTGGCGGAAGTACAGGAGCTGACTTTAGAGGAAGGTCTGCTGACCGGCGAGTCGCTGCCGGTGCAGAAAACAAGCAGCGTACTGGAGCAGGAAGCACCATCTCTCGGCGACAGGAGCAACATGGCCTTTGCAGCTACTACCGTGATAAAAGGAAGGGCATGGGGAATTGCAACGGCTACGGGTGTTGATACCGAACTAGGGAAGATTGCAGGTTCTCTGGCTGTTACTGAAACGGAAAAGCCCCCGCTGCTGCGCCGCATGGATGTGTTTTCAAGGACGATCAGCCAGCTGGTGCTCCTGTTATGCCTGGTGTTAGGGCTGGTGGGCTGGTGGCGGGGGATGGCCGCGTTCGACATCTTCTTCTTTATGGTGGCCCTGGCTGTTTCGGCTATCCCGGAGGGCCTGCCCGTAGCCCTTACCGTGGCTTTGGCAATTGGCACCAGCAGGATGGCCAAACGCAACGTGATCATTCGTAAGCTACCCGCTGTGGAAGGCTTGGGCAGCTGCACCTTGATAGCTTCGGACAAGACCGGCACCTTGACGATGGACCAGCAGTCGGCAAAAAAACTGGTCTTGGCAGACGGGGAGGCATTGCTGGTGAGCGGGCAGGGCTACAACGGCGAAGGAACCATAGAAACGGAGGCCGGTACCAGGGCGGTGCTCACGCCTTCTCTGGCTATACTGCTGCAAACTGCGGTGCTGTGTAACGAAGGCAGCTTGCGGCAAGAAGCAGCCGGGTGGGAGTACAGCGGGGATTCAGTTGATGTGGCGCTGCTGGCGCTAGCCTTTAAGGCCGGGCAGGAGCCTGCTTATTTCCGGCAGCAGTTAGAGGTGGTAAAGCAGGTGTCGTACGAGTCGGAGAATAAGTTTTCAGGCTTGTTTTACCTTGACGGGGGCCAGCTGTTCTTTGCTATGAAGGGAGCTGCCGAAGTTGTTGCCCGGCATGTGGGGCAACAAAAAGAATTTCTGCTGCAGCAAGCCGGCCAGCTGGCCATGGAAGGGTACCGGGTGATTGGCCTGGCCGTTGGTCCTGCCACCAGTACGGATGTGATAAGCCTGGGAGAGCTGGAGTTTGCAGGGCTCATTGGCCTGATTGACCCCTTGCGCGCTGAAGTTGTGGCGGCGGTAAAAGCTTGCCAGCAGGCAGGCCTCAAGGTCGTAATGGTGACTGGCGACCACCCGGTGACCGCAGTTGCTATTGCCCGGCAACTGGGAATTGCTACTTCGGATGCGGAAGTGATCACGGGCCAGGAAATGGCGGCGCTACAATCAGAAAATCCCTCTGCGTTTCTGCAGGTGATGGCAGAAAAACGCGTTTTTGCGCGGGTTGCTCCCCTGCAGAAAAAGGACATTGTAGAAACTATGAAGCGCAACAACCATTTTGTGGCCGTAACCGGGGACGGCGCCAACGATGCTCCCGCATTAAAGGCTGCCCATATAGGGGTGGCCATGGGCAGTGGCACAGACGTGGCCAAAGAAGCCGCGTCCATTATTGTAACCGACAACAATTTCGCTTCCATTGCTGCAGGCATAGAAGAAGGCCGCTTTACCTATGAGAACCTGCGTAAGATCATATACATGCTCATTTCTACCGGTGCAGCTGAGTTGCTGCTGGTTGCCCTGACTTTGCTGCTGGGCCTGCCTTTGCCTTTTATTGCGGTGCAGCTGCTATGGTTGAACTTGGTGACCAACGGCATTCAGGACATAGCCCTGGCGCTGGAGAAAGGGGATCCGGCTGTAATGCAGCTGCCGCCCCGCAAGCCGGATGAGCCTGTTTTTGACCCCCTGATGTGGAAGGAGATACTTCTTTCAGCGGCGGTAATGGTAGGGTTGACCTTCGGACTCTGGTACTGGCTGGTAGAAGGGCAGGGGATGGACGTACGGCATGCCCGCACCGACCTGATGATGCTCATGGTTTTACTCCAGAACTTTCACGTCTTAAACTGCCGGTCCGAATTTAAATCCTTGTTTCAGGTGCCGCTCCGCAACAATTATCTGTTGATTGCCGGAATTGTTGGGGCGCAGCTCGTGCATATCAGTGCCGCGTATGTTCCATTTCTGGCCTCCATCCTGGAGCTTGAGCCTGTACAACTAAACGAATGGCTGAAACTGCTGCCTACTGCCGCTGTTGTATTAGGTGCCATGGAGCTATTCAAATGGCTGCGAAGCAGGTCTGTTAAAAACAGATTGAAGCGGGACTAAGAGCGCATAGTTTCTTTTGCGTATAAACAGCAACCTTCCATAGCTTACCGGGAGAGTACCGGCAGAAAATGACCCGTTGGAAGATGCCACAAAATATACCTGCCTGGTTTAAGTATACAAGCTGTTCAACAAGCCGGGCATAAGTTGATGCAAGCTGGCATGTACTTAAATTATAGTTTCTTCCTGGACTGATAAAGATCATCTTTTACACTGACGGGCATCACTGCAAATATTTTCTAGTAAGGGTACTTTTAAGAAGCTTTCAGGTAGCTGATGTTTTAAAAGATCTTTTTATACTTAATTGCCCATACTATGAAAACTATTTTAGTACCTACCGATTACTCTCCCGGTGCACGTACCGCTTTATTGTATGCTATCGAAGTGGCCAGGGAGGCAGATGCCCGCATCGTACTGCTGCATGCTTTTTTTGAGCCGCTCTCCTTTCCCTATATGGGATCGTATACTGCTGTAATCAATGATCTGGAAAGAAGAAGAACAAAAAAGCTGGAGGCTTACGCCAAAGAAGTGAAAAGCTTGCTGTTAAAGGATTTTGCTGTTCAGTTCCGGAGCATCCTGCCGCCAGATGTGGCGGTGAACCGTATTCCGCATACCCAAAGCGGCTTTCATACAGTTGAGATAGATGAGACACCACTAAAAAGAGCGGAAGTAAACATCAAGTGTATCTGTAAGTTCGGTATTGCCTTTGATGAAATACTGAAAGCCGTGGAAGTGCACGAAGCGGACCTGGTGGTGATGGGCATGCGCGGGGAAAATGCTTTCACGAGGGCTTTACTGGGGCGTACCACCATTCGCGTCATGCAGGAGGCCTCTGTACCCGTGCTGGCTGTTCCGCTTGATGCCCGATTTGAAGAATACAAGTCTGTTGTTTTTGCCGCCGACCTATTCAAGCTACCCTCCAGGGCGGTGCTTGGTTTGTTAGGGGAGTTTGTCAGCTTGTTTCATAGCCGCCTGCAGGTGCTGCATCTGTACAGGAAAAACAGTCCGGAACGGGAAATGGACAAGGCGCTTGCAGCGCTCAACACGTTAGACCAGCAGTTGCGGGGTGTTGACTACCGGGTCGTTTTTCAGCAGCGGGAGGACGTGGCCGCGGGGGTGCAGGATTTTGTTCAGGAGCAGCGGGCTGGGTTGCTGGTGCTGCTTCCGCAGAAGCATACGTTCCTGGAAAAGCTCCTGAACAGGAGCCTGACACATCAGTTACTGACAAGAACATTTGTTCCCATCTTGGCACTCCCATCCTGTGTTCGGGAAAACACAAGGGACGTAGAGGATCGCGCCGAAAGATCAATACCTGTTTGATGAAGCCATGTAGCTAAGCTACTGTGAAGTATGAAAACCTTACTCGTACCAATTGATTACTCTGAGGACGCTCTGAAAGCACTGGAGATGGCCTTGGATCTCGCTTCCCGGATGGAGGCGCAGTTGCTGCTTTGCCATGTGTACCAGCCGCCCGTACTTATCTCGGATGTAAACGAGCCCGTGTTTGCGTTGCCCGAGTATGAGACGAAGCAAGAGGCCCTGAGTAAACTGCGTAAGTTTGCCAGGCTGATAAAACAAAATGCCGGGGTGGCGGTGCCGCTAAGATTTACGGTGCGGGCAGGAGACGTGGTAGATGAACTGCTGGAACTGATAAAAGCCAGAAAAGTAAGTATGGTTGTGATGGGAACAAGAGGCGGGACTTCCTTGCTGAATAAGTTGTTGGGTACCACAACCGAAGAGCTGGTGCAACAGGCGCCTTGTCCGGTGCTGGCTGTTCCGGTCAACGCGGAGCCGGGGCCGGTGAGCCGGATTGTCTATGCGACAGCGCTCAAGCCCACCGAAGCGGACACCTTGCCGGTACTGCTTCAGATAAAACGACTTCTTCGTGCCGCTCTCACCTTGCTTTATGTGGATACAGATGGAAAAATGGAGCCTGTTAATGTAGCGGTATGCAAAAATTACCTGCTGCAGCATGTTCCCGACGATGAAGTCAGCTTTGTTCAGATCAAGAGCAAACACGTAGCAGCAGGCATTGAGCACTATGCCAAAGCGTATAATGCGGATATGGTCGCTTTCCGGGTATCGGAAGGGGCGATATGGAACGAGCTGTTCCATCCTAGTGTGTGCAGCCGGATGCTGCAGGAACTCAATATCCCTATACTTGCTTTGCCCAAGCACGGGAAGCCGGTTGAGTTAATTACTGTCCGCTCCGAAGAGGATAAGACAGCATTGCCAACGGCAGATACCGGCCCTACGCTTTAGAGTCCTGATGCGGTGATTGGTTGGCGGGCTAGAAATGTCGTGATAGAAAGCAAAGGCCTTGAGATACTTTAACCAGTTTGTCTCAGAGCCTTTTGCTTTAATCAATATCTTCTCAGATAAATGGCCTGCTTTTACTAGATAATAGCAGCATGTTTGCGAGGCAGAATACAACGGTGCATACCCCTCAGGCATGTGCGTTAGCTTTAGATTCACCTAACCAGGGATAAGACCTGATCTTCCGGCGCTTCAGCCCAAAAGGCTCGATAGCATACTTTTCGATATGTGCCATTGCTTCCTGCACAGAATCTGTCAGCAGGAATAAGTCCAAATCCTCTAAGTGAATGGTACCCACGGTGGCCATGTGCACGAAATGGGTATAAAGGGACTTATGATAAGCTTTGCCCAGCAGCACCACCGGAAACCGCTTCATTTTTTTAGTCTGTATCAGCACCAGCGCCTCAAAAAGCTCATCCAGGGTGCCAATGCCCCCCGGCAGCACTACAAAGGCGTAAGAATATTTGGAAAGCAGTACCTTCCGAACAAAAAAGTACTTAAAGTTTACCCACTTGTCCAGGTAAGGGTTGGGATATTGTTCCTGCGGCAGCAGTATGTTGCAGCCAACCGATACACCATGTGCCTCTTTCGCCCCGCGGTTTGCGGCTTCCATTAAACCGGGTCCGCCGCCTGTCATTACGGTAAAGCCTAGTTTAGCCAGACCAAAGCCGGTGTCATTTGCCAGCTTATAGTAGGTATGATCTTCTTTAAAGCGGGCAGAGCCAAATACAGTAACACAAGGGCCGATAAAGTGCAGTACCCGGAAGCCGTGAAGGAACTCCTGCAATACTTTAAGTAAAAACAGCAACTCAAACTGCCGGGAGTGAGGTCCTTCCAGAAAGTACCTCTCCTCATCGGATACTTCCTTTTTTTCGGATGCTCTGGCAGTAGCTACAGGCGAAGACATCATATAAGCCATTTAAATGTATAGATCAGGTTTATTTTTCGCCTGCATTATAGGTTATTGGCTGCGGACACAGCTCAACCTCAGGCAGGCCATCTCGTTTGTATATGTCCTGGCGGAACTGCAGGGCACCGGAATCATCCACCCAGCAGGTATAGTAGCCCAGTTTTACCTGCACCTGCTTAGGCAGCCGGATGGCCTTGTCTGGTGTGGTCTCCTTTAAAAGTGCTTTTATACTTTTTTTGTGCCCCCAGTCTTCGCTTAGCAGGTATCCAGCAAGGGTATCGGGGTGCTCTACCCGGACACAGCCGTGACTGTAGGCTCTGGAGGTATACTGAAACAATTGTTTGACAGGGGTATCGTGCAGGTATACGGCGTGTGAGTTAGGGAAAACAAACTTTATCCTGCCCAAGGCATTCCAGGGCCCTGGTTCCTGCACCATCAGCAGTCTGTCCCGCTCCGGATCGGCCTTGCTCCAGTCCACCGCATAGACAGAGATCCGGGTCTTCTGCCCTCCTTGCTGCCGGTAGAGCGTCATGTGGTTTCGGGCCAGGTAACCTTTATCCTCCCGCAGCACCGGAATGATTTCTCTCCGCATAATACTCTGCGGCACGTTCCAACCGGGGTTTAGTACCAGGTATTGTAGATAGCCGTTTAGAAGGGGCGTCTGGTATGCTTTACCAGTCATGCCTACCACTACCCGTGTAGACCAAATAGTTTTCCCGTCCTTGTCAAAAAGTTGCAGCGTATAGCCCGGAATATTGACCAATACCAAAGGCTGAGCCGAGTCAGCAGCAAACTGTTGCCATCTTTTCAGGTTTACCCCGATCTGCCGGATACGGTAAGCTGGAGGCGTATTTAGTTCACGGAGAGTTTGCTGGCCTACCACGCCGTCGGCCAGTAAACCGTGGCGCTGCTGAAATTTTTTGAGGGCAACTGCCACGGCCTCATCAAAAACAGGGTTGGCTGTTTCGTTACCAGCCGGCAGATCTCCCGTTAATGACAAGTTGTGACGCAGGTCTGAAACATACCGGCTACTATCCTGAAGCCTTAGGCTGGTATTTTCCGGAAAAGATATCCAACTGTAGCCGGCCATTTTCTGCTGGTACTGCTGCAAGGCATGGGCCAGACGCATGTACTGCGGGGGCTGCTCGCTGGGTTTGAAGGCCTCCGGCGCCCGGAGACTCGCGGTCAAAAGCAACAGCCATACCAGGCACCAGTAACAAACGCTCATCATAAATCTCCCTATACACTTTATACTTAGATACCGGGTTAGCAGGTGCTGTTTATCGCGATAAAATTAAAACGTGTTTGCCAAACCAGGTATACCTGCAAAGCCAGCATGGTTAATGACTAATTAGGCATTAGCTTTTTATTTGGCAATGGACTCTGATTCCTGTGGCTGTGTTTGCGGCAGGTTATAGGGCCTTTCAGGTAAGGCTAAGAGTGGCACCAATGTCTCCGTGGCCAACTTTTTGGAAACACTTCTGTGAAACAGGTCTTCCAGCATGCCTCTTTCATGGATGGAGACAGCCAGCACGTTGATGCTGTTTTCCTTTACAAACGCTCTGATACCCGCTGCAATCGTATTTGCTTTTATTTGGGCAACACAAAACTTCTGGTCCGGAAACTCCCGTATCATATCCTCCAGCAGACCTGCTCCGCTTGAACGCGCATGTCCGGGGGTGATCACATGGACAACATACACCTCCGCCTTAAAAGGGGCCGCAAAGGTGAAAAGCTGTTGGAGGAACACGCGCTCATCGCCGGCAAAATCTGAGGCATATGCTATTTTCTTCAGACCAAACAAATGAGCCGCAGCAGGAACAACCAGTACAGGACATTGGGCTACTTTCATAAAGGAAAGCGTCTTGCTGCCGATGAGGTTGTCTAGCAAGGTATTGGCACTTTTGCTGCCCATCACTACCAGGTCTACCTGCAGGCGAAAAATCATTTCGTTGATAATGTCATGAAAGGGGCCATGTTCGCAATATGTTTCTACTTTAAACTGAAAATCGTTCTCCAGTTGTATCTGCCGGGCAAGGTCATAGAGCTTACCGGTATAAAATTCCTGCAGGAGCGGTTCCTGAGATGCATAGACAGCACTTTCTGCGGTGGCAATGACCTGTATCGGCAGAACATGCACCAGCACCAGTTTGCTTCCGGTAAGTGTGGCCAAAGCGACAGCCGAGCGTAAGGCGTGGGCTGCATTGTCAGGAAGGTCGGTTGGTACTAAAATCGTTTTCATAAGTTTTACCTGTTTTAGTTTTGGATGGCTTACTACTTTATAGCTAATGCTAAAGCTACAACACACTGCAAGAGAATAAAATGACCCCTGCCATGTTAACAGGTGATATATGTCATTGTCTGCCTGATCCGGCTTTCTTAGGGTTTGCGCTACAGCATTGGGATGGTGATGGCTTGCATCTGTTCGCTGTTGCGTAGTTGAAAGCTACCTGAAAGCGGTGTTTTGGCAGAGGGCAGGTCGTTTTGGTATGGCAGTTTTGCCAGCAGTAGAGAAAAAGCGGAAATCTAGTTAATTTATATACGAATGTTTAGCTTTTGATGAGCTTCATTACTAAGAGGTGACGCGAGTCATTGCCCTTTATTAAGGGAAAACTTACCTTCAGTGAATTTAATTTAAAGCATAAAACTAGGAGAAAACTAGTTACTAACCCATGGGCCGGGTTTACAATTACATCATCAATCAGGAACATAGTTTTGCGGCGCAGTGATTCATAGACGTAGCCTGCTAGATGCTCCTCTGTCAGGTATAACTTTATGGCAGCTCCGGTCGGCCCGCATCGCCGATGAAAAGAGTGTCACGGGAGAAGATGCCCTAATCCTTTCAGTTTTCGTCGCGTAGCAGGTACATGACGGACTCCATGGTATGGCAGGGCGTGTGCAGCACTTGTATCGTTACATCGCCCAATTTCACCTACTCGCCATTGTGGGCGATGTGCGCAGGGAAAGAAAGCGACGACATTGAACCCCGGCGCCTGTCGCCTTGGCCAAATCTACATGGCCCGACACGACGTCTGCGTGGAAGTGCGTTTCCAGCACATGCTTAATCCTCTAATCTTCGAAACAGTCTGGAAAAAGGGGAGGAGTAGGACGCAGGCTTGATGCCGCAACACAACAGGAGCTCAAGGCAGTTCTTGCCAGCGAGCAGCAGTTCTAGACGCTGGAGCAGGTTGCCTCCCTTTTGGCAGAGCGGTTTGGCGTTCATTATTGCCCACGGCATCTGCGGAGGATACTGCAGGAGATGGGCATGTACCACCATAAACCACGACCGGTAGACTACCGCCAAAGTGAAAGAGCTCAAGAGCAGCTGCAGCAGCGCCTGCAGGCTACCCTTGACGCCTTGCTGCTGCAGTAGGTCCCCTTGGAGGCTGTGGCCATAGGGCTGGCAGACGAAACAGGCACTTACCTGCAGGCGAACACGGCCAGGGTGTGGTCCTTTCACAAGAAGGCCAAAAGGAGGGTGAACACAGAAAAGGTCAAACAGAACACCTTTGGCTTTTATGCACTGCAGGGGCAGTCATTGGCGCTGGAAATAGCTACTTCCTCTGAGAAGGAGGTGCTGCGGGTTCTGCCACTAATCAGGCAGGCTAATTCGGCGTACAGGGCGTTCATCCTGTTGTGGGATAATTTGCCTGCCCATAAAACGGAAGCTGTCGAGCGCCTGGCAAGAAGGCTGCAGATTTACCTGGTCAACAACCTGCCCTATGCTCCTGATTTAAACCCGATTGAGAAGATATGGAAGCAGCTCAAGTACAGGATTAGCCAGAAAGGCTGGATTGCAAAAAGAGTGAACTTGAGCAGATTATCTTCTCTGAATTTGATCTGCTGCTAAGCAAGATGAGTTGGGCAGCCAGCTGGGTTCAGCAAACATTGATGCCTGCTCTTCTGCAGAACTTTACAATCTCTTTCTGCAACAGGTAATGTCATTGTCTATAAAACATTTAAGTCCAGCTACTTCCTGATTTATACTTTGTACCGCCTCAGAGTGCAGCAGCTGGTGCAGCAATGGTTGCTGCGGTAAAGGGCTTATACTTAACCGGCCCCTTTTATTTTAAAGTACACGTACGGCAGCAACAGCAGGCAAAGCAGGAACAGCGGCCAGATGTGCCCGGCCGACAGGTTGTAGTCCTGTAGCAGGTACGACCAGGAGTGTTTGGTTAAGCGCCCCAGCGAGAACTCGAACAGCACCGTGAGCACCACCCATATAGCACCCACGAACAGGGCTTCTCTGGCGCTGTGGAAGGCGAGCAGCGGAAACACGAACCATACATAGGCGGCGCAAAGGATGATGAGCGTGACGGTCGAAAGCTGGTGCGCCCGTAGTTCATCGAATTGCTTCACCAACACCAATTGCCGGAGCGTGGCGTTGGCAAAGGCAAGCACAATCATGGGCAGCCAAAGTATAAAATGCTTCGCATTCATGGTTTGGGGATAAAGAAGGTTAGAAGTGAGACCAAGCTTGCTGCTACCGCTGTTGCCGGCTGCATCCACGACACATAGCCGATGATGGCCACTTGCAGGCTTAGCCACACAAGCAGCAGCACACTACACCCAAAGGCTGCTTTCCGCGCCCAGGGGTGTTGCCGGAGCACGGCGACACCTGCCACAAGGCACGCGCCGCCCACGCATGCAAAAAGAAAGAGGCTCGGGAGAAAGTAGTTGCGGAAGGGGCTGTGCTCCAGCCATTCCGTTGGAATGCCTTCTGCGCCTGCCATACCGTAATAGCCGCCGCCAAACGCATTGGCGGCGATCAGCAGGAGTAGCGCCCCCAGCGCAGTGCGTGTAAACCGTGCCTTTGCCATGTTGCTTACCCATGCTTTTAAACTAAGGTGAACTCGTTAAATTAATAACAATCAGATACTTACCTAAACAAGAAGGCAGAGAATTGGGTAGGAATACTATCCGATGTTCTACCTATACCTTAGCTCTATGTACTTTATCATAGATACTCGTGAAGTGGTGGAAGTGTTCTGCACCATACACGATTTTTGCCTGGCGGTAAAGAAGTATTTTGCTTCCCACCTGATGCCTGACGGTTTGGAGCAGCGGCATCCGACCGGACGCAGGTCTTCGCTCTCGGAGAGTAAAGTCTTGACCATCCTGGTGCTTGGAGAGATGAAAAGCTACTTTCCCAAGGCCGTCTCCTACACACATTTTCTGGAGCTTGCGCGTCAGGCCCTGCTGCATGCCTTTCTGCTGGCACACTCCCGCTCGAGCCTTTCTGAGCGAATGGATACTACATTGACTCCAAGAAGCTGCCCGTTTGTGATAACAGGCGCGCACCCATCAGCACAAGGTCTTTGAAGGGATCGCCACCCGCGACAAAGCCTCCACCGGCCGGTTCTTCGTAAGCTCCACCTGGTCATCAACAGGCACGGGGAACTGATGCGCTTTCTTATCACCCCGGCAAACGTGGCCGATAACAATCAAAAGGTGCTCGCCTTCCTGCTTTCCGGCTTGAAGGGCAAGTGTTACGGCGACAAAGGCTATCTCACCTCTCTGCTAGAGGAACTGCTCGAGCAGGGCCCTCACTTGGTGGCCAAGGTCCGGCGCAACATGAAAAACATGCTCCTCATCCTTTCTGATAAACTCAACCTGCTCAAGCGCGGCAGCATCGAGGCAGTCAACGAAATCCTGATGACTGTTTGTGACATCGACCACACCCGCCATCGAAACCCAAGCAACGCCCTGGTCCACATCCTCTCAGGACTGAGCGCCTATACCTTGCTGGACCATCAAAACGCAAGATTTAACCCTGCAAGATATTTAGCTTAATTTCCGAGTTCACGTTAATAGAAAGTTTATAAATTTTTAAAGCCGATCAGCTGTGATGACAGAACAGCTGGTCGGCTTTCTTCTTCGTTCCCCTTGTAGGCCCAGGTGTAATGCGTTTTTTTCGCTACGGCCTGAGGGTACACTGCTGCAAGCCCAAGCCATAGTTGGGACAAAAACCCAATCTCAAGGAAAATATCGGTGAAAAGAAAATTGAAGCCGCACAGCTCATGAGCGCGAACTTCCGAAAAGCACTATTTGCCAGCTTTGGAAAGAGTACGTCAGGTTTTGTAAAGGAAAGGAAATCTGACGTACCTGTACGTCAAGTATGGTAGTTTATAAAATCGTTTCCAACCTTCTGAACAACTCAATAAATAGCGCAAGTAATAAGCATCTCATCAATATACTTATTACTTGCGCTAAAACTGAACAGTTTGAAGCAGGAGATGATCCAACCCTGTTCAACTCAACCTGTTTATTTTATCACATTCTTGAAAGCTGATCCAAAGATTAAATAACTGGTATTGCCGGCAATTGTGCCCTCGTTTTCTCCCCACATAAAGGGCCAGTCATCATAGTTTTCAAAGTGGTCAGGCTTTCTGAACAAAACACCGGGAGCAACATTGCCTGGGATAAATGAGAAATCTGCCCTGTTACTTCCATAAAACACAGCTTTGGGACGCGTGGCACCCAGCGTTGCCACAAACGAATAATTATGATACGGATGGCAGCCAAACAACCAGTTAGTAACCTTGTAAGCATGGCTGGCGTCGATGATGTCAGGGAAATATTTGTTGGCAAAACAAACAGTGGTACCAAAATTTGTTATCATTCCGTTGCCTGCCCAGTTGCCAAGCCCGATCGGTACACCGTACGGATTATCCTTATCAAGCTCTTTAATGTAATCATTGTACTTTACCACATAAGGGCGGAGTTTTGCTTTGTAGGATGCGTCCATGTATGGTATGGCATTTAGTGCCGTCAACAGGTTGAAATTAACGCTGCGATCAAGCGAAGCCCACAAGAGTTCCTGGAATTTATCCTTGTATTGCTGCTCTCCGGTTGCAATATACAGCTGAAGATTGGTGCTGACATTTGCTGACCTGGCCCAACCTGAAGTATCCTGCGGCTGACTAGCGAGCAACTCCGTTGCCTCTTTCAAAAGCCTTTTTGACTGCTGCAACGCTCTTGCTGATAGTTCATCGTTGTAGCCCTTCAACGCCCGGCTTGCTGCGGCAAACGTTGTAGCTGCACTGAGATCAAGGTCAGGATTGCGGCTTGTAAATGCCCACATGTCGTCCTTTACCCCACTCGATTTGCCGTCTTTGGCAATTTCGTAAGGGCCTAGTTCCGGGTTATAAGGGAGCCCGTCTGTTATGGAGGCTGCGTCACCAAGGTGATGGTAATTGTCAAGCACAGCGTTGGTGAGCGCTTGCGTCATATGCCCGACAATCTCTGCCTGGGCTACCAGGTTCAATGTTCCGTGCTCGATAAACTGCAGTACGTCGGGCTTACCATCGGGTCGGTGAAGGTCTACATAGCGTTGCTTCTCGTCAACAAACGTCTCATCGCGTAATGGCTTAAAGTTTTCCCAGATGTGGACTAAGTTCTGCACCACGTTGATATTCGATCCCGTTTCTATATCAAAATCTCCTGCGTCGAAATACCCGCCGACGTTTAAGCCGGGAATCAACTCGAGTGCTTTATACTTGGTATCGGTGGTGGGGCCCTGGCTATGAAGGTCGAAGTGATCTGTGTTTGGGGGAGCCTGGCGATAACCTTCTTTAAAGGGCTCACCATGCCACACTCTGTACGCCTCGTTCACGAACATATGATTCATATGGATTGGAATCCATACATCGCTGGTGGCATCAGTGATTTTATCGTAAACGTGATCATCTATTAGGAAATCGTTTGTTTTAAAATGGCCGTACTGGATGTAGTATATACCTGGGTTTTTGACTGAGGTGAAATCGAATTTCACATAGTTGTATTTAAAATAGTTTCCCCATTGTATAATTTTGCCGCTAAATACTTCGGTAGCATTGCCATCTTTGCCTATTTTATACAATTGGGCTTTTGCAAGTGGTTTGTCTTCCTTGTCGAGTTCAATAACCGAAACCTTTTGCTGCGCCGGGAGGTAGCCCACCTGGGATAACCCGATATTAGGCTCTCTTACCCAACCTTTGATAGCGTTTGGTTCCACCATCCATGTCAAAACCTTGCCTGTTTTTCCTGCCGGAAGTAGACTTCGAACGACAAACCAACCATTTTGTGCCACCAAACGGCCATCGAAAAGCATAAGATCGGCCTCCGGCGAGGTGATTTTTACCAAACGGGACGGTTCATCGGGTGCTATAAGAAGCGTATGTCCGGTTTCAAGCGGGAGCGGAACAATATACTTGCCGGTGCCCCTGTCGTCTGAAGTATTATAGCCCTTAAACTGTTTTGGCTTTTCGCTGTTGGGCCTTGTAGCGGTGTTACCTACCACATAGCGCGGGAACCGGTTATAACGCCCATCCATCAAATAAGCTTTCGACCAATATTGTGAGGGTAGAAACTCCAGATTAAAACCGGCGCTTCCTTCCAAGGCCTTGGGAACGGGTTTATCCAGGTAAACGGCTATCTCAACGCCTTTCCCCTTGGCCGTCACTACCACCCGCGACTCGAAATTGTAATCGTTGTACCTGAGTGTAGCCTCAATGCTTTTTGACGCACGGTCAACTTTTCGGTTTTTTACCTCCGGAACCAGATCCCACTGCTCCGGCGTATTGGAGAGTCGCACCGCACCACCTTGCGCTGTTCTGACGCCATGGTGAATCAATTCTATACCGGCGTTCTTTTCATCATTGAACCCTCCCGAAAAGAGGTTATTGTACACCAGGACATTGACGCCTTGCCTCTCGAAATACTCAAGATCATTGAGTTTCAAGTCCTGGCCCGAAGCATAATGGAATGAACCTAGTAGCAGCACTACAACTGATAGAAGTGTTTGTGTTTTCATATTTGAAATTCCTTCATGACCTGGTTGCAAACCTTTAGAGATAAACTAAGCAGTTTTAAACACTATGTCAAAAATTGTTAAAGTAGTTTAAGTTACAAAGTATCCACTTGGGTGAATCTCCATTTTTGTACTGTGGCCGATTTCTCTCCTGCACCTCAATCCTTCTCCAAGCCACCATTTATGTATCATTTAACTCATGCGTTCATTTACTTGGCCAAATTGATAACATAAACACCTCCTGGTTTGGTTTTAAGGTCATACTCGTAGGTTTTCCTGAGTGGCATACTTTTCAGGTCTGCTTCTGGTGCAACCAACGGCTCCTTTATTTCGGCTATCTGGTAAAAAGGGTTCGGATTCGCCCCCTTTGCTAGCTTCAGCCCTTTGCCAGAGAGCGGGTAGTAAGAACGTATTCTGCAGTTGCCTCCCATGGCAGACCGGATGGTTACTTCACCTGGTGCGTTGTCCTCCCACTTGATGTCAACCCCAAATCCTCCCCTGGCCCTAAGGCCGCTGATGCTGCCTTTCGCCCAGGCATCAGGCAAAGCGGGTAGTATGTGTACAGCGCCATCCTGGCTTTGCAGGAGCATCTCAGCAATACCCGCCGCACAACCGAAATTTCCGTCGATCTGAAAGGGAGGGTGCGCATCAAACAGGTTCGGGTAGGTGCCGCCTCCCTCTCCAAAGGCTTTATTACCGGCAGGCGATAACTGGTCCTCAATTAACTTCAACGCGTGGTTCCCATCCAGCAGCCTTGCCCACAGGTTCACCTTCCAGCCCATCGACCACCCCGTGGACTCATCACCACGGGCAAGAAGCGATGTTCTGGCGGCATTATACAAAGCTGGATGACGGTAGGGGGAAATTTGATTCGAGGGGTAAAGCCCGTACAAATGTGACACATGGCGGTGGTGGTCCTTGGGGTTATCCCAGTCCTGCATCCATTCCTGGAGCTGCCCCCACTTGCCAATCTGCATGGGTGGCAGCTTCTGCAGGCTTTCCTTCATTTCTGCTACCAGTGCCTCATCTGTGTTTAGAACCTCTGCAGCCTTGATGGATTTGTTAAACAGGTCGAAAATCAGTTGGTTGTCCATGGTCGTACCTGCCGATATAGAGGACTCAGGGTAAACGGTCGGGGCATTTTCCGGAGAAACAGAAGGAGCAATTACCAACCATTTATGTTCGGGCTCTTCAACCAGGAAATCCAGGTAAAATTTGGAGGCTTCTTTTAGAATGGGGTAAACAGATGCAAGGTATCTCTTGTCACCGGAGAATTCATACTTGTCGAACAGTTGCTGTGAAAGCCATGCCCCGCCCATCGGCCACATGCCCCAGAAAGCACCGTCGACAGGCCCGCTGATGCGCCAGATGTCGGTGTTGTGGTGTAGCATCCAGCCATCTGCCCCATACATGGCTCTTGCAGTTTGACGGCCAGATTCAGAAAGTTCACGCACCATCTGTATCAGCGGCTCGTTCAGCTCCGTCAGGTTTGTTATTTCAGAGGGCCAGTAGTTCATCTCCGTGTTGATGTTCACGGTGTATTTACTATCCCAGGGAGGGGTGAGCTGGTCGTTCCAAATGCCCTGAAGGTTCGCCGGCTGTCCACCTGGCCTGGAAGCAGAAATTAACAAATACCTGCCAAACTGAAAGTAAAGGGCTAC
The DNA here is from genome assembly GCF_039748935.1 of Pontibacter chitinilyticus. Taxonomy (NCBI): domain Bacteria; kingdom Pseudomonadati; phylum Bacteroidota; class Cytophagia; order Cytophagales; family Hymenobacteraceae; genus Pontibacter; species Pontibacter chitinilyticus. The sequence continues at coordinate 160,623 of NZ_JBDIZJ010000006.1, forward strand.
TAAGGCCGGGTCGCTCCCGATTTGAAACTGCGCGATCCGCTGGTCTGTGGGCAGGTTTACGGCTTCCGTTTCACCCAAGTCAATGCTCACCCGGTCGAAATATTGTTTATAGTCGGCCTCGTGGTCTTTGCGAATTGCCTCTGCCCCCTTCTTCAGAGCCTTTTGCAGGTAGGCGTCTGCCCGCTCTCCTGCGTTTCCACTAATATCTTTGTAATTGTTGAAATTAGATGCGATCGAGAGATAGATAGTGACTTCATCCGCCTGCTCAACTTGCAAACTGCTCTCAGTGGCTTTGACTATCCCCCCCGTATGCTGAATGCTGGCCCTGGCCTGGAACTGCACCTTGCCTTCCACTCCCTCATGACTACCTGTTCTTCCAGAAAGGATAAGCTCATCCCCACCTCTGGTTGAAACCTCGGCATTTTCAGGTCTGTCCATCGTAGCGGAGAAGCTTATTGCGCCTGGTTTATCTGCCATCAGATGAACAACGATGACCTGGTCTGGAAAAGAAGAAAAGACTTCCGTTTTGTAGTTCACCCCGTTGACACGGTAACGGGAAGTAGTTAGCGCTTTCTCAAGATCAAGCGCTCTGTGGTAGTTTGTATAGTTTTCGTGGCCTTCAAATAAAAGCCTCAGGTTACCAACGGTCTCATACGGCATACCCTGCGACGTTTTACTAATAAATTTCTGATTGACCAGCTTCTGGGCTTCATCGTATTTACCTTCAAAAATCAATCTCCGAACTTCAGGCAAGGCTTCTTTGGCCTGTGGGTTATCGTTTCGGTTGGGCTGCCCTGCCCAGACGGTGTTCTCATTCAACTGAATCACTTCCTTAGCGGGGTCTCCATACACCATGGCTCCCAAGCGCCCGTTTCCAACCGGCAGGGCTTCCACCCACCGATGCGCTGGCTCTGTGTACCAAAGTTTTAACTGAGAATCATTTTGAGCAGACACATGAAGCAGGAATGCCAGATTAAATACCAAACAGCATAAGAACGCTCTCATAATTTTTCTATGTGATCCTATCATCTTTGGTTTGTAGCTTAAAGCATTTATGCTCATAAGCAACTTGTAGCTTATTGAGCCAAAACAAGCAGTTGATTTTATTGAGCTTTCTTAAGCGTAGAACATATCGTGGAACAGACTTAAACAGCACTACAGGAGGGCTGGTTCCGACTTTTACTGTATGGTGAATAGCCCTGTTCCTTATGATTGTCTGCGCGGATATTTAATATATGGCTGCGTTCCAAAAAGCATGAAGGTCAGTACCGCAGATGCCAGTTTGCTTAATCTTTCATGGTTGCTTTGGCTTTGGTTAACTCTGGCTTTGCTGCTGCACCATACTTTAATGTTTCTGGTGTAGTACATGTTAGTGTTCTCATATATGTTAAGGTTAATGGCTGCTTCAAGCATTTCCCATTGCCCTGTCCAGGTATAAAAAGCCACCGTCTACATGTATGAGTTGCTCGGTATGGCTGGAGCGCTTCGGGAGCAGGAAAGCGATGGTATTGGCGATTTCCTCCGCCCTCTTGCTAAAATGCCTGCAAAAAAGCCGTACCGTTTGCTTTACATCAACTATGCCCGATAATCCGGAAGAGCGCTAACTCAAAAGCTGGTAGACGTAACTAAAGGGCTTCTAACGAAAATATATTTTACAGTCATCAACTATAAAATATATTTATTTTGAAGGCATACTGCATGCTCAGAAGACTCCAAAAATTCTTCTCTGGCATTTTTCAAATTTTCAACCTGAGATTTTGTTCTTATAATCTCCTCCATGTATACTTGGTAGTGAAAATAATTTTGTACAGCTATGTAGTCCATTTTACTTTGGTGCCTGGCCTCTACTGGTGTTGGTAATCCGGTCACCAATGTGGAAATAGTCAAAGTCTACATAGCCGCCCGCCGTTTTAGTAGCGTAATTGAACAGCCCGAACCGATACCCCATAAAATGTGGCAGGGTGTACTCCATGTGCAGCTGTGAACCTATCTTCTTCCATGTTTTGCTATCAAGGCTATAATAAAAAGTAGCTATATCCCTGCGGTCGTGAAAGTCTCCTTCAGCTTTCAGGTATACCTTCTTTTGGTTGAGCGGCACACTCTCCGCTACAACCGGATTACCCGACTCGGCATTGACCATGACAATGGATTTAGCACCGTTTTCATATTTGACGCCCACGAGGCCATACTTTTGCTGCAGCAGGGCAAGACCGGCAAAATCGCCCGCCTTCATGTTCGATACATCGATAGCTGTTGAACCAGCGCTTTCCGGCCCAATTGTTCGCTGGGTTAGCGTGTTTCTGGCCTGCAGGAAGTCCTTGTCAATACGGCCGGTTTTCAGTCTCAGGTAGCCTTTCCGCTGGGAAACAGACCAAAGCGCATTGACAGGATTGTGGTTCCACTGCCATACCAGCGGCAGTGAGGGTTCCCCTTTTTTGCGTGTAAAATCGTCAGAGGCCACAATACCCGGAATCAAGCCTTTGCTTTCGGGAAGATTCAGTTCATCAGGCACTTTGCCATCCACACCCAATACAGGCCAGCCATCCTCCCATTTTACCGGAACCAGGTAGGGGATGCGGCCTACCGCTCCGTAATCGCGGAACAAGTATGCATACCAGTCTCCATCCGGTGTATCGATTAGTCCTCCCTGTGCCACGCCTTTATCCTGAAAGGCCACCCTGCCCTCGTAAGGGCCTGTTAGCTTATCCGCCCGGTGAACGATGACAGTACGTATGCCGCCTTTGGGCCAGGCGATGTTAAACAGGTAATACTTCCCATTCACCTTAAAAAGCTGAGACCCTTCGGCAGGCAGCCCTACATTGGGGCTGGCAGGTGCCGTTGCGTTTTCTATCAGCACGCTTTCCGTACCGGGCTTTATACCTGAAAAATCGTCCTTCAACTCTGCCATCTTTAGCTGTCCGCTACCCCAGATCATGTATACCTTTCCGTCATCACCGAAAAACAAAGTATGGTCATGCAGGGCCGGCTCAAAGGACTGCACTTTCCAGGGGCCATGTTCAATATCCTTGGTCGTATAAATGTAGGTTTTCCCGGTAGTCTGGGCGAAGGTGGTTACGTAGTAGGTGTTGTTATGATAACGCAGGCTGCTGGCCCAGGAGCCCTTGCCGTAGGCATTTTTCCCATTCGCCAAATTCAAAGCGGCCACATCACCCAGGGTATCATATGCATAATTCACGAGCTCCCAGTTCACCAGGTCCTTTGACTTCATGATGGGCAACCCAGGGCTCATATGCATGGTGGTACTGCTCATATAGTACGTGTCACCCACCCGGATCATAGCCATGTCGGGGACATCGGCATGAATGATGGGGTTTTGCGCGCCTTGCCCTCGCAAATTTAAAGCAGTGAACAGGCAAACGAGGGTAAGAAAAGCTGATTGCAAAAGCCTTTTTATCATTGGTGTTGTTCGCTTTCTTTAATGTAAGACCGCCGTAAAGAAATGTCGTTCTCTTTGTTGCAGCCTGACTGTGTTTAATGGTTTCAGGTGATGAATTATTCCATTGGCCCGATGAGTTCTATAAAAGTCCCGTCGGGATCCTGCACCAAAACAAAGTACGCGTCCTGGTTCAAAGGTATAGGCGTGCTTCCCAGGAAAGGAACGTGCATTTTCTTTAGTCTTTCGATTACTGGCTTTAGTGCATTTACATGAATGGTGATGTATTGTACACCTGTATCGTCCTGAATAAACTTTTGCTTAGGGTGAGAGGCTTTTTTGCCAAAGCTCATAAGCTTCCATTCATTAGCTTCAGGGCTATTCTCCAATTTCAGAATTGTTACAGAAACCGGAATGCCATTCGAAAGGCCGGAACGCTTTGAAAAAGCCTCTTCGATCTTAAAACTATCGGCCTTTACCATACCAATCCCATTCATATAAAAATTTAACGAACGATTCATATCAGACACCACCACGCCCATGCCGATTAGCTTGCTGCTAAAGTTGGATTGCGCCTGAGAAGCAAAAGTCATCAACACGGCGGCAAGCAGGAAAGAATTCTTTATTACAGATTTTCTCATGTAAGTTGATTTATAAAAGGTTAAAGAAGCTGTATAAGTAGTTAATTTCATTTTACCGGCCCTACTCGTTTGTCTGCTGCAGGGAATGAAGTGGCGGATGCAGCAGACCTGAACTCGTGAAAAAGCTTTTCATGAGCGAGAATAGCTGATACCAGGGGCTCTTTTTAGCGGGAACTCCTCAGTCTTTTGTTATTGGCTGTTATTCTTTGCACAGCTTGCCACCTGTGGGTTAACCCGAAAGACGGCTTATTCTGAACGCATGACCCTATCGTCTGAACAACAGTTGGGAAAACAGGTACAAGTCGTTTTTCCATACCTTGAAGTCGTGCCCTCCTGGCTCCACGAAAAAAACATGGGGAACGTCGTTGCTTTCCAGGTAATCATGTGTGCGTTTACTGAACCCCATGAGGCGATCCTCACTGCCGCAGGAAATCCAGAGCAACCGTAGTTTCTTTTTTGCTTCTTCCGGGTCAGGGAGCAATTTCTCCGGCTCCCTGGTATTCGGCGCAGCCGAGAAGCTTCCCACCCAGGCAAAGGTGCCCAGGTTGCCCAAGCCGAAATTCAAAGACTGGCCGCCTCCCATGGATAAACCGGCGATAGCACGGCTTTCCCGGTCTTTGCGGACAGGGTAGCTTTTTTCAATATAAGGGATAAGGTTCTTGAGCAGGTCTTTCTCAAAAGTAGCAAAGGCCTGCACCTTCACACTGTCAAAGACGTTTCCCGTTGCCCGGTCGTCTTTCATGGCCCGGCCGTTGGGCATGACCACAATCATGGGCTGAACTTTTTTCCGGGCATACAAATTATCTAGAATTACCTGGGGCTGGCCGCCTTTCAGCCATTCTTTTTCATCGCCGCCAATACCGTGTAACAGGTACAGCACCGGGTATTTTTTGCTTTTAGAAAAACCCGGAGGAGTGTATACTAACGCTCGGCGTGTGGTACCGACTGTTTTAGAGTCATAGGTGATGGTATCTATTTTACCGTGGGCAATATCAGGTTGTCTAACGTCAAAGCCCTTGGGGGCTTCTTTTTCAATACTCTGGGCTTTGGCCGCCACATGAAGCAGCATCAAGACTGCGAGCAATGTACATAACCGTTTCATAAAAAATCTTTAAGTGGGACAGTTGGAAAAATCAAGTATTGAGGCGCTAAAGCGTGGCTGGCATATGGTAAGTTAGTTCCTGAAGAGCAGTGGGGCAAACTCCCGGAGGCTTCGGCGCCAGGTTTGAAACTCGTGCGCGGTACCCTTCGAAACATATGAAACAGCATTGAAGCCGGCTGCTTTGAGGTCCGTAGCGGCTTTTCTTACCCTATCCGGATTTTCCTTGCCGCCGCAGCTGAGGAAAATGAGTTTCACTTTAGACTTGTCCTTGATTTCGTCCGAGGTATAAACGCCTCCGCTCATCAGCCCATAATAACCAAAAACGTCGGGCTTGTTAAGCGTGATCGTATGTGTTTCAAACCCACCCATCGACAGTCCAGCCATGGCACGATTGGATGGGTTGGCTAGCGTGCGGAAATTGGCGTCAATGTAAGGGATCAGTTCATCTATCAGCACGGTTTGAAAGGGCTCGATCTTGAAACTTTTTAAACCGCCCGGTGCGCCTGGCTTGATATCGTTGGTCATGCCGTAAGTCATCACGATGATAAAAGGCTTTGTCTTACCTTCGGCAATCATATTATCCATAATCAGATTGGCATGCCCTTGATTACTCCAGGCGGTTTCGTCCTCGCCCCAGCCATGCTGCAGATACAAGACAGGATATTTCGTTTTGGTGTTTTTCTCGTAGCCCGGTGGCGTGTAAACAAAGGCGCGGCGTGAGGTATTGGTGCTTTTGGAAGGGAACAGCACTTGCTGCACATGACCATGCGGCACATTTTTGAGCGCGTAAAAGTCTTGGTCGTGGGCAGGTATTTCGATACCACTTTCCCATCGGGTAGAACCATAATAATTTAGGGTGCCAGGGTCATCAAAGGTTCCGCCATCTACGGAAAGATGATAATAATGAAAACCTTCATCCATTGGCCCTGCCGTGGTGCCGGTAAAGAACCCGTCCGACGATTTAGTAAGCAACGTTCCCCCTTTTCCACCCAGGCTTACCCTGACGCTGTCGGCTTGTGGCGCCTCTATCCGAAACCGCGCATACCCCTGCGAGTTGACCTGCGGATATTCTTGTCTGGGCTGGTTTAAAACGGAAGGCTTAAAATCCTCCACTACAGCTGTCTGACTCGTTTGTGCTAACGCAATACTGCTGGTTAAAACGGCCGCAAACAGGGTTGCTAATAACTTCATTTTCATGAGCTTATACTTTAAGGTGAGAGATTTCAAATTTCATCAGTCAGGCAAGTATACTTGAAGAAGGATTTGCGCTTTGCTAAGGCCGTATGTCATTGGCAGAGGTGGCATATAAGCCGATCAGCGCACCGGTGAAACCGCCTGCCACGTTGGTAGAAAGAATATCTCCGGAGACTGTTCCACCGATATTTTTAAAGTCCTGATTACCGGTTGCATAATTAAACCTGTAATTGTCTCCCTGCGCCACCACCTGTAACTGCACAGGTTTATGGGCATCTATTTTTTCACTGCCTAAAATGGATGTTTCGCCTTTTTCGGTTTTGGCCAGTACCAGGTAGCTATCCTTTCCTTTTTTAGTGATACCTAACACGTAATTAAACTTTTCGCTCTGGTAACACGCAATCCCTGCCAAATCCTCTTCTGATTTCGGCACATAGTTTAGGTTAACGGTTGCAGTAAAAGCATTATGCTGCTGCCGTTGGAACAAAGCCGATATGGGCGCTACCTCTTTGATGCTTTTTGCAAAAGGCGTGATTTGCAAGCCTTTTTTGCTTGTGCTGATGAACTCCTCACGAGGGCCTCTCATTCCAATCCAACGGTAATCTAAAGTTTTAGCCGTAAAGTTATCGGTGAAGGTGAAGTTGCCGTTCGGGAAGAAACCGTTTTGACCAGTTTGGTTTTTTGCGCCGGCCGGGGTTTTTAACTTGGGCTTTAAAGGCACCAGCCCGTTTTGAAATACCGGGAACTCACCGCTCCAGTCTACCGGCAATAGAAAGGTTTCGCGCCCGGTGTTTACCCGGTCTTTTTCGTTGGGACGGATACCTAAAAACACAGCGTAATACTTACCGTCAGGACCTTCTGTTAAGTCCGCATGCCCGGTCCAATCCATTTTATTGGGCCTGTTCTTTGGGAAGTACCGTTGGGTAAGAATCGGGTTATTTTTAGCCGGCAGATAAGGGCCAGTTACACTGTCACTAACAAAAATCACTTCGCTGTGATTGTCGCCGGTACCGCCTTGGGCACACATCAGGTAGTAACGTCCGTTTTTCTTGTATATATGTGGGGCTTCAATCCAGATGGGTTTTTGCGAAATATCAGTGCCTCCATTCACAATAATTTTATCGGTGCCTGGCACTACTTGGTCGTTTTGAACGTCATACTCCCAGATCTTAATTACCCGATGCCCCTCGTACAGTGCTTTACCTTTTGGTGGCGCATCATTATGTACCACATAGGCTTTCCCGTTATCGTCGAAAAAAAGCGAGGGGTCAATGCCATCAAACTGAAGCTTTATCGGATCGCTCCATCCCTTTGCCGGATCTTTCGTCTTCACTACTATATTGCCCATACCTCCGGAAAACTGGGTGGTGATCATGTAAAAGGTGTCATTGTTCTTGTTATACTTAATATCAGGAGCATAAACGCCTGCCGATATGCCTGAATCCTGTACCTTTAACTGGGAAGGCCTGTCCAGCACGTGCCCGATTTGCTTCCAGTTCACTAAGTCATTGGAATGAAAAATCGGTACTCCCGGAAACATAGCAAAGGAAGAATTTACTAGGTAATAGTCATTTCCCTTGCGTGTGATGCTGGGGTCAGGATAGCATCCCTGCAGAATAGGTGTATAAAACTCGTCTGGCTGCAATGGGTTTTCCTTGTATATACGATCGTCGCCCTGATAACTAAACTGGGTGAAAACCGGAGCATCTTTTGATGGCTTCTTAGCCTCCTGCGCCCATGTATAAGAAGATACTAAAATAGTGATCAGGGACAGCATTAAATGTCGCTTCTGCAGCATAGACAGTTTAAATTTATGTTTTAGACAATGATTATAGTTATTGTTATTAAAGCACGGTAATAATTCACAACCTTTCGAACACGACCCCATTTACCGGTACCACCTAAGCCTGTATCAAAACACGTTCATTATTAATCATCCCGGTTCTTACATTGCATCTCTAGGAATCCGTATCCTCTACGGCTACTTGCAAAGGCGGCTAGGGATTACAGCTCTATTTAATTTAGTAAAAGTTAAGTTGCTATAGCTAAACCTATGAACCCTAGAAATCTGTAGCAATATCAAGTATAATTGTACGAAGTACACTTTTAAACTTAAGCAAAATTGTGCATATGTCAAATGATCAATTCTTAAAATTTACTGTATATCTGCCTGGCTGGTCTTTTCTTGAGCACTGCAGAAGCTGAAATTCTAGCGGCAGGACTTCAAGCCTATCCCACCATCTTCGCTGATCTTACGACGCATGCCTTTACCGCTGAGCAGGATACTGACAACTCCTTAGAACTCTACGATCTAAAAGGAGCGCTTGTCAGAAAAATAGCAATTGGCACGGCAAAGGCTAACCAACGCTATGGATACGAGTTAAGAGCAGAGGGGCTCGGGAAGAGACTTTACCTGGTGCGTCTTACCGCTGATACCGGAACGCAGACGATAAAGGTCATTGTCGAGAAGTAAAAGCTGAAATTCTGATTGCCCATGTTAAATATTCAAAGTCAGAGCTGATATTTTTATAATATGAAACTCCTCCAGAGCCACTAAATCAATGTAGATAAAGTTTGATAATTTACTCCTTCGGACTATAACAGCATAAAGGCCGTTCCATACAAAATGGAGCGGCCTTTATGCTGTTATCTCTTTTCCTTCGGTTATAGTAGTTAATTCTTATTTTAGAAAATATAGCGAATTGCGCACCACGGGATCACCTCCTGCTGCAGCTTTCTGAATTCGCTGATCCATTGCGCCTTTAGCTGGTGTTGGTACCGAACGTTGATGCCGCCAAACTGACTTTGCTTTGTCTCCTGAATAGCGGGTATCCAGATCAGCTCCTCCGCCTTCAGATTAATAGACAAGTTTAGCTCATGCTGCCACTGGTTGTGCGTCAGGAAAATTACCTCGCAATTCATCTGCTCCTTTAGCTTCGGGTGCACTACCTGGTTTAACTGCTCAAACAACTCCCTGTAATCCTCCAGCCAACCCTCGTACACTATAACCGGCGAAAAGTTTACATGCACCTCATACCCTGCGTGATAAAAATTGTTAATGGCAGCCAAGCGCTTAGTCAAGCTATCTGTGCGCACGTCCACCAATTTGCTCACTTTGTGCGGTAAAAGGCTGAAGCGAATACGGGTTTTTCCATGCGGGTCATACGTCAGCATCTCCTCGTTTACAAACTTGGTGGCGAAAGTAGCAAAAGCCTTGGGGTGTTCCCGAAAGAAATCAACCGCCGAATGTACGCTGTCAGAAATAGCAGCATCCACGGATGCATCAGAGTTGCAACCAATATCGTAAGTATAGTACTGCGCGTGCGTCTGGTTAGGCACTTTCGGCCACGCCTGCTTCTGCACGTGCTTGTCAACCGCCAGCAATATTTCCTCGGTGTTGGTAAAGAGAGTAATGGGATTTACCGCTTTGTTTCGGTCCACGTAGCAATAGGCGCAGGCTCCCAGGCAACCATTGGCTAGGCTGGATGCTATAAAATCGGAGCTGCGGCCACTCTCTCGGCACACCAATGTTTTCAGCCGCCCCAGCACCAGCACATCCGACTTTACCTGGTAGTGGTTGCCATCTAAAGCAGGTAACTTATTGTGCTGCTTGATCTCTATTGGAGCCGCATCCGGGTAACTTAACAACACCTCTTCCCCTCGCTCATTCAAGGCATCCGGAGTATAAAAAATGGTAGACGGGTTAAATTTCTGCATACCCTTTTATAACAGCCACACCACCTGCATGGTTTAGAAAAACCATATTTATAATCAACTGTTTATAACAACTTAAAACTTAACCTAGATCTCTAATGCTGAATCAAATAGGCATTGATTTTGTTTCTTTTATAGCACCTCTTATAGCTCTTTAGCAGGTAGATGCAGGAGTGCAATTCAACAGAAATAACAGCATAAAATATAGTATGGAAGTAGCTTTGAAGGAAGAGCCAAAAACTAAATTAACCCAAGCGAAGTCAAAGCTATGGATGCCGACGCAGGTGCTCATTATGCCCGCCGCTTTAGACTAGCCCTGGGGACAACAGATGTATGAGCGCGTAAAGGCTCTGGGGCTACCCGTGACGGCGTTAAAGCAAAACAGAATTGGGGCTACGTGGTGAAGATGAGCGGGAAACTTGCCGCAAGGCTAAAAGTACTTTGGCCATTGTGACAGCGCCAGCTAGTGCTCTGAAACTGCAGCCAATCCCGTCCTCCGCTGATTTCCAGTTTCACCTGGCAGAAGGCTGCCCCGCCCATTGCCAGTACTGCTACCTGGCAGGAAGCCTGTAAGGCCCTCCTGTGATAAGGGCTTTCGCGAATTTACCGGCTATTTTAAACAACCTGCCCAAGTATAAAAAGGCAGTACAAGTCACCACGTATGAAGCAAGCTGCTATACAGACCCACTGGGTATAGAGCACCTGACTGGAAGCCTCGCTGTGACAATCCGCTTCTTCGGAGAGCAGCAAAACATGCACTTGTGCTGGGTGTCTAAGTTCGATCGGGTAGATGGCTTGCTGCAGTTGCCACACAACAATAACACTCAGCCGCGGATAAGTATAAACACAGAATTTGTATCCAAGAGAATGGAGGGCGGCACCGCTTCCTTGCACGCGCGATTGGCAGCCATACGCAAACTAGCCCTGCCTAAATCCATGGGCGGAGGCGGTTATAAAGTGGTGCGCCCATTATGCCCCTACCTGACTGGGAAGAGCAGTACACGGACCTGCTGGATAGGTTAGAACATACGCTCGACTTTGACTGTGAGCTTACCTTTGAGCTGATTAGCCACCGTTTTACGCCAGGTTCCAAGGCCATCCTGCAGGAGTGGTACCCAAATACGCAGGTAGACTTCGACGAAAGCAGCCGCTCGCTAAAGTTTAATAAGTTTGGCGGCAGTAAGTATGTGTACCCGGCGCTCACCATGAAAACGCTCCGCAGCTTCTTTGAGGGTGAGTTGAAAAGGCGATTCCCTCATGCACCTATCCTGTACTGGACCTAAGTGGTAGCACATTTAAGGCAATGCTGACGCTTCTCCTCTAAATGTGCTCTCAGAACTACAAGATCCCTATGATTAAATTCGATAATTCATTTCTTTGATCTACAGCGTAAACAGCAAATAGTAATTTAGCATACATTATAAGATGCTTCTCTATTTTCAGCATAACAAAAAGTTTCTGCTTTGCTGTTATTCCTTTCGCTCTGCTTTCCATTATTTATTTGCGTTTCGCAGCTGCCCGCCTTTCTTTAGTTTTGCTCTGATTAGCTGCAGTTCATACATGTCTGCCAGTTCACGATGAGCATCGTCTCGTTTTCGAGCAGCAGGTGACTTTTAACTGTTCGACTTTGCGGTAAGTCTGCAGTGTGAACAATGAACTAAAATTGCGGGAGTATATCTAGCTGAATATTATAGATGAAGCCAAGGAGAAGATATTCGACACAAGTAGAACACTGAGCGAAGCTGGCTATGAGCTAAGTTTCAAATATCAATCGCATTTAAGCCACGCGTTCAAACAAGATGTAGGCCACACGCCAAACTAATACTGGGTTTCACTCAACTAATTTAAATTATCTTCAGAGATAGGGGTGAAGGCGCACTTTGAATATCGTCCTAATTAACAGCTATATCCGCATCATTATATTTTTCTCTATAAAGCAACCTCTAAGGCGGTAACTACTAGTATTTACTATACTGAAACTGGCGTTTTCTCTCTTCCAGATCAAGAGCTTTGATTTCTTCTGAACAACTTCGATGTCTTCTGTCTGTTTACCAGGTCATCATACATAAGATCATAAATCCTCGCCACATTGCCTGGAACATTCTGGTCGGGAGATAGCTTGAGGCTTTCCGCTCTCTATAGCTCATAACTACTTTCAACAACTGCTAACCTTTAGATTAGCGCTATATTATTTTCCCAATAGCTGTACGTTCTCTACCCTTCTGAGTCTCATCTATTCTAGTGCAGCCTAAATTCTGAAAAAAGACCAAAGCATGCTCTTCGCCTTGTTCCCTGCTGTATTATGCCAACAGATAGAGGCAAGGCTGCTACCTGGTTACTCCCTTTCACTTTGCTATCATTACCTTTTTGTAGTTGTCGTTGGTATTCCAGTCGATCAGGAGGTAGTTGGGATCAAGGACAGCCTGTGCTGGTTTAACTGGTACCGTTACCGTGATAGTCTGCTGTCCAGACATGAGGCGGTGTCTTTGAAGGTAAAGCTGTTTGCCTTTCTCCTGGCCCTCTTCTGCTGCTGCGAAAACTCCTAGCTCCACCCAATCCTGCATCGGCAGTTTTGTTTCTGTGCCGGCGCTGTCTACCACCAGCTTGTTCGCCTGCAGGTTAAACGTTACTTGCCAGGTACCTTCGGCTGTTTCATTAGCAGTTGCACCATTCATCTTCAGGTCCCAGAAGGTGTTCGCAGCAAATAAATCGTATAAAAAAGGCTGAAGGGAATCTGGAGTTACTGACTGCAGTTCTTGGTAAAGATCCAGCGAAGTGGGTAGTGGAAGTGTCCCTGGCCGGTGGTGCGCCAGCAAATTCCGGAGGGCTTCATTTAGCCTGTCACGTCCCATATACTGGCTGAGGGCGTACAGCGCCAAGGGACCTTTGCGGTAGTTTTGATACCAGTTATTAGCCTGCAACAGCGGTAAGGCGGCACGAGTGCGTGGGACCTCATTCTCCTCCCTCAGAAAGCTCAGCAGCCGATGTGTATAAGCAGGGCCGTAATTATCCTCCAGTACGCCCATGGCAGAATACCACGCTAAGCTTTCGGTAATCAGACCTGCTCCCTCTACATAGGCTTGTTTTAGCTGATTTCCCCACCACTGGTGCGCTATTTCATGCGCTACCACTGCCGAAACCAGATCGAAGCCCCGCTCATCGGCCTCCGGATTCATGAGGAAAAAGCCCTCCTCGGTAGTAATATTGATGGGCGAAGCGTGGTTGCCGAACCCGTACCCGGCATGGGCAACAAAGCGGATCTGACGGTGTGGGTAGGGGCCAAACTGTTTGGTATAGTAATTAAGCGATGCCTGAGCAGCACGGACCATACGCTTCGGATTCTCAGTTAGCCCAAGGGGATAGTAAATCTGAATAGAAACATCTTGCCCCTGACCAGCCTCCGGACTTTTCCATACTCCTTCCTGCACGGCGTAGGCTGCCGAGTAAAAGCCATATTCATTTCGCAATGGAGCATCTGTGGCATAATGAAAATATCGTCGGTTGCCTTCTGTCCAGGTCCTGCGCAGGGTACCCGGTGCTACCACTTGTTGGCCTGCATCCGTACCCACAACAGCGTCAAAGCTGATTTGCTCTGGAAACGGTGCATAGTTGCGGGCCTTCAGATTGTATAGCGAGGCGGTAGCGGGCCGTGGTGCCAAGCCATACTTCTTTCTGGCGCCGGCCTCGTCTAACTCCCGGTACGGCAGATAGCCAATCACTGGCAGCCACTCCAAATTCCGGAAGCTGGTACCATTGGCTAGTACCTGCGCATCTGCTCCACTGTTTGTAAAGCCATGTGTTTCATACAACACCTGAAAACGGAGCTGCAGCGAGTCGCCAGGCTGAAGGCGCTTCTCAAGGGCATAAATGCGGTGGCCATGCTCCTCGTCTACCAATACTTCCTTCGCTGGTCTATCAAAATGAACCGTACTTGTTTCCACGCCTCCTATTCCTAGATGTACCGAGTCAATGGCTGTCTTACTCTTATTCACCAGTACGTATGCGCCCTGGATTTCCACCCTACGCTGCTTTGGATAAATTTCTATCTGCAGCTTTACCCCGGTTAGTAAAGGCTGGGGTATGTTGCGGTACTTGCCATAGCGCTGCTCATAGGCCGCTCGCAGCGCCGCGGAAGTAGCAGCATTGGTATAGGTATTTAGTATGTTGGTGTTATAGAAAATATAGCCTCCAACAAGCAGAATGCCTGCAGCCACTGCCGTTGTAAAAAGGGCTGTGGTGCGCGTAAAGCGCTGACGTGCCAGTTGAAGGCGGAAGGCAAACCCTACCTCTCGGCCCCGCACCCAAAATAGCGCAACCACCACTCCCAGCAAAAGCGACCATGCAAGCCAGTAAAGCTTAAACCATACCCAAGGGCCAAGTGATGCGCCAAAACCAGCCATTTCAGTGTACGACCATTTAGGGCTTGCCGAGAAGATCAGTAATTTATGCTCAATACCCAGGCTGGAGGCAAAGGTGATAAACCCAAGCGCCAGCAGCGCCGCCAGGTGACCCACATATTTTTGATTAACCAATACGTGCACCACCAGCACCAGCATTGCAAAGAGCAGGCAATCGACCAACTGCAGCCCAAAAAGCACCTGCACGTATAGCCAAAGATCAAAATGCGTATAGCCCATTGCCGCCTGTCCCAGCATTCCGGCCACCATCAAAAAGACCAGCCACACGACAAGGACAAGGCTTATTGACAGGAACCGGCCTAAGAAAAGTATCCACTCCGGCACCGGGGCAGCGTTGATAATTTCGCTGAGCCCTGTTTCCCGTTCCCCCCAAACCAGCTCCCCGGCATAAAACATGGTGAGTAGCGCGATAATAATCCAGGCAAATTTTGGTTCCGTGAGAGGAGTCGCTATATAATTGAGAACAAAGTCTGTTCTGGGGAACAAAGGTACTTCTCTGGCATCTAAATTCTTGGTTATAAGCACCGTTACCAGTAAAGCCAGAATAGCCAGTACAATAAGACCAGCCTTACTTTTTGCTAGCTGCAGAAAAGCGTTCCAGGTAATCAGGCGTAATTGACGTAAATATGTGGCAGTGCCATAGCGTCCCTGCACCTGCGGCAGTGACGCTCCTGTTCCCCAATTCAGCCAAGGCAGGGCTGCTGTTTCTGTTTTGGTATCAGTAATTTTTTTCTGTGATTGACGTATTTCCGGTAAACTGAACCGAAAGCGAGCATAGGTAAGCGCCAGCATGCCCAGTGATACGATCAACCAGAGTACGCGACTTACCAGAAACGTCCCTTTCAATTCAACAAAACTAGTGTTCACTTCAATCGGGCTCCACTCCAGGGATAAATGGCTTAGAACGGGTGTAAAACCCATGGGATCTACCAGCGTGCCCCATTCCACTTGTCCCTTCGTAGCATCCAGCGCCTGGCCCACCAGATAAGCCACTATAAAGAGGCAAATGCCCCCCATAAAGCTGGCCATGGCTTTACGTGTAAGCGCCGCCATCGAAAACTGAATAGCGGTTGCAATAAAGGCATTAGGCAGCACCAGATAAAAATATGAACTGAGATACGCCCCAATGTTAAATGGGCCTAATACCTCTTTCTCTACCCCGGTGAAATACATGGAGATAAGGATGCCCGAAGGGATGGCCAGTAGAATAAGCACATTGAGCAGAAAGGCCGCCAAAAACCGTCCGCCTAAATAATGAGCTTTGCTGGTAGGAGCGGTGTAGGTGAGTGAAAACATGCACGTCTGCACATCTCTTGCAGCTGCATCTCCCGCGACTGCGCCACCCATCAACAGCCAAAATACACAACACAAGACGGTGACGGCCGCAATGATTATAGGCGCATTCAGCAGCATATACCCTTCGCGCGCATCAGACAAATAATTGCCTATAAGAATTGAGAAAGCTATTGCAAATACCACCATAAAGTACAGCCAGGTAGCTACCTGGCGAATCTGGTAATTGAATTCTAACTGAAATATCTTCTGAAATTTCATAGCTGTACCTCCGCTGCTTTAAGTGGCTGATTGGTATGGTCCAAGAAGCCCGTCATGGTGCTAAAGTAAACATCTTCCAGATCTGGCATGACCTCTTCAAACCCAGTCCCCGGGTCTTGCTGGCTATACACATGTACCAGGGTGCGGCCTCCAAGTAGCTTGGCAGAAATCACCTGGTGCTCCTGCGCCACTGCAGGCAGTTTGTTTTTATCAATCAGAATACGCCAAACCTTTCCTTGCAGGGCCTCCACTACCTGCTGCGGTTGTGCCTCCAGCAAAATTTTCCCTTTGTTGATGATGGCCAGGTTGGTACACAATTCCGAAACATCCTCCACAATGTGGGTGGAAAGTATCACCACACTGTTTTCCCCTAGTTTGCTCAGCAGGTTCAGGAAACGTACCCGTTCGGCAGGGTCCAGGCCAGCCGTGGGTTCGTCCACTATTAGCAGCTTTGGGTTTCCCATCAGCGCCACCGCTACGCCAAAGCGCTGCTTCATGCCCCCTGAGAAACCACCCAATTTCTGTTTGCGCTTGTCCCACAGGTTCGTTTGCCGGAGCAGCGCTTCAGTTACTTCTTTGCGTGCCGGGCGGTTAGTGATGCCTTTGAGCACGGCAAAATAATCGAGTAAATCTTCAGCACTCACTTTGGGATAAACTCCAAACTCCTGGGGCAGGTAGCCCAGCGTTTGGCGCACCTGCTCTTTCTGGTGCAGTACATCAATGCCACCTAGCTGAATACTGCCACTATCCGGTTCCTGCAGGGTTGCCAAAATGCGCATCAACGTAGACTTGCCAGCCCCATTTGGCCCCAGCAGGCCAAACATACCGGGTGGTATAGTGAGGCTTACATTGTCTAATGCCTGTACTGCAGCGGGCTGTTCCTTGACGCGAGATAGCCCCCATCGAGAGGTAGCAGTAGCATAGGTTTTGGAGACATTGTGAATAGAGAGGCAGAAGGGATGATTTTCCATAATTAGTGGTTTTAGCGTGTATGACCAGCATAAGCTGTAGCGTTTGAAGGACTTTTGGCTTAGTGCTGGAATAAAGGAAAACCTGTGGGTACTTAAAGCAAAAAGAGATATACAGTTAAAGGGAAGTAATCGACCAGTGGCGCCAATGCTTCCGCCAATGCACTGGCAGAAGCATTTAGCCTATTCGCAGATTGATGTAAGGCAACTGCCGAATAGGGTATGCGGCTATGGGTGGAAAAAATATCTTTGTTTTATGAATCGAATTAGAAAGGTCTTTACTCTAGTCCACATTGTTCTCTGGATCCTGTTTAGCCTGTTGATAGCCTTACAACTCAGCCAGGATATCACCTACTGGGAAAGGTTAACTGTGGGAGTTCTGCTGACAAGCCTGTATGTTTTTTATAGCCATTTCTTTCTCCTGACCCTATTTTTAGGAAAAAAGAAGAAGCGTGCTTATTTTCTCAGGCTGACAGGTATTGTGCTAACTGGCCCAGTACTCTATATCCTTTTACATTACAGAAGGCTGAATACCGTCGACCTTTTTTCAGAATATTATTTTATCTCCCTGATCTCCATCGTCCTTCCGTTTATCTTCTTAAGTTGGCTGGCAAGAATTACAGAAAATCTGGTACTTAATATGATCAGAAAAGAGCAGTTGGAGAAACAGGCAGTGGAGGCAGAACTGTATTACCTAAAGGCACAGATCAACCCACATTTTTTATTCAATACCTTAAATAATATCCACACGCTGGTTTACAAGCAGGCTGCTACTGCGCCAGAAGCGGTGCAACGCTTAGCATCCCTGATGCGCTACATGATTTATGAATCCAATGCCCATACTGTGCCGCTATCCAGGGAACTAGATTATTTACAGGATTATATAGCGTTACAACAGCTCCGGTATAAGCAGTCTCCTGTGGTGCACCTGGACACAGCAGGTGCTATCGCCTCCTGCAGCATTGCTCCTTTGCTGTTCATACACCTGCTGGAAAATGCCTACAAACACAGTCCCGCCCGCCTGGAACCGGGTGATGTAAGGGTTAAGGTTGAAGTGAAAGAAAATACCCTTACTTTCAGTATTCAGAATCCGGTTGAGCATCATCTGGACGATGTGCTGGAAGAGCCGGGTGGTGTTGGTTTGCCGAATGTGAAGAAGCGGCTGGCTTTGCTGTACCCGGAACAGCATCGTCTGGAGATCAACAACACAGGCGATGCATTTTCAGTCTTACTAACGATCCACGGTCTTCAGTTACAGCCTCATGAAAGAGAAACTCACCTGTTATATCATTGACGACGAGCACCTGGCACAGGAAATTATGGAGGAGTATGTGGCCCAGGTGCCCTTTCTGGAGCTGAAGGGTACTTATATGAGCCCGCTGGAAGCAGCAGCGCACCTAAAAGAAGATGCCCCTGACCTGCTCTTCCTGGACATTAACATGCCGGGCCTGAACGGGCTTAGCTTTATACCGATGCTGAACCCAAAGCCGATGATCATCCTGACAACAGCCTATGACCAGTATGCCCTGAAAGCATTTGACCTGGAAGTGAAAGATTATTTAGTAAAGCCTTTCACGTTTGAGCGGTTTTATAAAGGAGTGTTACGGCTTTACCAGGAACACAGCAGCCGGCAACTGCCAGCGCAGAAAGAAATCAAGCCTGCTGATGCACTCATCGCACCTAATTACATTTTCCTGAAGGTGGGCCACCAGATCCAAAAGCTCGCCGTGCAGGACATCCGCTACATAGAAGGCATGAAGGATTACCTTCGGATACATACCGCCCAAGCGAAGATCATGACGTTGCTGAACTTTACGAAATTAGAAGAACTTCTTCCCGCTGCTCAATTTGCCCGCGTGCACCGCTCCTACGTGGTTGCAGTAAACAAAATTGATCATATCGAGAAAAACAGGATCTGGATAGGCAATCAGGTGATTCCGATTAGTGATACTTACAGTGATAGCTTCTACAAAAAGTTAAAGGGACTAGCCTAAGCATTGTACATCTTCTCCTCGAAACTTCCTCACAAAAGGATAACAAAACTGGTAACATAAATTGTAATAAAGTGCATGGAGTGAGCAATAAGCTTGGCGCAGCCAGGGCTTAAGGCATTCTCAAAAGTATAGGCCTTTTCACTCGTGTATACGAGTTACCAATTTCCTCCGAAGGCTTTAAAGAGGAGGGGGTACTCTATAGTATTACGCAAGGGGTTATAGCCGATGCTCTTGTAATGCTTCTTCGGAAATATGTACGAAGTAAGTACTCTGGTAAAACAACGTGGTCCTTGCTATATTAGTGGTGTGCAGAAGCTATTCGAATCGCTTAAAAAGACTTTCTACCTATTTATATACTTTAATTATTTTGCTAAATTAATGCATGTATAATAGGTGGCAAATGTGGTCTATGAAGTCGTTGCTAGAATTTATGTGGAGGCTACCTCTTTTGCTAGTCTTCTTTCGGGATTTAGCACCTGAAAGTGCTTTTGCGCAGCCATTATCCCCGCAGCAAGCAAGGTTGATAGAAAAAGAAAGCGGCCTGCCTTTCATTCAGAATTTCAACCCCAAAGATTACCTTCACTTTACCAATAGCTTTGAGCACACGGCCATTCTTCAGGATAACAAAGGAAGAATGTTGATCGGGAGCCATGGGGGGATCCTGGTCTACAACGGCAATAACTGGCAGTTTATTAAAGTACCTGGCAGTAGCATCGTGTGGGCCTTAGATAAGGATGCAACAGGGCGCATTTATGTAGGTGCTTCGGATAACCTAGGCTACATAGCTGCCGACGAAAACGGCGAAATGCGCTTTGTTTCCCTGCTTCCCAAGCTTCCGAAAGATATGCTTCCACTGAGAGAGGTCTGGTCAGCCAGCGTAACGCCGGAAGGGGTATACTATAAAACAAACCAGTACCTGATGCGCTGGCAAAACAATCGGTTTAAAGTATGGAAGGCAGCAAATGCTTTTGGATTTATGAGCTGGATCAACGGCAAGCTATATGTGCAGCCATATCAGGATGGGCTGTTTGTGTTGCAGGGTGATAGGCTCCAGCTATTTTCAAAAGACAAATTCTTCTGGCAAAACAACATCAATTTTATACAGCCACTCCGCAACAATAAATGGCTGGTTGGCATCAACAACAGTTCCCTTTACATGTTCGACGGGCATGCTGTTACTCCTGTCAACAGCCCGGTGCAGGCTTACTTTAAAGAAAATTACCTTTTTAGCAGCAAGCGCTTAGCAGATGGAAACATAGCCTTTACGACGCTGAGAGGTGGTGTGGTGATCACGGATCAGGAGGCAAACATCCAAACTATCCTAAAGAAGGAAAGTGGTTTAGCAGGCAACACGGCTTACTTGTTGAGCACAGACAATCAGGGAGGGCTCTGGATCAGCATGGAGCAGGGGATAAGCCGGGTACAGACAACATCTCCTCTAACTTATTTTAATGAGCGGAATGGCTTGCAACGCCAGACGTACGCAATGGCTACGTACCAGGGCGAAATGTATGCGGGCACCACCGATGGCTTGTTCGTGCTCAAGGCCAGACCTACGCGGAGTCCTTCGGCCAACTTTAGCAAAGTACCAGGATTCAACTCCAGTGTATGGGCACTGCAGCCGTTTAATCAGTCCTTGCTCTTGGCAAGTGAAGCGGGCCTGCTGGAATATCGCCAGGGGAAGTTCATGCCTATACCAATCTCCGCTGCCCCCTGGAAAAATTATTGTAGGGACATTGAGCGTAGCAAGCTCGATTCTGCTGTTGTTTATGTCACTTCAGCGGGCTTGTATGCCTTCCGGCAGGTAGGCGAAAGATGGCAAAAAACACAGCTTTTACCAGAGCTAAAGGAGGATCTCTCACAGGTAATTGAATCACCAGATGGCGACTTATGGCTTCCTGTAAAATCCGGGGTGCTGCGGGTGCGTTTCCAACAAAAAGGAACGCCTGCCGCCTCAGAAGATTACTTACAACATGCCACCGCAGGCAAGTATGACTCCGCAAAAGGCCTCCCGTCAGGAGCGGTAAAGCTTTACCTGGTCGGCAAACAACTGTTGGCACAGGTCGGTGAAACCGATAGCCGCTTGTACCGCTATAACGAGCGTCGTGATAAATTTGAGCCGGCACCAAATTTTGCAGCGCAATTTGGCCTGGCAGCTGTAATGCTGTTCCCGGCGACAGAGTATAGCGGGACCAAGGCTATCTGGCTGTGGACAAAAGAAAACGGGGAGCAGAACTGGCAGTTGAAACGTGCCCAACAAAAGCCAGATGGAACCTATCAGGTACAAGCCTATCCGTTGAGTGGAACGACAACGCCACTTCGGAATTTTGCCTATCAGCAAGGGCAGGAAGCCTTCTGGTTTGGAGGGATCGATGGCCTGATCCGGTTAGACGAGCAGCGCTCCCCAGCTCAACCACAGCCTTTTTCTACCTTGCTGGAACGCATCGTATTACCCGCTGACTCGGTGCTGTACCCGCGAGCAGATACCCCTTTGCATTTATCTTATCAATATAATTCCCCGCGCTTTGAGGTAGCAGCCCCAAGTTACAATGGCGCCGAAGACAACTGGTTTCAGTTCTGGCTGCAGGGGTACGACCAAGGGTGGTCTGCCTGGACCAAAGAGCCATTCAAAGCCTATACTCAGATACCTGAAGGCACTTACAACCTGAGGGCAAGAAGTATAAATGCGCAGGGCCAGTTAGGGAAAGAGGCCATTTATACCTTTTCCATCCAGCCACCCTGGTACCGCACCTTCTGGATGTACTTGTTATATTTAATAGGCGCAGCCAGTGTGATCTATTTTCTCCTTCGCTGGCGTTTTGCAGCTTTGAAGGCGGAAAAAGTACAGCTCGAGCACACTGTTACATTGCGTACTGAAGAAATTGCTGCTAAAAATGAACAGCTGAGCTACCAGGCCGAGGCCCTGGCCGCCCAAGCAGAAAAGCTACAGGAGTTAGACCAACTAAAGTCCCGCTTTTTTGCCAATATCTCTCATGAGTTCAGAACGCCACTTACCATTATTCTGAATAACCTGCTCGATCGGATACCCTCTGTGGGGCAAAAACAGGAGCAAACGGCTGTTCCGGTAAGTATAGCAGATCTGAAAGTAATGTCACGAAATGCCACGCGGCTCCTGCAGCTTATCAACCAGCTTCTCGATCTTTCTAAAGTGGAGTCTGGACACATGGTTTTAGAAACGGCAGGCGGAGACCTTACCGCGTTGTTGCGCCTCGTCTATACTTCCTTTTCCTCGCTGGCCGAGCACAAACAGATTGAGTTTGCTAAACAACTCCCCGACACCCCGCTGCTGTGCGCGTACGATGCTGATAAAGTAGAGAAGGTCCTGTACAACCTGCTGTCTAATGCGTTTAAGTTTACGCCTGCACATGGCAAGGTACAGCTCAAAGCTTCCCTGCTTAATGATGCGCTTCCACCTATGGTCCGGATTGTGGTGGAGGATAATGGACCAGGCTTAGCCCCTGATCAACTAGAGCATGTGTTTGACCGGTTTTATCAGGGAGAGCAACATTATACAGATGCCCAAGGGACTGGCATCGGCCTGGCGCTTGCCAAAGAGCTGGTTGCCCTGTACCAAGGCCAGCTGTGGGTAGAAAGTGAACCGGGCAAAGGTGCCGCTTTTATCATGCAGCTCCCTTACATTCCTGTGTCAGCCATTGACGCACCAGCACATGCTGTTACAGCCACTCTACCAAGTATAGTAGCTATTCCGGAAGATCTGCCGCAGGAATTAGTGCCAGAGAACGCTGCTGGTTCTACTCCGAAGGAAGCTCCGCTCGTGCTGATCGTGGAGGACAGCAGCGACTTATGCCACTACATCCGCAGATCGCTGGAGGGGAAATACCGTGTATTGGAAAGCACGAATGGCGCAGAGGGGCTTGCTAAAGCGCTTGAAACCATACCGGACCTCATCATTTCGGATTGGATGATGCCTGAAATGGATGGCATCACCCTGTGCAGCCATTTGAAGGAAGATGTCCGCACCAGCCATATTCCGATTATCCTGTTAACGGCCCTGGCCACCGCAGATGCGAAGCTGACGGGTCTACAAACCGGGGCAGATGAATATCTAACAAAGCCTTTCGACTCCAGAGAGCTGCACAGCAGGATACAAAACCTGATCGCGAACCGCCGTAAACTTCGGGAACATTTCAGCAAGCAACTGCACCTGGAACCGACCAAGATGGTGGTCGCCTCGGTGGATGAGAAGTTTCTGCGCCAGGTGATGCAATTGGTTGACGAACGCATGGGCGACGCAGACTTCAGTGTCGATGAGTTTAGCAGGGAGATCGGCCTGAGCAGGGTGCACCTGCACCGGAAGTTAAAAGCCCTGACCGGCCAGTCGCCAAGCGATTTTGTGCGCGTAATGCGCCTCCAGCAGGCCGCACACCTGCTGGAGGCGCGTGCCGGCAACGTAGCAGAAATAGCCTATCAGGTTGGCTTCAACAACCTATCATACTTTTCCAAATGTTTCCGGGCACAATTTGGCGTGCTCCCTACCGAATATGCGGCACAGCAACCGGCTCCTTTAGCCTAAGTATCGCTTCTTCTGGGCGATGTTAGCGTTTGCTCCATCAAAACCTTTTTAGTCTTTTGCCATACTTCTAAAACGCTCGTCTCGCACGAGCCAGGTTCTCCTGTGTCACCTCCTAATCCATTTGGTAGCTTCCTGGAAAGCGCCTCCCTCTCGCTGCACTTATAGTACTCCTGTTACCACTGTGTTATACTATGTAACACCAATTATATTGCTCAACATCGCTTAAAACAGCTTTTTAAGCGATGTTACTTCCGTGTCAGCACTTGTAACGAGCGTGTTAGACACAGGTATGCCCGCTGCTGTACTTTTGCCATGTACCCTGACAGCTAACAAGATCACAAAGGGAAACAACAAACGCATACTATACAGAAGCTATACTACTATCAAATCAACAAGACTATGAATATCTCTTTCGGAAAGGCAACGCTCATCTCTGTTCTGCTACTAATATGTGCTGCAGGAATCGGGTTAAGTCAAAACTCTTTAAGAAATAATTCAGGGGCTCAGACAGACCTATTGCTCCATGCCAACAGTTTTAAAGGGCTTTACAACACCATCGTGATCTATGATGCTGTTGATAGTGCGGCTAATCAGGATACCAGCCGCAATGATCAGGAGGAAGCCCTGCATAAACTCCTGAAAGAAGTCAGCCTCTGTCAGTGAAGTTATACCTTTCTGATGCCCTTGAGACCAGAAACCAAATCATCCATTATAAACCAATAAAACTATGTCTACATTAAGTATCAGCACCGAAACAGTTACCGAAGCGTCGTTAACTGTTTCCTCCGCCAGATCATCCATATTAACAGACCGATTGGGCATGGCCAGCGGACTGGCCTTTGTGTTGCTCTGGCTCTATAGCGCCACGATTGTACCGGAGCCGCCTTATGAATTTGATAACCAGATACTGGCTGACTTTTACAAGCAGAACGTGGCCAGCTACCTAGTAGGGGCGCACCTGGTAGCTATCAGCTTTTTACTTTTCCTAATCTTTATCGGCACCTTGCATAGCCTGGTGCGGCGCCTGGATCAGGCGAGGAGTTGGTTGCCCAGCGTGCTCTTAGGGGCAGGTTTAATGACCGCCACGATGTTTATGGTAAGCCAGGCCAGCCTCGTTGCTACAGCACTGATGGCAAGCCGGGATGTGAGTCCTGATCTTGTGCGGGGCCTGGATGAAATTTCCCATAGCACGGCGCATTTGTTTGTCGCTCCTTTAGCATTATTCCTTATCACCACAGGAATCTGTATCCTCAGATTCGGCATCATGCCAAAGTGGATTAGTTTTCCCTGCTTGCTTCCGGGCATTACCCTTTTGATCACAACCGGTAGTTTCAATCACAAAGAAGTCCTGCATAAAATTGGTGCGCTTGCGCTCTTACTATTTATGCTGTCCATACTCATTATGAGCATAGCCCTGCTCTGGAGATCGAGAAAGACTAATGGAAGCGAAGTATGACATTCCACAGCAGTATCTACAGGCGCTCCCACCTTGTAGTGCTGATAGATTTCTGATTATGAACACAATCAATTCATTTTAACAAAATAAACAATGAAATTAAAAGCACTTTTTTCGAGATGGACACAAATTGCCAGCCTCCTTTTAGTGGGAGGTGCTATTGCCTGGATACTGAAACTCTGTGTCATTATTTCCACTAATGGCCGGATCATCAATACCGGTGCAGCCGCTGTGCTGATGACGACAGGCCTGTTGTTGTTTATTGTGGGCTCAACAGGTATAGGGTTTCAGCTTAGCCGAAACCGCTCCCTTCTTTTGCGGATCATTGCTATTCTTCTTTCTCCTGTTGCCGTTTTTAGCTCTTTTCTGCTGATTGGCAGGCTGGTAAATCCTTTATTTAATAACAGTAGCATCTGGTATGCGCAGCAGGAGGCCGGAATTGGAGGTATAGCAATTGTTTACCTGCTTGTCGGATCTATCCTTTACAAAGTTACCCGCGCGGTCGCTCAGCAGCGGTAAATTTCTTTGAATTCATACAGCCTTTCATTTTCATCATTACTACAAAATCTGCTCATTATGCTTCGTAAAATTTTAAAATGGACCGGCATCTTTATAGTATGCCTTGTTGCAGGAGTCTCTGTTGCCACTATGGCGCGCCAGCACCTTACCTACAATGCTCCTTATCCTAACATTAAAGCAACTGCCGATGTTGCTGTCATAGAGCGAGGGAAAGAGATCACAATGGTCACAAGGGGATGCGTGCACTGCCACAGCCCGGAGGAAGATGTGAATTCGTTGCTGCAGAAAGGGGAGGAGCCTTCGCTGGAGGGAGCAAAAAGGGTGGAGACACCCTTCGGAATATTTTTTATACCCAACATTACCCCCGATGCGAAAACAGGTATCGGAAGTATGACAGACGCAGAAATCGCCCGCGTACTTCGCTATGGTATAAAAAAGAACGGAGAAGCGGTGCTGCCTTTTATGCAGGGGCAGGACATGAGCGACGAAGACATGACTGCTGTGATCTCGTACCTGCGCTCCATTAAGCCAGTTCAAAACAAAGTGCCAGAAAATGAATTCAACCTGGTGGGAAGATTTGCAAAAGCTTTCGTGCTAAAACCTTCTATTCCGCAGGATACTAGGGCTGTTGCCAGTAAATAGTTGCCAGTAAATAAAGGCGGCTTATACCTACAGCCTGCGTAAATGCTTACTTTTCAAGTGTTACGCAGGCTGTAGGTGTATAGAAGGGCATCAGGCGAGAAATGTTGACGCTCTGATGAAGAAAAAGACAACTTTACTCTTCTATTGTAGGTGTCTTATCTATTCCTTCACCTTTACCAGATGAATTGCGTTTGGCTTTTCTTGCCGCAGCTTTAAGTGACTCCTGATGCTCTTTCCTTTCCTTGAATTCTTTTTGGCGCTGCTTCCTCTGCTGGTCACTTGCTCTGGTGCTGGTACTCATAGGCTGATTTAGTTTAGTAGAGATTAATAACGGGATTACTATACACTTCTTACCGGATTAACTATAAAAGTAGAAAAACCGTCAAGGTGGCAGTGGGAGAGTAGTCGCACTGCTGCTTTTAGCAGATGGCCTTGGGGTTAGGATACGCTCCGACGTTGTCTTCTTCGGGACTGTCGAGGCACACGAAGTCTTTTTCTACAAGTACTTCTATTACCTGCCCTTTACCGGTGTCAATCTTGCCATCAAAGCCTACCTAGTCCGTACCCGTCCACTTATCAGCCATCGGACGCGGTACCCGGATAGTGGTAGTGTTCGCTTCGAAACTAATGCTCAGTTGCGGTTCTTCCGTGGTTTCAGCCATACTCCAAAACTTCGGGGTATAGGTTAAAGGCACCTTCTTAATCAGGTACTTCCATACTTCCAGCAGCAGCACAACAGGTATCCGCCACGTGGCGGTGGCCCAGGCAAGCATACTAAGTCCTTTTACAAAGGGCACCAGGTCTGCTAACGCTGCCACTCCTGTAAGCTGCTGCACCAGCGTTGCCCCCGCCAGCGTGGTGATGCTGACCACCCCCATGCTAATCCAATACGGAGGCGCCAGGTCTTTAGCTTTACCTGAAAGAAGGTGAGCCGATAGAAGATGAGCTTGATCAAAACCAGGTACAGCACAATGCCCAGCAGGAAGGCCAGCAATGTAACGAACAGCACTTGCTCCGGGGCAAAAAGCAGTTGCTTTGCCAGTGTCGTGCCCAGCACCGCCAGCGATTCTGTAGCCACCACCAGTAGCAGCCATACGCCATCTATTCCTTTGTCCAGCGATGGTTTATCGCACTCGGTGGTGATGATCAGGAAAAAAGCATAGATCAGCACCAGCCACATTACAAAGGCAAACCAAAACTGGCCGCTTGCGATACCATAGTTGTGCTTTAACTGCGCATACTGGGTACCTAAAATGCTAGAGGCCGCCACCACCGAAAAGAAGCCTGCTCCCTTTTTAAAAGAGGAAAGGTCGGCAAGAAAGTATGGGTAGTAAAACAGCAGGCGGCAAAGCAACAGCGCCAGCAGCAGGGCAGAGGCAAAATTGTTTACCCAAAACAGCACATCGTTCACCGCTTTGAAGCCAAACAAACTGGTTCCGATCGAGACAATACCAGTCGCCATCACTAATGCAAAATAGGCAGGAAACCATCCTTTTACTTCGTTTTTAATTTTAGAAAATATCCCCACCGTTCCTTCTTAGTTCAACTGCGCACATTGCTTTTTGCGCATGGGGTAGTTTACGCTCGATAAAAAGCCAAAGCTAACTCTTGGCTGCAGTTTCTGTTAAGGAAGTATGATACGACAAAAGCTCTTTGCTGTAAATTAAACTGGAGGTAGACTTTGAGAAACTTTCTAATTTCTGGTATGCCTTTAAGCAAACGTGCGACAAT
This sequence comes from Pontibacter chitinilyticus, assembly GCF_039748935.1. Taxonomy (NCBI): domain Bacteria; kingdom Pseudomonadati; phylum Bacteroidota; class Cytophagia; order Cytophagales; family Hymenobacteraceae; genus Pontibacter; species Pontibacter chitinilyticus. The sequence continues at coordinate 188,505 of NZ_JBDIZJ010000006.1, forward strand.
GATTTCTCAGCTTATTACTGCTTACCAATAGTGTTATACTTCATTATCTTTTTTGCTATTGTCAAGATTTAAAAGCGGTAGCTGAATGTGAAATTTAACAGCTATTACTCTTATTATGATCACAGTTAATGCTGCCAGTACCTCAACAACAGGCACTAAGAAATCGAATTTGTAGCATAAAAAGAAAACAAGTCCACCGGCGATGCACGCCAGCGCATAAATATCTTTTCGGAACAGCAAAGGCACTTCGTTGATGAGCACGTCGCGGATTACGCCGCCTGCCGTTCCTGTAATAGCACCCATCATAATGCATACCCAGAAGGGTAGCCCCGCATTAAAGCTCTTTGCTATACCAACCGTGGTGAAAAGCCCGAGGCCAACGGTATCGAAGATGAATAATGTATGGCCCAGCCGTAGCAGCTTCGCTTTGAAAAGAATAACGGAGAGCAATGCCACGCCAGTTGTGAGCAGATAACTGGCATTCAGCATCCAGAAAGGTCGTATGCCAAGCAGCAGGTCTCTGATCGTTCCGCCACCGATAGCGGTTACAAGGCCGATAACGTAAGCTCCAAACCAGTCGATGTGCTTGCCTGAGGCTAACCTGAAGCCACTAATGGCAAAGGCAAATGTTCCTAAAAGGTCTAAGATTTCTATAAAGCTTATTTCGGAGAAAATCATCATACTGCTTTTTCAAAACGCATCAGCAGTTGCTGGCTAATGTCTGGTTTAAGTTAAAAAGATAAAAGTTAAATATACCTTTCTGATAAGATAGGGTAGAAGTATACGTTTCGGTCTGTTTTACAAAAGCAGATATGCAGAATGTTTCTTTCGTTTGAGTATAACTAACCCAGCAGTGCCACACGTGCTAGTTACTGTCAAGCAGAAACTTCATTGCCGTTTCCTGCACCTGCTGTAGTATGTTCCGCAGCACGGGGCTTTTGTCATCCCGTCGCCAGGTTGCATAGAGGTTTACCGTGTAGGGCAGTGGAATGAAACGCACGTTAGGCAATGCGCTAAACGCATAAGAATAGGGTAGTATGGATACACCCAAACCGCGGGAAACCAGCCCGAGGATCATTCCCCCAAAGTCTGTTTCAATGTAAACGTTGGGTTTGAAATGATGATCTTCCAGGATCTGCCGTAGACTTGCTGTATAAAAGGTCGTCTGTGCCAGGTTCGACAAAATAAACTTTTCGTGCTCCAGGTCCTGTAATCCTATAAAATTCTGCTCATTCAGGTGGTGGTGCAGCGGCACCACAAGAGCAAATGGCTCTGAGTACAGGCAGCTTGACTGCAATGAAGGATTTTCGGCCGGGTCACGCCGGAAGGCCAGGTCCATCTGGTAATTTAGCAGTAGCTGCTCAAAGCTGATGTCGGTTGGCTCTACCAATTCCAGTTTTAGCTCCGGCAGCGTATGGGATATACTTGTGATCAACTCCGGCATAAAGCTGTAGGCAATGGAGCCTGGATAGCCGATCTTGACAGTGCCAAAAGCTCCTTCATGAATTTTGCGCGCCTGCAAATGGATGCGGTTGATCTCATCAAGCAAAGGCAGCCATTGGTTTTTGAGGAACGTGCCCGCCTCCGTTAACTTTACGCTGCGCTTACTTCGCTCAAAAAGCTGTACGCCAAGTTCATCTTCTAACGCCTTAATTTGCCTGCTAAGTGCCGACTGTGTGATGAACATGCGTTCGGCGGTATTCCAGAAGTGTAGTTCCTGTGACAGCGCCAGAAAGTACCTTATCTGCTGTAGCTCCATCTTTAATCTGTTTTTCGCATTAGTCAAGCCAATATTAGCATTTTTTAGCCCGTACGCATATACTACTTTGCATTAAAAAGAATATGTAATGCCATGGTGTCACTACGAAAATATGTATGGGAAGGAATAGGATGGCTTGGAGCACTGTTTTCTCTCCTGGCTTTTAGCCTGAATAGTTTGAATGTTATTGGCAGCCAATCAGTGGAGTACCTGGGAGCAAATATAGTTGGCTGCTTTTTTTTGATCCTGTACGCTGTTTCCAAGAAAGCACATGCCAGCTGGGTGCTGAACACCATTTTTCTGCTGATGGCTGTGTTTGCCTTAGTTCGGGTGTATGTGCTGCATTTATAGTATAGCCGGCGATAAATAAATTAAAAGTAAATAAATACCTATAATTTATTTATTTCGTACAATAACAAACCTGCCGCACACATTGCCGTATGTCGCGGGTTATTTTGTATCTATAGCTCGTCGGGATTATGTATACAACCATTTTTAAATTTGAGGAGGGTAGCGTTTACGTTAGTGGTAGGCGCCCCGTGGCCCAGGAAATCAAAGACAGGCTGTTATGGCGGGCTATGCACCTGTCCCGGACTGGCAGACGTATTTTTAAAGATGGTTTAATAATTTATACTACTATTCCGGCCTACCTGAGCGGCCCAACCACCCTGGAAGTGTACTGGGATTTTAGAAGCCCTGAGGAATACGATTGCTACCCCTCCTCTTTAGCAGGGTAAGCGTACTAAGCAGCGCTTAATCTTCCTGTTTATAGGATAGAAGTTAACTTGCCCTGCAGGTAGGAGTATGTCTGATTTATACTTGAATGTAGCCTTTTTACAAGGCGGAAGGGTTATTGGAATGCTGCTTCTTTCGTTTTATAAGATCGAGGAGAACTTTATCTCATAACATATCATAAAAAAGGCACCCTGGTAACAGGGTGCCTTTTTTTAAGTATAAATAGGGGCAGCGCTTCGCAGCATTCTTAGGCCCACGTATAAATGCGTATTTACTTTAGATCAAAGCGGTCCAGGTTCATGACCTTATTCCAGGCTTTCACGAAGTCTTTCACGAAGCGCTCTTTCGCATCTGCGCAAGCATAAAACTCAGAAATAGCCCGAAGCTCAGAGTTTGAACCGAAGATCAGGTCTACCCGGCTACCAGTCCATTTCACTTCGCCGGTTCTGCGGTCGCGACCCTCAAATTCCTGGTCAGCCTCTGAAATAGCTTTCCAGGTGATGCTCATGTCGAGCAGGTTGACGAAAAAGTCATTCGTAAGTGTTTCTGGATTTTCGGTAAATACGCCACGTCTGGAATGATCCCAGTTGGTATTTAGCACCCGCATACCGCCGATAAGCACAGCTAATTCCGGGGCAGTAAGTGTCATCAGTTGGGCACGGTCTACGAGCATTTCTTCGGCTGTGGCAGATATGTGATCCTGATTCCTGAAGTAGTTACGCATCCCATCGGCGTTCGGCTCCAGAATGGCGAACGCTTGCACATCCGTTTGCTCCGGAGAAGCATCCGTACGACCAGGCGTAAAAGGCACTTCTACAGTATAGCCAGCAGCCTTAGCGGCTTTCTCAATGCCTGCACAGCCTCCCAGCACGATCAAATCGGCTATGGAAACCTGTTTGCCGCCGCTTTGCGCGCTATTGAATTCCTGCTGAATACGTTCGTATTGCTGCAGAACCTGCGCCAGCTCCGCCGGATTGTTAACCTCCCAATCTTTCTGTGGCGAAAGGCGAAGACGCCCCCCGTTGGCACCACCTCTTTTATCAGAATTGCGGTAAGTGGATGCCGATGCCCAGGCCGTCGTCACGAGCTGCGATACGGATAGTCCTGCATCTAGGATCTTACCTTTTAAGGCATTTACATCCTGGTTGTCAACCAGCTCATAAGTTGCAGCCGGGATCGGGTCTTGCCAAATCAACTCCTCGTCGGGCACTTCCGGACCCAGGTAGCGTGAGAGGGGTCCCATGTCGCGGTGGGTTAGTTTAAACCATGCCCGCGCAAAAGCATCGGCAAACTCATCCGGGTTCTCATGAAAATGCCGTGAGACTTTCTCGTACGCGGGGTCCATCTTTAAGGCCAGGTCCGTGGTCAGCATAAATGGTGCATGCTTTTTCGCTGGGTCATGCGCATCAGGAACTGTGCCGGCGCCAGCGTCACCTTTCGGCTTCCACTGGTGGGCGCCGGCCGGGCTCTTGGTCAGCTCCCATTCGTAACCGAACAGGTTGTTAAAAAAGTTGTTTCCCCATTCCGTAGGAGTGCTAGTCCAGGCGCCCTCCAGGCCACTGGTGATGGTGTTGCCGGCGTTTCCGCTACCTAAGGTGTTGCGCCAGCCAAGGCCCATTTCTTCTATACTAGCCCCGGCAGGTTCGGCACCTACGTATTCACGGGGGTCTCCTGCGCCATGCGTTTTGCCAAAAGTATGGCCTCCGGCAATCAGCGCAACAGTTTCATAATCGTTCATGGCCATACGGCCAAAGGTTTCGCGGATGTGGTGGGCTGATTCAAGTGGGTCGGGGTTGCCATTCGGGCCTTCCGGATTTACATAGATAAGCCCCATGTGCGATGCTGCAAGCGGATTCTCGAGCACGCCGCCTTCATGCCGCTCTTTGTTTCCCAGCCATTCACTTTCAGATCCCCAATAGATCTCCTCCGGTTCCCACACGTCCTCACGTCCGCCACCAAAGCCAAAGGTTTTAAGCCCCATCGACTCCAACGCACAATTTCCGGTCAGAATCAGCAGGTCGGCCCAGGAAAGGTTCTTGCCATACTTCTGCTTGATGGGCCAAAGCAGCAAGCGGGCCTTGTCGAGGTTGGCATTGTCGGGCCAGCTATTCAGGGGAGCAAAGCGTTGTGAGCCGGAACTGGCTCCACCGCGGCCGTCGCCAATACGGTAAGTACCTGCACTGTGCCAGGCCATCCGTATAAAAAGGGGGCCATAGTGGCCGTAGTCTGCCGGCCACCACTCCTGCGAGTCTGTCATTAACGCATACAGGTCCTGTTTCACAGCTTCCAGGTCCAACTGCTGAAACGCCTCGGCATAGTTAAAGTCTTCGCCCAGCGGATTCGCCAGGGGAGAGGGTTGATGCAACACTTTCAGGTTCAATAAATTAGGCCACCAGTCGCGGTTTGTTCTTGCCGTTGCCATAGTAGACTTTACAGCACCACCCATAAAAGGGCACCTGCTGGACTCATTGGTATCCCATACAGGGGTGTTGGGGGCTACATGCCTGTCTTCTTTATGTTCCATAGTATAGTTTTTAATAAAAAATGTGTCGTAAGATTTGCTGTTTACTTGAGAGCAGCATTTAATTCATTTAAATATACAGCTTTGTAGACCTTTATTCCAGTTTTAGTGATTCTAAAAATCTATGAGGAATAGATAAATTCTATCACATTAAAATTAAGATAGGGAAAGAGGGTAGTGAGAGGGTTAGTTGAAGAGTAAAAAGAGTTGCTACTTTGAGGCCTTATGAACCATGAACAACAAATAATAGGAGGGAAGAGAAGTATACTAGAGGCTTTTACACTGCAGTTAGGCGCTGGCACTGCGCTCATCTTCAATTGCCTACCCCAAGAAGTAAATTTCTAACCTGGAGGAGATCAGCTTAAGCGACTGCCGCCCATAGATACCAGAAGAAATCACGGTAGTCTATTTTGAAATAAGTATAAGCAACAGATGCAGGCAGGTGGTAGCCCTGTTTTAAACCAAATGCCAGCAAATCAACAAACTTCAGGTGCTATTTAAAGCCAAAGATCAAGGGGAATATAAAGACCACGATCATTGCCCAGATACCATAAACCGGCAGAAATTGTGCTATTGACTTCCCAATAGCTGCCAGGTCAGACTTCTTGGTGAGCGTTCTGAAAAGGCGTGCCGTGATGAGCAACAGGTTTAGCAGCATGAGTAAATTACTGCCTAGTACTGCCAGCCTGTTTGGCGTCATACCCCATTCAGCTATCCGGAAGAGGATGGCTGAAAGTGCAATGCCGTTTACAATAACCGTTACGGCTGACAATAGAAACAGCACCCAAATTGTCGTGGTATTGTTGGCCGTTTTGAAGTTTTCTGCTACCGAGAAGAAGATAATGGCCATTACACCAATCAACAGGAAATTAAATATAAGCAGAAATTCCCGGTCGTTGTAAGGGTCTTTGCCTGAATAAACGATAGCAAACAGGTAAATGACGAGCATTAGCAAAACCAGCGGGCTGAATATCCTGGCTATCACAGGCGAGACTTTATTGACCAGCTGCGGATTGGTCTGGATCAGGTAAGTGCCTACAATAGGCGCTGAAGCCAGCCCAAAGACGCCAACGTATTCTGCGTAAAACTGCTCGATGTGAAATCCGATCAGCGCGAAAAGACCAATGGTAAGCCCAGTCATGATTCCTCCGGCAATTAAAATGAGGGTGGTCATCACAAGCAGGTCGCCGTTATATTTTAAGTAATCGAGCCGGCTGTTATTGTCCTGAAGGTTATTACCAACAAAGGCTATTCCTAATAGCACCCACAGCAGCAAAGGTAAATGGATACAGGCTAACACAAGGGTGTCACTTGTGGTGGACACTGGCAGGGCATTGATGTAAAAGAGGGAAACCAGCAGGATTGCGCTAATGGCCACAATCCATTTAAGTTGCAGGTGGTTTTTCCAGACAAAGTAGGCCATTAGCAATGGTAGAAAGATGAAACCGATATTTCGGGGATAGAAGAAGTCCTCATCGATCTGGAAAATAGCAGGTATTTTGGCGATAAATCCTGCAAGCAGCGCCGCAATAAGCACAAACAAGAGCTCTCTGCTGGTGCCCCAGTTAATCTCCTCACTTTCGTAATGCAGTCTTTCATTCCAGAAGTCGGCCAGTATATTGCCTTTCAATTCCGGATATAGGTTGCTGAACTCCCGCTTGAAAGGCGCTTTGTTTTGGCGGTACAACTTCTCCAACTGCCCCGGATCGTTTAGGTGCGCAAGTATTTCATTTTTCATGGTTGATTGATTTGATCTTTAGTGAAGTATCCTTCTAATCCTGCTTTTTTTTGAATTGAATCAGCTTTAACTTAAAGCTTTTATAAGCTAAGAATTCACAACTTACCGATCATATCTCCAAGGTCGCTTACACCTAGTGTGAACATAATAAGAACTATGCCCAGGATGATTTTAACCACAAACGGAACCGAGAAGCCAAACTTCTTCCTAATGTAGACGTTTGCTGGAGGAATGTAAACCAGTGATAGCAGCAAATAAGTAACACCCGGTACAGGGTGCACCAAAAACATATTCAACAAACCGACTATCAGCACAACTATACCAAATATTCAACCACTAATACTCCAGGCATTTGGCCTGTTAATCATTCCAATTCTGTTTTCCATAAGTTGTTAAGTTTTCAGTTCCAGTCATACTTTTCTTCTTACCTCTTCCCTCAAGCATAGCTTTCCTGCCTAATTTCCGGCGAATGGTGTACCAAAGATGCCGACGGCAAGTTCAGCCCATACCAGGAAGAGGGCGATCAGAATTATTACCAGCATACCAATCCGGTAAGTCCTGCTTTTTACCTGCCGCATCACCAACTCACATAAGAGCCCTGTGCCGAGCAGCAGGATGCCCATTACCACAAAGTCAAAAACATCCCAGTTCACCTCCTTTGTGAACTGCATCGCTATTAAAGGTATCAGTAGGACAAACACTACTGTAAGCACTATGCCGGTCAATCTTTTGTTTTGCGTAATCATAATTTTGTGTTTTAGTTTAGATTATACTTTAAATTGATGGGAGCTTAAAGGCTAATTTGCAGGTATTTGCCGAACGGTTAATCCCACATGGTGCCGTTCAGCCCCAATACTGTACCTAGCCATAGTATGATGAGGAAAATGAGCAGGCTAATTATGTAGGATACTGCTGTTCTCCAGCCACCCCGTGCACGCAAATGGTCCATGTTATAGAAGAACAGCCCACCCAGTGCTCCAGCTGCCGGAACTATAAGTAGTGGTTTAACCATCCAGAACTTTGGCCATTCGGGCTTAGGCTCGCCGGCCCCGAGCAGGAAAAAAGCGATGAGGACGAGGCCTATTCCGGCACCTTGTAGCATGCGCTTACCCGCCGGGGCCGGATGGAGGGACGTGTTTTGAGATTCATTTTGCTGTGTCATTGTAGTTGATATTTAGGTTAACAAAATAGCTTTGATGTCCTATAAAGTACTTTGAAATACAAAGTGTAAGTATAAAAAAAATCAGGCGCCTTTCCTGTTATTTAAAATTAGCTGCTCCAGGGCATCCAGGTGGCTGTTGAAAGCTTCTCGACCTATTGGGGTGGCCTGGTAAGTAGTGTTTGGTTTGCGGCCTACAAATTGCTTTTCTACCTGCAGGTAGTCGGCTTCTTCGAGTGCGCGCAGGTGGCTGGCAAGGTTCCCGTCAGTCAGTTGCAGCGTATCTTTAAGCGTACTGAAATCTACCCGATCTTCTACCATCAGCACCGACATAATACCGAGCCGCACCCTGCTCTCAAAGGCTTTATTTATATTATCCAGGTAATCTTTCACAGGCGTGCTAGCGTTCGTATTTAACATACACCAGCGTACCATACACAATGTGCAGTACTCCAAAACCTATTGTCCAGGCCAGTAAGCCGTAGCCTACAAAAAAGCTGGCGAGCAAGCCCAGTATAATTTCAAACAAGCCCAGGTACCGGATATCGCTTAGCGTATACTTGCTGGCATTTAACAAGGCACATCCATAAAAAATAAGCATAACAGGTGCGACCAAGTATAGCAAGTGATGGTAAACCAAAACGGCACAAAAAATGCCTCCTGCCGCCAACGGAATAAACAGGTTAACCAGCATGCGTTCTGTTTTACTATCCCACACCCGGTGGTTGGTCTTATGTGCGTTACGGGCAGTAAAATAAATGGCCAGGCAGAGCGCAAGTATAAACACGAACGCCGCCACCGAAAGTATAAACACAACGGATTCGCTTGTTAGCTGGAGACCCAGGTTCTGCTGATAGTTGATGTGGTGCGAGAGCAGGTACCATTTTACAACAGCTGCTCCAATCAGCGCCGAAATGCCGGCTGCTACACCGGAAAGGCCACTAAGCGAAATAAACCGGGAAGAGCGATCCATGATGTTCCGGATCTCGTGCAGGGTGGCTAACTGGTCTTGCTGCTGATTCATAAAAGTACTTTGTGTTTCAAAGTTAATAATGCTTTACGTAAAGTCAAGTATTATGATTTTAATTTTTAGAAAGATTCAATTGACAAAGTATAAATGATGTAAATTTCTGCAATCAATGAAAGCACTTTATACTTCCCTAAGGCACTATGTTGTTCAGAAACTAACTGTTTCAAACAAAGAGGCCATCCGGTATATTCTTTCGGGAAGGGTGCTGGTGAATGGCCAAACAGGAACGTTAACGCAGGTGCTGTTGCCTGATGATGAGGTAAAACTGGACGATCAGGTCATTAAAACGCCCAGAGAGACGGTATACATTGCGTATCATAAACCAGCCGGCATAGAATCCACGATGAATGCCGCGGTTCAGAATAACCTCATGCAAGCTTTAGACTTGAACCAGCGTGTAGTTCCGGTAGGGCGCTTAGATAAAGCCTCTGAGGGACTGATGCTGCTCACCAATGATGGAGAACTGGTATACGATATTCTGCATGCGGAGAAGCACCAGGAAAAAGAATATGAGGTAACCGTGGACAAACCGTTGACACCACAGGCACTAAGTTGCCTTGCTGCCGGCATTGTTATTATGGGTAAAAAGACCAGGCCCGCTGTGGTTGTGGGAGTAAATGACCATACTTTTAAAATTATCCTGATGCAGGGACTTAACCGGCAGATCAGGAGAATGTGCTACAAGCTTGGTTATGAAGTAAAAAAGCTCGTGCGCATCCGTATCATGACCATTGAACTTGGAAACCTGGCTCGTGGCGAATGGCGCTATCTGCAGCCGTCGGAAATCAGGGGTTTGATTCAGAAGATTACTGATGAATGACTATCGCTGTAATTTTGACATCAGGATTGATGATGGTGGCTGGATCCAGTTCGTAGGTAAAGTGGTTCATGGCCAATCTATAAAAGATTCCGTTATACAAAGCGTAGGTGCGGCCCTCTATTTCTGAGCCATGCACCGCAACTTCACCTCCTTTTTGGAGTAATTGGGCATACGTATCGCCAATTTTTATTTCTGCTGTAGTCATTGCTCTTGGTGTGAAGATATCTATCTGCCCGACGATCTCGGCTGCAGGTAGTTCGGGGTAAATATCGGCCAGGTATTCTCCTTTCTTATTCTTGATCTTATACACAGTAAAATTTCCCTCACCTGTGCGCTTGATGGCTTTCTCTAAGCGGCCAGGAAATTTGTGCTGAAGCGCAGAAATCGTATCTGCTAAACGAATGCCGAAGAACTCCTGCGGCAGTACTAAGTAGCGCACCTTTTCGTCAGAAGGAGTTGTTTGCGGACGTATTGTGTCAGCTACTGTGGGAGTATTATTCTTTTGTGTAAGAGCGCCTTCCTGCTCATCCTGTTTATGCTGGCATCCGAAAACGAAGCAGCATAACAGGCTAATGAAAAAATAAAAGTTAGTTTTCATCCTTGAAATATTAGTTGAGAGATACTTATAACAACAGCACCTAATCTCTAAATTTTTATCAAAGCTTAAATGTAGTAAGATATCTAAAGTAGCTGAGATTTCATTTGCTAGGCACCTGTTATCTGGTAAAGTGGGGCAGGGAAGGCCAGGTATTAAAACGAAAAAGGTCCGGATAATTACTCCAGACCTTTTTCGCTTGATTATACTAAAATGTGTCTTTTACCCTAAGAAGGGCAGGATTAGCTTTCATTATTTTAGCTTTACCTGTTGTGCCCGCTCCTTACAGTAGATTCAGGTATAGTTGCTAAACTTTCATTGATGATCTGCTTCCATTTTTCTGATAGCCTGAGTTCATCCGTTAAGTTCAGGTTTTCCTCTTTACTGTAAAACTCCAGTACTTTTTCCTGATGCTTCTGGTTCCGGTACGAAAATACCAGCTCTATATGATCTATGACCATATTGCCGTGTGTTTCCTTGCTGAGCTTGTTTACCCAGAAACGCCCAACTTCGGATAAGTCGATCAGGACCTGCTGCGCTGTACCTGTTTGGCTTCGGGTATAAAATAGCCTCTTTTTGTTTTTGTCGATACCGATGGCATAAAACGGGTCCCAAAAGTCGTAGTGCGAGATAGTAAGTTGTTGCTGGTCTGCTCTGTCCAGAAAGTCTTGCAGGAGCTTTCTGCTCTTTAATTTATTCTTCCTGCTGACATACAGAAAAGGTAAGATCAAAAGTATAATGCAAAGCAATCCTATGGTGGTTGTTACGAAATCCATCTTTGTTTTTATTTAAAAAAAGTATAAGCCTAGCCTTGTCTATCTGAGGAAAAAACATACTCTGCAGCAGTGGCATCAGCTAAAAAGTAAAATATGAAGTGGCTTTAGCAGCTTTAAAAACAAGAAGGAATTACCAGAAATAATGGAAAGGAAAAATTATCCCGGTGCTTGCCAGACTACAGCGGAGCACTTTTGTGCCTTGAAGGTATTGCGTGGCAATAGCTTTTAGCCGCTGCTCCGCGGTACAGAAAATATGTAAATGGCCTTTAAACGGATTTTTGAAATCTGGGGCAGGGAAGTCATTGACCGAACTTACGACAACCTCGGTGGTCTTCTCTAGAAACTGAAACCGGTTTTGCCCGGCTCTTGAAAAGCTTGCCTGCGGCTTGCTCCGGTCTGCACCTTTCTTCTCCGCCGGAATTTCACGTCCGCCACCACCTTTGCCTATACTGGCCAATGCCAGCATGAAGCAAAGGAGCAGCAGTAAAGCAGAAGCCTTCAAAGAATTTTTCATGTGTGATTACACTGTATAAGCGCTTTAGATCAACGAAGGCAACAGTCTGTAGATGAGATACCTACTAATTGTTTAGCACTCGTCTGCCTCAGCTAAAGACAGGGGTTACTGTCATTAACTGTATACTACTTCACCCCAGCAATAGGAGGAAGTTGCTGCTATTATCTGGTGCTTGTGGTCGGTTGAGCTGCTGATTTGCTTTGCTGCTGTAGTTTGCTGTGATGGCGCCCATACAGAAAGTATACTAGCAAGCCGATAGCCATCCAAATAACCAACCGCATCCAGGTATCGAAACCAAGGTTCAGCATCATATAGCCGCAGATCAAAATGCCAAGAATGGGTACCCATGGCACTAAAGGTGTTCGGAACGGGCGATTGAGGCCTGGATTTGTATGACGCAACAGGATAATGCCGCCACACACAATGATAAAGGCAAGCAGCGTACCGATACTTACCAACTCGCCAAGCAGCCCAATGGGGAAAATCCCGGCAAATATTGCCGCAATCACTCCTGTGATAATAGTAGCAATATATGGTGTGTTATACTTCGGATGCACTTTGCCAAACACTGCTGGCAACAGGCCGTCGCGTGACATGGCATAGAAGATACGGGGCTGCCCCATGAGCATGACCAGCACGACAGATGCCAGACCAGCTATAGCGCCTATACCTGTCAGGAAGTATAGCCACTTCAGCCCAGGACCAGCTGCGGCAAGCGCCACCAGTACCGGGTCTGGCACGTTCAGGGTCCGGTAAGAAACCATGCCGGTAAGCACCAGCGACATCAGGATATACAGGATGGTGCACACGCCCAGCGAAGTAAGCATACCGATGGGCATATCGCGCTGCGGGTTCTTGGCTTCCTGCGCTGCCGTGCTGACTGCGTCAAAACCAATGTAAGAAAAGAAGACAATAGCAGCACCCTGTACAATCCCGTGCCAGCCATAGCGGGAGGTCCCGTCCGGCAGAATTTGAACAGCAGGAACGAATGGCTCCCAATTGGCCGTGTGCACATACTGAAATCCGAAGCCGATCACCAGCAGCACGATGGCAATTTTTACAAAAACGATCAGGTTGTTGAGCTTGGCAGACTCCTGCATACCTACTACCAGCAGCACCGTCATGGCCAGTATCAGCAACACAGCGGGCAAGTTGATAAAGGCGCCGGTTGTGGTAAAGGAAGCGCCGTCATACGCTAAGGGAGCTTGGGCAACCGCTGCCGGAATGATAATGCCGGACGACTTTAGCAGGCTAACGAAGTTGCCACTCCAGCCTACAGCCACTGTAGCGGCACTAAAGAGGTACTCAAGAATCAGGTCCCAGCCAATGATCCAGGCGGCAAGCTCTCCCAGGGTAGCATAGCCATACGTATATGCACTGCCGGCAATCGGAATCATGGACGCAAACTCGGCATAACAAAGCCCGGCAAAGAGGCAGCCCAGACCCGCGATGATAAATGAAAAGACAATAGCCGGCCCGGCAGCATTAGCGGCGGCCGTTCCCGTCAGCACAAAAATGCCGGCCCCAATAATGGCTCCAATGCCCAGCATCGTCAGGTTGGTAGCTGTCAAGGTACGCTTCAGACCCTGGCCACTTTCAGACTCTCTGATCAGCGCTTCGACAGGTTTTACCAGAAATATTTTTTTGGACATACTAAATAGAAGTATAAATGTAAAATGTTTAGAATAGGAGGATGGCACTAGCAGAGGCTTTTTACCAGCAGGTAGCAGCTGTACTAAGCACACAGTTTCTGCCTAACTACTTTAGAAAATAGCTTTAATCCGAGCATAAAGCCAAGCTGGTGCTTATGAGAACACAAGCACAGACAGATAGCTCTTGACAAGCACTTTTAAGTAAGCGAAAACTGAACTAAGCGAGGGAAGTATCGAAAGAAACTAAGGGCCTTTCGGAACAATGCAGCAGAAGTTGCGGGATGCGTAGGACAGAAAGGAGGGAAGCAGCCTTTCTTTTTGGGAAGGAAAATGAAATAACAGCAGCAGGAAGTAGGTTATTGTAGCAGCTACCGTTAGCTGCCAATCCGGAATGAGGCCTTCCCGGTGATTCGTCTCCTGCACCTGCCAGTAACTGTGCCGCTGCTCTTTTGATTGGGAAGAAGCTGCAGAGGCCGCCTTGTAGCTACTTGGAAAAGAACATCCGGCAGCGCTTTTCACCTGGAGGGTGAAGAGCATCAGGAAGACTAACCCAAAGAGGGATAGCCAAGGCTGTTTTGCTGTAATTTCTTTTCCGGACATTGCATCAAATATAGTATGCTGAGAATCTGATAAGCAAACCTTTGATCAGAATTATTATTAGCACCTATTTCTTAACTGCGTTACTTTAAGGAAAGATAAAAAGGAGCAAAACCGCTGCAAGCCTACTATAAAGTATAAACAGCTAGGCATAGCTGTTTATACTTTATAGTAGGCTTGTCTGTATACTATTTAGGAGAGACAGAGTATACAGAACATTTTGTTAAATTGAGACATGGAACAACTGAAGATTCGAAATAAGGCAACTTTACAGCACCTCCACAACAACATACTGCCCAAACTGGCAACGAGTATACATAACAACCTAACAGCGATTACGCCTCTTTTTCATAATTTTGAGCTGTCGATTATAGTGGATACCCGGACCAAAGGACCTGAGGCAGATGCAGACACATCCATCAGTATAGAGAATGGAAATGTGCAGCAGATGGGCCTTCGATTACGGCTGGAAGGCTTCCAAAAAGCAGGCGCTCCTCCCTTCGATGTAACGAAAGACTTGCTTTTTAAACTTGGCTATACCTCTTATGAAGTAAGTACAGGCAAAGACATTGCAGGAGAGGAAAGGAGCTACGATCAGAACTGGACAAAACAAGACATGGAGGAGCTTGCTGGCAGGTGGAGTGAGGAGTTGGTGGATGACATCATGCAACGGCTGGCCGACCTTACCTGATTTCACGGAGGCTATGCAGCACAGATGATTTCATCTGAAGAACTATTTACGTGCTGAAGACGCCTGCTCGTAACATCGGAAAGCTGATCTATACTTCAGCATGTACACTACTTATACTTGTATAGTAGGAATACTAATTCTCATGCAGTTCCTATCAAATAAACCCTTCATTCACTGTTAAAAGCTGTACGGGCAGAGTGATTTTCTTATCAGTAGCGCGCCTGAAGGCCTGGGAGTAAACGACCATTCAGCCTACATATCCGGCACTCAACTATACATATCTGTCCTTTAACTTGTTGATCCGGCAAATACGCAAAGCTATCCGTACTTATCCGGGCGGCTATACGTATAAGCACAAAAGTAAAAGAGAAAACCGGACTTTTTGAGATAGCCACATCAGCTTATACCAAAGTATAAGCTAGTATTAACTGACGCGCCATGTCAGAAAGCAGATGGTAATTTCCTTCACATCTCTGTAACTCCCTGAAGCAGGCACAAGCCTCTTTGAACCGGGAGTTGATAAAACACACCTGACAGAAGTAGAACACCTTAAAGAAGAAATTAATATGAAGCAGACGAAAGCTATAGTAATAGAGACGAAAAAAACAGATGATCTAAAGAACGAACGGAACGTCCATAAAGAGCGCTTTTTAGGAGCTTTAAAGGAGAATAATAATCGCCTTGATCAGGAAGAGCTGGGCAAAAGCTTGGGTTTCAGCAAGGAGTACACAGATAAAATTATAGAAGCATTGCTGCTAGAAGGCAAGATCATCTCGCAACCTGCCGGTGTATGCCGCTATAAACCTACAGAAACAAATTCTGAAAAATAACCTGCAGCTGCTTAGAAAGAAGTAAGGCGAAGGTGCTGCGGCATCCATCCGATAAGCCACGATAAATACTACACTGAGCATTGAGGAGGCATTTAAAAACTTCTTAATTTTTCATCCGATAGATATAAGGGCTTACTGGAAGTATGCCCTATAACACGATTGCTGAAATGCAGGTATACTTATTAGCAAGCCTCTCAACACAAAAGCCCCGGCAAGATAGCCGGGGCTTTTGTGTTGAGAGGCTTGCCGTGTTTAAGAAGCAGGTGTATTTACATAAGAGGGAGCACCGCCCGCATCCTCATCAGGTCGATTCTTTTCCTGTAATTCTGCCAGGCCGCGCTTGCCATAGGCCAGCCGCGTAATCACCACAAATAATACCGGTACTACAAATATAGCCAGCAAGGTGGCAGCCAGCATACCACCAATTACTACCCAGCCAATGGTCTGGCGTGATACGGCACCGGCACCTGTTGCTGTTGCCAATGGCACAACACCAAGTATAAACGCTGCGGACGTCATTAGGATAGGCCGCAGGCGCAGCTTCACCGCTTCTATGGTTGCTTCGATGAGCTCCATCCCGCGGTCTACACGTTCTTTGGCAAACTCCACGATCAGGATCGCATTTTTTGCCGCCAAACCGATCAGCGTGATCATACCAATTTGTGCATACACGTTGTTGTCAAGCCGCGGCAGGAACGTGAGCGCCAGAATAGCACCAAACATGCCCAGCGGAATGGCAAACAGGATGGAGAACGGTACAGACCAGCTCTCATACAAGGCCGCCAGCAACAGCAATACAAGTATAATAGACAGCGAGAAGATATAGATCGTACTGTTACCGGCAGTTAATTCCTCACGGCTCAGGCCGGAAAAATCGAAACCGTAACCGGCTGGCAGCACCTGTGTCGCTACTTCCTGCAGCGCCTCCAGTGCCTGGCCGCTACTATAGCCGGGTGCTGCACTGCCTAACACCTCAGCGGAGCGGAACAGGTTGTAGTGGGAAATTACCGATGCATTTTCTTCCACAGAAGAGGTAACCAAGGCACTCAGCGGAACAGAGGCACCCTCCCTGTTAAGCACATAATACTGCTTCAGACTTTGAATATCCATTCGGTAGGAGGTGTCGGCCTGGGCTACCACCCGGAAGTTACGGCCGTAGCGCGTAAAGTCGTTGATGTAGCGGCTACCCATGTATGTTGACATGACGGCATATACGTCGGCAATGTTCACGCCCAGTTGCTTTGCCTTTTCACGATTCACTTCCACATGGTAGCCTGGCGTACGGGTGTTGAAAAAGCTGTAGGCCATCGCAATTTCAGGCCGCTGGTTCACAGCACCCACAAACTGTCCTAGTACGCTTTCAAAGTCTTTCAGACTGCCGCCGCCGGCACGTTGCTCCAGCATAAAGCTGAAACCGCCAGAGTTACCCAAGCCGGGTATGGCTGGTGGTGCCACTACGCGTACAGTCGCCTCTTTTAAGGCAGCAAAGCGCTGGTTTAGCTCGTCCATAACGCCTTGCAGTTGTTCTGCTTCATCTTCGCGTTGGTCCCAGGGCTGCAACTGCAGAAAGATCGTACCACTGTTCGATTTAAAGGAGAAGTTGATAGCATTCAGGCCACCGATCGCTGTATAGTTTTTAATCGCCGGAATATCGGCTAGAATATCCCCCATGCGGGCCAGCTGCGCTTCTGTTCTGCTGGCAGAGGAGCCCTCCGGCAACTCGATGGAAACAAACAAACGCCCTTCATCTTCGGTAGGTATAAAGCCGGTGGGTTTGGTTGTAAATAAGCCGACGGTACCGGCATAAATACACACCAGCACGATAAGCACCAGCGGCGTCGCTTTTATACTTCTGCGCACTCCGCGCGAGTAAGAAGCCGTCGTGCGCTCGAACCAGTTGTTAAACTTGTAGAAGAATTTATTCAGGCCTTTGGAGTCCTTGTTCACCTTCATCGGCTTCAGCATCAGCGAGCAAAGTGCCGGTGTAAGCGTAAGAGCCACAAAGGCAGAGATAAGCACCGAAATAGCAATCGTAATGGCAAACTGCTGATACAAGCGCCCTACTATGCCTGGTATAAAGCCTACCGGAACAAACACTGCCGCGAGTATCAGCGCAATAGCAATAACCGGAGCTGTGATGTCTTTCATGGCCTTCCGGGTAGCTTCTTTCGCCGAGAGGCCCTCATGGTCCATATAATGCTGCACGGCTTCCACTACTACAATGGCATCATCCACCACAATACCAATAGCCAGTACAAAGCCGAACAGGGTCAAGGTGTTGATGGTGAACCCAAGCGGAATAAAGAAGATGAACGTACCCACAATAGAAACCGGGATAGCCAGTACCGGTACCAGCGTGGCACGCCAGCTCTGCAGGAACAGGAAAACCACGATGATCACCAGGATAAGCGCTTCGACCAGGGTGTGTACTACCTCATTAATCGATACCTGCACTACAGAAACTGTCTCGAATGAAACTACATAATCCACATCTGCCGGGAAGGACTTCTTGAGCTCATCCAACGCATTATACACGCCATCTGCAGTTGCCAGTGCATTACTGCCAGGCGCCTGGTACAGGAGCAGGATAGCAGAAGGTTTGCCGTTGATGGTGGCTGCACGGCCATAGTCAAACCGGCCAAACTCGATGCGGGCAACGTCTTTCAGGTAAACCAGTGTGCCATCGGCAGGGTTGGTGCGCACGATAATATTGCCGAATTCTTCCTGTGTCTGCAAGCGGCCCGTAACCGTAATAGGGTACTGAAAAGCCAGGTCGTTGTATTGGGGTTTGGCACCAACTGTGCCGGCAGCTACCTGCATGTTCTGCTCCTGTATGGCAGCCGTTATCTCATTAGCGCTAATGCTATACTGGGCCAGCTTGTCTGGCTTCAGCCATACACGCATACTGAAGTCCTGGCCCAGGGCGTTAATGTCACCCACGCCCGGCACACGAAGCAAGGCATCGCGCACGAAAATGTTGGTATAGTTGTCCAGGTACTGAATGTCGTGGGTACCTTTAGGCGAGAAAATACCGATCACCATCATGATACTTGGGTTCCGCTTACGCACGGTTACGCCCAGGCGGCGTACTTCCTCTGGCAGGCTCGGTGCCGCTATACTTGCCCGGTTCTGCACGTCCAGCGTGGCGATGTCGATGTCTGTGCCTACCTCAAAGGTCACACTCATGTTCATCTGCCCTGTACTGGTGTTGGTAGAGGTGATGTAAGCCATCCCCGGCGTACCGTTGATCTGCGTTTCTACCGGTGTCGCCACAGTTTGTTCTACCGTTTGCGCATCAGCACCTGTGTAGTTAGCCGATACCGACACGACAGGCGGGGAGATGTCCGGGTACTGCGTAATCGGGAGGTTCATCATGGCCAGTACGCCCACCAGTACAATCACTATGGAAATGACGATGGAGGTGACTGGCCTTCTTATAAATACATCTGAAATCATGTTCTTTTAGATAATTACCGTGAACGATTACTGTTTGGCAGGGGCCTGCTGCGGTGCTCCTTCAGCCGGAGAACCCAGCTGTACTTTAGCTCCTTCACGTAGCTTCTGAAGTCCTTCCAGCACAATGTTCTGGCCCGGCTTCAGGCCTTCGCGCACCACCACATTGCCGTTAAACCGGGTGCCGAGCTGCACATTCTGCTGGTGTACCGTGTCGGCCTGGATCACATACACGAAGTACTCGCCCAATTGCTCTGTTACCGCTTTATAAGGTATGGTCACCTGCTCGCCAATATCCTGGTTCAGCACGCGCACATCCACCGTCATACCCGGTATCAGCCGACGGTCGGGGTTAGGAAACTGCACACGCACCGTGGTGGTGCCCGATTGCCGCCCAATCGCTCTGTCTACCGTCACCAGTTTGCCCACATGCGGATAGATCTCTCCATTGTTGAGGCGGATCGTGAACAAGGAATCCGGCTGCGATTTAGGGTTGCTGAGGAAGTCGGTGAAACGCCCTATTTCCTGCTCGTTGATCACAAAGTCCACCGCAATGGGCTGCATTGAGGAAATAGTATTCAAAAGCGGCTGCCCCGGCGATACCTGCGCGCCAACCCTGACATTGGAGATGCCGATCACCCCATCAAAAGGAGCATTGATTACAGCATAGCTTAGCTCGTTGGAGGCGCTGCTTACCTGTGCCTGCGCAGAGGCTACCTGCGCTTTAGCTGTCTGCACGTTGGTGCGGGCATAGTCTACCTGCTGCCTGGCAATCGCTTCTTTGGATTCCAGGGTTTCGTAGCGCTGCAAGTCTTTCTGGTTTTTCTCCAGGTTAGCCTGAGCGCTCTGGAGGTTGGCCTTTGCCTGCTGGTAAGATGCCTCGTAGCGGGTGCGGTCTATTTCATACAGCTTCTGGCCTTTCGACACGCGCTGGCCATCCTGCACATAAATATTGGTGATGTAACCGGAAACCTGTGGGCGCAGCTCTACTTCCTGCAGGGCTACCACCGTACCCGGGTAAGTATCCGTGCCGGTTACGTCCTGCTGCTTTACCTCAAATGCATTTACCGGTACAGCCATGGCACCCATGTTCTGCTGCTTTGCATTCTCTTTCCCGCCGCAGGAGGCGAGTATGGCCGGGCCTATGATGGCTGCAAAAAGCCATGTGTAGTTGCTCTTCATTCGTTTTATTACTGTTTATTGGATGTTTATAGTACCTAACGCTCTTTGATAATCTAGTTTGCTGGCCAGCACATTATACAAGGCATTGTAATAGTTCAGCTGCGCCGTGCGGAGATCTGTTTCAGCTACGATCAGGTCCACATACGCCTTAATACCTTCGTTATACTGCAGCTTGATGATGTCATAGACTTCCTGTGCCAGCTGCATGTTCTGTTGCAGCGTCTGCCACTCATAAAAGTCGCTCTTGTAATTGGCCAGCGCCACCTGGTATTCGGTGTTGATGGCTTTGCGGGTATTCTCAGCTTTCACATCCAGCCGCTGCTCCTGCAACCGGGCGATCTTCAGGTTTTGCAACCGTTTAGTACCCTGGAAAATAGGGAGAGAGGCCTGCAGCCCAATGCCCGATGTAGGGTATGACTGGCTGTAAAGGTCCGACAGGCTGTTGTTGAAGTAGATCCAGTTATAGTTTACGTAGGAAGAGATGGTCGGCAGGAACTGCCATTTATAGTAGGCCGTGTTCAGCTGCAGCAACTGTCGCTGTGTCTGGAGCTGCTGTAACTCAATGCGGTTAGCAAAGTTCACCACCTCTGTCGTATCCAGCATAACAGCCTGCTGCATTTCGTCCGGGTTGAACGAAACCTGCAGGTCTGACTCTATCGGGTAGCCCATCAGTTGCTTCAGCAGCGCATACTTGGCTTTTACAGCTGCCTGTGTTCTGTTCCTGTCGCTGCGGATGTTGGCCAGGGTAATGGCTGCCCGCTGGTAGTCCGTTTTATCAACCAGGCCTACTTCAAAGCGGCTGCGGGCATCGTTGTACTGCTTCTCCTGCCTGGCCAGGTTTTCTGTCAGAATCCGGAGTTGCTCCTGAGTCAGCAGAATATCGTAAAATGCTTTGCTCACATCCACCACCGTGTTGATCTTGGTGTTGCGGGTGTCAAGGTCCAGCTGCTCACGGGTATAACGCGCTGCTTTGGAGGCAAGTAGTAGTTCGCTACTATACAGGGTCTGGTTAGCCTGCAGCAGTATGTTGGAAGTATACTTTTGACCCAGTGTCCGAATTTCGCCTGCAAAAGGCTGTTGCTGGAGTTTAAAAAGGTGAGTTCCGCCATAACTAGCTGAAATTTGCGGAAACCAGCCGGCAAGGTTCGCTTTGATCTCATGCTCCCCAATGGCCTCATCTAGTAACGCTTGCTCCACAGCACCCCGGTTCTTCAGGGCATACGTCACACACTGATCAAGGGTAAGCGGTTCAGCAACCGGAGCAGCGTTGGTTTGCGCGCGCAGCAGCGAGGAGGGAAATAACAGGAGCCCAACCAGCAGCGGCTTTAAATAAGTAGTCATCATCATGTAAGCTGATTTGCACGTTTTACTTTATACAAAATGCGCCTGCATAGCGCTCCTGACGGCAGAAGGCATGCTGAAGCAGAAACTCGTTTTATCATAGTCGTTAAGCTGCAGTTTGATGGTTTATAGTTGATTTAGTTTAATCAGGGAGTGTAAGTATAAAGAGAGAGTGGAGCCGGCATACTGCTTCAGGTGCTGGCTGGTCGCGACATGCCGTTCCATAAAATACGGGCAATCTGTGTCAGCTCTTCGTCGCTGAGCTGGATTTTACCCACCCCATGAATTTTAGCGGCTGTGATAATGCTGCCATGAACCAGCACGCCCAGCATTTCGGGGTTAGCCTCACAAAGCTGACCTTCTTCTACGCCGCAGCGGAAGAAGTCGAACAAAAGCTGGTGAACAGGGTGATGTTGCGGACCTTTGCTCTTGGTATAAAAGGGCGAGTTAACAAATTGCTCCATAAACCGGAGCACATTCGGGTTTTCGATGTAAAAATGGTATAAGCCCATCCAGGTACTAAAAAAGCGTTTCTGAAAGGATTGTGCCGGGTCATCACTGGTCAGCAGGGCCGAGATCATTCGCTGATTCACATAAGTATACAACTCACAGATCAGGCGCTCTTTGCTGTCAAAATAATGGTAGATCGTGCCGGCCGCCACACCGGCATGTTTCGCAACCATACTCATCGGGGTGCCATGAAAACCTTTTTCTTCGATCAGCGCAAGTGTACTTTCAAGGATAGCTTTCTTCTTCTCGGCTAGGTATTCCATGTAATTTGTTGTCTATTGAATGTTCATTCGGCCGCAAAGGTAGCATGTTTTCACTCAGTTCATAGCAGCGGCAATCATTTGTTTTGAAAAATAATGTATATACACTTACTTAAGAACCGATCTTCAGATCGTTAGGTAGCAACTGCAAAAGGCTGGAAGGGCTATCATGGGAGAGCTAACCCTTGCGATAGGCTGCATGCAATTAGGATGGAGAGCAGGTAATCCTTATACTTCCGGGGCAAAGCCCCGGAAGTATAAGGATCAGAAGGAAAGAAGCCCCACAACTTCACTTCTGGCGCGTAAGCTCCGGTCCCATTTAGCAAGTATGGGCAACCTGCTTTGCTTTCTACCAGAACACTTCGCTCTGAAAACTCGCTGCAGTGCCGGTATTATTTATTGGCCGGTACCCTGTCGCTCATTTGGCGCTCTACCATCCAGCCGGGGTAAATGCGTGGAGGCGTGCTGATCTCGTTTAGCCGCTCTACTTCTTCACTACTCAGTTGCAACTCCGTGGAGTGGATGTTGGAATGCAATTGTTCTACTTTCTTCGCGCCGATAATGGTGCTGGTAACACCTTGCTGCAGGCGTACCCAGGCCAGCGCTATCTCAGCAGCCGAAACCTTATGGGCATCGGCCACTTCCTGTAGCACATCTATAATATCATAGGCTTTATCTTTGTTGATAGGAGGGAAATCAAAGGTGTCGCGCCGGGAGTCGCCACCGGTATTCTGGTTATCGCGCGTATACTTGCCCGATACAAAGCCGCCGGCCAGCGGGCTCCAGGGCATAAAGGCCAGGTGCTGATCTTGTGCCAGCGGCAGCAGGTCGTGCTCCGAATCCCGATCCGCAATGGAGTAAAAGTACTGCATGGCAATAAACTCATGCCAGCCCTGTTGGCGGGCAATGCCCAATGCTTTCATCACCATCCAGGCAGGCCAGTTGCATACCCCAATATAGCGCACCTTACCGGTCATTACCACATCATGCAGCGTATGCATAATCTGCTCCACCGACATCGCCTCATCAACGCCATGCACATACAGCAGGTCGATGTGATCCATTTGCAGGCGTTTCAGGCTATCATCTACCGACTGAAAAACATGGTACCGCGATAGGCCCAGTTGGTTAACGCCTTCTGCCATGCGGCCCCGTACTTTAGTTGCAATAAACAGTTCGTTACGGGCGTGGCCGTTTTGCCGGATACCCTGGCCCAGTATTTCTTCTGATTGGCCAAAAGAATACACATTAGCTGTATCGATAAAATTTATACCTGCATCAACAGCTATTTTCAGGATATGGTTAGCTTCTTCCTGCGGTTGCTGTCCAATGGCTTCCCAGTAGCCTTTGCCGCCGAAGGTCATAGTGCCCAGGCAAAGTTCGGAAACGAGTACACCTGTATTTCCCAGTAAGTTGTATTTCATAGTTTTAAGGTTGGTTTACTTCTTTCATAAACTCCATAGCAGCGCAAAAGTTTTGGCAGCCCCTGGAAATGGATGGAAAACATCTATTTTCTATTTTGGTAGATAATTATCTGTTTGAGAGATAATTTATACTGTTTATCAATTTTTATTTCCAATTTAATAAAACTTTGCGTATTTTGATAGAAATTTACGTTTGTAGCTTTCTTTGCCTTTATTAATGCGTCGCTATATGTGTACTCCATCCAGCACTACGGTCTGTTCAGACTATCTTCTATACAAGCAAACTTGCAGGTGTAGCAGGCGCATTTTTCATAGAAGCTAAGGGCATCCAATACTATTATATAAGATTCAAACAACTGCTTTACATACAAAATATTTCGCCTCTGCCGGTAAGCCGAGGTTCAATTTGCTGCATACCATGAAAAACATAGCTGACAATTCCTTATACCTTCCGCAGATGGAGCACGACTCCTGTGGCATTGGTTTCCTGACTAACCTGCATGCCCATAAGAGCCACGCAACCATAGCCAATGCTTTGGTCATGCTCGAGAATATGGAACATCGGGGTGGCTGCGGCTGTGAACCCGAGACAGGCGACGGGGCAGGCATACTTTTCCAGTTACCGCATGATTTCCTGCAACAGGAGTGTGCCCGCATCGGTATAGAACTGCCTGAAGCAGGAGCGTATGGCGTAGGCATGGTCTTTTTCCCGGCCGAAGAGCAGGTGCGGGCCAGTTGCCGGCAGGTAGTGCAGGAGGCAGCCGATAAACTGGAGCTGCAGTTGTGCGGTTTCCGCGATGTGCCTGTAAACAGAACAGGCATCGGGACCACAGCCCTGGCCAACGAGCCCAAAATAGAGCAGCTGTTCGTCGTGCCGAAAGACAAAAGCATTACCGGCGATGCACTGGAACGAAAGCTGTACGTGTTCCGCAACTATACGACGCATACCATTGGCGCCAGCATTCCCGCGAGTAACGGCGACTTTTACTTCGCCAGCCTTTCGGCTAGGGTTATCGTGTACAAAGGGCAACTGCGCACCGACCAGGTGAAAAGCTACTACCCCGACTTGCAAGATGAGCGCCTTGTTTCTGCAATGGCCCTGGTGCATTCCCGTTTTTCAACCAACACCTTCCCCAGATGGAAATTGGCCCAGCCGTTCCGCTTTATTGCGCATAATGGCGAGATCAACACCATCCGCGGTAACGTGAATAAAATGAAGACGAAGGAAGCGCTGATGGAGTCGGAACTGTTTACTAAGGAAGAGCTGAACATGCTGCTGCCCATCTGCGACGCCACGCACTCCGACTCCGCTAATTTCGATAGCCTCGTAGAACTGCTGGTGCTGGCCGGCCGCTCTCTGCCGCATGCCCTTATGATGATGGTGCCAGAAGCTTGGGAGGATAACCCGCAGATGCACCCGATCAAAAAAGACTTCTATAAGTTTCATGCCTCGCTTATGGAGCCTTGGGATGGACCTGCCTCGATTTGCTTTACCGATGGCAAAGTAGTAGGAGCCGTGCTGGACCGGAACGGACTGCGCCCTTCGCGCTATTGTGTAACCAACGACGGCACCGTTATCATGGCCTCTGAGGCTGGTGCGCTGCCTGTCGATCCGGCAACAGTGATCGAGAAAGGACGCCTGCAACCGGGTAAGATGTTCCTGGTAGACCTGGAGCAGGGCCGCATCATCAGCGATGAAGAAATCAAGACGCAGGTAGCCCGCCGTAAGCCTTACCGGGAATGGGTGCTGCACCACCGCCTGAAACTGCGCAACCTGCTGCCACCCAAAGTGCCGGCTTTTGAGCTGCACGAAGATACCTTATTACAGCGGCAGCAAGCCAGCGGCTATACTTCCGAAGACCTGAAAGTGATTCTCAAACCAATGGCGGAGAGCGGCAAAGAACCGCTTGGTTCCATGGGAGCTGACACGCCACTGGCCGTATTATCGAACCAAAGTCAGCACCTGGCTAATTACTTCAAACAGCTTTTCGCCCAGGTAAGCAACCCGCCGATCGATCCCATCCGGGAGCGTATGGTGATGTCGCTGTTTACACGTGTGGGCGTTGGCCGAAATATCCTGTCTGAGTCACCACAGCATTGCACGCAGGTGCACATCTCACAGCCGGTGCTTACCCACGAGAACATGATTACGCTGCGGCAGCTGGCTCCGCACGGCTACCGGTACAAAGACATTGCTATTGTGTTCAAGGCAGACGGGCAGCCGCACCGACTAGAGGAGGCCATCGATCGCATCTGTGCTGATGCAGAAGCAGCTATTGAAGAAGGGTGCAACATCCTGGTACTCACCGATAGGTCTGTGGACGAAGGGCATGCGCCTGTTCCGTCGCTGTTGGCAACCGGGGCGCTGCAGCACCACCTTATTCGCAAGCGCATCCGTACTAAGGCCGGTGTAGTAGTAGAGGCAGGCGATGTATGGGAAACACAGCACTTTGCCACCCTGATCGGCTATGGTGCCAGCGCCGTACACCCGTACCTGGCTTTTGAGTCTATCATGGCTTTGAACAAGCACCAGGAATTGAACAAGCAACTGTCGGATGAGGAAGCGATCGAAAATTACATCAAAGCTATAAACGGTGGCTTGCTCAAGATCATGTCCAAAATGGGCATCTCTACCCTGCAATCATACCAGGGCTCCCAGATATTCGAATGCCTTGGCCTAAGTCCGGAAGTAATAGACAGGTGCTTTGAGGGAACGGTTTCGCGCATTGGCGGCATCGGCTTCGAGGGTATTGCCAAAGAGGTGCTGGTGCGACACAAGTATGCTTTCCCGCAGCACGTATCCTCTCGGCTACCGGTAGGTGGCTTCTATCAGTGGAAGCGCGATGGCGAGTTTCACCTAATGAATCCGGAGACCATCCACCTGCTGCAATACTCCACCCGACGCGGTGATTATAGCTTGTACAAGAAGTATACCCAGCATATCAATGAGCAGAATCAGCGGGCATGTACGCTGCGCGGGCTGCTGGATTTTAAAGAGCGTCAGCCGGTGCCGCTGGAGGAAGTGGAACCTATAGAGAATATTCTGAAGCGCTTTGCTACTGGTGCTATGTCGTTCGGCTCCATCTCATATGAAGCACATAGCACCTTAGCCATCGCTATGAACCGCATTGGTGCCAAAAGTAACAGCGGGGAAGGCGGTGAGGATGAAATTCGCTTTGATGTAAAGCCGAACGGCGACTCCGAGCGTTCTTCCATAAAACAGGTAGCTTCCGGCCGTTTTGGAGTTACAAGTAATTATTTAACCAATGCCGATGAGCTGCAGATAAAGATCGCTCAGGGCGCCAAACCTGGTGAGGGCGGGCAACTGCCGGGGCACAAAGTGGATGACTGGATCGCTAAGACGCGCCATTCCACGCCAGGCGTTGGCCTTATTTCGCCGCCGCCGCACCATGACATTTACTCTATCGAGGACTTGGCCCAACTGATCTTCGACTTGAAGAATGCCAACCGCGAAGCACGCATCAATGTGAAGCTGGTGGCAGAAGCAGGCGTAGGGACCGTTGCCGCTGGCGTAGCGAAGGCGAAAGCCGATGTGATCATGATCTCAGGCCACGATGGCGGAACCGGGGCATCGCCCATCAGCTCCATCCGGCATGCTGGTGTGCCCTGGGAGTTGGGCTTAGCAGAGGCGCACCAGACCCTGGTGAAGAATAACCTTCGCAGCCGCGTAACCCTGCAGACAGATGGTCAGATCAGAACCGGGCGCGACCTGGCCATTGCTACCTTGTTGGGAGCAGAAGAATGGGGTGTCGCCACAGCTGCCCTGATCGTGGAAGGGTGTATCATGATGCGCAAATGCCACCAGAACACCTGCCCCGTAGGTATTGCCACACAAGATCCTGAATTGCGGGCTTTGTTTACTGGCCGGCCGGAGGATGTGGTGAACCTGTTCCATTTTCTGGCGCAGGACCTACGCGAAATTATGGCTTCGCTAGGCTTCCGCTCGGTAAATGAAATGGTAGGGCAGGCAGAGGTGCTGAAGCTGAAAGCTGCGACACCACAATGGAAAATAAAAGACCTTAACCTGAGTGCGCTGCTGTATCAACAGCCGGCAGATTCGGAAGTAGGGCTTTACAAGCAGCGCGAACAGGACCATGTACTGGAGCAGGTGCTGGACTGGCAGTTATTAGAAGCAGCTGCACCTGCCCTGGAGAACGGAGTACCGGTAAAAGCAGCTTTCGACCTGAAGAACATTGACCGCGCTATAGGTACCTTGCTTTCTAATGAGATATCGAAGAAGTATAAATCAGCGGGATTGCCAGCCAGAACCATTCATTTTGAGTTCCGGGGATCGGCAGGACAGAGCTTTGGTGCTTTTGCTGCGCCTGGCCTTCACCTCGAATTGGAGGGAGAGGCAAATGACTACTTTGGCAAAGGCCTTTCTGGCGCGGAGCTGGTGGTGTATCCGGATCGCCATTCAACCTTTAATCCCGAAGAGAACATCATTATCGGCAATGTAGCCCTGTATGGCGCTACCTCCGGTGAGGCCTACATCAACGGTATGGCCGGGGAGCGGTTCGCGGTGCGTAACTCAGGTGCCAAAGCGGTAGTAGAGGGCGCCGGCGACCATGCCTGTGAGTATATGACAGGTGGCGTCGTAGTGATCCTGGGAGCTACAGGCCGCAACTTTGCGGCAGGCATGAGCGGCGGTCAGGCCTTCGTGTATGATCCGGAGCAACTGCTGGCCGAGAACTGTAACATGGAAATGGTGGACCTGGAGCCGGTAGCTATGGAAGACCACCTGTTGTTGCGCCAGCTACTGGAAAACCATGTAAAGTATACCAGGAGCCAGGTAGCAGCCAATCTGCTGGAACGCTGGGAACTGGCTGTAAGGTCATTTACGAAAGTAATGCCGCGGGAGTACAAAGCCGTGCTGGCCCAGCGGAATGAGTCATTAAGAAAAGCTGTATAATAGTTGAGCCATGGGAAAAGAGAGAGGTTTTATAGAGATCAACAGAGTTTTGCCTCCTGTCAGAGATCCAAAAGAGCGTATCAACGACTTTAAAGAGATTTACCTGGAGAAAGGGTATGAACTGGCTACGCAGCAGGCGACCCGCTGCATGGATTGTGGGGTGCCTTTCTGCCATAGCGGCTGCCCTTTGGGCAATAAAATTCCTGATTTTAACGAAGCTGCCTACAAAGGCGACTGGGAGCACGCGATAGAAATACTAAGTACTACAAACAACTTTCCGGAGTTTACAGGTCGCATTTGCCCGGCTCCCTGCGAGGCTGCTTGTGTGCTGGGAATCAACAAACCACCGGTTACCATTGAGTACATCGAGAAATCTATTGCCGAAAAAGCCTTTGAACTTGGGTTGATTAAAGCGCAGACACCTGCCACCCGCACTGGAAAAAAAGTAGCCGTAGTGGGCTCTGGGCCGGCTGGTCTGGCAGCGGCGGCACAACTGAACACGGCAGGGCATTGGGTTACGGTATTCGAAAAGCAGGATGTGTTGGGAGGGCTGCTTGCCTATGGCATCCCTGACTTTAAGCTGGAGAAGTGGGTGGTTGAACGCCGTATCCGGTTAATGGAGGAAGAAGGAATCACCTTTAAAACAAATACCCATGTAGGGGTAACGCTCTCAACAGAGGACTTGATGGCAGAGTTTGATGCCGTAGTGCTTTGCTGTGGAGCCGAAGTGCCGCGTGAACTGCCGCTGGAAGGACATGAAATGAAAGGTATTTATTACGCTATGGATTACCTGATACAGCAGAACCGGCGTGTGCGCGGTCTGGAAGTACAGGAAGCTGATATTTTAGCAACCGACAAACATGTGGTGGTGATTGGCAGCGGCGATACCGGCTCTGACTGCGTGGGCACTGCCAACCGGCAAAAGGCTGCCTCAGTTACGCAAATAGCACGCATGTACCAGCCACCGATGCAACGCCCGGACCATAACCCTTGGCCGCAGGTACCAATGGTGATGCAAAGCTCTAGCTCGCATGATGAAGGCTGCGAACGTACTTGGGCCATGCTGACCAAAGCATTTGTGGGTGATGAGAACGGCCACGTTACAGGGCTGCGCGTAGCAGACCTGCGCATGGAAACAGGAGCAGACGGAAGCAAAAGCTATTACGAGATTGAAGGAACAGAGCGGGTGCTTCCCTGCGATATGGCCTTGGTAGCCATTGGGTTTGCCTACACACAACCTAAGGGCTTGCTGGAGCAACTGGGTGTGGAACTGGACCGTTGGGGTAACATTGTATCAGATGCGCAGTTTCGTACGAGCGTAGAGAAGGTATTTACAGCCGGAGATGCCAACCGGGGGCAATCGTTGGTTGTGTGGGCCATTTCTGAAGGCCGCGAAGCAGCGCGTGCAGTTGACATTCACCTGATGGGCTGTTCTACGTTGCCTTCAAAAGACCTGTCGGTGCTGGACCTGATGGCCGACGTGACGGTTTAAGCCACGCTATTGCGCGTATATTTACTGGAATATACCTTCAGGAGCCAGTGCTTTCATTTGATCAGCTGATCAAATGAAAGCACTGGCTTTTTGGGTTATACTATAACAGCAAAAAGTTTAAGGATTGCTACTTACTATAGCCGGAGGTTTATAGTGCTAAATTCTTTGAAAGATAGATATATATTACGCTTGTATAAAACAAAAGCTTTAACAAAGCAGCCCGGCCTGTTGATACAGGTCGGGCTGTGGAAATGTGTTGGAGCAGCAGGCTAGGTATATCAGCCGAAATTAAGCTGGGTGTTTTATCTTACAGCTGCTGCCGTGCCGCTATAGGCATTGCATTTGTTAAAATGAACCTATGTGGGCATAGCTGGTATCTGCTTCCCAAGCTCTGAAACGGGTAATTTCCTTTTGGAAAGTACTTACAAACCAGGCCATCAGGCTCAGATCATCCAGCAGCCCAATACCAGGTATAAAGTCAGGAATAATGTCCAGCGGCGTAACCAGGTACAGCAAGACGGCTATACCGATCAGCAAGGATGTTTTAGCCACATCACGATATTCGCCGTTGATGTAAGCCCGCACCAGCCGGATAAAAGTATGCATGATTTCCTTTACCTGCTCAAAACTTCCTTTTGAGCTGTTGGTATCAATGAGCTTGCCATAGGCAGTGGTAAGCAGTATGCCTAGCTTCACGGGCTTAACTAACAGGCCACCTGCTTTGCCCAGGTATTTCTTGAAAGCAGGATTTTGTGAGAAAATTAGTCCTTTTTGAATCCAGTCGTGTAGCATAATAGTTGTGTCTTTAGAGCTTAATACGGAGCAAAGCGGCAAAAGGCTTTAGCCCTTTGCCACAGTTTTGTTTCTGAAGGATAAAGCTATGAAAATATTTATGCCCTTGCGCTTGATTCCTACAAAATTCCTCCTTTAAATTGAAGTACTAATTCCTGCGAAAATACAAGCGGAATATTCAACTAAGAAGTAAAACGATGAAACTGGTCTGGAAAATAATCTTGCCGCTTCCTGTATTGGCCGCGACATTATTTGCTGCCTCTTTCCGGCTGCCGGCGCAGGTGCACGTCGAGCACCGCGTGGTTCTGGCTGCAGCACCGGAGCAGGTGTATCCCTACCTGAATAACCCAACGGAATGGCCTAAATGGAGCTTTCTAAGCAAAACTGCCGACCCTACAGTTATTCACCTGTACGGCGGTCCAACAACTGGTGTGGGCGCGCGCATGCAGTGGAGCGGTGATAAAGTAGGCGATGGTAAGCTACAGCTTACTGAAAGCATCAGCCCTAGTTCTGTGGTATATGTGCAGAGTGAAACCGGGCTACCTGGCAACATCCTCGGCGAGTTCCGGCTCACTCCTGTTCAGGGCGGTACGGAGGTCGTCTGGCGCCAGTCGGCCGAGGTGGGCACTAATATTTGGGATAAGTATAAAGGCTTATACCAACAGCACAAAAAGCAGCAGGAAGTAGAGCAGGGGCTCACCGGACTGAAAACCCTGCTGCAAAATAACAGTAAGAGAAGAGCAGCCAAATAAAACCACCCAGCCATGCCGATAACCATCAACCGACCTGAACTCGCGGAATACCCGGCCTCTTACCAGACCTACATGGATCATCTGCCTGACGGCGAAGTAATGTACCTGCTCGACAAGCACAGCACGGATCTCCGGCACATGTTCCGGAATGTTTCTGATGCACGTGCGGAGGAAAGCTATGCGGTAGGTAAATGGACAATAAAGGAACTGCTGCAGCACATGATTGACTCAGAACGTATTTTCAGCTATCGGGCTATGTGCATCAGCCGCGGTGAAGATAATCCACTCCCTGGCTTTGACGAAAATCTGTATGCCAGTAACTCTCTGGCTAACATCCGGCTGCTGAAGAACATGCTGGAGGAATACGAACAGGTGCGCCGTTCCAGTTTGTTGCTTTTCCGCAGCTTAACCACGGAGATGTTGAACCAGGTGGGCATTGTCAACGGCAACGAAGTTTCCGTGCGAGGCCTCATTCACGTAATGGCCGCACACGAATACCACCACATAACGATTCTGCAAAGCCGCTACTTAAAACGCAAGGACTAAGTAGCCGAATCTATACCTATAACCTCAAGTATAAAAGCAACTTAAAAGGATGTGCTTCAAGCAAAACAAAAGCGAAGCGACTGTGATAGCCGCTCCGCTTTTGCATCTAATTATTTGTGTGATTAGAGGAGTTCGTTTGCCAGGTTTGCCAATTCCGAGCGTTCGCCTTTTAGCAGCGTAATATGCGCGTAGAGCGGGTGGTTCTTGGCCCGGTCTATCAGGTAGGAGAGGCCGTTACTTTGCGAATCCAGGTAGGGCGTATCGATCTGGTGAATGTCGCCGGTAAAGATAATCTTGGTGTTTTCGCCCGCCCGCGAGATAATGGTTTTCACTTCATGAGGCGTCAGGTTCTGGGCTTCATCCACTATAAAAAAGATGTTAGACAAGCTACGGCCCCGGATATAAGCCAGGGGAGTGATCAGCAGCTTTTCTAGGTCCACCATGTCGCGGATCTTCTGGAACTCCTTGCTTGTTTCGGCAAACTGGTTCTGAATATATTTGAGGTTATCCCAAAGTGGTTCCATATAAGGATTCAGCTTAGATTTGATGTCGCCGGGCAGGTAGCCGATATCTTTGTTACTGAGCGGTACTACCGGGCGCGCCAGGTAGATTTGTTTATATTCCTTGCGTTGTTCTAAAGCACTGGCAAGCGCTAGCAGCGTTTTGCCTGTACCCGCTACACCCTGTACCGTCACCAGTTTTATATTCGTGTTCATCAAGGCATGCAGGGCAAAAGCCTGCTCCGCATTGCGTGGCTTCACGCCAAAGGCATTTAGCTTGTCCACCCGCTCCAGTTGCTTTTCTGCCGCATTATAAAAAGCTAGTGTAGAGCTTTTAAAGCTTTTAAGTATAAAGTAATGGTTGTCGCTTGGCGTGGTGGTCAGCACCTTTTCACTCTCACACTCGCCTTTTTCATACAGCTCATTAATGATAGTAGCTGATACATCCTCCAGCGTATCATTACCAGTGTATAGCTCCCCTACATCCTGGATCTTCCCGGTTTCATAGTCTTCCGAAACCAGGTTCAGGGCGCGTGCTTTCAAGCGGAGGTTAATATCTTTTGTAACCAGCACCACTTTGCTTTCCGGCCGCTCCCGCTGCAACTGCAGGGCAGAGTTCAGAATACGGTGGTCGTTCTTTTCACCAAAGATCTCCACGGCATCCACAGAACTGCTGTAGTTCATTAGTACTTTGAAGTTGCCTTTGTTTTTGCCATTCAACGGGAGCCAGTCCTGCAGCTTGTGCTCGCCAGAAAGCTTGTCGATGAACCGGATAAATTCACGAGCCTCAAAGTTCTTGATGTCATTTCCCTTTTTGAAATTATCAAGTTCTTCCAGCACCGTAATTGGAATGGCTACATCATGCTCCTGAAAGTTCTGGATCGCGCTGTGGTCGTAGAGAATCACGGAGGTATCCAGCACAAACACTTTCTTCGTTTTGCTCGCTTTAGCAGTGTCTGTTTCAGCGGACGTAGAGGCCTTTTTAGTGCGGGATGTTTTTGGAGTAGTTGCTGTTTTTGCTGGTTTACTTGGTTCGGAGGATGCCTTAGTTATTTTGCCGGGGTTTAGCATACGCATGGGCTAAGAGTGAAAAGATCCGTTCTGCTGCGCTTCTAAAATCGCTTTTTGCAGTTTAAGTTATTTACGTGAGATCAGGTAGGAAAGCTACCCAACAGTGGCAGCAACTGCAGGACGGAGGTATGGAGCAGAACGGAAAAACCTGCCTAAAACAACTATGAAATTGTGTACTAAGGAGTTATAAACAAGTATAAAATTTAAATAATATTTTATTTTATACATATAAAGTTATGGGTGACACAAAACAGAGCAGGTTGCAGCACTGGCAAAGTAAGTCCTCTGGAGTGCACACGAAGTATGAATTTAGCTAAGGGTAAAATACGCTTCCTTTTCTTTGTCGTGGAGACGGAGGTAGCCATGAATGACCAGCTTGACCAAGATGCGGTAGGCACGACGCTCCGAGAGGTTCGCCAGTTTCATATATTGCCGGAGCGTGATGCGGGGATTCAGCTGCAGGTAATTCAGTACCGCCTGTTCGTGGCGGTCCAGCGGCAGGCGTTCAAATTGAGGCGCTTCTGCAGCAAGCGTTTTCTCTACCAGTTTGCTGGTTTGCACACTGGTATCTTTCACCCGAACATAGCCTCGCCACTCGTCATCCTTGATTTTAGCAAAATGCGGTTTTCGCGTACTTTCCGGAACGGTTACTACCAGTATGATGTGCCGGTCAATTTCTACTTCTTCGTAGCGCACCGGCACGGGCGGGTCACAGTAAAAGTTGGCGGCAAGCTGCAAAGTGTGCTTTTCCTCCTCCGGGTCTACACCGCTGATGGTGCCGTTATCTTTCACGCCGACCAGGATCTGGCCGCCACGGGTGTTGGCAAATGAAACAAGGGTGCGGGCAATTTTCTCCGGCTGTGTAACACGCTGTTTAAAATCCAGTGTATCGTTTTCACCTTGCAGAATAAGCCGTTGCAGTTCATCCATAGTATAAAGGAGTTTGTAACACCTAGCAGCATCAAGCAACATAGCACTCAGCAACAAGGGGCATCCCAAATGCTTTATCGGCGAAAGTATAAAAAGGTTAATGCCGGCTGGCAAAAATGCC
Source organism: Pontibacter chitinilyticus (assembly GCF_039748935.1). NCBI lineage: Bacteria > Pseudomonadati > Bacteroidota > Cytophagia > Cytophagales > Hymenobacteraceae > Pontibacter > Pontibacter chitinilyticus. The sequence continues at coordinate 223,229 of NZ_JBDIZJ010000006.1, forward strand.
TGCCGCCGCTAGGCAGAGTGACGGAAATGGGTAGAACGGCACAAAAAAAGCGAGCTGTAGTGGCTCGCTTTTTAATTATCAATAGGAGAGTTATACTCAGAAAGGAAGGTCATTGTCAGCATCGCTGCTGTAGAACGACGGCGCATCATTTTGGGCAGGAGTACCGGCAGGACCGCCAAAGTTTCCATTACCGGCTGTAGCAGGCTCCATGCGCCAGGCTTGCAGGTTGGTGAAATACATGGTAGTACCGTTTTTAGTGAAAGGTTTGCCAGTCAGGTTAAACGTTACTTTCACCTCATCTCCGTTCTTGAAGGCATCAAGCAGGCTGCACTTGTCCTGCGTTAGCTGAAACTTTACATACTGGGTGTAAGAACCATCCGGAATCTCCAGCACAAACTCACGCTTGCGGAACTTGTCACTTACCTGTTGCTCTTCAAATGCCTCGTACAGCTTTCCTTGGATATCAAATGACATAATTATTTAACTTAAAATAGATAGTTATTTTATACAAAGATAACCAATTTCACCCTGAAATGAGTCCTTTTGAAGGAAGAAACAAAGGAAAATTCTGCCTGTAGAGCAGAACGGAACAGCCGGTACAATACCTGCGTAGAGCTAACCTGAACCAAGACAAGCACCTATACTTATGAAAACGATAGCTATAGCCCTACATGGCGGCGCAGGAACAATAACGCGCGCATCTCTGACAGCGCCGCAGGAGGCAGCCTACCGTTCGGCGCTAAAATCGGCTGTGGAAGCGGGCTACCAACTGCTGGCGTCAGGTGGCACGGCGCTGGATGCCGTGCAACTGGCAGTAACGTTGTTGGAGGATACGCCTCTTTTTAATGCCGGGAAAGGCGCTGTGTTCACCAAGGAAGGCAGGCACGAAATGGATGCCGCCATCATGTGCGGCCGCACATTAGAGGCCGGGGCAATAGCAGGCGTACGAAGTATAAAAAACCCGATCAAACTGGCGCGGGCGGTGCTGGAGCATTCGGATCATGTGCTGCTGAGCGGTTATGGTGCGGAAGAGTTCGCGCGCCAGCAGGAACTTGATTTTGCGCCCGAGTCATACTTCTTTGATGCGCTGCGCTACAAGCAATGGGCGGAGGTGCGCGACACGGGTGTATTTATGCTGGACCACACCGAGATGGTGGATGAGAAGTTCGGGACGGTTGGTGCTGTTGCCGTAGATGCGGCAGGCAATACAGCGGCCGCTACCTCCACCGGCGGTATGACCAACAAAAACTACAACCGCATCGGCGACTCACCTATTATTGGGGCGGGCACTTATGCCAACAGCCAGACCTGCGCCATTTCCTGCACCGGCCATGGCGAATTTTTTATGCGTGCTGTCGTGGCTTATGATGTTTCGTGCCTGATGGAGTATAAAGGGCTGTCGTTGCAGGAAGCCTGCGAAAAGGTAGTGCTGGATAAGCTGGTGAAGTTTGGGGGCGAAGGGGGCCTGATAGCTATTAACGCAGCAGGAGACATTGCCATGCCCTTTAACTCCGAAGGCATGTACCGCGCCAGCCAGAAAGCAGCCGAGCCGGCTTATGTAGGCATTTACAAAGACAAGTAAGGACGTCCGCTACTTCATTTCTTCGAGCAGGCGGGCTTTTCTGCAGGCATCCACATCCTGAAAGAACTGGCGCGTCCGGATATCATAGATGTTGCCTTTGGCAAGCACGTGCATCACCATGTTCTCAATAGCAATGGGGCGGCCTTTTTCAATTTTAGCCACGTTGGTATACCCGATGTGATAGCCATCGGCAATCACCACCAGGTTAGAGCCTATCGTTTCGATCATGTGGCCGTCGGTAATCAATACGCCGGTATCTTCGCCCAGTCCAACGCCGATGCTCTTTGGGTGGTTCACTACGGCCTCCATCAGCCTGCCAAAACGGGCGCGGGCCACAAAGTGCGTATCAATAATAACACCGTCGATGAGGTCTAGGCCGTGTCCCATTTTGACGGAGCCTTTCAGCAGGGAATCTTTGGCACTGCCGCCTTTGATCATCGCCTTCGACATGGCCATGGCGCCGGCGCTGGTACCGGCAATTACAAAAGCTTCTTCCTGATAACGTTGCTTTAGGATGTCCAGCATTTCCGTCTGTAGAAAAATGCGGGTGATCCGCGACTGATCGCCCCCGCTGAACATCACACCATCTGCCTTGCGTACACGCTCCAGGTAGTCGGGGATAAGAATATCTGCTTCTTCCTTGATGTGCATCAGGCGGACATTCTCCACGCCTAAAATGCCGAAAGCACTCAGGTAACGTTCGCCTACTTCCTCCGGAATCATAGAGGCTGTGGTAATTACTTCGATCTGGGGTGTTTTGCAGGGGATCTCTTCCAGGAAGCGCTTCAGTATGCCCAGTTCAAAAAAGTCCAGGTAGTATTTCTTTCGGGAGATTGGGTTCGGGTAGGTTCCTTTATCTTCGTTTCCGCCAACGGCTATAAGTTTTCCTTTAGGGGTATTCACAGATGCTGTAAGGTTAATATGTTCTCTGCCCCGCACACTTGGTAGGGAGGCGTATTGCTTCACACTAAATTACCCGAATTCTTTTAATTCGTTTCATTTTAATTTCACAGGTTTAGCAAATAAAATCTGAAGTTAATATAGTTATATTGATATCCATTGTATAGGTAATGTTATATATGTAAAGCTTTAAATAAACAGCAGCAGAGTAGTAGGCTTATAAAAGTAATATTATTTTTAACCCGCCCTCAGGCCTTGCCGTATAGGTAAAGCAAACGGATGATTCTTCATCCGTGTTAAACGCGAAACCTTTCCAAGCTATGAAACTTAATAATTTAAAAGACCTGTTAATCCACGAGCTCAAAGACATTTATAGTGCAGAGCATCAAATTACAAAAGCACTTCCTAAAATGATGGAAGCGACCTCTTCTGACAAATTACGCGGTGCTTTTAAAGACCACCTGGAAATGACAGAGCAGCAGATCAAGCGCCTTGATAAGGTGTTTAAGGTGTTAGGAGAGAAGGCCGAAGCAGAGCATTGCAAAGCGATGGAGGGCATCATCAAAGAGGCGGAATCTATGATGAGCGAAAAAGCTGATGCCAGTGTGATGGATGCCGCCCTGATCGGTTGTGCCCAGCGGGTAGAACATTATGAGATTGCCGCTTACGGTACCGTTTGTACCTATGCAAAGCAGCTCAACATGAACGATGCGCTGGACTTGTTACTCACCACACTCGACGAAGAAAAACAGACCGACGAACTCCTGACCAGAATTGCAGAACAAACAGTAAACCAGCAAGCACAACGCTAATTTAGCGCCCCATTAAGAAACGGAAAAAAGCGCTGTCCTTTCGCCTGGCTCTTACCAGCAGGTCAAGAATGTGACAGCGCTTTTCGTTTGATACAAAAAAAGCCCCGTTCCTGGTTCTTCTACCGGAAACGGGGCTTTCTTGTATTTAACTGCAGACTAAGGCTTCAGCAGTTCATCCAGGGTAACTGTAGAAACGGCATGGTAGTTAGGCCGCGCTTTGGCATAAATGGCCAAGGCTTTTTCTTTGCCCTCGGGCGTAGCAATAAGCGCTTTGTAGATGGGCACTAGGAATTTGCGTCTGCCCACCTGCGTCAGAAATGTTTGCAAGGCTTGATCAGCAGTCGTATACTTGTTGTGGATGGCATGCAGGAGCCAGGCAGCCAGAATCTCGGAGTTGCCCGAGGTGGTAAAGTGGAAAGCCTGGTCCAGATCGGCCATCTGCTGCTGTGTCATTTGAGCGGGCAATAAGCGGATGAAATGTAGCCATTCATGGCTCGTCCAATTAGCTGTAGTTAGTTTTGCGGCCGGTTTGCCGTTCTTCCAATCCTGGTATTGGGCTTCTACCGTAGCAAAGCGGCTGGAAGTGGGTGCCACGAAATCTGCCGGAAGCCTTGGTGTGTATACCCATCCTTCGATGTTGATGCGTTCCGCCAAAGCGTCATCTCCTTTTATAAGTTCCTTACGCAGGAAGGCGAGGAACAGCTCCGTATTGGTGCTCTGAAACGCAAATGTGTTGAAGTACTTGTTTACAAAGGCATCAAATTTTTCGCGCCCTACAGCCTGCTCTATGTTGCGCAAAAAGAAATTGCCTTTTTCATAAGCTATGTCCGTAAGACCTTCATCCGGGTCGCGGCCTTCCAGGTCTAGATGCAGGCGCGTGTCGTCGCTGGTAGGGCCAATGTCCTGCAAGGTGTGCTGCAGATCCTGATAGCCCAGCACTTCTAACATGTCGGCGTACTCCTTGCCATAAAGCTCCTCCATTATGCGGCGCTCAAAGTATACGGTAAAGCCTTCGTTCAGCCAGAAGTCATCCCAGGTACCATTGGTCACCAGGTTACCACTCCAGCTATGCGCCAACTCATGCGCAATCAGGCTGGTGAGTGAGCGGTCTTTTGCCAGCACCGTAGGTGTTACAAAGGTCAGGCGCGGGTTTTCCATACCACCGAAAGGGAAGGAGGGTGGCAGCACCAGCAGGTCGTAACGGTCCCATCTATACTTGCCATACAGCTTTTCAGCCGCATCCAGCATTTTGCCCATCTCGGCAAACTCGTATGCTGCAGCATCAATGGTTGCCGGCTCAGCATAAATGCCTGTTTGTGGCCCGATGGCCCGGAACTCCAGATCACCCACCGATAGGGCCATAAGGTAAGAAGGTATAGGCTGCCGCATCTCGAAGGTATAAATGCCCGTGCTGTTTTTCTGCTGCGGGTTCTCGGCACTCATTACAGCCAGCAGTTCCTGCGGCACTTTTACCCGCGCACTGTACGTAATCCGGATGCCGGGGCTGTCCTGAATCGGAATCCAGGTGCGGGCAAGTATAGCCTCTGACTGTGTGAAAAGAAACGGGTGCTTTTTGCCGGCTGTCTGTTGCGGGTTCAGCCACTGCACGGCAGCTGCTTCCGGCGAGGTTTTATACTGAATACTTACTTTTTTTGTATCCGGCCTGATCTGCACGGTAAGCGGGCGCCCGAGGTATTTATCTTCTGGGCCTAAGTTAAAGGTCGTTTCCTCCCGATTGTCGCCGAGGAATACCTTTTCTATTGTGAGGTTCCGCGTATCAAAGATAATGTGGTCGGTGTTGGCAAGATTTTGGATGTCGTAAGTGGCTGTACCGCTAATTGTTTTGCTGCCAAAGTCTACGCTTATGTTCAGGTCAAGGTGTTTAGCTACGGCTTCCATTGGGCGGGCGTAACTGTGCACGTCTGCTGGTAGTTGCAGGGCATTTTGCTGTGCTGTTGTCATGATCTGTTTGTCTTTAGTGGGTGGGCTGCTGGTGCAAGCGCTTAACAGCAAGCAGCCTGTCAGGCCTATTCCCAACAAGCAACGAGGGTGTGATCTCATAGGTTTAAAAGAATTTAGAAGGCGTAAGTTAATCAAATACGGGCATACTGTAAACTCCCGGGCCGGAGCAGTGCCACCGGATAACACTATCTGCAGGAGGCGAAGCAGCAGTTGTAGCAGGTCAAAAGGCGCATAAAATCCTTTTTGGAAGCGGCAAAAGCAAGACTTAAAACATTTTGTTTCCAATAGGAGTACATAGAGCTTGGATGCCCCACACGCAGGTAAATGCATGTAGTAATTTGTATTATTTTAACAATCAACTTACTCCAGAAAGCAAACAGAAGCACCCTTGTGGCGGCTACTTGTCCTTAACATAAACATTCGCAACAATGAACCCTTATAGTTTAAAGCATTCCATTTTATACTTAGCTGCCCTATGCTGCCTTACCACAGCTTGTAATAAAACTTCCGGTGACGGAAGCAAGTCTGCTACCGATGCAGTAAAGGGCATGTTTGGTAAAGATGAAGTTCCACAGGTTAAAACTGATAGCTTATTTGTGTTGAACTACATCAAACAACAGCCAGGTTTTAAGCAACACCAGGACCTGCTATTTGATTTCTATGGAGAGCGCAATTACCGCCTGGCCTGGTTTCGCCATAATGAACTGGTGCCGGAGACACAGAACTTTTTGCAGGCAGTAAATAATGCCAGTAAAGAAGGTTTGGATCCGAAGAAGTATAAAGCTGTAGACTTCGAAAAGCTCTTTAAGCAGTACAAAGAAATGGACCCGCAGGATGCCGGCCGGCAAAAGCTGCAGCAGAAAATTGACATTGCTTTAACGGGCTCATACTTCAACTATGCTTCTGATTTTTACCGGGGCCGTGTCAATCCGCAAAATGCAAATGCAGTAGACTGGAATGTCAAAAAGAACCACATCAACCTTGATAAGGCGCTGCAAACTATCCTGAAGGAACGGGAGAGCACTTACCCATACTATGAATTTGAAGCGCTGCACGCCGGGTATGTACGGCTGCGTGATAAGTTGCAGGAGTACCGCCAACTGGAAACAAAGGGAGGCTGGCCCAAGATAGAACTGGGTTCTAAGAAAATGCTGCAGCAAGGAGATACCGCTGCTGCAGTACTGGCTCTGCGCAAACGACTGAACCCTGACCTGCAGGTAAACACCAATGATAAGCAGCTGCGCATGTTTGATGCAAAGCTGGTGCAGCAGGTAAAGCACTTCCAGATGCTGAATGGCCTGGACCAGGACGGCGTTGTAGGGGGCAATACGCTGCAAGAGCTGAATGTGCCGATCGATGAGCGCATCCGCCAGATCGTTATCAACATGGAGCGCTGGCGCTGGATTCCGAAACGTTTGGTGCCGAAGAGCCTCGATCAGAAGTATATCTGGGTAAACATTCCAGAGTATAAGCTTTATGTGTACGAAGACCCGAACAATGACCCGGAGGCAGAGCGGTCGTATAAAAAGGTAATGGAAATGCCCGTTATTGTGGGCAAAACAATGCACTCTACCCCGATCTTCAGTGATAAGATGGAGTACGTGGTGATGGCCCCTTACTGGAACCTGCCCAACAGCATTGTGGAACATGAAATTAAGCCCCACATGCTCTCAAACCCCGGTTGGCTCGAAACACAGAACATGGAGATTGTGACCAAAGAAAAAGATCCGAAACCGGTTTCTCCCTCATCTATCAACTGGGCTGATGTAACAGAAAAGAACTTTCAGTACATGGTTCGTCAAAAGCCAGGACAAAAGAATGCCCTTGGTACCATCAAATTCCTGTTCCCGAACCAATATGCCGTGTACCTGCACGATACGCCTGCAGACCAATTATTCAGCCAGACACAGCGAGATTTCAGCCATGGCTGTGTACGATTAGGCCGGCCGGTAGACCTTACCAAGTATGTGCTCAAGGATATGCCGGAGTGGGATGAGGAGCATATCCGTGAAACGATGAACGGTGGAGAGGAAACCTGGGTAACCTTGCCGAAGAAGGTACAGGTATACATTGTTTACTTTACCGCATGGGTAGATGAAAACGGTGAAACTCACTTCCGCGATGACATTTACGGGCATGATAAAAAACTGGAACAGCAGTACTTTGCAAAGCAATAACCTGAACAGCAAATGAATCGAGTATTTCTTATTGGCGTGTGGAGCACTGCTTTAATACTGACCGGCTGTGGCGAGTCGCAGCAAAGCACAGAAGAAGCGGCTGGTACCACGGCGACTCCATTAGATACAGCTACAGCGGTGAGTGCCCCGGCTTCTATAGAAACAGATTCTCTGATTCAGCAGGTGCAGGAACTCCAGCTGACTGCTGTAGGCAACACACTTGAAGAAATGCACTTTAAACAAGATACACTGCAGGTAAAGCCAGGGGCATTGGTTAAACTGGAGCTGATCAACGAAGCACAGGACATGCCCATGGTCCACAATGTTGTTTTTACAGCGCCCGGCAAGTATAAAGAGGTTGCTTTAGAAGGAGCAGCGATTGGTGCTTCCGGGAACTATGTGCCTGAAGATAAGAATGTAGTCGCTGCCTCACCTATGGCTTTGCCGGGGCAGACCGTAGAAATGGAATTTACAGCACCTACTCAACCTGGTACATATGAGTTTGTTTGCACCTACCCGGATCATTGGCAGCGCATGAACGGCATATTTGTCGTCAAATAACTTCTCTCATATCTTATAAAAGAAAGCGCACCCTGGCAGGTGCGCTTTCTTTTTGTCCTTTAAGGCAGGTACATCTTACCATTGCAAGCAGGTAAGTATAATACAATCTCCCTTCGCCAAAGCCTTAGTACCAGTAAGTCTTTCCTATACTACGTCGCTTATACTTGCTCCCTGCTATAATAGCAGTTACAGCTTCACTTAGGCCAAGGTTTATATGCGATTAAAGCAGAAGCAGTTAGCCTTATGTGGATAACTCGAATTATCCACATTCGCTCCGAATTAAGCTGACATAGTGGCAGTGGATTAAATTACCAGAAAAGCTTCTACTTAGCAAAGCAGTATCTCAGCAATAGCTAACTGCTAAAAAAACCTGATTTGAGGCCTTTTAAAGCAAACAAGCACCTGTTTACAAATGTATATACAAATGTAAATAAGCAAAATGGTTTTTAGCCGATTTTAATTTATATATTTGAAATACAGTGTCATACATGATAATGTATGAATATTAGGTGTAAATATGCAAGCTATGTCAGAGGAGTTTAGCTTGCTTAAATGAAAAGTTAGTTTATATTTGTAAATACATTTGTAATCTCATATGATTGAGCGCATCCGGGAGTTAATGCAGTATAAGAACTTGAGCTCTACGCAGTTCGCCGATGAGGTAGAAGTGCCACGAGCGGTGCTAAGTCATATCCTAAGTGGTAGAAACAACCCGAGTTTGGATGTGATGCTGAAGATCGTTAGCACCTTTCGTGATGTAAGTATGAACTGGCTTCTGCTGGGTGAAGGAGAGATGCTAAACACATTAGCGTCTTCTGAAGTACCCAAACCAGCGCCACAACAGCCTGCGACTGTGACTGCTACACCGCCTATAAGCGAACAAGCAACAGCTTTCTCTCCCGGAAATGTTCAAGAAAATAAGCAGCAGCATAAGCCAGCTACACCGAAAACAATGGCTAAAGAAGTGGAGCAGATCATTATTTTTTATACTGACAAGACCTTCACGATCTACCTGCCCTAGCAGTCCTTTGCCAGTAAGGCGCTTTGTGGATGATTTCAGAGAAACAATAAAAAAGGCAGGTTACAATGTAGCCTGCCTTTTTGCGCTTTTTCACCAGGTTAAGCGCTAAAACCATATACTAAACTAAATAATAACTTCCCTTTAGACTTGCTCATCAGCCTTACTTGAAGAGCATGCTTCTGTACTTCTTACAGCCTCCTTCAGCTATCCAAAAGCTACTGTGTACCGGTACTTGCAAGTTACCTCATATAAATCCTGCAGTACTTGTTTTCTCTCTGTATGCTGGCAAAGATAAGGACCTTGCTCTTTGCTAAGTGCTGACCACTATCACTGCTTCTTATGACTTTTGTCATCTTTTCGCCTTTGTCCTCCAGGTACCTTTGTCTAAACCATAAAAAGGAAGATTGAGATGGAAGCCGCACTCCAAACCGATATCCAACACTGTTACCACTGCGGGGACACCTGCAACGATGGCCCCCTTGTAGCACATGATAAAGTGTTCTGCTGCGATGGCTGTAAAACCGTGTATGAACTGCTGGAGGAAAACAACCTCTGCACCTACTATACTTTAGAGCAGAATCCGGGTATCACAGGCAAGCAACCGGTGGCCGAATCACGCTTTGCTTACCTTGACGATGCCGGTGTGGAAACACAGCTCATCAGCTTCCGCAATGACAGCATCTGCAAGCTTACCTTTTACGTGCCACAGATGCACTGCAGCTCCTGTATCTGGCTGCTGGAGAATCTGTTTAAGCTTAACTCTGGAATCTCTGCTTCAACTGTAAATTTCCTGCGAAAGGAGGTATCTATTACCTACCTGCACCAGCAAACCAGCCTGCGCGACGTGGTGCAGCTGCTGGCCCGCATTGGTTATGAACCGGCTATTACATTGGCAGATACCGACGGCAAAAAGACCAACCAACCCAACCGCGCCATCATCTTTAAACTGGGGGTAGCCGGCTTCTGCTTTGGCAATGTCATGCTGCTGGCCTTCCCAGATTACCTGGCAGGCGAGGGGGCGATGGAGACCTATGGCCAGTTCTTCAGCTACCTGAGCCTGCTCTTGTCCTTGCCGGTGCTGCTATATAGTGCCCGGGGCTTTTTCACTTCAGCCTTGCAGGGCGTACGCCAGCGCCAGATCAACATAGATATGCCGATCTCGTTAGGCCTGGTGGCGCTGTTTGCGATGAGTGTCTATCACATCGTTTTCCGTCTCGGCATCGGCTATCTCGACTCCTTTACCGGCCTGGTGTTCTTTATGCTGATCGGCAAGTACTTCCAGCAGAAGACCTATGACACGCTTTCCTTCGACCGGGATTATACTTCATACTTCCCGGTGTCCATCACTGTGCTTAAAGAGGAAGGCGAGGAGGAGTCGGTGGCGGTACGTAACCTGAAAGTGGGTCACCGCATCCGCATCCGCAACCAGGAGCTTATCCCGGCTGATGCCATGCTGCTGCGGGGACAGGCCATGATCGACTATAGCTTTGTAAGTGGCGAATCAGAACCGGTAGAGAAAGTAGTGGGCGAGGTGATCTATGCCGGTGGTCGGCAGGTGGGTGAAAGTATCGAGCTGGAAGTTGTAAAAGAAGTAGCGCAAGGTTATCTGACGCAGCTCTGGAATAATACCATCTTCTCTAAAAACGAGGAGCAAAGTATGGGCACCTATGCCAATGCAGCTGGCAAGTGGTTCATCATCGTTACGCTGCTCGTGGCGGCCGGCGCACTGGCTTACTGGGTGCCCCGCGATACGAATATGGCTATGAAAGCCTTTACGTCCGTACTCATTATCGCCTGCCCTTGCGCCCTGTCGCTTTCCACGCCTTTTGTACATGGCAACACACTTCGCATTTTCGGCAAGAATAAGTTTTACCTGAAAAACACCGAAGTGGTGGAGAAGCTGGCGAAGATAGACACGGTGGTTTTCGATAAAACCGGCACCCTCACTGAGGCGAGTGCTGCCGAACTAACCTACACCGGTAAAGCTCTGACGCCGGAACAATTACAAAGTATAAAATCCGTATTGCGCCACTCCACGCACCCGCTGAGCCAACGCATCTTTGAGGGACTGCTAGGCGAAACGCTGGAGGTACAGCAGTTTCAGGAGTATGCCGGCAAAGGGCTGGTAGGAGAGGTAGCCGGCCAGCTGATCCGTATCGGTTCTGCCTCTTATATAGGTGTTTCAGCCAGTCAGGTGAAAGAAGCTCTTAAAACAACGGTATATGTGTCGATAGATGGGGTAGTGCTGGGCTACTATACTTTTTACAATGTATACCGTGAGGGGCTCAAGGACATTCTACATGAATTGAGCGATAAAAAAATGGCCGTACTCTCCGGCGACAACGACCACGAGAGGGCACGCTTAAGGGAATTACTGGGGCAGGAGGCAACATTAAATTTCAACCAGTCGCCGGTGCAGAAACTGGAGTATGTGCAGCAGCTGAAAAATGAGCAGCAGCACGTGCTGATGGTAGGAGACGGGCTGAACGATGCCGGTGCCCTGCGCCAGAGTGATGTAGGCATTGCGCTTACCAACAGCATTACCAACTTCTCGCCGTCCTGCGATGCCATTCTGGATGCTACCTCTTTTAACAAGCTGGGCCAGTTCATCCGCTTCTCCAAAAAGAGCATGCACATCATCCTGGCAAGCTTTGCGGTATCGCTGGTCTACAACGTGGTGGGCCTCACCTTTGCTGTGCAGGGGCTGTTTTCACCCATTGTATCTGCTATCCTGATGCCGATCAGCTCGCTCAGCGTCATCATCTTTGCTACACTTTCCGTGCGCATCGCCGCTAAGCGGGCCGGGCTGTAGGAATTACCAGAATCCGGATTTGCTGGATTTTGAGTTTTACAGGATTTGAACATAGTACGAGCTACAAGCTCGCACCAGCGGGTTCAGACATGGCCTGGTAACTTTCTAATTAATGAACGCTCAAACTTTCTAACTCACCATGTTCATCATATTCCTGCTTATCGGTATCAGCGTAACGGTGGCATCCTGCTTTTTAGGAGCCTTTTTATGGGCTGTTAAGTCCGGCCAGTTCGACGACGACTACACGCCTGCCGTGCGCATGTTGTTTGAGAATGAGGTAGCTACAAAGCAGCAGCCCGAGCCGGAGCATGCCAAAGTATAAAGGAAGACCAACTGCCTGAGATTTTGGCGATTTACCGGCTCGCAAGCGTCTGATAATAGTTTATCCTGATCCTGACATCAATCACCTCTGAACATGACTTCCGTCATCTTTTCTGCTTCCATTCTTTCGGAATTTTGAAGCGTTGAAACAGGAAAATAATCAACAACCAACTTACATCATTTAAACAAATGGAGGACACCGCACATGTCAACTAGTGTAGCTAAAGTCTTAGAAAATGCGCCCGAACGGAAGGTACCCGACCATTCGGTGCACCGGGCAACCGAGACATTCTTTTATGATAACAAGATTGTCCGCAATTTTGGATTAGCCACCATGTTCTGGGGCGTAGCCGGTATGCTGATCGGAGTGCTGATCGCATTTCAGCTGGCAAATCCCAGCCTGAACATGGGTACTGAATACACCACGTTTGGCCGTATCCGCCCGTTGCATACCAATGCTGTTATTTTTGCTTTTGTGGGCAATGGCATTTTTATGGGCGTGTACTACTCTTTGCAGCGCCTTTGCAAAGCCCGCATGTTCAGCGACAAGCTCAGCAAAATTCATTTCTGGGGCTGGCAGCTGATCATCCTGTCTGCGGTGCTCACCCTGCCGCTGGGCTTTACCACGTCCAAAGAATATGCTGAGTTGGAGTGGCCGATCGATATTGCCATTACCCTGGTATGGGTGCTATTCGGTTGGAACATGTTCGGCACGATTGCCAAGCGTCGCGAACGCCACCTGTACGTAGCCATCTGGTTTTACATTGCCACTTTCTTAACAGTAGCTGTACTGCACACGGTAAACTCGTATGAGCTGCCTGTCTCCTGGTTAAAGAGCTACTCTGGTTATGCCGGGGTGCAGGATGCGCTGGTGCAATGGTGGTATGGCCACAACGCGGTTGCATTCTTTCTCACTACCCCATACCTGGGCATGATGTACTACTTCCTGCCTAAAGCTGCGAATCGTCCGGTATACTCGTACCGCCTGTCTATTATTCACTTCTGGTCGCTGATCTTCATCTATATCTGGGCTGGTCCGCATCACCTGCTTTACACGGCACTGCCTGACTGGGCACAATCACTGGGTACTGTTTTCTCGGTGATGCTGCTGGCGCCTAGCTGGGGTGGTATGATCAACGGCCTTTTAACGCTGCGTGGCGCCTGGGACAAGGTGCGTGAAGAGCCGATTCTTAAGTTTATGGTAGTGGCGATCACAGCCTATGGTATGGCTACGTTTGAAGGCCCACTGCTGTCGCTCAAGAACGTAAATGCCATTGGCCACTTTACCGACTGGATTATTGCACACGTGCACGTGGGTGCCCTGGGCTGGAACGGTTTCCTGACCTTTGCCATGCTGTACTGGTTGTTCCCACGCCTCTATAGCACCAAACTGCACTCCAAAAAACTGGCTAACGCGCATTTCTGGCTGGGCACACTGGGTATCCTGTTCTATGCTATTCCATTGTACTGGGCTGGCTTTACACAAGGCCTGATGTGGAAGCAGTTTAACGCCGAGGGTATGCTGCAGTATCCTAACTTTTTGGAGACAGTGCTGCAGATCATCCCAATGTACTACATGCGTGGTGTAGGTGGCCTGTTGTACCTGAGCGGTGTGTTCCTGATGGTATTCAACCTCTACAAAACAGCCAAATCAGGCTCCTTGTTGTCGAACGAAGCGGCTGTGGCTCCTCCAATGGCTACCATGGAAGAGGCGGGTAATCGCCACTGGCATAGCTGGATCGAGAAACGCCCGACACAAATGGCTATTTTCGCAACCGTAGCCATCCTGATCGGTGGTCTGGTGGAGTTCATCCCGACTTTCGTGATCAAATCAAACGTGCCAACTATTGCCAGCGTGAAACCTTATACTTCGCTGGAACTACAGGGGCGTGACGTGTACATCAAAGAAGGTTGCGTGAGCTGCCATACCCAAATGGTGCGTCCGTTCCGGTCTGAAACCGAGCGTTATGGCGAGTACTCCAAAGCAGGGGAGTTCGTGTACGACCACCCGTTCCTGTGGGGCTCCAAGCGCACAGGTCCGGACCTGCACCGCGTGGGCAGCAAGTACCCCGATTCATGGCACTACCACCACATGCTGGACCCAAGCTCCATGTCGCCCGGCTCTATTATGCCGCCTTACCCATGGTTGTTTGAGAAAGACATCGACATGAGCACCACAGAGCCGAAAATGAAAGGTATGCAGAAGTTGGGCGTGCCGTACAGTGATGAAGACATCGCCAACGGAAATGAGGCCTTGCTGAAGCAGGCGAACCAGATCACGGCGGAGCTCAACAAAGAAGGCCTGGAGGTAAAACCAGAGCGTGAGATTGTCGCCCTCATCGCTTACCTGCAGCGCCTGGGCACCGACGTGAAAGTAAAAGCAGATCAACAACGATAGTAGTCAATGGACAAAGGGCGGAATGACAAAAGGCTCGCTGGTAAAATCATACTTGTTGCGTCTTTTGTCCTTCCTCCTGAGTCAGAAAAAATAAAAGCCATGTATAAAAATGTTTTAGAGAACATAGCAGGCATAGATATTTACCCGCTGATCTCATTAACCATCTTCTTCCTGTTTTTTGTAGGATTGCTGCTGTACGTTACCCTGCTGGATAAAAAACACCTTGATGTGATGAGTCAGGTGCCCTGCGGTGGAGACGAAGAACTGGACCTGATAAGCGGAGGAACCAACGAATGAGCCGCGTAAAGACACAACTTAAAAAAAGAGGCATTGCGCTGGCTGCCGGTTTCCTGCTGCTGGGCGCAGGAGCTGCACAGGCGCAGGATGCTGTGGAAGGAAAGAAGGTGTTTGAAGCCAACTGCGCCGTTTGCCACAGTGTGCAGAACGACGTGGTAGGTCCGGCCCTTAAAGACGTAGACAAGCGGCACGACCTTGCCTGGATCAAAAGCTTCGTGAAAAACTCCACGGAAGTGATCAAGTCCGGTGATCCGGAAGCGACTGCCCTGTTTGAGAAATATCATAAGGTACAGATGCCAAGCTTCGGCGGCCAATTAACGGATGGTGACATTGAGAACGTGGTGGCTTATGTGAAGCAGGAGAGTGCGGCACCCATTGTAGCAGAAACATCGCCTGTTCCAATAGATGGCACTACAAAGGCACAGGAACCAGCGGCACCTGCAACGGTCGCTTTGATGGATTTGCCTCCGGCTGTGCTGCTGACCTTCGCGCTGGCTGGGCTGGTACTGCTGCTGATTCTGGCTACGCTGGTGGTGTTGTTTCGCCTGTTTGTGCCGATGCTGGGCGACTCAATCTACGATGAGGACTTTCGTTCTTCTTTTGCAGGACGGGTGCTGTTTTTAACGCGCGGCGACGTGTCACTTTTCACAGGCCAGGCGAAAGATGTGATCCACTCAACCCATGATTTCGACGGCATTCAGGAATACGACAACGACCTGCCGCCCTGGTGGAAGACCATGTTCTATGTGTCGATAGTGTTTGCGGTTGGGTACATGTTATACTTCCACGTGTTCCATAGCGGCCCGCTGATGCAGGAAGAGTATGAACAGGAGATGCAGCAGGCAGCGCTCTTCGCTGCCAAATCAGATAACGACCCGAACGCCAAAACTACCTTTGCTGTGCTGACGGATGCCACTGCGCTGGCGAATGGTAAGAAGACCTTTATCCAGAACTGCGCTGCCTGCCATGGCCAGAATGCTGAAGGTATGGTTGGCCCGAACCTCACCGATGAGTACTGGCTGCACGGGGGCGATGTGAACGAGATCTTCCATACTATTAAGTTCGGTGTGCCGGCAAAAGGCATGGTGTCGTGGCAGGGTAAGTTGGGCAAAGACCAGATACTGGAGGTTGCCAGCTACATCCTGAGCTTGCAGGGATCTAACCCGGCCAACGCCAAAGAGCCGCAGGGGGAGAAAGCCAAGTAGAAAAGTAACATCGAGATCAAGTTAAAAGGTGCAGGTTCTGAAGTAGCAGGACCTGCACCTTTGCTTTATAGGCGTGCTATTCATGTAGCATACCTGAAATCGAGCCTCCTATACCTGATGAGGATCATTTCTGCAGATGACCTACGTCATCTTTCTGGAAGCGCGTAATGCGGACTTTTGTAGCAGTAGATAACACCAATTTAGTTTCACATAAAGAACAGGCAGGAATAAAACCCGCACAACTTATCACTGCCATGATAACAGATACAAAAACAAAACCAACCGACGAATTCCGCGACCACATTGCTACAGTAGATGAGGCAGGCAAACGCGTATGGGTTTATCCCAAAAAGCCGAAAGGCAAATATTACGAGTACCGCAAGTGGGTGAGCTATGGCCTGCTGGCGTTGCTTTTCACCGGACCTTTCGTGAAATTCAACGGCTTGCCGCTGCTCCTGTTCAACATTGTGGAGCGTAAGTTCGTGATCTTCGGCGTACTGTTCTGGCCCCAGGATTTTTTTATACTAGTGCTGGCCTTCCTGGCCATGGCCGTTTTCGTAATTTTGTTCACGGTTGTCTATGGCCGCCTGTTCTGTGGCTGGATCTGCCCGCAGACGATCTTCCTGGAAATGGTTTTCCGCCGCATTGAGTATGCCATTGAGGGCGACTATACCAAGCAGAAGGCGTTGAACAAAATGCCATGGAATACGGAAAAGATCCTGAAGAAAGGTGCTAAAACGGCTGTTTTCCTGGTGATCTCTTTTATAGTAGCCAACACATTTCTGGCATACATCATCGGTGTAGATGCTTTAAAGCAGATCATAAGCGATAACCCGCTCCACCATCTGGCTGGCTTGGGTACCCTCGTGGCGTTTACTGGGGCATTTTATTGGGTGTTCGCCTACTTCCGGGAGCAGGTTTGTACCATTGTTTGTCCCTATGGACGCATGCAGGGCGTGATGCTCGATAAGAAATCGGTGGTGGTAGCTTATGACTACGGCCGCGGCGAGCCGCGGGGCAAGCTGCGCAAGAACCAGGAGCGCACCGAAGGCGACTGCATCGACTGCCACCAATGCGTGCAGGTATGCCCCACTGGCATCGACATCCGCAACGGCGCCCAGCAGCTCGAGTGCATCAATTGTACCGCCTGTATGGACGCCTGCAACGACATTATGCGCATGATTGGCAAGCCGGAAGGCCTGATCCGCTATGACTCGGAGGAAAGTATAGCCGAAGGTAAAAAGTGGAAGTTCTTTACCACCCGTGTGATGGGCTACACAGCTGTGCTGGTAGTATTGCTGGTTGCCCTTTCTACCTTGCTGCTGCTCCGCGATCAGGCCGAGGCCACTATCCTGCGCACACCCGGCCAGCTGTATCAGAAAACAGCGCAGGGCACCATTAAGAACCTCTACAACATCTCGGTCATCAACAAAACCAACCATACCATGCCGCTTACGCTCCAGCTGTTGAATAAAAAGGGCGAGTTGGAAGTGATCGGGGATGAGCTGGTGCTGCCGGCACAAGGCATTGCCGAAGGCGTGTTCTTTGCCGAGATCCCGCAGGAACAATTGGACGGCATGAACTCCAAAGTAGAGATCGGTTTATACTTTGGGGATGAACTGATCACGACGCAGGATACCAAATTCCTGGCTCCTCCGAAGTAAGTATACGTGCCACCAAAAGGAACTTGCATCAAAAGATACAGTTCAGAACCTGAAGATTAGATAGAGCAGAATCAAAGTTAAAAAACAAAGCATTTACACGAAGCCGATAGCAACTATGGCAACTATAGAAAATCAAGATAAGAAAAGCTTTACCCTTTGGCCTTACGCCATTATTACAGCCATGCTGCTGTTCATGGGTTACATTGCCTCTTTTGTATACCAGGCGATGAACCAGGACGTGGACCTGGTGAGCAAAAATTATTACGAGCAGGAACTGGCCTTTCAGGATCATATGAACGCGGTGGACAGAACGAAAGAAATGGGCGATGTGGCTGTAACGTACAATGCGGAGGCACAAACCATTAGCCTGCAACTGCCAAAACCCTTTTCGGGCAAGCGCATCAGCGGCAAGATCAACTTCTTTCGGCCCTCCAACGACAAACTGGACTTTGAACTTCCTTTTCAGCCGGATGCCAGCTTATACCAGGTGCTGAATGCAGCCAAACTGGAGAAAGGCTACTGGAAAGTGCGCGTGAACTATAGCGCAGATCAGCAAACATACTTCACCGAACAAAGGATCCAAATAAATTAAAGCCATGATTTGGGCAGGTTTTTTATTTGGATTGCTGAGCAGTTTCCATTGTGTTGGGATGTGCGGCCCCATCGCGATGGCCTTGCCATTGGGCAGGAGCATAGGTTGGTGTTACTATGCCGGCCGGCTCCTGTACAATGGAGGGAGGCTTACTACGTATACCTTGTTAGGCGCACTGGCCGGGGCTTTCGGAGCATCGCTGCAAATGGCGGGACTGCAGCAGGCCGTCTCCATCACTTCCGGCATCCTCATACTTATACTGCTGGTGCTGCCCGCTATTTTTAAAGGCAAAGCGCCTGTGGTGCCGGGCACAGCAAAGCTGATGAGTTGGGTACGGCAGCAATTGGGCTATTTTTTTCAGCAGAACTCCTTAGGGGCGCTGTTTATGGTGGGCCTGCTGAACGGGCTGCTGCCCTGCGGCTTTGTGTACGTTGCGCTTTCCGGTGCGATCAGTGCGCCGGGTATAACGGGCGCCATGCTGTACATGCTGCTATTCGGGTTAGGCACTTTCCCGCTCATGTTCCTGGTGTCCTTATCGGGTAAATTCATCAGCCTGAAGCTGCGCCATACCTTTAACAAAGCAATCCCTTATGTGGGGATGGTGCTGGCGCTGCTCTTTATAGTGCGCGGCCTGGGTCTGGGCATCCCTTATATGAGTCCGAAGATCACCGAAACTGCGCAGCACAAAAAAGAGATTACCATGTGCTGCAAACCCGAATAAGAAGCTGCAGCACAATCTCCTGCGTGACCGAACGCAGGCCTTTTGCGCTATACTTCCCTGCAACGTCCATTCAGATTACTGCTGTGCTTCTGTGAGTGAAGGAGAGCAGGGCGGCGGGATGTTGATAAAATTACCACGCCTATCCTCTTGCTAAGAGCTGCGTACGTATAATTTTGCATCTAAATTCAGTGCATGACCAGGAACATCTTTATTGCCACGGCTGAGCCCTACAGCGGGAAGTCTATCGTTGCCCTCGGGCTGGTGGACATGCTCCTGAGCAAAGCCCAGAAGATCGGCTACTATAAACCGATCGTGAACTTTGCCCCGGAAACGGAACAGGACCCGCACATCGAAACCGTTCTCAACCACTTTAACCTTCCCATCCGCTACGAAGATACCTTTGCCTATACCCAGCAGGAGGCCCTGCACCTGATCGAGTCGGGTCGGCAAGGAGAGATCATCGACAGGATCATCAGCCACTTTAAGAAGCTCGAGGAGAGCTGTGACTTTACGGTGATCGAGGGCAGCGATTTCCTGGGGCAGGGGACGGCCTTTCAGTTCGATGCCAACGTAACGATCGCCAAGAACCTCGGTGCCCCGGTGATCATCGTGGCCTCGGCAGAAGGTGAAACCAGCGAACAAATCATCAGCTCCGTGCGCACCATCAAGCGCAACTTCGAGGTGCGGGACGTGCAGGTGCTGGCCGTGATCGCAAACAAGGTAAGCCCGGAGCAGCTTGGGGAGGTAAACGCCTATTTCAAGAGCCAGCAGCAGAGCCAGACCACCTATGCGGCCATCCCCGAAGAGCAGAACCTGAAGAGCCCAAGTATGAAGGAGGTGCTCGAGGTGCTGGGCGGAAACTGCTTTTCGGTCAGCAGCAGCTTTTCAACCAGGTCGATCACTCCATCATGGGGGCCATGCAGGTGCCCAACTTCCTGAACCATATCCGGGAGAATGTGCTGATCGTAACGCCCGGCGACCGGGCCGATATCATTCTGAGCGCCTTGCAGGCCAACCTGTCGGTGAACTACCCGAAGGTGGCGGGCATTGTGCTTACCGGCGGCTTTGAGCCCGAGGAGTCTGTGACACGGCTGATGGAGGGCTTGCAAACGGTGGTGCCGATCATCGCCGTGAAAGACGGCTCTTTTTATACGGCCACCGTTATCGGCAACATCAAGTCCAGGATCACCCCGGAAAACACGCGGAAAATTCAGCTCGCCATCGATACCTTTAAAAAGTATGTGAACATGCAGGCGCTGAAGGAGAAGATCGTCACCTTTAAACCCGAGGGCATCACGCCGCACATGTTCCAGTACCAGCTGGTGAAGTGGGCGAAGCGGGAGAAGGAGCACATTGTGCTGCCGGAGGGTGAGGATGTGCGCATCCTGAAAGCCGCTGCCCGCCTGATACAGCAGGGCATTGTGGACCTGACGCTCCTGGGAGATGCCGAACGTATTGCGGCTACCATCCTGCAGCACGACATTGGCCTGGATATCAGTAGCCTCCGCATCATCAACCCGGCCCAGTCAGCCTATTACCCGGACTATGTGGAGACGCTCTATGAGCTTCGGAAAAGTAAGAACGTGCAGCTCGAGATGGCCCGCGACCTGATGACGGACGTGTCCTACTTCGGCACCATGATGGTCTACAAGGGCCACGCCGATGGCATGGTGTCGGGGGCGGTGCATACCACGCTGCATACCATCCGGCCGGCGCTGCAGTTCATTAAAACCAAACCTGGTGTTTCTGTTGTTTCCTCGGTATTCTTCATGTGCCTGCCCGACCGGGTATCCGTGTTTGGGGACTGTGCCGTGAACCCGAACCCGACGGCCGAGCAGCTGGCCGAGATCGCCATTTCCTCGGCCGATAGCAGCCAGCGCTTTGGCATCGAGCCGCGCGTGGCCATGCTGTCCTACTCTTCGGGTACTTCCGGGGAGGGCGTGGATGTGGAGAAGGTGCGCCGGGCCACCGAGATCGTGAAAGAGAAGCGCCCCGACCTGAAAGTGGAGGGGCCGATACAGTATGACGCCGCCGTAGACCCGGTGGTGGGCAAGCAAAAGCTTCCGCAGTCGGAGGTAGCCGGCAGGGCCAGTGTGCTGATCTTCCCCGACCTGAACACCGGCAACAACACTTACAAAGCCGTGCAGCGCGAAACCGGCGCCCTGGCCATTGGCCCGATGCTGCAGGGGCTCAACAAGCCGGTAAACGACCTGAGCCGCGGCTGCACAGTCGATGATATTTTCAATACGGTGGTGATCACCGCCATCCAGGGCCAGTCCTAACCGGGCAGAAGAAGCAATAGCAGCGGGAGCCTAGCAAGGTTCTCGCTGTTTCTTTTACTCCTGCAAGTACAGGAGCTACTAAATGAATAGCATACGATGAATATATTTGTTGTTAACTCCGGAAGCAGTTCCATCAAGTACCAGTTGTTCCGCATGCCCTCCGAAACGCCGGTCTGTAGCGGCCTGGTAGAGCGCATTGGCCTTCCTAATGCTGTGATCATCCATAAAACAGGTGTGGGCGAGGAAGAGAAGGTGATCCGGCGCACGCTGGAACTGCCCGACCATGAAGCCGGTTTAATGGCTGTTACCAAGTTGCTCACTGATCCGGAGGTAGGCGTGATCCACGACCCGCAGGAGATCAATGTGGTGGGCCACCGGGTGGTGCACGGGGGTGAGGCCTTTGCCGCTACCACCTTTATCACGCCCGAGGTAAAGGCCCAGATCAAGAAACTTTTCCCGCTGGCGCCGCTGCACAACCCCTCCAACTACCTGGGCATCGAGGTGGCCGAGCGGATCTTTAGCAAAGCCCGACAGATCGCGGTGTTTGACACGGCCTTTCACCAGACCATGCCCGAGCGCGCCTTCCGCTACGCCATCCCCAACGAACTTTACACCACGGAAGGCATCCGGGCGTACGGCTTCCATGGCACCAGTCACAAGTATGTGTCGGAGCAGGCAGCCTTATACTTGCAAAACCCGGAGGCAAAGCTGATCACGATACACCTGGGCAATGGCTGTAGTATGGCGGCTGTAGAAAACGGCCAGTCTGTAGATACCAGCATGGGCTTTGGGCCTTTGGCGGGTTTGGTGATGGGCACCCGCTCCGGCGACATTGACCCTTCCATCATCTTTTACCTGATCCACCAGCTGGGCTACACACCGGAGCAGGTCAGTACACTGCTCAACAAGCAAAGCGGCATGCTGGGGCTGACGGGCCACAGCGACATGCGCGACATCAGCCAGGCCATCGCCGAGGGAAGTAAGGAAGCTGCCTTGGCTTATGAGTTGTATGCTTACCGGATCAAGAAGTATATCGGCGCCTACGCCGCGGTGCTCAACGGACTCGATGCCATCGTATTTACGGCAGGCGTGGGCGAAAACGACGCTGCCGTGCGCGCCGATGTATGCCGGGATATGAATTTCCTGGGTATCAAGCTCGACGAGGAAAAAAACAAGGTGCGCTCTAAAGAATTGCGTGAGATCAACACCGCAGACTCTCCTATAAAAATACTCCTCATCCCGACCAACGAAGAACTAGAGATCGCGCAGCAGTGCCTGGCTTTGCTGCAGGAAAAATAGTGCCGTTGTAGTAGTGGCATAGTCGATGTGAAAGCGGGCACCTGCTTTTCTCTTACAGCTGGCTGCCCGGCTTGTGCGCCGTTTCAGATGCCAGCAAGGAAGCGAGCGCTTCCTAAAAATCATACTTTGCTGAACTAAAACAGCATGAAAGAGGGGTAAGGTTTGGATATAAGATAATAAGCATCAGTGCTTTACATGATATCTTATTAAAGAATGACCTTTATCAGTTTTCAGACTGATAAAGGTCATTCTTTTTTTTGACCAATGCCTTTACATTTACCAAAAGGCAGTGGAGTGGGAGGTTGTGCCGTGGTCCGCGCCAGCCTGCAAACCCGGAAAGACGGTGTTAGCCGACCGGCAGGAGAGGAGCAGAAACTATAAACGAATCGCTATGTATCATTTTGAAACAGTATCGCAGGCAGTGCAGGACCTTCAGCAGCGGGGGTATAGCATTGATTTTAACCTGGCCGATAACTGCCTGGTGTGCCACACCGAACAGTTGGGGGCAGATGATTTTGAGATAACCGAGTGCTACCGCTTTGAGGGCGACTCAGACCCGGCAGACGAAGCCATTGTATATGGCATAGAGGCGGCCAATGGGCGGAAGGGCGTGCTGGTAAACGGGTATGGACTGTATGCCAGTGGCCTGACTTCCGACATCGCTCAAAAGCTCCGTTTCCATTTATAAGCCAAACCAGAAAGATCTTTCAGATAGAACCATGCAACTAAAGGATCCAGGGTATGAGAACGGAAGCAGTTTACAGGTAGCTTCTCTGCTTGTAAGCACGCCAGCGATGCTTTTTTTATGCTCATAAATAAGACAAACTTATCCTTTATAGATTTTATAGATCATATTCAGAACAATACCTTACGCAAAACACACCAAATGGAAATACCATTTCTCACCCGGATGAAGCCTGACCGGCCGCCTTTGCCCGGCATCTTTTTAGCGGCCCTGCTCTGCTTTGCCAGCAGCTCCGTTTTTGCCCAGACGGCAGATAATGTAACAGAACAAAGCCTGATGAGCATGCCGGGCATCATCATCACCATCACCCTGCTCGTCGTTCCGCTGGTGGGCGCCCTTTTTCTGGTGGTGGTGAAGGCCAACGCCCTGTTCAAGAGCATCCAGGCGCGCAAAGACACCGAGGAGGCCACCCGCTTTGCCGGGTACCTCAAAACCCTGAACGAAGCGCAACTCGAGGAACTGCAGCTGCACCGGGAGCACCGCGAATACCACCTGAGCGGTCAGGAGCTCGCCGGACCCTTTGCCCCTGAAGATAACAAAGGGCTGCTGAGTGGTATAAACGAGAAGGCCAACATTCGCTTTATCGAGGCCAAGCGCAAAGCACTGGTGCGTCCCGACATCGACCCGAAACTCAGCCGGCTTATTCTTTGGTTTCTGGGCACGGCCACCTTCTGGCTCATCTTCGGCACGTCAGTAGGCGAGTATGTGGGCATCAAATTTGTCGTGCCCGATGCCGACCACCTGAGCTGGCTGAGCTTTGGAAGGCTGCGCCCGGTGCACACCAATGCCGTGTTCTGGGGATGGTCGTCGCTGGCCATGCTGGGGCTGGGCTACTATGTGGTGCCGCGCGTGAGCAATGTGCCCATCCATAGTTTAAAGAGCGGCTGGTGGACCCTCATACTGATCAATGCAGCCGTGGTGCTGGGTACTGTTTCGCTGATGGCCGGCATCAACAACGGCGACGGCGAGTACCGGGAATATATATGGCCCATTCAGCTGCTCTTCGGCATTGGTCTGATCATCACGCTGGTGAACTTCCTGCGAACCGTGGCCAACCGCAAAACAAGAGAGATCTATGTCTCCAACTGGTACATGATCGCGGCCATCATGTTCACCATCGTTATCTCGCTGGTGGCTTATATCCCCTACTGGCAGAACGGCCTCGGCGAAACCATTGTGCAGGGGTACTATATGCACCAGGGCGTGGGCATGTGGTTCATGCTCTTCACGCTGGGCCTGGTATACTACTACCTGCCGCAGCAGCTCAACAAGCCTATCTATTCTTACAGCCTGGGTATACTTGCTTTCTGGTCGCAGATATTCTTTTACACGCTCATCGGCACGCACCACTTCGTGTTCAGCGCCATTCCATGGTCCCTGCAAACGGTGGCCATCGTGGGTAGCGCGGGCATGGCCATTCCGGTAGTGTCGGGCACCACGAACTTCCTGATGACCTTCCGGGGCTCGTGGCATAAGGTGTCGGGCAGTTATACCCTGCCTTTCTTCCTGGTGGGCATCATCTTTTACTTTACCGGCTCTTTGCAGGGCACGGCAGAGGCCTTTCGCAGCACCAACCTCATCTGGCACTTCACCGACTTTACAGTAGCGCACTCGCACCTGACCATGTATGGCATCATCGCTTTTTTTATGTGGGGCGGTATCTATGCCATTGTTCCGCGCCTCACGCACCAGGAGCCGCCACAGATCACGGTGGGCATGCACTTCTGGATGGCTTTTATCGGGATGATGTTCTATACCATTCCGCTGATGCTGGGCGGCACCTACAGGGGGTTGATGTGGATGGACGGCGGAAAGTCCTTCATCGACAGCGTGGTGCTGATGGCGCCCTATTGGCTGTGGCGTGCCATTGGCGGCTCTCTGATGTGGGCTTCGCATCTGATCTTCGCCTTTAACATGTACCGCATGATCAACCCGCGCAAGACTGTCAACATCAACGCCACCGCCATCAGGAAGCTGAGCAGCGAGGACTATGAATTGGTAAATGTTGTAAACGAAAACTAGCTATTGCTAACGGAGCAGTTTTATAAAACCTGAACGTAGCTTTTAGTATACCACCGAAACGATGGAATTTTTTAACGATCACAGAAAATTATTTGCCACGGCTCTTGGCCTGTTTGTGTTGCTCACCATGCTGGTAGCGGTGATGCCGGCCATACATAACCAGAACATCAACCGGCCGCTGCCCAATGCCGAAGCGCTGAGCGATGAGGCCATGGCCGGCAAACTGCTTTACATATCCAATGGCTGCGCGTACTGCCACACCCAGCAGGTGCGCAACATAGAGATGGACAAAGTATGGGGCCAGCGGCCTAGTATCGCCGCCGACTATGCCGCCTTTCACCGGACCGATTTCTGGCGCAACACCGCCACGCTGATGGGCACCGAGCGCACCGGCCCTGACCTGGCCAACGTCGGCAGCCGGCAGCCAAGTGAGGCCTGGCACCTGCTGCACCTCTACCAGCCCCGTGCCGTGGTGGGGCAGTCGATCATGCCCGCCTATCCCTGGATGTTTGAGGAGAAGGCCGAGCTGGAGGACGGCGACGTGGAGATACAGGTGCCTGCTGAGTTCCGCAAAGGCGTGAAAGGCAAGCTGGTGGCTACCGAGGACGCCATGCACCTGGTCGCTTACCTGCAATCCTTAAAGCAAACACCGCTACCGGAGGCTATGCCTGCCCCGGAGTTCCTCTACAAACGGCAGCCTAAAGACATAGCAGATGCGGCGGCGGCAGGAGAGGAAGACCTGGGGCTGGATGGTGCAATGCTGTACGCGTCCAACTGCCAGAGCTGCCATCAAGCCAACGGCGAGGGTTTGCCGGGCGCGTTCCCGCCGCTGAAGGGCAGCCCGATCGTGCTGGATGATGACCCGCAGCAGATGATTGACATCGTGATGAACGGCTATGACCCCAGACCGGAATATGCCACTATGCCGCCCGTGGGTACCAACAATAATTTGTCGGCCGCTGAGATCGCTGCCATCATCAACCACGAGCGCACCAGCTGGGGCAACAATGCCCGCAAGGTGCCGGTGGCCGAAGTGCAGAAGATCATGGATATGCTGAAGCAAACGGCTCAGAAATAAAAAGCAGACGTCGCCAGATGAGGCAAGACCAGACAGGGCAGGAGCTGCGGACAGCCACACCATTTGAAGGCAGGCAGCTTACCGTTGCTCTTGCCCGGCATGCCATTCAGGACGGGCAACCGGACCAGGAACTAAGGCAGCAGTTACTAGACCATTGCGTTTTTAACCCGACACACGGGCAGAAAGGCGCACCCCGTAGCAAGTCTGCTTACTGTAGAGTGTGTGCCCGGGAGATGTTTCAGGAAATAGCAAAGGCGAACGATTACTGGAGGCACAAAGATTAAATTTAAAGAGCAACAGACTATAGAACGATGCAAAACCAGGAAGAAAATTACCTGCCCAGCCTGCTCACCGCCACCCCCTTCGAAGGACGACAGCTGGCTATAAAGCTTGCCCGCAAATCTGTTGGCGCCATTCAGCCCGACCCTGAAGTCCGGAAGCAGTTGCGGGCTGCCTATGCCACGGATACCGCCCAGCTGATCGCCTCAGCGCAGGTGATAGCCCTCGAGTTTCAGACCATTGCGCAGGCAAATAATTACTGGCGTACAAAAGAGTAAGCGGCTGGTGATAGCAACCATGCTGCAGCTTGTACCTTCTTTCTCTGAAGGTGGAACAGTACGAGCTACAAGCTCGCACGAGCGGAGACAACCCGCTCCAGCAAGGAAATTTAAGTATAACAAAGTAAAAACAGATGAAAACATACTTTTTAACCCTGGTGGGTACCTTATTGAGTATGGCTGCTTTTGCCTGCCCCGTGTGTGAAAAGCAGCAGCCTAAGATCCTGCAGGGCATCAGCCATGGAATTGGGCCACAGAATAACTGGGACTATGCCATCGTATGGGCCACTGCAGGAGTAGTGCTGCTTTGCTTGTTTTTCAGCATCAAGTGGCTGGCCCGCCCTGGCGAGAAAAGCAATGAGCACATCAAAAGAACAGTATTAGATTTTTAACTATGGAAGAGAAAAGTGCTGTCGCCATTTTTATTGACGACGAACAGCAGCCTGTCGGCTCGTTCCACTCGCCGGTAAACTTTGAGCTGGACACCCGCAAACTGGTGGATGGGGAGCATATCCTGCGCATCATCAGTAAAGACCCCTCGGGCAAAGAGGGTATGCGCAAAATACCCTTTGTGGTGCGCAATGGCCCCGACATAAACGTGGAGGGCATCTCCGAACACGAAGTGGTAGACGGCGTGCTGCCCATTATGGTGAGCGCCTACGGCAAAGGCGACCAGAAAATATTCCTCATAGAAGGCAGCGAAACGCCGCGCAGCATCCCCAACTGGGTATGGGTGCTGCACATAGTTTTCGGGGGCTGGGCCCTGTACTATCTTATCACACAATTTGCGATCACCACATGACGACAAAACACGATATCACCGGACTGGAAGATATTAAGCTGCTCGTAGACGAGTTCTACGGCCTGGTGGGCGATGATGAGTTGCTGTCGCCCATTTTCTTGTATCGGCTCAACGCCTATTGGAAGCCGCACCTGGAAAAGATGTATACCTTCTGGAACGCGGCCCTTTTCGGCATCAAGGGCTATGCGGGCAACCCCTTTGCAAAGCATGCTACCATGGAGGTGGACAGCACCCACTTTAACCGTTGGCTGCAGCTTTTTACAACCACCGTGGACAAATACTTTGAAGGACCCGTGGCGGAGGATGCCAAAAAGCGGGCGCTCATCATGGCCAACACTTTTGAAAGGCGCATTAACGGCCTGAGAGGGACAGACAAAGTGACGCTGGTCTGAACGAGAGGCCGGGAGAAGGGGCAAATACGTTGGTTCCAGCTCCTGTCGATGACGGAAAATAAATTACAGAGAACAATAATTACGCGCAAAAGATATGGAAATGAAGGAGATCTATGGCAATGGTGCTTACCGGGTAATGGAGCTTAGCCTTGCTGGCGGCGAAACCATGCCGCGCCATTTTGTTGCCTCCCATGCCGTTATTATCACGGAAAAGGGACAGGCACAGGTAACTTTCCTGGACAGGAGCACAGCACTGGAACCCGGTGATACGTTGCATATTCCCCTGAGGGAGCCCCACAGCGTAACGGCTTCCACCGATTTTAAAGCACTTGTTATCTTCTAGTGGACAGCACTTGTCAGGGATGCATCAAAAACCGGCTACCGGGCCTTGCAGGTACTCCTTTTCCACTCCGGGCAGCACACCAGACGGATGCGGATCAGTATATATCACCTATAAATCAAAGTCTATGAACATGAAAGAAATACATGCTAACGCCGCCTACAAAGTACTGAAGGTAGAATTGGCCAGGGGCGAGAAAATGCCCGAGCATTATGCCTCCTCAGACGCTTTTCTGCTGGTCCAGAAAGGGAAGATAAAGCTACAGCTGCCTGACAAGGAGGAGGTGCTGGAGCAAGGAGCCACACGGCACATAGCCGCCTCGGTGCCGCACAGCCTGCAGGTGCTCGATGATCTTTCGGCTTTTGTGGTATTGTCCGGCGAGGCGGAGATTAATTTCACCAGCCGCTGAAAGCTTCTGTCACAAAAAAAGCTGAAGGAATGGCCTTTTCAGGAAAGGATGTGCTGCTAACGCTAAATACCAGCCATGACGCCTATACTTGCAGCGGTCTTTATAGTATAAGTAGACCATGATTTCCAAAGCATGTAAATATGGGATACGGGCGGCCGCCTACCTGGCATCCAGGGAAAAGCAGGGCATCAAGCTCAGCGTGAAAGAAATTGCGAAAGCGGTGGATGCACCCGAAGCGTTTACCGCTAAGATCCTGCAGGTACTAAATAAGCACCGCATCGTCACCTCCCTGAAGGGCCCTTATGGCGGTTTTTACATCGAGGAGTTTCAGTTGGAGCAGCCTGTCATCAACATCGTGAATGCTATAGATGGTATGGCCGTATTCTGGGAGTGCGGCCTGGGCCTGAAGCAGTGCTCCGGCTCACATCCCTGCCCCATGCACCACAAATTTAAAGAAGCCCGTGAGTTGCTGCGTGAGGTTTTTCATAAAACGACGCTTCGTCAGCTGGCCACCGAACTAAAAGAAGGTACTTCCTTCATCAATAATCTGTAAGCTTTTGCCGGCGGCGGACAGCGTGCCGCCTCCTCGGCTTAGGCCTTTGTCCCACTTTTATCTATTTCTTATGACATCCATGACAACCGTATCCGAAGTGCTGAACCAACTGAAGCAGGATGGCTATACACATGATTTTAACCTGGCCGATAACTGCCTGGTGTGCCACGGCAATTACTTGCAAGTTTATCCTGATGAGTTTGTAGTTGATACAGTTTACCGGTTTGAAGGGGAATCCGATCCGGGGGATGAGGCAGTAATTTATGCTATTTCGTCTGAGAAGCACAACCTGAAGGGCACGCTCGTGAACGGCTACGGCGTGTACAGCGACGAGGTCGGAGAGGCCCTGGTACGGACGCTGCAGGCCAAAACCGCGGGAGCTGGCCAGCAGGAGGTGGTGGATAGGAGCAATAGAGCTACCCCGCAGCGCCCCGAGGGCGACCGTCAGCTGAATGCGCCGCTGGTGGAAATGGATCTTAATGTATACCGGCAACAGCTAAAACAGGAGCAGGCCTGGCAAACCAGCGACCGGAATGCCATCACCCTCTTTAAATCCGAAGGAATGCGGGTGGTGCTGGTGGGCCTGCACAACGACGCCGAGTTAAAGACCCATAAAGCGCCGGGGCAGATCAGTGTGCAGGTGCTGGAAGGGCATATCCGTTTCAGTACGGAGGAGCAGGAAGTAGAGCTTGCTGCAGGGCAAATGTTAACCCTGCATGCCGGCATTTCGCACCGTGTACTTGCCCGTGAAGAAGCGGTATTCCTGCTGACGGTAGCGGTCACGCCCAAACAAGGCTGAGCAGCTCCCTGTATTCCCTTTGCGTCAGCACGAGGCATTTTTAGGGTTTATTATTATTGATATTCAACAGGTTAAAGAATTATTTATCCTGAAGTGACTTTTGTCATTCTTCCGCTGCACCATCGTTCTTATTTTTATGGTACTTAACCTACAGTGAATAGAATGATGAGTAAGACAAACTTAATCAATCGCATCCTGGTGCCTGTGCAGTTTAACGCAGAAGGGGAGAAGCTGCTGCTATACGCCGGGCAAATGGCAAGGGCGATGCAGGCGGAGCTCGTGCTGCTGTATGCGGCCCAGGTGCCCGACATCACCTATACCCAGCAAAATAGGGTGATCCAGGCCCTGCGCCTGTTTGGCGAGCGGGTACTCCTTCGGCTGCCGAAGATGGCTACCGACTTTGTTGGTTTTGAAGGCCTGGTGCGGCCCGGTAACCTGCAGCAAAACATTAGAGCCGTAGTTCAGGAAAACGCCATCGATCTGGTGCTGATGGAAGCGTGTTCGTTACCTGCTTCGGAAGCGGAATGGGGAAATCATGCAGCAGGGATCATGGAAGCTATCAGCTGCCCGGTCATGGTGGTGCCTCCTACCGCCCGTTTTGTGAAACCGCCTAACCTGGTATTTGCCACCGACTTTACCGACCGCGATCCCCAAGTGCTGCTGCGCATTGCCTCCTTCGCCCGGCAACTGCAGGCCCACCTCACCCTGGTGCAGGTATACACGGCAGAACAGCGCGACCAGCTTTGCCAGATGAAGGCGGACTTGCGGGAAACGCATACCATACTGGCCGGCTTTGAGGTATCGCTGAAACTGCTGGAAGAGGAGGACATGTTAGAGGGCATCGGGGATTTTGCCGAAGCAAAGGCCGCCGACATGCTGGTGCTCGCCACGCGGGACAACTACCTGCTGCAGCGTCTGTTCAGTGTTAACTACATTAAAACGAGAGCTTACCATACGCAGGTGCCGCTGCTTACCTTCCGGCAGCTAAAGTTAAAGCCTTGTTCTGGCTGTTGCACTAATTGTGCTTCAAAGCAAAAAGCGATGCAGATGGAAAATAGCTTGCAGTTAGTAGCTATGAAATAAGCTTTGGCAATTTGCCAGACTTTAAGATTTGAGGCATAATCACATTGCTATAGAAAATATCCTCCTTAAGAGCCGCATCAGTAAGTGCGGCTTTTTTTATGATCGCACAACCAGTTACTTGCGCTTTAAGTATTAGAGCTTAGGAATATACCCCCAGTTGCTCCAGACACCAATCTATGAAGTCATTTCTGAGTCGGATTAAATTTATTTACCAATACATTGTCAGCAGCATCGGGTTTTATACTACCCTGATTGCCCTTTGCTTCTTTGGGCTCGCCTTCTTCATGCTTTACCTGGAGCGGCATGGCTTAAGTAAGCGTTTGCTGGACAACATGCCCTTCTTTATTATAACCAATGGCAGCTCTGCCCGGCTTATTCTGAGCTCTATCACAACCGGAATCATCTCCCTGGCTGTGTTTAGCTTTACAATGGTGATGTTGGTCTTAAACCAGGCGAGTGCTAATTTCTCGCCCCGTGTTATACCTGGCCTTATTTCCAACAAGTCAAATCAAGGCGTGTTGGGCCTGTACCTGGGCACATTGGTTTATACACTAGTGGTGATGGTTAATATTCGCTCTGATTACTACAGCAAGTCCTTGCCTGGTTTTTCAATTTTCCTGGCAATGTGCTTTACCATCATTTGCCTGGCTTTTTTTGTATACTTTATACATTCTATTTCGCAGACTATCCAAATAGAAAGTATACTGGAAGGTATTTATGAAACAACACACAAGAAGCTGGCGAATGATATTGCGCAGGACGCAGGAGCAGGGGTGCCAAATATCTTTTCAGATGACAGGACCTGGCATTTCCTCAAAAGCCCGATAACCGGCTACCTCCAGAGTTTGGACAAGAATGCCGTTTTGCGCCTATGCGCTGAAAAGAACATTGTGCTTGATTTTAGTCAGCCTTTGGGCAGCTTTGTGATCGAAGGTATTCCGTTTGCCCGAACGGATAAGCTGTTGCCTGACAGTGACGGGTTTGTGGATGACCTGCTGGATCACATTAACTTTTACCGCGAGGAGCGCCCCGACATCAACTATCTTTTCGGATTCAAGCACATCACCGAAAGTGCCGTGAAGGCGCTGAGCCCCGGCATCAATGATCCGGGTACTGCGGTAAAGGCAATTGACTACCTGACCGATCTATTTGCCATGCGCATGAAGCTCACCGACGAGAAAGTGTTGTATGATGAAGATGGTGCTGCCCGCATCCGTTTTGCGCATGAAACATTTGAGAATGTTTATTCCCTTTGCCTGAACCCGATCCGAACCTATGGCAAAGGCAGCCTGATCATTGTGCTGAAGCTGCTGTACATGTTGCAGTGCCTGCTGTTAAAGGTTTCCCCATTTCCACAGTTCAAGCCAGTGCTTTACGAGCAGGCCATGCTCTTGTTGTATGATGTGGAGCAGGAGATACAGAACCCCGGCGACCGCAGGAAGATTAACGGCATGTTGGCACAACTCAATGCCATGCAGGTCCTGGATCAGCCGCTGCCTTTATTAGCTGTGAAGCAAGTATAAACAATAAAGCAGGAGAGGAGTAGCTGTCAGTCAACAATATAGCGCGGTATGTTGAGCGGCAGGCGGGTGAGCAGCTCATAGTTCAGCTGCATGCTCAGTTCTCCGAACGAGGCCACGGTTATACTTTGATTGCCCTGCTTGCCAAGTAGTACCACCTCGTCATTTTGCTGCACCTCCGGTATATCCGTTACATCTACCATCATGCCATTCATGTTCACAATGCTGACCACGTTGGCCCGCTGTCCGCATATCAGCACCTGCCCATTGTTGCTCAGGCTGCGACTGTAGCCCCACGCATAACCCACCGGCACAACAGCCAGCACCATATCGCGCGGCGCCTGGTAGGACGTACCGTACCCTACATACGCCCCTTTGGGCACACTTTTCAGGCTCATCACATGGCTTTTCCAGCTAATTAGCCGCTGCAGCGGATCTTTTTGCCCCTGGTAGTTGCCCATAAATTGCTGGTAGGTTTCGGGGCTGGGCCATAAGCCATACTGCATGATACCGATGCGCACCAGATCCATACGGGTTTCCGGATAGGAGATCATGGCCGCTGAGCAGGCAGTATGCTGCTGCGCCGGGTATAGTCCTTGCTGCTGCAAGTGCCGCACCGTTTCATTATAGTTATGGAACTGTGCGTGTATGCGCGCTTGGTTTTCACTACTTTCGGCGCCGGCGTAATGGGTGCAGACGCCCTGCAACACCACATGCTGCCCTTCCGTTTTCAGTTGAGCTATTACCTGCTCCAAGGCTGCAGCATCAAACCCGGTGCGGTACATGCCTGTTTCAAGTTCCAGGTGTATGCGTGCTTTCTTTTGCAACTGTTTGGCTACGTGCAGGGCTTCTGTCAGCCGTGCAGGCTCAAACACAAAAAACTCCAGCTCATGGCTAATTGCCCATTCCAGCTCTTCAGCATCCAGGTAGCCCATGATCATAATAGTAGCTGGTTCGGGCAATACTGCCAGCAACCGTTGCGCCTCATCAGCACTGTAAACAGAAAAATGGGTGATGCCACACTGTTGGGCAAGCGGCGCGAACTGCTCTATGCCATGGCCGTAAGCATTGCCTTTGATAACAGAAGACAGCGTTACATTCGGGCCGATCTGTTGTTTGATGAACTGAATATTGTTCTGAAGTGCTGATTTACTTAGTTCAATGTATGAGCTGTGAAACATAAGTGGTTAAGAGTTCTGTAGTTCTTGTGCGATCGTATAGAAGAGGTGTGCGCCAGTCGGAATGAGTTCATCCGGAAAATCATAGTCGGCATGGTGCAGTTGTGGCTGTTCTGTGCCGGAACCCAATCCAAAGAAAGCACCTGTATAAGTATGGGTGAGGTGGCCGAAATCCTCAGACCAACGGAAAGGCTGTGCCGCTTCGGTTACATCCAGGCCAAGCCGCTGCGCTGCCTGCTGCACTATTCTCACAGCTCCGGCATCGTTAACTGTAGCTGGAAATTCCTCTACAAACCGGATAGTATAAGGTATGGCATACGAGTTAGCCACCTGAGCGACAGCTTCCTGCACCAACTGCTTCAGGAGCTGAAAGTCCTGCGGCCTGAAAGCACGCATTGTGGCCATAACGGTAGCAAAGCCGGGATTAGTCCCAAAAGCAACTTCGCCCAGCCGCGCATGTATTACCGTAAGTAGCGCCAAGTCCTGAAACTGTGCTTTATTCGCCATGACTTGGTTAAGGGCAAGTATGAGGGCTGCCATGGCTGCTCCAGGATTTACTCCTTTCTCCGGCTCTGCTGCATGCGACGAACTGCCCTGCAATTCTACCACCATACCTGTAGAAGCGGCGGCAAACACTTCCTGCCGTACCACCACCTGGTGCAGGGGCAGACCGGGGAGGTTGTGCAGTCCAAATACATAATCCGGGTGTAGTGCTGTAAAGCGCTTATCCTGCAACAGGGCCAGCGCACCGGCGCCGGTTTCTTCTGCAGGCTGGTAGAGTAGTATCACCTGCCCTGTTTTAAGGCGCTGCCGGTGCAGCAGGCTGGCGAGTCCGGCCAGCATGGTCATGTGCCCATCATGTCCGCATTGGTGGCCGCGGCCATCCCGTACCGACCGATGAGCAAGGTGCGCATTGGTTTCAGCTATTGGCAAGCCGTCTAGCTCTGCTCTGAACAGCAGGACAGGCC
Organism: Pontibacter chitinilyticus; assembly: GCF_039748935.1. NCBI lineage: Bacteria > Pseudomonadati > Bacteroidota > Cytophagia > Cytophagales > Hymenobacteraceae > Pontibacter > Pontibacter chitinilyticus. The sequence continues at coordinate 258,281 of NZ_JBDIZJ010000006.1, forward strand.
CTTTTTCCGGCGCCTCGCCTTTGAAAACGGCGGCTACGCCTGTGCCTCCTAATCCGGTCAACAGCGCGTCTGGCGCATACTGCTTCAGAAAAGCTGTTATTCGGGCAGCGGTGTCCTGTTCCTGGCCTGATAAATCCGGGTGCTGGTGCAGTTTATGCCGAAGGGCAGTGAGGGCGTCGTGTTGAGGGTGCTGGAGCATAAAGCAGGTAGTAATCTGTTCCTGACAAAAATTTGCCTTTCTGCCTTACGTACGGAGATAGGCAACATCCCGTTAGTAATATTCCAGTGCGAGCAGGCTGCTGCAGCTTTTCTGCCGCTGGCATGAGTAAGCGTAAACACAGCGCCAAACTTCTGTATGACACATACAGGCTATACTTGTGAACCGTTATACAGGTGTGATATATTCGTAGTGGTTGGTAAAGCTCAAAATACTTGAAGAGGGTAACTCAGCAAAAGCACAGTGTTAATGCATAAGGTATAAAGCACCTCCGCTAACATCAGAAATGGGACTATTTCGCTCAGGGATCGGAGAAGAATGCTATAATAGCGACATAATATAAGCCACACCTAAGTATAAGTTATACTTCTAGCGCTTCGCATTAAGCTTCCTTTCAGGTACTTGCAGTACAGCAAGTATAAAAAATGCTCCAGGTACACGCCTGGAGCATAATAATTTTTCTGCGCCTGCAAACAGGTATTAATGCAGTTCCGCTTGCATGAGTGTGATTACTTGCTGGATCACATCGGCAGTCAGGCAAATGTTAGCTTTTACGAGCGGGATATTTTCGGCTAACTTGGCGTCCTGCTCTATCTGGCGTATCGGCAGCCGCAGTTGCTCGATGCGCATCGTATCAATCGTGGCTTTAAGCTTGTGGGCGGCGGCACTCACACCCATCCAGTCTTTCTCTTGGCTTTTCTGTTGCAGATCGGCTATACTGGCCGGCACCGTATCTATAAACAATTGCTTAGCCCTTTTTATGAAAGCCTCATTGCCGCGCGACATTTTGTGCAGCAACTCGAGGTCATATAAAGGAGTTTCCGGAAGCTGTTCTACTGGAGCTGCTGCAGGAAGTTCTTCTGCCGGCTGTAGCTTGTGCGGCAGTAAAGAGGCGATCTTCTGGAACAGCTTCTCTTCTTCGAAAGGCTTGGATAAGTACCCGTTCATGCCGCTGCTCAGGTACTTTTCGGCATCACCTTTCAGGGCATTGGCCGTAAGGGCAATGATGGGAACACTGGATTTATACTTGTGCTGGAAAGAGCGGATGTAGTGCGTGGCATCAATGCCACTCAGTTCAGGCATTTGAATATCCATCAGGATCACATCAAAATCATGTTGTTCCGCCATATCCACAGCTTCACGTCCGTTTTGGGCCACTGCTACTTCAAAGCCCCAGCCCTCCATAATGGAGCGGGCCAGGAAAACATTCACCTCATTATCTTCGGCTAGCAGCACGCGCAGGCGCCCCAGGCTGTTGAAGTCCGTTTCTGCTTTGTCCTGATGCAGTGGGATGGGATGCTGCATTTTACGATAAGTGAGGGAGAAACGGAAGGTGCTGCCTTCTCCCACGATGCTATCCACCGTAATGAGACCTCCCTGCATTTCCACCAGGTTTTTACAAATGCTCAGGCCCAGCCCTGTGCCGCCATACTTGCGTGTCGTGCTGGAGTAAGCTTGCGTAAAACCCTCAAAAATGTAGTTCTGCTTTTCTTCCGGAATGCCGATGCCCGTATCGGTTACAGCAAACTCTAGAGTAAGCTGCTCGGCATCTTCGGCCAGTACCCGCGTGCTGAGGGTTACACTTCCCTGCTCAGTGAATTTGATTGCATTGTTAAGAAAGTTGATGAGCACCTGGTTCAGGCGGTAAGGATCTCCCAACAGTACAGGCTGCTCCAGGTGCAAAGGCTCAGCGAGGAAGGTCAGCCCTTTTTCTTCCGCTTTATAGATCAGCGTCTGGAAAGCTGCCTGCATAGTGTCGCAAACGTTGAACGGAATCTGCTCCAGGTCCAGTCGGCCCGCTTCTATTTTAGCGATGTCCAGGATGTCGTTGATGATCACCAGCAGGTTATCAGCCGACTGCCGGATGATCTCCAGGTATTTCTGCTGGCTTTCGTTCAGTATGGTTTTACCAAGCAAACCGGCCATACCCATGATGCCGTTCATCGGCGTGCGGATTTCGTGGCTCATGTTGGCCAGAAAATTCTCCTTCACCCGCGCTGACTCTTCGGCAGCCTCTTTCGCTTTCACCAGTTCCCGCTCAGCCAGCATCCTATCCGTAATATCCTGGGCGATGGCTATAATATAAGGAGCACGGTCTGGCTCCTCTACCTTATAGTTCTGGAAATACAGGAAGCGCTGTTCGTTATCCTTGTCAAAGATAGAAAGCACCCCATCTACGACGCTTTTATGGTCAAACTCCTGCATGTATGCTCCGAAATTGGCGCGGTGCTTTTCGGGAAACAGGTGATGGATGAAGGTGCCCAGTAAGTCCTCCTCGTCATAGTTGAGCATCTTTTTAAAGTAGGAGTTAATCGAACTGATGCGCCCTTCCATATCATGTGTGCAGATATAAGCCTGGCTATAGTTGATCAGGTCACGGTACTTCTTCTCGCTGTTCTTCAGGGCTTCGTCGGCGGTGCGACGGGTGGTAACATCGCGGGCAGCCGACAGCATTTTGATGATATTGCCTGCTTTGTCGAGGATGGGCTTGATGTTGGTCTCCAGCCAGATAATAGAACCGTCTTTTTTAATGGCACGATGTACTACGACAGAATTCTTCCCTGTCCGCATGGCAGTCTCGTACCCTTGCTGCCGGAACAGCTCCAGGTCGGCGGGGTATACCAGCTCCGAAGCCGGGAACTGCAGCAGTTCTTCCGGGGTGTACCCCAGCAACTCCACCGCTGCCTGCGACACATAACTATAACTTCCTCCAATATTATGCAGGCTGATCATGTCGCGTGAATTTTCGGATAGCAGCCGGTACAATTCTTCACTTTCTTCCAGGCGCTGGCGGGCTTGCACCTGTTCAGTAATATTGGTGGAGATGCCCAGCACATGTATTTGCCCGTTGCTGGTAACCAGCGGCTTCTTGATTGTGCTCAGCCAGACTATTTCCCCGTTTTTACGGGTGAATTTGTCCAGCACCTTTACTTCCAGCCCCTGTTCGATTACTTGCTTATCTATACGCTGGAAAGTCTTGGCCTCCTGGGCATTATAATAGAGATCAGAGCTCCTGGCGTTTATAATATCCGCAATTGGCATGCCTGCCAGATTTGCTGTTTCCTGGTTGGCCAGGATGAAGTTACCAGCCCCGTCTTTAACATAGATGAGGTTGGGGCTGGTTTCGATGATCAACCGGATCAGATCATTCTTCTCCTGTATCTCCCGGGTAGCTTTCCGCTCTTCCGAGGTGTCGCGGATAATGATCATGACTTCTTCCGGGCTATACCTGACCAGGCGCCCTTCATAAAAATGTTGTCCTTGAGGCAGGTCCAGGGTATAATGGATTGTTTGCGGAATACTTGTAGCAACAACGTTCCTGATGAGCCCCAGCAGTTCATGTGCCAGCGCTTCCGGCAATAGGTTGAGAATATGGTTGCCGATCACTTCATCTTTTGGCACCAGCAGGTGTTCCTGCTCCACATTCTTCATGTCTACATAGATACCGTCCGTATTGATGATGAACAGCAGGTCGGGGATGGCGGCAAGTATGGCAAGGTTTCGGGCTTCACTTCGTAGCGTTTCTTCCTGTGCCTGGCGCAAGTCGGTGATATTGACGCCGTAGGAAATAATAAGGTCCACTTCGCCGGCAGCATCTAGACCAGGGCTCATCTTGCGAAGATAATAAGTCGGGTTACCGGCGCTGTCCGGCAGCTGCTCTTCAAATCTGACCTGGTCCTTCTCCCGGAGTACCTGCTGCAGGTGGCTGCTTCTGCTTTGAAATCTCTCCTGCGGCAGGTTTTGGTGCAGGTAATATTCTTCGCAAGTTTTACCAATGATCCACTCGCGGACCTGTGCGTCACGTACGGCAGCCGGGTTTACAAAAAGGTAACGTTGCGTACGGTCGTATACTACCACATCCGAAGGGATAATATTTAAGATGGTTTCATAAAAGCTCTTCTGCCGGGCCAGTTTCTGGCTTTGCAGGCGCATTGTTGTCACATCTTCCGCTGCGCCAATTACCTGCTTCACCTGTCCGTCGGCCTGCCTTTTAAAAACGCTCTCACGACAGAACAAGTATCGGGTGCTTCCGTCTTTGCTGTATACCGGGTGCTCCACCTCCACAATCTCATTGTCCTGCGCCCGCTGCATGTGGTATACATGGCCGTAAAGCTGCTGGAGGCTATCCTGCTTTACAATGGAAGTAAAAAAATTACCTTCCATTGCTGCCACGTCGGCACTCGAATATCCCAAAATGTCCGTTATCCGATCATTGAGGTAAATACATTTATCCTCCTCAATATCATAGATGTAAATAATGTCAGGAATGGTCTGCTCCATGTTGCGGACAAACTTCTGGCTCTCCTGCAATTCCAGCTCGGCTTTACGCCGCGCCGTTATGTCGGTCATGTATACATTCACATAGCCTTTGTCCGGGAAGGGTACCAGGAAAAGCAGATAATACCCTTGTGCAATATAGGTTTCGAGTGTAGCAGGGCGCTGCTGATCGGGGAGCTGAACGATTTTGCGACGCAGCAGCCGGCAAAATGCCTCCTGCCGCTGTTGCCCGATGGTGTAAAGCAGGTGCTGGCAGGCTGCATTGGTAAACAAAATTTTGCCTTCGTTGCTGATCCTTAATATAGGATTAGGATACTCTTCCTGAAATTCAGACAGAAACTGCAGCAGGTGTTGCTTCCGCTGACGGGAAGTAATATCACGGTAGATCCAGGTACCGTTACCATAGGGCGCTTCCTGTCCCGTTACAAAAAGCTCCCGCTCGATTACTTTTCCATTGGTCAGCGTCGCTTCAGCATAAGAAGTACCAGACTCCGAAGCATTCCAGACAGGCTGCGCAGCTAGTTTGGGCAGCATGTTAGCTTCTAATTCGGCAAGAGGGAACCCAGTATACTTGGGCGCTGGCGCCGACAATTGAAACAGCTCCAGGAAAGCAGGGTTACAGAACAGCACCAGGCCATCTGCATCAGTTATGGAAACAGCATAAGGAAACTGTGCGCTATAGATGGGCAGCAGCAGGTCGTTTATTTCGGCGCGGTGAGGTTTTGCGGATAGATCACGTTGTTGTATCTCCGCTTCCAGCTGCATCATTCTGGATTCTGCGGCTATGCGTGCCTGGCATTCCCGTTCCAACTGTTGGCGGAGTTGCGCGACTTCTAGTAATTGTTCCATAACAGGATGAATTTGCCTGGAGAAATAAGGGGTTGAAAGCTACATGCCGGTTGTGGTCCTGCTCCTGCAGCATTTATATAGCATCCGGATAGTTAGCCTTTGCTTTAAAAGCAGCAGGTGCTAACAAGTATGGCGCTGCTACCGTTGTGCAGGTGTTGTTACCATTGTTAACTTATTTGTACGGCAAAGCCATACCTTATCATCAGATTATTTGATCCGGAGCTCATTGTTCTGAATCATCCGGTAAAGGGTCGATTTGCCAACATCCAGTTTATCCGCTACCAGCAGCACGTTGTGGTCATACTTGTCCAGGAAGCGTTGTATGATTTCGGTTGTATAGGCCTTCAGGGTGCGTTCTGTGGCAAGAAAGTCTTTAGCCGCATTGTTCGCCGTAAAATTAATGTCCTCGTCCCGGATTACCTCGTCATCCGATAGCACCACAGCTAGTTCTATCAGCGCTTTCAGTTCCCGCACATTGCCGGGGAAAGGGTAGGAGAGCAGTTTCTGCTGCACTTCAGCAGAAAGTGTTTTCTTGCCTAAATTGTTTTCTTTGGCGAACGCATCAATAAAATATTTAGCCAGCACCAGAATGTCGCTGCCGCGCTCGCGGAGAGGGGGCAGGTGAACGGGCAGGCCCAGCAGGCGATAGTAGAGGTCTTCGCGGAAATTTCCTTTTTTCACTTCTTCCGACAGATCCTTGTGGGTGGCTACGATGATGCGCACATCAACCGGCACCACGGTATTGCCGCCCACGCGGGTTATTTCCTTTTCCTGCAGCACCCGCAGGAGTTTGGCTTGCAAGCTAATGTCCAGTTCACCGATTTCATCCAGAAAAATGGTGCCTTTGTTCGCTTCCTCGAACCGACCCAGGCGGCGCGACAGGGCTCCGGTAAAGGCGCCTTTCTCATGGCCGAATAACTCACTCTCGATCAATTCCCGGGGTATGGCAGCGACGTTAACGGCTACATAAGGCTGGTTCTTTTTGGGGCCGTTATAATGTATGGCTTTGGCAACCAGCTCCTTTCCTGTACCGGTTTCGCCGGTAATAGAAACGGTAATGTTTGTTTTTGATGCCTTATTCATCATATGGAACACCCGCTTGATCGGTTCGCTGTTGCCAATTATAACCTTGCTGAAATCATACTTCAGGCCGATTTCTTCGCGTAACTGGCTGATCTCTTCCCGCAGCGAAACGTTTTCACGTATCTTGTTGATGGTATTCCACAGCCGCTCCGGCGTATCTTCGTCTTTAACTATATAATCGTATGCCCCTTTTTTGAGCAGGTCTACTGCGGTGGCGACATCCTCCTGCCCGGAGATCACAATGACCTGCGTATCCGGGTTCTGCTCCTTCATTTTTTTCAGCACCTCCGTTCCGTTCTTATCCGGCAACGAGTAATCGAGTGTCACCACATTGGGGCGCTCATACATGTTGGCGAGGCAGTCTTTGGCCGCATGAAATTTCCTTAGCTCATAATCCGGGTTAAGCGACAGATGATACTCCAGCAATTCACTGTACCAAACATCATCATCCAATATAAAAATCTTAAAAGGTACAGTCTTCATCTGTTCTAAGGTTTAAGCTGGTCAGGTGCATGTCCAATTTAAACATTCTTCTTAAGCTGTAAAAATTAATGTTTGACAAGCGCTGTTCAGGCAGTACAAAAGTAGCTTTAAACCTTTAAATACAAAGTATAATGGTTTATTAATTTAACGATACTATCATATTTATACTATTTGTTTATACTTATAAAGTAAATTTTAATGAATAAATTGTGCAATAAAATATGATTTAGAAGAGAGATTGTAATGAAGGGAAATGCAGTTCAGATTGCTCGTTTAGAGGTGAGACAATAACAGTTGCTTACTTAATAACCCAGGAGGAGGAGGAGCATTGAAATTCCTTCCCTGTACCGCAGGAAACATGCGGTGCAGGGAAGGGGCAGCTGCTATCAGGCGAAAGCAGCTGAAAAAGAACAGGATAGTACGTTCAACTTGAAGGGGGCATCTAAGATGTTGCCACAGGCTAGCTGCCGTTTATAACCTGGTATTTGGCACGCATAAACATGAAAACACCGTAACAGATCAGCCCGAGGGCGACAGCGCCCAGCAGGTATGAACCATACCAGGCACTCTCAAGCCACTTAAAAGCGCTGTCGCTGCCACCTGCCTGGTTGGCATTTGCCTGCAGGGCCGCCTTCAGAAACAGGTAACCGATCACGAGCCATACGATGCCGCGCGCGACATACCCGATCTTACCGGCTTTGATCATCAGCGCCTCATGTTCATGCGCCACACCGGCTTCCTGAACTTTCTTCTTATACTTGTCTGATAAGCCAAGGTATATCTGGTACAAACCAGCCAGGGCTGTGCCCACCGCCAGGATGCCGACCAGCCATTGTCCAAAAGGCTGCTGGAGCAGTTGGCGGGCCAGTGTTTCGCGTGAGCCGCCGCCACTGCTGCTTCCGCCGGAGCCCAGCACCAGCTTAGCCGCATAAAAGGCCAGCGCTCCGTATACCAGGCCACTGAAGGCATACCGCAGCCGTACAGAAATTCCTTTCGCATCATTTCCTTTCCGCTCGGTATCTTTTATCGCTTCTATCAGCCGCCAGATGCAGTAGCAAAACAAGCCAAACGCCACTATGCCCAACAGCACCTGGCCGAAGGGTTGCTCCAGAATAAACTGGAAAACACCTTTCTTGCCGGCATTCTTTTCGGATTTGCCTCCCAGCTCAAAAGCAGCCATAAAAGCCAGAATACCCACCAGGCAATATACCACTCCTTTGGCAATGAGTCCGATACGGGCAAGATTCTTCACCCACTCGGGGGGTGGGGAAGGAACATGAGAAGAAATTGTAGTCATAGTTTTATCTTGTTTGTTTAATGCTTCTTTCCTCTCATACCTGATTTTGTACTTTATGGTTATGCACTGCTTTTCCCTGAATGACCGCCAGGCTACCGGTAAAATCCCAGGGCAGTTTTGGCTCCTGTACCTGTTACCGGAACAGCTTTGTGTTAAGGCGCACGGCTCTCAAGGATATTCCTTAATTTCTTCCAAAGAACATGTTACCTTTGCTCCAGCGGATGGTTGCGGCATCCGTTGCCAAGCAGAATATGAAGACCTCTATGAGAAGAAAATTACCTTTTACCTTGCTGTACCTGCTATTTGCTGTGCTGCTGAACGCCTGCGTGGCGACTTCAGGCCCGGCGCATACGACTGCCATTTCGGCGCCCGGAGCCAAACTGGCGAAGTATACCACCTATGCCTGGTACCAGGACCCGCCACCTACACCGGCCGCTTACGACCCAGGTTTTACAGCCGGACTCGATAAGAACATCCGGCAAGCTGTAGAAGAGGAATTAAAGCAACGAGGCATGCAGAAAGTAGCCACTACAGCTAATCCCGATGTCCTGCTGGCGTATGATGTAAGTGTTTCCGTGCCGGTGGAGAAGGACAAACCTGCAAATTTTGCGCCCGGCTTTGGCTACAGCTATGGCTATATGAGCGGCTACCGCTACCGCTACAGCGATGGCGGGCTGCCAGGTTATCGCCCTGTTGATCTGTTTAAAGAGGGGACCTTACTCGTGGATATGATCAACCCTGATACTAACAAACTGGTATGGCGTGGCTGGTCAGAGGGAGCTGTTACAAACTTCCGGTCGAACTATAACAAAGTAAAACAACTGGTTACGGAAGTGCTGCAAAAGCTGCCTCGGTCTTAGCTAGTTATAGCGGGCAGTTGCCTACAGGTAGTATTTAGCAGTTTCTGTTTTATTCTGATGCTTTGTTCCCGCGCAACAAGATGCAACATGCTGCTCAATGCTATTCAGGTCATTCAGGAGGTAGCGTAAGCACAGGCATTTCCGGCTTTATTACTCTTCCGGATCAAAGTCGAAGTATAGCCTGGTATAATAGGCAGATGCAAAAGAAGTATATTTCATCAGATATGAAGATTAATCGGTTCTCTGCGTAAGACTTAGATCGAAGAATACCAAACTCCACTTAACATGCAGCTGTTGCTATTCACTTTTCAGGTAATTGCTGAAGCGCATCACCGCATCTGGTTTCCCCACCACATAGAGCACATCCCCCTGCTTTAATTCCGTGCCAGCTGTAATGTTCAGCAGGGTAGTGCCCTGACGTTTGATAGCAACTACCGTAATGTAGAACTTATTACGTATATCAAGTTCATGCAGGGGTTTATTTACAAGGTCTTTGTCACTGGTGAAGATGCGCAGACTGGCGACTTCTATATCCGGAAGGTCAACTTCGAAGCCACCGATGCCATTGCCCCGGTTCGTCATGCTACGCAGCATCTCATAGTTGTCTGACCGGATAAGCCGGGTAAACGCCTCCACCTGGTCGCGGGGCATCAGGTATTTGGAAAGGACGCGGGTAAATATCTCGATCGAAGTTTCAAACTCTTCCGGTATTACCTCGTCAGCGCCCAGGTGGTAATTTTCCTCCATTTCCTGCACAAAGCGGGTACGTACAATAATGTGCACCTTGTCGGACATCTGGCGGATACTGACGATGATGCGCTTCGTGGCTTCCGGGTCAGAAATAGCGATCACGACCACGCGCGCCTGATGGATGTTGACGTGGTGGAGGATATTGCCATGCACGGCATCCCCATAAAGTATAGGTTCGCCCAGCTGGCGTTCATGTTTCACTGTTACGGCGTTAAGCTCCACAATCACATAAGGAATGTTGGCATGTTTGGCTGCCCGCGCTACATTTTTGCCATTAATGCCATAGCCGATAATGAGGATATGATCGTTCAGGTTCGGAAACTCTGCAGACGCGTCTGTTGAGGTTCCCTGCGCCTGCCCATCCTCTTTGCTGCCGAACCGTTCGGTTAGCCAGGCGGCAATTTTAGGCGCATACCCCAGGATAAAAGGAGTAATGCCCATGCTCAGCAGCGACACACTCAGAAAATACTGGTAGGTTTCCTGGGTGAGCAGCCCGTACTGAATGCCCGTTTTGGAAAGTATAAAGGCGAACTCGCCAACCTGGAACAACGAGAGACCGACCAGCAGCGCAATGCGCAAGGGGTATTGCAGCAGCCGGGCCGCCAGCGCCGCACCCGAGCCTTTGAGCAGAAACACGAGCAGCGTAAACCCAAGTATAACCGGCAGGTGCTGCAGCATAAAGGAAAAGTCGAGCAGCATGCCGATGGACACAAAGAAGAAGCTGGTGAAGATCTCGCGGAAAGGAAGGATGTTGCTGGTGGCCTGGTGGCTATACTCCGATTCTGAGATGATAAGGCCCGCCAGGAAGGCACCCAAGGCCAGCGAAAGGCCCAGGCTGGAGGTGAGCCAGGCCACGGCAAAACAGATCACCACCACCGAAAGTATAAACAGCTCCCTGCTTTTGGTACGGGCCACCAGGTAGAGCAAGCGAGGCACCAGGTACCGCGCACTCAGCAGGGTGAACACAATGATAAAAGCCCCTTTGAGTGCCATCACCAGCAGTTCCCAAGCAATATTCTGCGCCCCACCAGCCATCAGCGGTGTCAGCAGCATCATGGGTACTACTACAATATCCTGAAAAATGAGCACGCCCAAGACCACGCGCCCCTGCGGACTGTTAATCTCGCCTCTGTCCTGCAGCAGTTTGAGCACAATGGCTGTGCTGCTTAATGCAATCAGGAAGCCCATAAAGCATGCTTCACCCCAGCTAAAACCGAAAAGCTGCATCACCACGGCCACTGCCCCAATGGTGAGCAACACCTGCGCCGTGCCGCCCAGCAGCACCGTGCGTTTGATCAGGGCCAGGTTGCGGAGCGAGAACTCCATGCCGATAATAAAAAGCAGCAGGATAACGCCGACCTCAGCCATCGTTTCTATGTCGTGCGTGGCGGAGATCAGGCTAAGGCCGTGCGGGCCGGCAATCACGCCTGTCGCGAGAAAACCCAGGATAGTAGGCAATCGGAATCGCTGAAACAGCAGGATTACCACAACTGCCAGCCCAAGAATGATGACGATGTCTGAGAGTAAGGGTATTTCCATGGAGCGAGTATAAAACTTTAAGCGCGTACAACCAAGTACTTCCTGTGCTTACGCAAAAGAATAGCAGCAAGCCTAAGTATAAAAGTTGGCTTACCTTTAATAGAATCAGGCGCCTCACGAATCTAAAGATAGAAAGCAGCAAACCTGCTACAGTGTAGTGATACAGGTATAAATATGAAGTATAAACCTGTGCTTGAAGTAAAGGGGGATGTAGATGACAGGGAACCGGGTGCTGAATTATTACGCTGTTTTCAGCTCTTTCTGAATATCGATTCAAAGTCTATGGCTTTGAGCTATATTCTGTAATAAAGTTAACGTGAACTCGGAAATTAAACGGGTAAAAATCAGCATTTTACACAAACAATAAGGCTAAGGAGCAGGTAGAATAA
>NZ_JBDIZJ010000007.1:0-212815 GCF_039748935.1 Pontibacter chitinilyticus
ATCTTCGTTCCTGCGGCCATACTTGCCAAACTATAGCTCTTGCCGCTGCTGGCCGATACGTTCGATACCAGCGCAGTGCTGGTGCTTTGGCTAACGACCGTAAAGCTCACCGACAACGTTGTGCCCGCTGTGCCTGTGCCTTTAGAGGCAGTATAAGGCGTCGCTTTTAAAGTATAGCTTCCCTCAGCAGGGGTCCAGGCATAGTAATCGCCATGTGTGTCATCTCCGAACAAAGCATAGGGTTTAGCACTTTCAGTTACGGTTTTCGTTTGCGTGCCGGAGAGTTGGAAAGTGACGCTGCCTACTGTGGCTGGGTCTGTATTTGCCCGGATGTTGAGGTTCCTGGTTGGCAAAGTTGCCAGATTCAGGGTGCTGCCGCTGGTTAGCGTCTGCAAATCCTGGTTGTTATCTGCATTGATCAATGTCAGACTAGCTACCTGCTGGCTAGTAGTATTGTCAACTCCAACAGGTGTTCCTTTGCGAGCAGTTTTAGAGAAGTTACCGCCGGTATAATAGATCAAACCATTTATAGCACCCGCAACACCTGCAGAGGTGGTAGACGGCAGTGGAGTCAGGTTTTTCCAGGTGTTGGTAGCCGGTGAATACGCAGTAACGAGGTTAGACTTTACGTTGTGGGATGTTTCTCCCCCTAACACCAGGATGCGATCTCCTATAACAATTACCGAAGAAGAGATATGATCGCGCGCCACAGGCATATCAGCCACTCTGGTCCAGGTGTCGGTTGCAGGGTCATAAACTTCCACGGTTTTCTGTGTCACAGTTGCGTTATCCTGGTGATGCGCCCCCCCTATATAGTATAACTTACCACCATACACAGCAGAACCGGGATGGTTGCGCGGGTTTGAAAGAGGAGCTGCAGCTTTCCAGCCAGCAGAAACATTATCCAAGTCCAGCACATAATGATCGGCTATATCTGCACGCGATAAATTTGCGCCGCCAGCATAGTGTAGTTTCCCCTGCACATACTGCATCTGGCCAGCAGCTAATTCCTTAGGAAGGTCGGGCAGCGCGGTATAGGTATTACTGGCCACATTGTAGCGCCATACTTGCTTGGTACCAAATACCTGGCCGGTACCGCTGGAGTTTGAAGTATAGCCTCCGGCAAAGTAAATATCTGTACCATCTGTGGCAAGCCCCTCATGGGTGATGCCACCGAAGTTTGAGCCATTTGGTTTGTGCGGCAGGTCGGCAATAGAGCTCCACCTGTTTGTTGCCGGATCATAAACATAAGCGCGTTTGGTTGGCGTCCAGTTTGGCTGTTTCAGCACATCATAGCCACCAAAGATGTAGAGCTTGCCATTTACTACTTCGCCATGCACTTCATGCGTGCCGATGGGCTGGCTGGCTACTGTACTCCATGTAATAGAAGTAAAATCAGAGGCTGTCGCAGAGGCAACAAGGGCATTGTTTGCTGTAGCAATGTTAGGTGCTGCTGTAACCGTGATCTCGGCCGTCGTATTTGCTGATAAGCCTGCCGCATCTGTCGCTTCTACCGTCAGGCTAAAGCGGCTTTGCATGTGGTAGTTCAGGAACTTAGCCGTGGTAATAGAACCGGTATTACTGTTAATGGCAAACGTGCTGTTCGTATTTCCTGCCGTAATCGTATACTTTAGTGTGTTTCCTACAGGTGCTGTGGCAATCACCTGCCCTACGTTCGTACCCAAAGCAGCCGCATCGGATAAGTTGAAGGCATACGTAGTTTTGCTAAATACAGGGCTGCCACTTACCGGCACCTGCCTAGTTTTCATACTCGGTTTAGCTGTAAGCAAGGCTGATGCGGCTTCTTTTCTGGTGTTGCCTGCTCCATACCCCGGCATAGTGGTTATAGCTAAAAGAATAAACAGGTAGAACCATTTCGGAAGGCCTGAACAGGTAATGATTCGCTCTCCTGCCCTTCGCTGCATACTTCTTCCTAAAAGCGAACTTTCTTGTAAATTTTCTCTCATATTATTTAGTGTTGATATTATTTATTTAGAACTGGTATATAAGCAGCCTTTAATTTTTTGCTGCATAAATTATATTATTATGTCTTTTAATTACGAGGAAAGTCTCCAACTGCGCTCTAAATATTAGAATTTGCGTCCAAAAGTTGTCTTTAGTTACTGAATCTACTTTAACATAGGGTATAAGGTTATTTTTTAATGGTGAATACACCAAAGCTGTTTCATAACCACAGAAATCCAACCAACTCTAGTATCCTAGACATCGTTATTGCTAACGTTATGAAAGCCCAAAGAACTTGACAGAACGCCTTTTTATACTTGCAGCAGTCTCACCAAGGTAATTTATCTACTCCGGCAACATCTTATGTTATCTGAACGTCAGCAGATTACCTTTATTCTTGAATTTAATTCAGGAATAAAGAGCTACAGTAGCGCTAAATAAAAAGGGAGAAGCTGAGCTTCTCCCTTTTTATTTAGCAGGTTGCCCAAGAATTACCTGATTAACATCTTTGCCTGTGCTTTACCGGAAGCTGCTTCTGCTTGGATTAAGTATATACCTGTGGCTAACTTGTTCATAAAGGCTATCTCCGTTTGAAGGCCCCCTTCCTGATTGGTGCGGGCAGTTCTCGTGTGCACAGAATGCCCCAGCACATCATATATAGTTAGCACGATGTCTTCCTCGGCTGCAAATCCTGTTGCTTCCATCCGAATCCTCTCGCCTTGGTTCACCGGGTTCGGGAATACCTGCAAATCAGGTTGCTGGCGCAGGTGCTGCTGGGTAGCGGTGGCGCTCAACGGTTGTGTGGCTACCAGCGCCTGCCCTGCTGCCACGGCCATGGTCAGGTAATTGGTCTCTGCTCCGGCAGCGGGGCTGGCCATGTTGCCGCCCAACGTTACTTTGCCTGCCGGAAAGCTCTTGCTGTAAAGCACCATGGAGCTGATCTTCGAGTCATCTACGCCTACTCTGTCTGCCAGCTTCGTCCAGCCGGAAAGCCAGCTCGGCAGCGCGGTAGCGCGTGGGTCATAGGCCACATACACGATGGCCGGTTGGCTTAAGGTAAAGCTCAGCACGGCAGTACTGGTGCTCCATTTATCGGCATTCGGCGGCTGAATGAGCCAAGCACCCTGCAGCACACTTGGTACGGAGGTAACCTGGTACGTACGGTCGGTATATAGCTTCCGGCCCACTGCCAGATCCGTTAACCCATAGCTGTTGCCACTGCTGCCTGCTACATTCGATACCAGCGCTGCTGCCCCGGCCTGATTGACCACACTAAAGTTGAGGGACAATGCTGTACCCGCCGTACCGGTACCTTTAGAAGCAGAGTACGGTGTTGCTTTGAGCGTGTAATTTCCAACCGCAGGTGTCCAGGCGTAGTAGTCGCCGTGCGTGTCATCCCCCAATAAAGCATAAGGAATTATACTTTCTGTTACGCTCTTGCTCTGCGTTCCAGATAACTGGAAAACCACACTGCCCACGGTCGAAGGATTGGTGTTTGCGCGGATGTTGATGTTCTTGGTCGGTAAACTCGCCAGGTTTAGCGCAGCCCCATTCGTCAGCATCTGCAGATCCTGATTATTGTCGGCATTAACTACCGTCAGACTGCTCACCTGCAGTTCAGAATCGGCTGCTGACTGGTTAACGACCGTAAAGCTCACCGACAGCGTTGTACCCGCTGTGCCTGTGCCTTTAGAAGCAGTATAAGGCGTCGCTTTTAAAGTATAGCTTCCCACAGCAGGGGCCCAGGCATAGTAATCGCCATGTGTGTCATCTCCGAACAAAGCATAGGGTTTAGCACTTTCGGTTACGGTTTTCGTTTGCGTGCCGGAGAGTTGGAAAGTGACGCTGCCTACTGTGGCTGGGTCTGTATTTGCCCGGATGTTGAGATTCTTGGTTGGCAAAGTTGCCAGATTCAGGGTGCTGCCGCTGGTTAGCGTCTGCAAATCCTGGTTGTTATCTGCATCGATCAATGTCATACTAACTACCTGCTGCCCTGCGGGACTACCCGTTACAGGTATGATCTCAATCGCAGAAACCTTTGGCTGGTCTACTTTCACTGAGAAATCAATGTTCAGCACACCATCTGTAACCGTTACATCAAAAGTTTTGGTAACAGCTGTCATTGCCCCTACCTCTGCATAAATGTCGTAGTCCTGCAGTTCTACGGCTCCTCCTTCCAGGTTCACGCTGAAGATCCGCTTCCCGACCCCGCCAGGGCCTCCGCCTGTAGCTCCCCAGTATATTTCGGCAAAGTGCAGATTTACTGTATAGGTGCCATTATTTACAGGAAAAGCGTAGCCAAAGGGCGTAGCCGAGCTTCGCTCTGTTTTGTATAACGCATCTGAGGTCGTATTTTTGATATCCGTGATGTTCAGGTTAGAGTATGACTTGCCTCCGTTAAAGTAAGCATCAGCTGCCCAGTTCTTGCCATCGGCTGTCACTGCTGGCCCGCCGGAATTGAGCTGGTAAGCAGCCGGATTGGTGGTAGTACCTCCTGCGTTGCCACTCAATGAAACGGTGGTACTGCCTCCCTGCCCGGAATGGCTGATAGCCAGCGTAGCGGTCTGCTCTGCCGTGCTGGTGGGGCTGAAGGTAAGGCTCATGGACACGCTCTGCCCGGCAGGAATAACAAACGGAAGATCATGCGGTGCCTTGTAAGCAAATGTACCCGCACCGGATGTACTCAGGGATGAAATGACAATGGCCTGTGTACCGGAGGTATTAGCTAAGGTAATAGTTTTGCTGCTGCTGGTATTAGCCGCCACCTCCCCGAAGTTTATACTTGTAGGTGCCGTAAGCTGACTTTGCGATACTAATGGAGCAAAAGGGTTGGTTGGTCCGAATAAAAAGAACGATTCCTGTGAGCTAAGCAGCGGGCTACCGCCCTGGTTACCTGCCCCTGAAACGATGTAGATCCCGCTGTTGCTTTCAATGGCTTGTGTACCGTGCCGGCCTTGGTTAAGCAGCGCCAGTTTCCGCCATGCTTTGGTCTGCACATTTAAAGCCTCTGTTTCGCGGTGGCCGGCCGGTTGCGTGCTCTCGCCGCCAATTACCAGCAGTTCTTCGCCCAGCACTACTGTTGCGGCACCAGCTCGTTGCGTAGGGATGTTACTAGAACTCGGCAAGGTAGCCCAGCTGCCACTGGTGAAGTCATACACATCCACTTCCGGCACCGTTAAGCTAAAAGTTTGGCCTGTATCGTAGGAGGTGCGCCTGCCACCAGCCAGGTAAAGTTTGTTGCCGATGATGCCGGCCTGGAAGTGGTCGCGGGTTCGCGGTGCGTTCGGGAGGGTCTGCCAGGTGTTGTCTCGCGGATCATACACATCAAACCAGTTTACAAAGCCAGACCGATGCCCGTTGACAATACCACCCGCCAGGTATATTTTTCCATCCCGAAGCACCGCCCCGGCTGAGCCCCTGCGCCGAGCAGAAGGTATAACCGGCCCTTTATACCATTTGTCTGTTAGAGGATTATAGATGTAGACGTTTGGCACAGGTGTTTCAGAAGGGTAAGATCCTGTAAAAGCGCCGATCACATAAATGAGTCCATCCACGGCTACCGCCTGGAAGTGGTGCAGCTCCATAGGAGTATTCGCTTTGTTTGCCCATACTTTGGTAGCGGGGTCATATACCTGCACGGGTTTGATGCCGCGGCCTCCGATCAGGTAAAATTTGCTGCCTACCTGCACATAAGCATTTTCCTCCCGTCCAACAGGTGTACCGCTCGATGGGGTAATCGTTTGCCAGTCACCCGTAGCGGTTATCTGGTCAGGCGTCACATACACATAATCCCAGTTAGCTGTGAACGGAGTGGCTCCGTCTGATGTGGAAAGAATACCCACAGCTAAAGCTGGTGTTCCTTGCACGGCTGCCAGCACGTTGCCTTTCAGCTGGATGGGCGTTCCGACGTTTACAACGCTGCCGCCATTAGTGGCATACTTGGGCTGCACTGTACCCGTGGCCGGGTTAATAGCCAGGAACAAATCAAGCGTGGAAGATGGAATGCCACCGGAGAGCGCATACTGCTTGCTGGTGGCCACGCCGTCTTCTTCATACATGACGAGAATACCCCCTGCCCCGCCATTGGCGTTCAGCACAATTTTCAGGTAATTGTCCTGATCACCGGTACCTATGTAAATTCCCTGCGACTGGTAATCAACGGGCGTGTTGCCGTTGAAGAAAGTCCCCGTCATACGACCCTCCACTGTAAAAGGCCCGGACCCGGATGATACATTCACCCCAAACTGGAAAGCACTTTGCTGGCTGTTACTCCCCTCGTAAGCATCTCCTGCTGTAACATTCACAACAGACAAAGCTCCCGCTGTTCCGCCTGCGATTAGGTTATTTTCGTCGTACAGGTTGCTATAGTTCGTATTGTTGCTCATCAGCCCTGTGAAACCCAGCCCGAAGAACCCTGTACCGGGATTGTTGTTGTACAGGTCGTACCGGATGGGCATTCGGGTATCCAAACCGTTCTGCGCATCTAAAACAAAATAATCGGAAGTATCTGGAAGGCCATCGTTGTCATCGTCCGTATCCTTCAGGTCCGAGAGCTGGTCTTTATCGTTGTCGGCTGGTTTGCTGGAGGCCGAACAGGGGTTCGTATGGTTGTCTATCTCATCGGCATTGGAGTAGCCGTCTCCATCATCATCCAGCGAGGTACTGTACTGACCGCTGCAGGAAGCATAGTCGTTTGGTTCGAAAATGGCGATACCGTTTGCGCCATACGTGGCAGCCCATACTGAGCCGGGAAATACCTCATCATCCCCCTGAGCTACGATGTCCAGTGGCTCCGAACCAAAGTTTGATGCAAAGGGAGCATCCTTATTCAGCTTGCTGCTGCCCTTGCTGTTCAGCACGCCATCGCCGGCATCGTTTAGCCTGATGCGGTGTATGTCGCCGTTATAGCTGGCCACCAGCAGGTTTCCTTTCAGGGCATTGCCAAAGTTAGAAGCCGTATACTCTGTGATGCCGTTCGTGGAGTAGGTAAAGGTGAGCAGGGCGTTATCGGTTTCGCCTGGATTCTGGAAATCACCCTCTTCTTTCTTAGCCATACTTAAAGGCACCGGCGGCCAGTCGGCAGGCAACGGATTGGAGCCGGATTTGCTGCTGCGCCACACGCCGGTAGAGCCGGAGCGGGTATATAGACCTGCCCCGGAAGGATTGGCGCGGATCGGATCGGGATGGCCCGCATACATGCTGCCCGGCGTGTAATTATCGATGTTGCCGACGTAATGAAAATTATCCAGGTTGTTCACTTGCGGGTCGTTCACGCCAGGGCCGGAGGAACCGGGCTCCCCGGAAACATACTTGTTGGTTACCGTGCCATCAGTCCCCTCGTGATCAGGGTAGCCGCCCCAGCCCTGGTTAGCGCCGTTATCTACCGTGTACATGCGACGGGCTTTGCCGGGCGTTTTCGTGATGATAAGATCATAGGGGTTGCGGTAGCCGGCTGAATACACCTGCACAGGGCCACCGGCTACCAGTTTGGCCTGATTCAGCCCGTTATTCCCACCAAACGGATCATTTTGGTCAGTGCCGCCAGAAGTATTGGTGCGGGTCGGGTCATCAAGGGTAGGCAAATCATACTTATACTTGGTGCTGCCACTGCCTTTGGTCGACATCGCATCGATCGCATTCAGATCAACAGAAAGGATCGCTGCCGAAAGCGCATACTCACATATGTATGCGAAGTTGATGGAGGGAGATCCGGCATTCGTAAAGCCACCTACAGCCACATACAAGATATTCTTCTGCTCATCCAGTTGCATGCCGTTCGGAGCATGATTCTCTTCGGAGCGGGGCAGGCCACGAACCAGGTCTACTTTGTCCCAGGCGCTCCCGGTCCAGGTGAGTTTAGAGATGATGCCCGAATTCGTGTCGAGGTTCAGATCGCCGGAAGGCCCCCCCATACGGCTGTCGCTGGAAGTAACGTAAAGCACCGGATTGCTGCTGGTGCCTGTTACCAGCAGCCCTGTTACCTGGCGCGTCGTCACGCTGGTGTTCAGCGCGCCATTATCGTTGTGGTTGGGTATCTGGTTGATCAGGTTGATCGTTTCTGTTGCGGTAACGGTGTAATCATTGGCACCATTCCGTTGGATTTTATAAGCTTTGAGGATGCCGTTTTGCTGGGCAACATACAAACGATTGTCCGGGCCAAACTGCAGCGAAGTCGGGTTAGTAAGCGAAACCCCTTTAAGGTTGCTTGATGAAAAATTTATACTTTGCGCCTGTGCTTCCGGGGCTCTGTAAAAGCAAAGTATAAGCAATAATAAACAAATTTTTTGACCAACACTATTCTTCGTAAATGTTACAATCATACGTATATACTTTAAGTTAAATACTATACCTGGTGCATCCGTCACCAGAGAAAACATACTTCCTACTAAGGCCCGAAGAGAAACCTCCCTTCTAAACAAGAAGGCAAATGCTTCTAATGACGCTTCAAAAAACTACAACCTGAGTAGCCATAGTAGTCAACTTAGGCAAACATACTGTCAACTGCCATATCGTTCATGCTTTCTACTTCTAATGCTACCAGAAAGTAGAACCATATTCCTTAACAAGCAGATGCAGGCAAACCGGGTGCTGCTTGGCTGCCACTTTACTATTTGATTCTCTAGTAATCCTACTTCAATTACAAGCAGGTGTTAAACAAATATCTATAAAATACAATACCTTAATTTTCCCTACTACGCTTATTCTTATTTTTAAAGTAATAGCACGACCCTTATTCATGGTAAAATAGTGCTTAATACCTGTGGAGCTTTTGCTTTAACAGGCAAGTGATAAAAAATGTACTAAGCTATGTCTTTACTGAACTTTTTGTCTGTTTTTAGTTTTAGGGATATGAGTAGTTGCGGTGCTTTGCTCCCGTATTAGAAGCCCCGAATTAATTCAGCAAAACTTGCAGTATTTAATTTTATTTCCCTCTACCTTTGTAGCGGTTCATTTAAATTTTAAAGCCATGGTATTCACCAACATTCTAGCTTTTATCGGAGACCTTGGAGGCTCAGAAATCCTCCTGATCTTAGTTGTCATCCTGCTACTTTTCGGCGCTAAGCGTATACCGGAGCTGGCAAGAGGTTTGGGCAAAGGTATCAACGAGTTTAAAAATGCCGCCAAAGAGGTGACGCACGAAATTTCGACTGCAGCCAAAGACGACGACAAAACTGTAAAGTAGATAGCACTTGTTCTGGCAATGCCAACAAAAAAGCCACTCCCAAGGGAGTGGCTTTTTGCTTTTAAGGTCTAGCGCCCGTTTCAGGCCCGCTTCCGGTAGCTCAGCACCGCCCAGCCGTTCAGCACCACCGCAAAGCCGAGGATTATCAGCAACTGCCGTTTGATGTCGGCCAGGCCCGCCCCTTTGAGCACCACCAGCCGGATCACATCGATAAAATAAGCCACCGGGTTGAGGCGCGTAATCCACTTGGCCCACTCCGGCATACTGTCGATGGAGGTGTAGAGGCCGCTCAAAAGTATAAACACCATCATCATAAAAAAGGAAATGAGCATGGCCTGCTGCTGTGTGTAGGCGTAGGTGGAGATGAGCAGCCCCAGCCCCAGCACCGCCAGCAGGTACACGGCCGCAAACACATACACGGTTACAAAACTGCCCAGCGGCACGATGCCGTAGATAGCCCAGGAGAGGAAAAAGCCGACGGTGAGCACGATGAGCCCCAGCACCCAGAACGGTATCAGCTTGCCAAGTATAAAATGGTACTTTTTGATGGGCGTAACGTTGATCTGCTCGATGGTGCCGATTTCCTTCTCCTTCACGATGTTGAGCGTGGCCAGGAACGAGCCCACCATGGTGACCAGTATAACCAGGATGCCCGGCACCATAAAGTACTTGTAGTTGAGCAGCGGGTTGTACCAGTTTTGCGCCGTAATCTCGATCGTCGGTTCGGGGCTGAAGCGCGGCAGCTGTATCCACTTCATGCGCACCTCGCGGTTATAGTCCTGGATGATGGTGCGGAGATAGGCGCCGCCGAGGTTTGCCTTTACGCCGTTGATGGCGTTGAGCGCCATGTATAGCGTCGCCTCATCCTCCCGCACCAGCGTCTTCTCGAAATCAGCCGGTATCTCCAGAATCAGGTCCGAGCGGTCCCGCTCCACCTCCCGCATCGCCTCAGGGTACGAGGCCGTGTACTCGTCCAGCTGGAAATAGCCGGAGGAAGTGATCTTGTGCACCAGCTGCCGCGAGTAAGTGGAGTGGTCGTGGTCGACCACGCTCAGCAGGATGTTCTTCATCTCGTAGTCGGCGGCCCAGGGCAGCACGAGCAGCTGCATCATCGGCATCACGAAAATGATGCGCAGAATGGCCGGGTCGCGGAAAATCTGCCGGAACTCCTTTTGCAGCAAAAACCGAAGCGTCTTCATCCCAGTCTGATTTTAAATTTCTTGATCGCTAAAAACAGCAGCAGCACCAGCATGCCCGTCAGAATCAGCGTCTCCCGCCACACCGCCGCCAGCCCCACGCCTTTGATCATTACCGACTTTACGATGATGTAAAACCACTTGGCGGGCACCAGGTTGGAGATGAGCTGCAGGATGCGCGGCATGTTCTCGACCGGGAACATGAAGCCGCTGAGCATGACGGTGGGCAGAAAAAGGCCGGTAAGGGAGATGAACATAGCCGTTTGCTGCGAGTCGGTGGCGGAGGAGATGAGCAGGCCCAGCGCCAGCGAGGTGAGGGTGAACAGGATGCTCTCCAGCACCAGCAGCGGCAGGCTCCCGTTTATCGGCACGCCCAGCACGAACACGCTCAGCAGCAGGATGCTGGCAATGTTCACCATGGATAGCAACAGGTAGGGCACGGCCTTGGCCACCACAATCTTCAGCGGCTGCACCGGCGACACCAGCAGCACCTCCATGGTGCCCATTTCCTTTTCGCGCACAATGGTGATGGCAGTCATCATCGTGCACACCAGCATCAGCACCATCGCCATCACGCCCGGCACAAAGCTGTAGGCGCCCTTCAACTGCGGGTTGTAGAGCATCCGGAACTCGGTATGGATAGTATAGGGCAGTTTGCGGTTGTTGGTGATGCGGTCCTGGTAATCGAGGAGGATGGCGCTGGCGTAGTTGGTGAGGGTGTTGGCCACGTTGGGGTCGGAGGCGTCGGCGATGAGCTGCACCTGCGCCTGGTTAAGGTGCTGCAAATCCTCGGCAAAATTCGGCGGCAGCACCACGGCCAGTTTGATGTTCCCTTTCCGGAATTCCTCCTCCACCTCGCGGTACGAATGCAGGTTCTTCTCCAACTCAAAGTAGCGGCTCGCCTCCAGCTCCGAAATCAGTGAGGCCGTGGCCGCGTCCTTCGACTGGTCGAGCACAGCGATGCGGGAGTTCTTTACCTCGTTCGTCAGGGCAAAGCCGAAGATGATGATTTGCACAATCGGCATGCCCAGCAGGATGAACATGGTGCGCGGATCGCGGAAGATGTGGTAAAACTCCTTCCGGACAAATGACAAGAACTGTTTCATCGGTTAGTTCTTTAATGTTTATACTTTGCGGTAGTTGCCAGCGCTTTCCCGGGTCCAACCACCCCTACCCCCTCAGAGCTACGCTCGTTAGCTCAAAACTCTCGTTTTGGCTAATCTAAGGAGGGGAGTTTGGTTTTCCATACTTCATCCTGCCCTTTCCATTGCTCACATCAACCCTACATCCTGGCGCGGGTCTCTGACCCGTGACTTTTGATGAAAGTGAAGTCTCTGATTTCACGCGCCTGCAAGGCGCAAAGGCTACACAGCAAAAGCTTTGGCTATACTTCCAGCCACTGTTTATACTTCCCCAATCGGCACGCGCGCGTCTGGAGACGTGCTTTTATACTTAGTCACGGGTCGGAGACCCGCGCCAGTTATACTCTTTACACTTTTCATACTTACAATACTTTCTCACACCTCTACTCCCCCCGCGTTGCCTTCCGCGCCAGCTTCAAGAAGACCTCGTCCATACTTCGGGCGGCGAATTGCTGCTTCAGGTTTTGGGGCGTGTCCAGCGCGTCGATGCGGCCGTCTACCATAATGGAGACGCGGTGGCAGTACTCGGCTTCGTCCATGTAATGCGTCGTCACGAACACGGTGATGCCGGTTTCGGCGGCCTGGTAAATCATCTGCCAGAACTCGCGCCGCGTCACGGGGTCCACGCCCCCGGTCGGCTCGTCGAGGAACACTATCTCCGGCTCGTGGAAAATGGCTACCGAGAAGGCCAGCTTCTGCTTCCAGCCCAGCGGCAGCGACTTCACCAGCTTATCGCCCTCCGCCTCCAGGTGCAGTTGCTGCAGCAGCCGCTGCGTTTTTTCTTTGATAAAGGCGCTGCTCTTGCCGTAGATGCCCGCGTAAAAGCGGATGTTCTCCCGCACGGTCAGGTCCTCGTAGAGCGAAAACTTCTGGCTCATGTAGCCGATGTTTTGTTTGATCTGCTCCGTCTGTTTGTACACATCAAACCCTGCCACCGTGGCCGCGCCAGAGGTGGGGAGGGAGAGGCCGCAGAGCATGCGCATGGCCGTGGTCTTGCCCGCGCCGTTGGCCCCCAGGAAGCCGAAGATCTCCCCTTTCTCCACGGTAAACGAGATGGCGTCCACGGCAGTGAAATCGCCGAAGCGCTTGGTGAGGCCGGTAGCGGTGATGGCTTTTAGCATCAGGAGGCGGTTTTCATCAGGTCCATAAAGCAGTCTTCAATGTTCGGTTGGATGGGCTGCACCTCCAGCTGGGCGTGCCCCTTTTGCTGCAAGTATACTTTCAGGTCCTGCTCCGTTGTCTCCGGCTTCAGCACGGCATGGTGGTACTCGCCAAAGGGGTAGCTGTCGAGCAGGCCCGGATAGGTTTGCAGGTCCTGCAGCAGGTGGGACATCTGCGGTCCCTTCACCGCCAGCAGCGGCTTGCCGAAGCTGCTGATAACGCCCTCCGGCGTGTCGATCTGCATCAGCCGCCCCTGCTGCATCAGCGCCACGCGGTCGCATAGGCTGGCCTCGTCCATGTAGGGCGTGGAGACGAGAATGGTGATGCCCTGGCTTTTGAGCTTTTGCAGCATCTCCCAGAACTCTTTGCGTGAAACAGCGTCCACGCCCGTGGTGGGCTCGTCCAGAAAAAGCACGGTGGGTCGGTGAATGAGGGCGCAGCAGAGCGCCAGCTTCTGCTTCATCCCGCCCGAAAGCTTGCCCGCCCGCCGGTCTTTGAACGGCTCTATCTGCACGTAAATATCCCGCACCAGCTCATAGTTCTCTTCTATACTTGTGTTGAAAATCGTGGCGAAGAACTGCAGGTTCTCGGCCACCGTCAGGTCCTGGTACAGCGAGAAGCGGCCCGGCATATAGCCCACCCGCTGTCGTATCTGCTTAAAATCCCGCACCACGTCGAAGCTATCCACTTCTGCATCGCCGCTGTCGGCTAGCAGCACGGTCGTCAGGATGCGAAAGAGCGTGGTCTTGCCCGCACCGTCCGGACCAATCAGACCGAACAGCTCGCCCGGTGCTACCTCAAACGAGATACCCTTCAGCGCCTCCACTGGCTCCTTTTTGGTACCGTAAGTTTTCACCACATCTCGCACTGCCACCGCCGCTTTCATCGCTCCTCCTGCTGGTTATCTTCCGGAAACACCACCTCGCCATACATGCCAATTTTCAGGTAGCCGTCGTTTTGCACCTTCACCTTCATGGCGTACACCAGGTTGGCGCGCTCGTCTTTCGTCTGAATGGTTTTGGGCGTGAACTCGGCCTTGTCGGATACCCAGGTGATGGTGCCCGGCAGCTTTTTGTAGCCCTCGCCCTGGTCCACGAGCACCGTTACCTGCTCGCCCAGTTTTACCTGCGGCAGCTGGTCGCCGGTGATGTAGGCGCGGAGAGTGACGGTGGAGAGGTCGGCAATTTTATAGAGTGCCTTGCCTGCCGCCGTCACCTCGCCCTCCTCGGCATACTTCGTGAGTACGGTGCCAGAAATAGGGTTGGTGATGCTGGCCTTGCCGAGTTGATTCTCCAGCTGCGCCACCTGCTTTTGCAGCGGCTGGCGTTCGCTCAGCACACCCCGGTTTTGGGTGGAGGTGGCCGTGCGCTGCACCTGTATCTGCTGCTGCGTCACCTGCATCTGCCCCTGCAGCACGTCAATCTGCGTGTTGAGGTCGTCGAGCTGTTTGGTGGTGGCGGCATCGGCGGCAATCAGGTTCTGCGTGCGCTGTTTCTCGCGCTGCAGGCTGGCCAGCTGCGCTTTTTGCACCTGTAGCTGGTCCTGCAGCAGCCGGATCTGCGGCTGCACGTCCAGCGTCTTCTCCTCCAGCGCGTTGATGCTGGCCTCCACCTGCTCCTTCTGCAGCGCCAGCGTCTGGGCATCAATCACGCCCACCACTTTGCCGGCGGGCAGCTGCTGGCCCTCCTCCACGGCAAAAGAGTCGATGCGGCCAGCCAGCTCCGAGGACACAATTACTTCGTCGGCCTCAAAGGTGCCGGTGGCATCGAAGTCAGGCTCGTTGCTGCCGCAGGCGCTAAGTATAAAACCGAGCAGGAGCGTAAGGTATAAGGATTGATTTTTCATGGTTGCGGATGTTTCTGGTTAGTAGCCGAGGGTGGTTTGATAGGTAAGCTGCGCCTGCAGGAGCTGCAGCTGGTGCAGGAGGAGCGCCTGCCGCGCCTGGTCTTCGGCGTATACTTCCCGCACAAAGTCGTTGGGGGTGATGACGCCGTTTTCGAGCTGGGCGTTGGCGGCGGTTTTTACCTTCTCGCGCAGGACAACAATCTCTTTGTCTGAGGCAATCAGTTGCTGCAGCTTCGTGATCTCCGCCTGCTGCTGCGTGAGCTGGGCGTTGGTGTTGAGCAGGAAGGTCTGCCGCTGCACCTCCGTCATCTGCTCACTCACGTCCAGCAGCCGCTTGTCGTTATGAAAAGTATAAAAGCTGCCCAGCGACCAGTTGAGCCGCACCCCGCCCAGGTACCACCAGTCGAAGTCGTTTTTCAGGAAGTTGAGCCCTGGCCTGCCGTAGCCTGTTTGCCCAAAAAGGCTGGTCTTGGGCAGGTTGCGCGCCAGCAGCAGCTTCTTTTGTTGCTCCAACAAGGTTTGCTGGTTGGAATAGAGCTTCAGCTCGGGCCGCTGTATTTCGGTGGGCGCAGGCGTCTCCTGTACTTCCGGCACGGCCAGCACCACGGCATCACCTATATCCTGGTTCAGGAACAGGCCCAGCGTCTGCAGCGCGGCGTGGCGCGAGGCCTGCAGTTCAGTGAGGCGCTGGTTGTTTTTCAGCAGCTCGGCCTGCAGCAAGTATAAATTGGAGCGAAAGCTGACGCCGTTGTTCACCTGCGCCTCCACTTTTCGGATGCCTGTCTGCAGGTCCTGCGCCACCAACTGCACCTGCTTCAACTGCTCATCCAGCAGCAGCACGCCCAGGTACAGCTGGTTGATGCGCTCCCGCAACTGGTGCAGCTCCACCTCCACCTGCTGAGTTTCCACGGCTGTGCGCAGCTGCTGCACTTTCTTCTGCTGGCAGATCACGCCACCGTCGTACAACACTTGGCTCACGTCGGCCGTCACTTTATACTGGTCTTTGCTCAGCTGCGGCCCCTCCACACCCGGAATCGGAATATCCAGGTTGGTTACCCCGGACTGGTAGGTGGCCTGCCCATTCAGCGACAGTTGCGGCAGGTAGCCTTTGTTCAGGTTCTCCAGCGTATACTTTTCCGTCAGCTGCACCAGGTTGCGCTGCCGCGTGACGGGGTAGTTTTGCTGCGCCAGCTCCTGCGCCTGCGCCAGTGTCAGTGTTTCCGGCTGCTGCGCCTGCGCCAGTCGTGTGCTCAGCAGCACCAGCAAAAGCAGCCTTACCTTTTTGTTTAACCAATTAGTTAACATAGGCTGAAAAACTAATTTCGGATAGAATTGATGATAAACTGCGGTATCTCCCGCTTGCGCGCCGCCATGAGTTGCCGGAAAGCGTCCTCCTCCATCCCCGAGACGTACTGCAGGATCGGCTTGGAGAGAAAGGGAAAGATGCACATCGATACCATGTTCAGGAAAAGCTGCATCGGGTGTACAGGTTTGATGAGCCCCTGGGCTGCCTCGCGCTCCACCTGGTCTGCAAACATCCTTAGATTAGGCCGTTGGTTGCCCCAATGTTTCTCCAGAAACTCCCCTTGCTGCACGTTAGCCTCATTTACCAGAAACAGGGGGATAAAAGGATTTTGCAGCATCCGCTCGATGTACTCCTCGCAAAAAAAATAGATCTTCTCAAATAGCGGCAGGTCCGCCTCCAGCAGTTGGTTAATGCGCGGCATCAGTTGTCCTGATACCTGCCGAAAGATCTCCTCGAACAGCTTTTCTTTGCTCCGGAAATAGTAGTGGAGCATGGCTTTGTTTATACCAGCCTCATCGGCAATGTCCTGCATGCGCGCACCTGCCATCCCTTTCGTAAGGAATACCTTTTTAGCGGCTTCTAAAATACGTTCTTCCGTGCTTCGTTCCATAACATCAACCATACTGTCTAACCGTATGGTTAACGTAAAGATTCAAACTTATATTCAGGATGTCAAGAGAAATTATAACTATTTACAATGCTCTTTGCCGTATCTATAAGCAAGGGCGCAGGAAGGTGAGGACGCCTGGTATAAATTTTGTAAAAGCCTCCGCAGTAAGTACCTTTACCTGCCGGATCATTCCCCGCTATACTTGTGCAGCGCAAGTGATATTCCGGTGCTTAATACCTTTGGTTATGAAAAATTTCCGTTCTAAAACAATTGTTCTTACTGCTCTGCTCGTTCTGAGCGCCGTTTCCGGTTTATTTGCCTGGGGTGCCTGGGGTCACCAGCACATCAACCGGGCAGCTGTTTTTGTGCTACCCGCTCCCATGCGCACTTTCTTCTACAACCATCTGGATTTTGTAACGGAGGAGGCTGTGGTGCCGGATTTGCGCAAATACACGATCAACGATAAGCCCGAATTCGCTCGTCATTTCATTGACCTGGAGGCCTACGGGGAACATCCGCTACGGGATCTGCCTAAAACGATGCCAGAGCTTATGGAGCAGTATGACAGCACTACCCTGCAGAAGAATGGCATACTGCCTTGGTATATCGAAGCAATGACAGCAAAGCTGACACAGGCCTTTAAGGCAAAGCGAAAGGCGGAGATTCTTTTCATCGCCGCAGACCTGGGCCATTATATTGCCGATGCTCATATGCCGCTCCATACTTCTATCAACCACGACGGGCAAGCGACCAACCAGCGCGGGATTCATGCTTTCTGGGAATCGCAGTTGCCGGAGTTGTTTGGTGATACCTATAACCTGCACACCCGCAACGCAAATTATATTGACGACATTCCTGGCCATACCTGGGACATCGTCGCGCATAGTCATGGCCTGGCAGACTCGCTGCTACGAGCAGAATTACAGCTCAAGAACTCCTATCCGGAGGGGCAACTATATGCTATAGACTCCGTTGGCGCTGTTGCAAAGAATAAGTTCGGCCAGCCTGTTCATTCCACTGCCTATGCCACAGCGTACCACCAGCGCCTGAAGGGAATGGTGGAGCGGCAAATGCGCTTGGCCGTAGTTGAAACAGCCAATTACTGGTACACAGCTTGGGTAAATGCGGGTAAACCCGATCTTACAGAGCTGGACCCGGAAAGCCTGACTAAGCGTAATAAGGAAAACCTGAAAAAAGATCTCAAGCTATGGGAGAAGGAAGGAAAAGTAACGGGCGTAAAATCTGAGGCTGAGTTTTAAGCTTCTGCAAAGTATGCACAAGAACTTCTACCGGCACAACAAGAGAAGCCATGTGGCAGCGGCAAGTTCTGTAGTTAGCAGGTATCCGGCGCAAGTATAAAGCTATGAGTTGCTTGTGAGCCAGAAGCAATTCAGGCAAGCGCAGTGTTGGCAAAGGCTTTCGGTGCGTTAGTATTTGGGATAAATTGGTTTCGTTTGACCCGGATAGTACAATAGTATACAGGTCAGAAGCGTATTGATTTGGGGCTACAGAGGGAGTAAATAAGGGTTTGTAGGCGGCCTGCTTTTACATCAGTTTAACAAAGTATAGCCGTCTCGCCCAACCAGCTTCACCTTTTTTTGCTTATCTACGAGGCCCAGCCGCCAAAAAAGCTTCCCCACTTGTGCAGCTAAAGCGGCAGGAGTTGAAGTATGCCTGCCGGCTATGGTAAAGCTCAAAGTGGAATCAATTGTACAAAGGCAGGCGAAAGAAAGTATCAGGACCTGCAGCCGCTAGGCCGACAGAAATATAGACTAGCTTTGAGCTTACAGTGGGTATAGCTCGATGAAAAGGGAATACTGGTGTTTCGTATGTGAAGTATAAGTTGCTTAGTTTGCAGCAGAAAACATAAAGCTTACCTGCTGTAAACTAAGCAGCAGAGATATAAGTGATTTATTGCACAGCTCAGCCGCCTCTCAAACATAGATATTATTTATAGTTAGCCCGTTGCTTGGCCTCTGATTTTAATGCTTCCAGCTCATGCTTGGCTGCTTTAAGGCGGTCTTCTGCGGCTTTTTGTCGCTCTTTTGCCTGCTCTACATATTGCTCTTCCTGCTTAAGCTCGGCTTCCAACTGATCTACACGCTGCTGCTGCGCCGCAACTGCCGGATCATCGGAGTATGAATTGCCTGATAAAACAGAACAGCTACCCAGCAGCGGTAAAAGTATAATTGCCGCAGCAGCGACCATATTTCTCATTTTTATCGGCAGTAGTATATTTTGTGTCATCATGAAAATCTTTAAAATTGTCTATTCCCAATACGGCTTCCGGCAGTAGAATGTTTAAACGGGGCTCTGCTTGGTAATTATACACCTCCGATAAAGTATTAATTGCATTACTTCACTCTGCTCTAGTATTGCCTGTTTAGAGTTTGGCCAGAACCCATTTAGCAAGCGTCTTACACCAACAGCTTGAGGCTAGTTTTTAGCTTCAACTATTCCTCCTAGGCAAGTCTAAACCGGATAGCAGGCTATCCGGATGATCCGAATAGCCTGCTATCTCATGTTTAACTATAAATAGACTTATTTTCCGCCGGCTCTGTTCAGCTCGTCCAGGCTCACGTCGCGCTTCTTTGCTTCGAACTGTGTGCCTTTATTAAAGCGGTAGCGCAGGTTTACTTTAAAGCTCTGGGCACCGGTATACTGGCGGGAGGTAATGTAGGTGCCGTTAAATTCGGTGTCGCCTCGCATGCGGCGGGTGCGGAAAATGTCAGTTACGCTCAGGCTCACATCCAGCTTGTCTTCCATAAAAGAGCGCTTCAGGCCGGCATCCATGCCCCAGCTGGATTTGATGCGGTACAGACCATACACCACCGGTCCCTGGTAGGCAGCATTCAGCTCCATCCGGATGGCTTTAGGCAATTGCACCTGCTGGTTCGATTGTGCCATGAACGTTACCTGGTCGTTCTCCAGCGTGTTACCATTCATTGCTTCGGTATACTGCTGGTAAGAAACAGTAGCGGTAT
This sequence comes from Pontibacter chitinilyticus, assembly GCF_039748935.1. Lineage (NCBI taxonomy): Bacteria > Pseudomonadati > Bacteroidota > Cytophagia > Cytophagales > Hymenobacteraceae > Pontibacter > Pontibacter chitinilyticus. The sequence continues at coordinate 19,393 of NZ_JBDIZJ010000007.1, forward strand.
TGTTCATCTGCCACTTCGGCATTACGTTAAGGGGAGCTACCAGCGTGGCGTAAAGGCTTTTGGCATCGTCTACGTTCTGCTGCTGAAACAGGGTCATCTTTTTAGTTTCGTCCTGCACCGGCACTTCAAAAATAAAGTCCTTTGTTACTGCATAGCCTAGAGTCAGGTTATAGGTTTCGTGGAGCACCTGCGTTACTTCCAAAGCATTGGTGAACTGTGGCTTAAGCTGCGTGTTGCCAATAGCGGCAGTATAGGGGTCGAGGTAGAAGACGAAGGGGTTCAGTGCTTCATAGCGGGGGCGGTTAATGCGGCGGCTAAAGCTGTAGCTGATCTGGTACTTATCACTAACTTTTTGCTGCACAAACAGACTGGGGAACAGGTTCAGGTAGCTCCGTTCTGTGGTCTGGTCCAGCGTTACAGAATGGCCTTCCGATACGGTTTGTTCGGCGCGTAAGCCTGCCTGCAAGCTCCATTGCTTGCCAAGTTTAGTGGCGTAGTTGGCATAAGCAGCATAGATGTTCTCTTTGTAGATAAAGTGGTTGCTACGGCTCTGGTCCAGTTGCTGCTGCTCGTTGGCCTGCACATAAAACCCTACTTCGTTGTCGGATACCACCCGGCTGGCTTTAGCGCCCAGTTCCAGTTTGCCTGCCCTGCCGATTGCTCTGGCAAAATCCGTTTTGGCGGCGTAAATGTCGTAGCCCGTCGGGTTTTGCGTGGTCAGGCGGTCCATGTATACCGGTGCGTCATTTTGCAGACTGTCGTAGTGGTTGATGAAACGGGCGTTGTCCTGGCTGCTCAGGCGCACATAGTCCAAGTCGGCAGACAGGGTGGTGCCCACTGTATCGAGCTTGCCTAGGTAATGTATATTAAATGTGCCGTTTTTATACTTCGCTTCGGATGTGTTGCTGGCTTGCACAAACAGGTCGTTCGCACGTTGGTTACTGCGCAGGTAAGTCTCGGAGCTGATCATATCATTTGTTTGGTAGTCAGATAGGGTAGCAGTTGCGCCGATGCTGTGGCGGATGTTCAGTTCATAGTCGGTGCCCAGGCGGAGGGTCGGCACAAAACGTGTACCCTCTTCGTAGATATCCTGCACCAGGTTGCCGCTACTGCTTTCGGCAAACTGGCGCTGCATGAGGTTGGTGCGGTAGTGCGTGCGCTCGGCCATATCAAGGCTACCAAAGGTGTTCCAGTTGCCTTGCTTGTAGTTAAGTTCGGCACCAGCCGTATAGCCCTGCAGTTTGCTGTACTGGTAACCGCCGTGCACGCTACCGTTCATGCCGGATAGCTCGTTTTTCTTCAGGTTGATGTTGATAATACCGGAGGAGCCTTCGGCATCATACTTGGCAGAGGGGTTTGAGATGATCTCCAGATTTTTGATGTTCTCGGCGGGCATACTCTGCAGCAGATTTTGCAGTTCTTTGCCAGACAGGTAAGCGCTTTTGCCATCCAGCATCACCTGCACGCCGCCTTTGCCGTTAAGTTTGATGTTTCCCTCTTGGTCTAACCACACGCCCGGCGATTTGGTCAATACCTCAAAGGCGGTGCTGCCGCCAGCCAGGGCGGTACCTTCCACACTCACCACTGTTTTGCCGGCCTCCGTCACCACCATAGGGCGCATGGCCTGCACCGTTACCTCCTGCAACTGCTGCGCGTCTTCGTTCATAATCAGCGCGCCAAAGTCCTTACCAAAGTTCTCCCCGCTCACCTCGAATGGAGTAGTCTGCAACGGCGCGTAGCCTAAAAAAGTAAGCTTGAGCAGGTAAGTGCCCTTGGCTGGCGACTTGATCAGGAAGTGCCCGTCCATGTCGGCAATGGTGCCGGTCACGACGGCAGCAGACGAAGCATCCAGCACGGCCACGTTCACAAAGCCAAGCGGCTGGTCCTGTGCATCTTTCACGCTGCCGGTCAGCATGTCGGCGGTGGTTTGTGCGTTTGCTGAAGCACCCAGGCTAATCAGCAGTACAAGTAGAAGTAAACGATACATTTTCATGGTTTTATACTTTATAGTGTGATTATTTTGATTGAATTCCTGTTTGATTGAATCAAAGATGCAGCATTGTAATAGGGAATGAAATGAAGTTCTGATGAAGCGGGATTTGAATGGAATGAAGCGGGATATCAGATACTTGAAATAGATGGAGGAACCTTGATTTTATGATGTCTTGAGTATAAAAGCAGACTGCTTCCGCAGGTGCGAGCTTGCAGCTCGCACCTAGCCTTTTTCAACAGAACTAAAAAGGTACGAGCTGCAAACTCGCACCAGCAGTGGCTTAACTAAGGAGGTCGATAAATCAAAGTCGCAACAAAATCCTGTAAAACCTGCTGCAGACAATTTGCTATATTGCAGGGCAAGTATAAATGCAATCCGCCGCATGATCGCGACCTATGATATGAAAGCGCAGCCCAAATCCAGCCGGATGTTTAGAAGAATAGCACTGGCAGCTGTCACAGCTGTCTTCTTCTACTATATCTTTGTATTCATCAACTTGGGCACGATCTGGGTGATGAACTCCAGCATTTTGCGGGAGCTGATGCTGATGTTTTTGTTTTTGCTACTTACTTTCTGGCTGCACGAAAAGATCTCCCGCTACTTCAGCACCAATCCATTTCCGAAGCTGCCTCCGTATGGCAAAACCTTCTTGGAGGCTGCCATTGTGATTGTCGTGAGCCTTTTCCTTTGTTTATTTATCATTTACCTGCCCACCTACATTGTTATTCCGGGGGTAAATATCCTTCCGCTCCGGGTGCGGCTCGGATGCACGGTTAGCACCATTATCTCGCTGTTCTTTTATTATTTTGTGGAGCGGCAGCGCGAACGCAAACAGCTGCAAACTGAGTTTCTGCGGGCCGAGCAGTTGCAAAAAGAAAACTTTAAAGCACAGCTGGAGGCGCTGAAGAACCAGGTAAATCCACACTTTTTGTTTAACAGTCTTAATATCCTCAGCTCGCTCATTTATGTAGACCAGGACCGCGCGGCGCAGTTCCTGGGGCAACTAGCCGACGTATACCGCGCCCTGCTTGATAGTGGCGGCAAAGAGCTGGTGCCCCTGCAAAAAGAACTGGAACTGGCAAACACCTACAGCAGCCTCCTAAAAACACGCTTTGGCGACAGCGTGCACTTCCAGGTGGACGTAAAGCCCAAGATGCTGCACTACCAGCTGCCGCCTACTTCGGTGCAGATGCTGCTTGAGAATGCCATCAAGCACAACGGCTCCACCAGCCAAAAGCCGCTCATAATTAGTATCCGTGTAGTTGATCAAAAACTAGTGGTGACAAACAACCTGCAGCCGCGGCTGGACGAGGTAAGCTCCACCAAAGTAGGCTTGCAGAACATCAGCAACAGGTATAAGTATTTGACTGATCAGCAGGTAGAAGTCGAACAAACGGATTCGGAGTTCATCGTACGCCTGCCCTTGCTACAAGTAGAAGAAGTATGAAGATTATCATAATAGAAGATGAGCAACTGGCCGCTGAAGCGCTGGCCGTCCTGATAAAACGGCTGCGCCCGGAATCGGAACTGCTGGCCATATTGCGTTCGGTGGAGGAGGCTGCGCACTGGCTGCTGTTGCATCCGGTGCCCGACCTGATCTTCTGCGACATTCACCTTTCTGATGGCAACAGTTTCGAGATTTTCCGGCAGGTGGATGTGAAGTGCCCGGTGATTTTCACCACCGCCTTTAACCAGTATGCCATCGAAGCCTTTAAAGTGCACAGCATCGACTACCTGCTCAAACCCATTAAGCCCGAGGAGGTAGCCAAGGCGATCAAGAAATATGAGGAGCTCCGAAGCCTGCACCTGGCGCAAGGAATGGGCAACCTGCAGCAATTAGTACAGGCAAACCCTACACATCAGCCTGAGCACCGTACTCGCTTCCTGGTCAAAAATGGCCAATCTATCAAAGCCATTCCGGTGAAGGAGGTGGCTTACTTTCTGGCCGAAGAGGGCGTGGTATTTTTGGTCACCTTCGAGAAAAAGCGCTACATCATTAGCCAGACGCTCGACCAACTGGAGGGGCAGCTGGACCCTGGTGCTTACTTTCGGGCCAACCGCCAGCTAATGGTGCACATTGAGGCGGTGCAGGAAGTGCGCCCCTACTTTAAAGGACGGCTCTCCCTGGTGCTCAACCCGCCTGTAGTAGAAGATATGATTGTGAGCAGCAGCCGGGCTGCCGCTTTTAAGCAGTGGCTGGACATGTAAGCAGCGTGGCGCAGCTGGCAAAAGTTAACTTCTTCTCCTTTGTTTTATCCTCATCGCCTGCACCCCGCTAAGCGAATGGCCAGAAAAGTACCTGCTGCCTTATCTACGTATTTTCACCGCACAAAAGGATTTTCTTACGTATAAACTACTAGCTTTTTCACTCTGCCAAGTTTTTTGTATCACTTTTTGAACAATCTGGAATTTAACAGTATACTTTCTGGTGAAGGCGCATTTCAAGTCAAATTTTTAAATCACCTTTGCAAATTCAAAAAGCGGTCCCTGGTCTAGCATTTTTATTTGTGGCAGACTTTTAGTGCCATATTAGCCCTTCCGGGACGGCCTTAGTGGCGCCAATGTGAACATATGCTTTCTACTAAGTTTTACAGTTCTATTGTAAGTAACAGCACCGACCTGATCTCGGTGATAGACCACACAGGCAGGTACAGCTATGTGGGCGCCTCTGTAGCACATATTCTGGGGTACAGCATCGAGGAACTTACCGGGCGCAGCGCTTTCGACTTTATACACCCCGAGGATTTCTGCGCAGCTTCAACTGCCCTGGCCGCCATTGCACAGCACCAGCAGGTCCGGCTGGCACCCTTCCGCTTTCGTAACAAAGCCGGCGCCTGGCGTTGGATCGATTGTTCTATTTCTAATATGCTGGAGAACGAAGCGGTAAAAGGCTTCGTGACAAACTCCAGAGACATCACCGAAACGGTAGAGGCTGAGTACCAGAAAGAGCAGCAGCAGGCCTTTTACGAATCGCTTTTTTTTGAACACCCCGATGCTGTATTTACCCTGAACAATCAGGGTATTTTTCAGCAGATAAACCGGCATGTGGCGAAGATCACCGGCATATCCGAAAACGAAACCATCGGCACCCACTTCGTTAAGTTTCTGCACCCTGAGGATACCGAAGAAACAGCCAAAGCTTTTTTGCGGGTGCTACAAGGCGAGGCACTTACCCTTGAAACACGCATCCTGGATGCAGCACAGCGGGAGCTGGACCTGTCTGTCACGCTGATGCCAGTATACTTCAGAGGCACTATTTCGGGGGTGCAAGGTATTGCCCGCGATATAACGGAGGTGAAGCGCAGCGAGCAACTGATAAAAGACCAGGCCGCGCAGTTAAAAAAGATCGTAGAAAGTATTACCGATCCTTTTCTTGCCTTCGATGCAGAATGGCGCTACACGTATGCCAACCAGCCGTTTGCCGCCTTTATGGGCAAGCAGCGTGATGAGTTGCTGGGGCAGGTGGTTTGGGACATGTACCCGGACGCTAAAAGTTCGCGCTTCTACCAGCAGTGCCTGCAGGTGGCTCAAAGTAAAGTGGCCACTACCTTTGAGGAAACTTTCCAGCAATTCGCGAATGCTACCCTCAGCTTCAGCATCTTTCCGGCCGATGGCGGCATTGCGGTACATTTTGTAGACGTGACCACCCAAAAAGCCGTTCACACCGAGCTGGAGAAGCTCTCGCTGGTGGCCAGCAAAACTACCAACGGCGTGATCATCACCGATAAAGACGGCAAAGTGGAGTGGGTGAACGAAGGCTTTACCCGCATCACCGGCTATAGCCTGGCCGAAGCCCTCCACCACAAGCCGGGCCAACTGTTGCAGATCCCCGAAACAGACCGGGAAACCATTCAGCGCGTCCACCAGAAGCTAGCCCAGGCTGTTCCTTTTTCCGAAGAAATCCTGAATGCCCGCAAAAACGGGGAACGGGTATGGTTCCTGATGGACATCACCCCTATCCTCGACGAGGCCGGTCAGGTAGTCAAATTCATCGCCATCCAAACGGACGTTACCGAGAAAAAAGCGGCGGAAGCAGAGCAGCAAAAGCTTACGAACGACCTGTTCAAGCACAACCGCGACCTGCAGCAGTTTACGTATATTGTGTCGCATAACCTGCGCGCGCCGGTGGCTAATGCTATTGGCCTGGCTGGTCTGGTAAACAAGGTGGATAAAAACACGCCTTTGTTCGATAAAACACTGCAAAAGCTGGAGACCTCTATCCACCAGCTGGACCAGGTCATCAAAGACATCAACCACATTCTTACCATGCGCGATTATAACCGCCACCTCCACCGCGAGGAGGTGCACCTGCTGGCGGTGTGCCAGGAAGTGCTCGGTAGCATGGAAGACAAACTGACGTCTATGCAGGCGCTGGTAACAGTGGCTGTAGATGCCAGCTACAGTATGCTCTCCAGTAAAGCGTATCTTTATAGCATACTTTATAACCTGGTTTCCAATGCCATCAAGTATAGCGCGCCCCACAGGATCCTGGCCCTGCACATTGCCGCACATAAAGACAAAAGAGGTTATGTGCTGACAGTAGCCGATAACGGGCTGGGCATGGAAATGCACGTGGTGCAAACTCAATTATTTAAGCTCTACAAGCGGTTTCACCCGAACACACATGGCAAAGGGATTGGCCTTTTCCTGGTGAAAACTCAGGTAGAGACGCTGGGAGGCAAAATAGACGTACAAAGTGCTCCTGACAAAGGCACAACTTTTACATTATACTTAGGAGCAAAGCATGTATAAGCAGGTATTTATTATAGATGATGATGAGGTAAGCATCTTCCTGACAGAGGCAACCCTGACCATAGAGAACTTTGCCAGCGAGTACAAGACCTTTACCTGTGCCGAAGCAGCGCTTGCTGCTCTTACCGCAAGTATAAACGGCACCTCGCCGGCTCCGCTGCCAGAAGTAATTTTCCTGGACCTGAACATGCCTCTGATGAGCGGCTGGGACCTGCTGGAGGCGCTTACCCTCTATGAAGCGCAGTTAACAGGCCAGTGTCGCTTTTTTATACTTACCTCGTCGGTAGATGAACAGGAAACTAAGCGGGCAGACAAGTATCAACTGGTTGCCGGCTTCCTTCAAAAACCACTGGAAGAAGAAACAATCCTGCGGCTAAAACAATAGCCTGGCAGCCGTAACATCAAAGCTTTGCGGCAGGCCGTTTTTCGTCCTGATCAGAAAAAGCGGTTTACGCGGGTCAGCTCCCGGCGGTACTGTGTCATGAGCCGGTTTTTAGAGATAAAGCCTTTAAACTTCTGCCCCCGCACTACTGGCAACGACCACTGCTTATACTTGTCGAACTTGTCAAGTACTTCCGAGGCGGGCTCATCAATCTCGGCTAAAACAGGCGCCTGGTGCATCAGGTCGCGGGCCAGGATGGTATCGTAGTTAGAGGTATCGCCCAGCCGTTTCCGGATGTCACTCAGCGAAATAATGCCTTTCAGGTTGCCCTGCGCATCCAGCACTTGCAACAGGCCTCTGTCGGAATTAGCGAAATTCTCCACCACCGACCGGAAAGTAGCATCTTCAGCTACCGGGTAGTGGTCCTCCTCCACCAGCTGTTTTATACTGAGCTCGTTTAGTAAGATACGGTCTACCCGGAAGGCCTTGGCCTGCCCTTTAGGTTGCACCACATGCTTGCTCAGATTTTCGAAATAGTACTTCAGGAAATAAGATACGGCACAGACCAGCATCAGCGGCACAAACAACTGGTAGCTTTGCGTGATCTCCGCCACTAAGAATATGGCCGTAACCGGCGCATTCATGATGCAGGCAAAAATGCTGGCCATGCCCAGGAACATGTAAGTGGCCTGGTTCAACCCGTAAAATGGGAAAACCAGAATCGCCACTTTATAAAAGAAAAAGCCCAGGAAGCCACCCGTGATAATGGAGGGCGCAAAGTAGCCACCTTCTCCGCCGGAGTTTACGCAAATGCCCGTGCTCAGCGGCTTTGCCATGGTGATCAGGAAAAAGAAGACCAGGTTAAACCATACTGTGTTTGGCAATGCCGCCAGAGGCGAATTAAAGAACAGCGAGCGTTCCTCTGAGTTCAGCAGGGCGTCGATGCTCACATAGCCTTCGCCATACATAGGCGGAAGCAGAAAAATAACGCTCCCCAGGGCAACGCCGCCCGTTAATGCACGCAGGTAATCATTCTTGATCTTGGCCAGGTAACGAAAGCAAAAGCTGTAGGTGCGCAGCAGATAGTTGGACAGGAGCATGCCCATAACGCCCAGCAGAATCACCAGCGGTATTTGCTCGTAGGCAAAATCGGTGAGCGGCACCTGAAAGCGCAAGTGCGAGCCCATAATGAACTCGAAAAGGATCTTACCGGTAGCAGCTGCTACTAGCAGCGGAATAAGAAGTGTAGGCGTAAACTCGGGCAAAATGGTTTCGAGGGCAAAGATAAAGCCGCCCATAGGTGCGTTGTACACTGCCGAAATGCCTGCCGCCACACCGCAGCCGATCAGCAGGGTACGCAGCCGGTAGCCCAGGCCCAGAAAACGGCCGATGTTTGAACCCACAGCGGCCCCATTCGTGATAATGGCTGCCTCTACGCCGGAGCTCCCACCAAAACCAATGGTAAGACCCGTGGTGATAAACTTGGAATAAACGAGCCGGAACTTGATAATAGAGGAGTTTTTCTCGATCGACTCGATCACGTTTCGCGTGCCGCTGAAATAGGCGGTTTTGCGAAAGACATTGCGGTTGAGGAACGTTACCAGCAGAAACCCGATCAGGGGCAGCAGGAAGTAGAGCAGCTTGGGGGCAAAGTATACAGCGTACTGCTCAAAATAAAAAATGATGGTTTTGATCAGAATTGCCGACAGGCCAACAATGAGCCCCACCACCACACTTAATATAAAAGGAAGAATGCGGTTGTTACTCTGGCTCCTGCGCCATTTAAAAAAGGCGAGCTGGTATCGGTTTAGTCTGCTCATGATTCTCCCACAGGGACGTCGCTACATGGAGCCGAATGTAGCAAATATTTATGAAGTATACCGGTCTTGGGCAATACTCTTGCGCCCTTTGCCTGCCGGGCAGCCTTAAAGTATAGGCAAAGGGCGCAGCAAGGCTGCAAACGTAGGTTATTCTACAGCAGCCTTACACCTGCAGCTTTTTCAGGCAGGCGGCCAGGTCTATTCCTTTCCCCCTGACGCCTTTAAAAAGATCGCCTTCTTTTTTGATGCGGCCAGGTATGTTCCGGATGGTGAAATCAGTAGGCCTGAGCCCCGGCTTCACCTCTTCCCAGTGCAGGGGCGTAGAAACGGTGGCTCCCGCCCGCGGCCGTACACTGTAGGGAGCCGCTATCGTCTGGCCGATGGAGTTTTGCAGGTAATCCAGGTAGATCTGCTTGCGGCGCTCTTTGGGGCTGCGCTCCAGGCTGGTAAGTTCGGGTAGGCCTGCATGCACCTGCTGCGCCACCAGGTGGGCAAAGTGGCGTACTTCTTCAAATTTATACTTGGCGCCGAGCGGCACGTAGAGGTGCATGCCCGTTGCTCCGGAAGTTTTACAGTAGCAGGCAGCGCCAATTTTATCTAGCACAGCCTTGGTAGCCAGCGCCACTTCCACTACTTCATCATACGTATTTTCGCCGGGGTCCAGGTCGATGACGAGGTAATCCGGCTGCTCCAGGTTGGCCAGCCGCGAGTTCCAGGGGTTAAGCTGAATACAGCCCAGGTTGTTGAGGTAGGCCAGCGTAGCCTTGTCGTCGCACACTACATACTCCACCTCCTGCCCCGTAGACTCTGCCTTTAGCGATGCTTTATGTACCCATTCCGGTGTATGAATGGCGTTTTTTTGAAAAAAGCCTGCTTTGGCGATGCCGTTCGGGTGGCGCAGCAGCGTTTCGGGCCTGTCCTGCAAATAGGGAAGAATGGTGTCGGCTATACTTTGGTAATAGGCGACGAGGTCCTGCTTGGTATAGCCTTCGTTGGGCCAATATAGCTTGTCGAGGTTGGTGAGGGGCACCTGCTGCCCGTTCAGGTTGAGGGTTTCCTTGTTTTCAGCTTTACTATTCTCTTCCTGCTCCCCTGATTTGGCTGCAGGCTTCGCTTTTCCTTTAGCAGCGGTCTTTTTAGTAGCTTCTTTCATCGCTTTCTCCTTTTGTTCTGCTGTTTCGCGTACTACAGCAGTCGCTTTCTTGTCTTCGCGCAATCCTTCAAAAATAGCTTGCCGCATCAGCCCGTCGGAGGTCCACTCGGCAAAGGAGATCTCCGCCACCAGTTCCGGTTTCACCCAGGTAGCCGGCGCGTTAGGCTTCACCTTACCCGAAAAAGGTGATTCTTCCTGCACTAACTCATCTAACTTGGCCTTCAGCATTTCCAGCGACTTGCGGTTAAAGCCACTGCCGCTCTGACCTACATAGGTCAATTCACCTTCTTCATATACCCCTAGAATCAGGGCACCAATGTGCTTGCGCTTGCCTTTGGGCTCAGTAAAGCCGCCGATCACCACCTCCTGCCGCAGGTGCGTTTTTATCTTGAGCCACTCGCTGCTGCGCTTGCCGGTGCGGTACGGGCTGTTTGCCAGCTTGCCCATAATGCCCTCCACCTGCTTGCGCTGCGCCTCCTTGAAGAAGTTTATCCCCTTCCCCACCACATGGTCTGAGTAACGAACAGCAGGAATATCCACTAATATTTTCTCCAGCTTTCTCTTCCGCTCCAGCAAGGGCAGGTCGCGCAGGTCCTCGCCATCCAGGTACAGCAGGTCGAACACGCAATAGTATAAGTTCTCTTTCGGGGTGTTCTGGTAGTTCTGCAACTCCTGAAAAGTAGCGTCACCCTGCTCGTTCAGCACCACGATCTCCCCGTCCAGCACGGCGGCATGCTTCAGCTGTTGCAGGCCTTCTACAATGGGTTCATACTTGTCTTCATACGATTTGCCGCTTCGGGAGTACAGTTCCACCTTGCCGTCCTGCACCTCGGCCACTGCACGGTAGCCATCCCACTTCACTTCAAATATCCAGTCTTCATTGTCAAAAGGGCCGTCTGTGAGTTTGGCCATCATGGGGATGATGTGGTGCGGCATCTTGGCTGTGTCTGCCTTCTTAGCTTTGGCTGCCGCTTTAGAGATTTTGGATTTGGCGGTAACCGCTTTTTTGCTGGTTTTTACTTTGCCCAAGTGTTCCTCGCTGTCATAGGGTTCATGCACGGCTTCGGCATCGTCTTTTTTGATTAGCAGCCAGGCATCTTTTTGCCGCCCTCTCATTTTAACAAGCGCGAACTCGCCCTGCAACTTGTTGCCCTGCAGCACAAATTTGATGCTCCCCGCCTGGAGGCCCTGTAGCAGCAGGGCTTCATCCTCCGCGCGCTTGTCCGTTTCGGCAGCGTAGTAGGTGCCTTCATCCCAGATATCGACGTGGCCCGCGCCATAGTTTCCCTCCGGAATATCGCCTACAAAGGTGCCGTAAGCAAACGGGTGGTCTTCCACTTCCACGGCCAGGCGCTTGTCCGCCGGATTCATTGAGGGGCCTTTTGGGACAGCCCAACTCTTGAGCACACCTTCCATTTCCAGCCTGAAATCATAATGCAGTTTGCTGGCTTGGTGGCGGTGCACGACAAAGCGCAGTGCTCCGGGCGAAGGTGTTTCGTTGCCTTCCGGCTCTGAGGTTTGGTTAAAGTTGCGCTTCTGGTTATACTTCTCTAAGGTCATCGGTTGCTGCTTTTGTCCGTATCAGGTCGCACGACACATGCTGCAAAGAGTTTGAGTACAAAGGAGATTTGAACCATGTTAGTTTATACTTTTCATACTTGCTCAAGGCGCGGTTTATACTTGCTGAGTAAGTTTTCAGCGCCTACCTGTACCGTTAGCTTCTTATAAGTATTTTATATCTCTTGCCTACGTCACCAGTCCTATTCTCAATATTTCTCTCCGTTTTATGTCGAATAATCCTAAAACGAAATAGACTATACTTCGTTTTTCGTTGGCCCTAAAGAGCAGGACAACTACTACCTGTCAGAACGGAAAACGCCCTTTACGGCCATACTCAAGTATAAGCGTAAAGGGCGTTTAGACAAGGTGTTTCAGCCGCTCAGCGGATGCACATGTATCTTTACTGATTGCCTGTTGTGTAGCTGTTCGCCTGCGACTGCCGCAAGGCTTCCTGCACCTCCCGATCCGTAGCACTGCCCCAGAATGTCTTGTAAACAGCGGCATCTGTGGCATGTCGGATGGGTTTCAGTTCCGGAGCTGCTTGTTGTAGGGCAAGCACCAGCGCATCGTAGGGACGGTAGCCCACGATCATCACGCCTGGCTGACCGGGCTTGTTAATGGTGAGTGTCGGGAAACGGCTGATGCCAAGCAGGCGCACCTGCTGCAAGTCATCCTCAAAGGCTTGCTTCGCTTCCTGTCCGCTGGCCGCCTGCTTAAAAGCGTCAAAGTCCAGCAGTTCGGGCGAACTTTCAGAGAGTTCTCTGGCTACTTCCAGCAGCACCTCCCATTTGCCAATGTTGCGGCCGTGCAGCATCACAGCTTCGCGCACGCGCCGCAGGTAATGCTCCACGGCGTCAGCCGACTGCAAGCCGGCCGCTTTAACGGCTATACATGCCGGAAAAGAAGAGGCAGGCGGATCAGAGAACCATATCTTGTCTTCTATCGGCATGCCAGAAGTATACTTGGCTTCCATCCAGAGTGGCCCCATCTGCAGCGGCTTGCTAACGGTGTTCATCGGGTCGCTGTACTTATCCCAGTTAGGTATAAGGCCGCCCATGCGATACCGCCATTTTATACTTCCGGCAAATTCGTAGCGCAGCCGGCGCCACTGAGGCTCCAGCGCCCAGCTCCAACAACAGAGAGGGTCGGTGTAGAACTCAATCTGCACCGACCCTGCCTGGGTATTCGTTTCGTTTTTCAATTTATCTTATTTCCATTAAGCTTATTCATGTAGGCAAAATCATTAGGCAAGCGTGCATGCTATTCATCATACGTGCTCCACTGGCTTACGCCTTCGGGCATCGACATCTTCACTTCTTCGCTTCGGATCTCGCTCAGTGCTTTGTCATTGGTAGATACACTCTCCATGGTGCGGTGCGTGCCTTCCGGTGCGTGGGTGGTCATACCCTGTGATTCAATCACGTGCTTAATCGGATCTTCGATGTACTGCCAGGTTTCGCCTTGTCCCAGCGTTTCGCCTTCGTTCCACGGGCCTCTGTACGAAGCACCATTCGACATGTTGAAGTACTTGTTGCTGAAACGGGGATCGCCTTGTAATACCCCGGGTGGAAAATTCGGCTGAATGGTGCAAAGGGCCGCCTCAAACATCTGATAATGGGCTACTTCGCGCGTCATCAGAAAGTTTAGCGTCTCTTTTACATAAGGATCATCTGTGAATTGCATCAGGTATTCATACACGATCTTGGCCCTCGACTCTGCAGCTATATCAGAGCGCAGGTCTACGGTCAGGTCGCCGTTAGCGTGGATGTACGCAGCCGTCCAAGGGTTGCCCTGGCTGTCAGCTGGTTTAGGGCCGCCGCCGGTTACTGCCCAAAACTGCGGGTTCAGCATACCTTCATGTATCACCCCTTCTTTGGCGGCTTTGCCGTCCAAAAGCTTCATAATTTCTGATTCTTCAGCGGCATTTTTCAAGTCGCCGTTTACCCCCTTAAGCAGCATCTGGATGGTAGCGCCCACAATTTCGAGGTGACTGAACTCCTCGGTGGCAATGTCCATCAGCATGTCATACTTGTCGGGATAGGGGTTTTTGGCAGCAAATGCCTGCGTAAAATACTGCAGTGCAGCTGATAACTCGCCGTTCGCTCCCCCAAACTGCTCTAGCAGCATGCCTGCAAAACGAGGATCGGGCTTTGATACCCGGGCATTAAATTGTAAGTCTTTTACGTGGTAAAACATAGTAGTTCGTATTAAGTTTTAAATTCATAGCGTACATGTTTTTGAACGGGAGAAACAGAATGGTGTTGCAATGCAGGCCTGTATTAGGCAAATCAGGTTTAAAAAACACGACAAACGCCATCCCTGTCTATTTCCTATTAAACCCACTAAATCCGGAAAATCAAGGCTGCCTGGAGACAGGCGGCGGCTTTAGAAGCGGTGTTGGCGCACCTGTTTGTGGCACCAGCACAGGCGTTGGCTGTAAAGAAGACAGCACTGAGCTGGCAGCAGGCGATTTTCCGGAATGGGAGCAAAGTAAATGCAGGAAAAAAGCAGTACCTTTCGGCTCAGTCAGACAGGTTTGTTGCTGCCTTACGGCAGGGCAAATTTAAGTTGGCGTACAACCCAAACATCTCCAGGCATTTAGGGTTATCACACTACCTGCATTCGTTGGAGTGCGGGGTATCTGTACTGTTATCGTTATGCCGGCAAGCAGTTAAATCCATGAAAATTTCCTATATGCAAAAACTCTACACCCTTCTCCTTTTTATTTTAATCGGGCTTCCCGGCTTTGTAGCGGCCCAGGTGGTAACGACCACCCCTGAGTTCCCGACAGCCGACAAGGAGGTAACCATCACATTCGATTTATCCAAAGCGACCGACGCGCGCGCCAAAGGCCTGCTAGGTAAAACTGACGATGTATACTTATGGTCTGGAGCGGGCACTTCCGCTACGGGCGACGCTTTTGAGTACCAGCCTGCCGGACAGACGAATTTCAATGCGCCCTTTGCTCCCGGAAAAATGACTTCATTGGGTAATAACAAGTGGCAGATAACGCTGGTGCCCCGCCAGTATTTCGGCGTGCCGGCAGACAAGCCGATCCGACGCTTGGGCGTGCTGCTGAAGAACGGCAATGGAACGGCACAGACCGAAGACCTTTTTATTAAAGTGTATGAAGATAAACTGAGTGTTTCGTTTACCAGCCCCACTGCTTCTGCTTTTTATGTAGACGCCAATGCTACGATCAACATCAGCGCCGTAGCCTCTGCGCCGGCAACCCTGACGCTGAAGCAGGAAACCACTGTGCTGAAAACAGTAACAAATGCCAATGCTATCAGCTATACTTTAAATGCGGGAACAGTAGCAGGCGCGCAGCACCAAATTACGCTGGAGGCCAAAACAGCAACAGAAACCGCTACCGCCAGCTTTACTTATACTGTCGCCCCGCAACCCACGGTGGCGGCGCTACCGTCCGGCATCATCGACGGCATCAACTATACCAGCCCGACCAGTGCCATCCTTAGCCTTTTTGCGCCTGAAAAAAGCTTTGTCTACCTAATCGGGGAGTTTAATAATTGGACGCCTTCTGCTGCTTACCTGATGAAGCGCACACCCGACGGCAACCACTACTGGCTGGAGCTTAACAACCTGACGCCTGGCGCCGAAGTGGCTTACCAGTACCTGGTGGATGGCACCATTGCGGTGGCAGACCCTTATGCGCAGAAAGTTCTGGACCCCAACAACGACCAGTACATCTCCAGTGCCTCTTACCCGAACCTGAAGCCTTATCCGCAAGGAGCCACCGGCATCGTATCGGTGCTGCAGACAAACCAGACGCCTTATACCTGGAAGGTGACAGATTTTAAGCGGCCGAAAGTGGAGAAAATGGTAGTGTATGAGTTGCTCGTGCGCGACTTTGTAGCCACACAAAATTATACGACTCTCTCCGATACGATCTCCTACTTTAAGCGCCTCGGCGTGAATGCCATCGAGCTGATGCCGGTAATGGAGTTTACCGGAAACGACTCCTGGGGCTACAACCCAACCTTCTATTTTGCCCCTGACAAAGCTTACGGTACTGAGAACGCTCTAAAAGCCTTTATCGACAAATGCCACGAAAATGGCATTGCGGTTATACTTGATATGGTATTGAACCAGGCCGACTACGAGTTTCCGTATGTGAAGCTGTACTGGGACGGAAATAAGCCTGCTGCGAACAACCCATACTTCAACCAGCAAGCCACCCACCCCTACAGCGTTTTCTTCGACTTTAACCACGAGAGCCTGTATACCAAGGCCTTTGTTGATCGGGTGACACAGTTCTGGCTGGAGGAATACCACGTAGACGGCTATCGTTTCGACTTATCCAAAGGCTTTACACAAAAAAATTCGGGCAATGACGTAAGTGCCTGGAGTGCCTATGATGCCAGCCGGGTGGCCATCTGGAAACGCATTTACGATAACATCCGCAGCGTAGACAAGACGGCTTTTGTGATGCTGGAGCACTTTGCCGACAACCAGGAAGAGAAAGAACTGGCCAACTATGGACTGCTGTTCTGGGGCAACCTTAACTATGAGTACCGTAACCTGGCCAAAGGGAACACGTCAAACCCGGAGTGGATCTCCTATAAAAAACGAGATTGGCTGTACCCGTACGTGGTGGGCTACATGGAAAGCCACGACGAGGAACGCCTGCTATTTGATGTGACGCACAACGGCCGCACCAGCGGCGCCTATAATACCCGCACCCTGGCTACTGCCCTTAACCGCGACAAGCTGGCGGCTGCTTTTTTCCTGCCCATCCCTGGGCCAAAGCTGATCTGGCAGTTTGGAGAGTTGGGCTACGATGTATCGATTGATCAGAATGGCCGCACTGGCCGCAAACCGCTGCACTGGGAGTACCAAAACAACACCGACCGGCAAAAGCTTTTTGATGTATATGCCGCGCTTATCCACTTAAAGGAGACGCAGCGGGTGTTCCAGACCTCTGATTATACTTTGGCTATGGATGCTTATGTGAAGCGCATCACCCTGAATGGCGATGGCGATACTACCGTGTACATCATTGGCAACTCCGATGTGCAGAAGCTGTCGGTGCCTGTCAATTTCCCTGCTGCGGGCACGTGGTACGATTACTTCAGCGGAGAGCAGGTGCAGGTAACCAACACCGCCGAAGCGCTGGAGCTGCAGCCGGGCGAGTTCCACCTCTACTCTACGGTGCCGTTTCCGGCCCCGAAAGCAAATCTGGTGCCATGGCAACAGGGTGTGCTGGCAGTAGAAGGAGAACTGGTGGACAGCAAGAACCTGCTAGTTTACCCGAACCCTGCTACCGCTACAGTGCTTGTAGAACTGACGGATGCTTACCGCGGTGATGTAACGCTGCAGCTTTCCAATATGACGAGCGGCACTATTCGCACCTTTAGTACGCGTAAAACGCAGCAGACCTTTATTGAGAAGCTGGACCTGCATGGCATTGCTGCCGGCACATACTTTTTACAGATACAAACAGGCGACAAGCGAATGGTGAAGAAGGTAGTAAAACTGCCTTAACAGCCCTGCAGTAGCATTTCAGTAATTTAGAAGAGCAGCAGTTTTCGGCGATCCACCGGAGGCTGCTGCTTTTTTGCTGTTTAAACTACTCTCCTTCTGCACTATTGTTGCTTGTAAAAGTCAGGGAATATTTTAAACAATAAAGCTGTATTCAGGGTAGAAAACAGCTATTTACCGTATTCCTATCATAGTTTATACTTGATTTATACTTGCCCACGCACCTTCCACATAAAACTTACCGTGCTGCTTAAAACAGGCAACACCCCCGGGCTTGTAAAGATAACCGCCAGTAGCAATGGGTTAGAACGTGCCGCAGCCACGTTGTTGGTGGATGCCAGAAAAGAGTAGGGATACACCCACCGCTTTACTTTTAAAGTATGGGTTAGTTCATAAGGCATCGCTGCCGCGCGCCTGTAGCCACACAAAAGTAAACTCTGTAGCCGGTGGTGCGTTATGGAAAAACAGACTTATCAAATAGGTATCTCTGTACCGGGTGCCCGGTTTTGATTTTTACTTTTTATATTGCTTTTGATAATCTATGCGGCTGTATAGCCACAGGCACCGCTGGCGCAAAGCCGGCCAAAACATCTATTCCTGATGATCAACGATATCAAAGAAAAGTTTGAGGACGTGTACGGGCAGCAGCCTGTTGTAGTGCGCTCGCCGGGTCGGGTAAACCTGATTGGGGAGCACACAGATTACAACGACGGCTTTGTGCTGCCGGCAGCCATCGACAAGGAAATTTACTTCGCCCTGGCTCCCAACAACACCAATACCTTCCGCGCCCATGCCTATGATCTGGACGAAAGTGCCGAGTTTGACCTGGGCAATGTGCACCGCACCGGTACAGGCTGGGCCAACTACCTGCTGGGTGTGATCGCTCAGTTGCAGAAAGCAGGGCACCAGGTAAAAGGTTTTGATCTGGTATTTGGGGGTAACATCCCCATCGGCGCCGGCCTCTCCTCCTCTGCAGCAGTAGAGTGTGGCCTGGCCTTCGGCCTCAACCACCTCTTCAACTTTGGCCTCGAACGGCTCACTATGGTAAAAATGGCGCAGACAGCCGAGCACGAGTATGCCTTGGTCATGTGCGGGATCATGGACCAGTTTGCCAGCATGTTCGGACAGAAAAACCACGCTGTGCGCCTCGACTGCCGCTCGCTGGAGTATGCCTATTATGATATTGACATGCGGGACTACCGCATTGTGCTTTGCGACACGCAGGTAAAGCACTCGCTCGCTTCCTCAGAGTATAACAAGCGCCGGCAGGAATGTGAAGCAGGCGTTGCCCTCTTGCAGCAGTACCACCCGCTGGTAATGAGCCTGCGCGATGCGACCATGGAGATGCTGGAACAGCACCAGGAAGAGTTTGACTCAGAAGTGTACAAGCGCTGCGCCTATGTGATACAGGAGAACGAGCGTGTGGTTGCTGCTTGCCGCCACCTGCAGCAAGGGGATATGTATGCCTTTGGTTGGCAGATGTATGCTTCGCATGACGGACTGCAGCACCAATACGAAGTGAGCTGCCCTGAACTGGACTTCCTGGTGGACCAGACCAGGGCATCTGACGCCGTGGTAGGTGCCCGCATGATGGGCGGTGGCTTTGGGGGCTGCACTATCAACATTGTCAGGATAGATGCCATAGAGGCTTTTATAGCGCAGATGGAGGAGGCGTATCAGCAACAGTTCGGTGTGCAGCTCAAAACTTACATCGCCGGCATTGTAGACGGCACTAGCCTGGCCCAGTAAGAAAAGAAAAGATGCCGGACTGCGGTTGCGGCAACAACCATACTTCATGAACTATGTCAGCATTTAACCTGGGCGATCATCCGCACCGACGGTATAACCCGCTAAAAAGCGAGTGGGTGCTTGTGTCGCCCCATCGTGCCAAGCGCCCCTGGCAGGGCCAGCAGGAAGAGGTCAGCAAGGAGGAAAGACCTGCTTACGACCCTACCTGCTACTTATGCCCTACCAACGAGCGGGCCAACGGTGAGCATAATCCGGATTATACTTCCACCTTTGTTTTTGAGAATGACTTTGCCGCCCTGCAGCCAAATGCACCGGGTGGCTCCGTAGAAAAGGGCGGCCTGCTGGTCGCTAAAAGCGAACGTGGCCTCTGCAAAGTGATCTGCTTTTCGCCCCGCCACGACCTGACGCTGCCGGAGATGGAAGTAAGCGCCATTCGGGGAGTTGTGGACGTATGGCAGCGCGAATACCTGGAACTGGGCGCGCTGGATTACGTCAACCATGTACAAATATTTGAGAACAAGGGCAGCGTGATGGGCAGCAGCAACCCGCATCCGCACGGGCAGATATGGGCCCAAAGCTCCATTCCCGACGAACCTGCCAAGGAAACTGCCTGCCAGCGGGCATACTTTGCGCAGCACGGGCGCAGCCTGCTGGCCGACTACCTGGACCTGGAACTGAAAGAGCAGGTACGCATAGTGGCACAGAACGAGCATTTTGTTGCCTTGGTACCCTTCTGGGCCGTGTGGCCTTTCGAAACGCTGATCATCAGCCGGCGCCATATCCAGCACATCGGGCAGATGACGGACGCGGAAAAAGATGCCTATGCCGGCATCATCAAACAGCTTACAGGCGTATACGACCGCCTTTTTGGTGTCTCGTTCCCCTACTCATCCGGTTTGCACCAAAGCCCTACCGATGGGCAGGAACACCCGGAGTGGCACTTTCATATGCACTTTTACCCGCCGCTGCTGCGCTCGGCAACCGTCAAAAAGTTTATGGTCGGGTATGAGATGATGGGCGAACCCCAGCGCGACATAACAGCCGAAACAAGCGCTGAGCGCCTGCGAAGCCTCTTATAGGAAAGCAGGAGTGCAGGCCAGCAAATTACTATACCTTACGGGCGGCGCTCCTGCTTAACATAAAATTTCAACCAGCTTATTCTGATCTAATAGTCAGTGTGAGTTGATATTTCCTGCCGGTGCCTGCACATATTCATTCTGCTCTGCCACAGCCGCCGGTCCTTATTCCTTCGGAAATACCTGATAAAAGTAGGTGCGCAATACCTCCTGAGCCATACAGCACAACTGCTACACGAAGTCCTTACGCCAGCTACAAGTAAGCACTCACCCGGCCTTAGTACAAGTGCTTCATACTTTTAAACTAGGCTTTTATACCGTCCCAGGAAAAAAACTTTTTTGGTACGCCTCCCCTTGGTAACTTGCTGCTAGCATTGCCCTGTTTTATGAAGTTGATCTCTCTTTTATTGCTGCTTCTACTGCACTACAGTACTGCTTATAGTATGGCAGATTCTGATAGCTTGCTAAATGAACTCAGCCGTACCCTGGAGAGTAAGGAAATTTACAGCAGCCAGAAAGAAGAAAGGATTGATAAACTAAAACAACAGCTCCTCGATCAGGAGAATCTTTCAGAGGTAGAGCAGTTCAACCTCTATAACAAGCTCTACGACGAGTACAAGTCCTTCCAATATGATTCGGCCTTCAATTATGCCTTAAAGCTACAGCGTTCGGCCGGCCAGTTACAGGATGTCCCCCGGGAAACCTACGCCCGCATAAAGATGAGCTTCATTCTGCTGTCATCAGGTCTGTTTAAAGAGACACTGGACTCCCTGCGATCCGTGCAGCTGGCTGGTATGCCGGACAGCATCAAAACAGATTATTATGCTCTGAAAGCGCGGGCCTATTACGACCTGGCCAACTATAACATGGATAATTATTATTCGCATCGTTATGTAGCTAACGGAAACACGTACCTGGATTCGGCTGTTGCCCTGGCCAACCCGAACACCCTGCAGTTCCACTCCCTCCGGGGGTTAAGAAACCTGAAATTGGGCAAGTATGGCCCGGCAGCCGATGACTTCCGGCAAATCATACAGCAGTACCATCCCTCGTTTCACGAGTATGCGATAGCTGCTGCCTCGCTGGGGAATGTGTACAAGGCGACCGGAGATACCGACTTGGCCATTTACTGGATGGCTAAAGCAGCCGTGGCAGACATCCGGTCGAGTACCAACGAAGCAGTGGCGCTGATGAACCTGGCGGAGTTGCTGTACAACAAAGGCGATGAGAGCCGGGCCTACACTTACATTAAGCAGGCGCTGGAGGATGCGACCTTTTATGGCGCCAGGCAGCGCAAAATACAGGTGGCCGCTATTCTTCCGATTATTGAGGGCGAAAGGCTAACGACAGTGGAGAGCCAGCGCCGGCGCTTGGTGCTGTATGTACTGGCGGTTACAGTGCTTTCCGCGCTGGTCGTGCTGTTTGCTGCCATCATTTTCCGGCAGGTAAGCCGCCTGAAGCAGGCGAAAAAAACGATATCGGAAACAAACGAGGACCTGCAGGAAATGAACGACAAACTGGTGGAGGCCAATAAGATCAAAGAAGAGTATATAGGATATTCTTTTAACGTGTACGCAGACTACATCAGCAAACTCGAGAAATTTAAGAACTCGGTGGATAAGAAACTGATGACCCGGAAACACGAGGATATCCAGCAGGTGCTCAAATCGGTTAACTTAAAAAAAGAAAGAGCATTGCTCTACCAAAGCTTTGACAAAGTGTTTCTGAAGATCTTTCCGGGATTCGTAACTGCATTCAACTCATACTTTAAGGAGGAGGACAAGATCATACCGCCGGATCATGAATCACTTACCATCGAACTGCGCATTTTCGCTCTCATCCGCATGGGCATCCACGACCACGAGCAGATTGCCCAGATTTTGGAGTATTCTGTGAACACGATTTATACTTATAAAACACGGGTAAAGAACCGATCCATACTTCCGAATGAGGAATTTGAAAAGAAAATTATGGAAATTAAAGCATTTTAGAGAAACCCTGTTTCCAGTTTCCCTTTCGGGAGTGTAGGTCTGCAACATTCCTCCTATAAGTTGCAAACCAGTTAACACCTGTATTCTTTACTACAGAGTGATTGAAGCGCTAAGCACCTGAGCGGCCATTGCACCCACAGGGGCAAGATCGTTACTTTCACAGCAGCAAGTTGCATCCGGCCTTTTTACATCATCCTTTTTCCTGGGGCGAGACTGCTTTGGCTGGCTATGCGCCTGTCTGAAGCGCTTTATTCCCCCATATTTTACTTATATTTTTTTACCTACTCAGAGATGCTAACCTACTATAATGTAAGTGGTTACTCACCTATAGTTGTTAATATTTTCTATACATTTACAGTATTAATTGTATTAGCCCTAGCAGCCAATATATTTGTAGTATGATATTCTCTCTTTACCACTAAATAATATAGTTCGGCTGTTCGCAAATGGCAACAATCTCCCTAAAGCACACATATGGCTTCACTCTGAGGCTGCCCCACAACAAAGGGATGCCGGAGTGTATCAGCACCTGAAGATGCTGAATACACTGAACCGGCGTTGCAACGAAAAGTGGGGGTGCAGCCGTATAGCAGCTCGCAGCAGGCACCTGGAGCAGTAGCCAGCGGATAATTAACAAAGGATGTACAAGAAAATACCTTACTCCGCTTAAACAAGAATACGTCCTGCCTGTTTGTGGATAACAGGTACCACTTTGCTGGTGGAAAAACAGCTCTTGCATTATTCCTGGCTGGCGAACAGCCCCGAAACGAGTGTTACAGGAGCTCTGATAGGGTTCTTAGAATGAAAACAGAAATTACGATTGACCGAATAGAATAGCTTCCGTTTAATGACACCAAGACCAACCACACTAACCAATTTTCTATGCAAATGAAGTATACAAAGGGACTAAGCTCTTTTGGCTTAACCGTTGCATTGAGCTGCCTCTACATGTCAGGCAATGCGCAAACTCACACCCCTCCCCCACAGCTGCTTGCGGGTAACTACAAGCCGGTAATGCTCAACGCTCCTGTAAAGTACCAGGACGATGTAACCGTAACAGGCACCGTTGTTGACCAAAGTGGTACTGGCCTGCCGGGCGTAACCGTAGTAGTACAAGGCACTACCCGGGGCACGGCCACCGATGTTAACGGCAATTTCACCTTGGCTGCACCAGCCGGCAGCACGCTGGTGTTCTCGTACATCGGCTACACTACGCAAGAAGTACCTTTAGGCAACAAAACCAACCTGAACGTTACCCTCAGCCAGGACACCAAAGCCCTGCAGGAAGTAGTGATTGTAGGCTACGGAACGCAGAAGAAAAGTGACGTTACCGGGTCCGTGACTTCTGT
The DNA here is from genome assembly GCF_039748935.1 of Pontibacter chitinilyticus. Lineage (NCBI taxonomy): Bacteria > Pseudomonadati > Bacteroidota > Cytophagia > Cytophagales > Hymenobacteraceae > Pontibacter > Pontibacter chitinilyticus. The sequence continues at coordinate 42,720 of NZ_JBDIZJ010000007.1, forward strand.
AACGTCTGAAAACTTTGTGAAAGGCCAGGTAACTACACCGGAGCAGCTGATCACTGGCAAAGTGGCCGGTGTGCAGATTACTTCCAATGGCGGTGCCCCAGGATCAGGCAGCCGCATCCGTATCCGCGGCGGATCTTCGCTGAATGCCAGCAACGACCCGCTGATCGTAATTGATGGTGTTCCGATTGAGAACTCCACAGTGGCTGGCTCAGGCAACCCGCTGAACTTCATCAATCCCGATGATATCGAAAGTTTTAACATCCTGAAAGACGCCTCTGCAACGGCTATTTACGGTTCAAGAGCATCAAACGGTGTTATTATTATCACGACCAAAAAAGGTAAAATCGGGCAGAAACAGGAGATCAGATTCAGCTCACAGTTCTCTTTATCAAAAATCAAAAAGGAGAATGATGTGCTAACTGCTGATCAGTTCCGTTCTATAGTGCAGGAGCATGGTTCTGCTGCACAGGCTGCTCTTTTAGGCAGTGCTAATACCAACTGGCAGGATTTGATTTTCCAGGAAGCTTACACGACAGATAACAACTTTAGCTTGTCCGGAGCCGACAAATCACTCCCATACCATGTAACTGTTGGTTACCTGAACCAGGAAGGTATCCTGAAAACTTCGAAATTCGACAGAGCCTCTGGTTCTGTGAGCTTGAGCCCGTCGCTGTTTGATGATCACCTGAAGGTGAATTTCAATGTAAAGGGCGCCATTACGAACAGCCGCTTTGCTGATGCAGGCGCTATTGGAGCTGCTGTTGCGTTTGACCCAACCAAGCCTGTTTATGCACCGGAAAATGCTTTTGGCGGATACTACCAGTGGACAGATGCCAACGGCAACTTTAATCCGCTGGCTACCCGCAACCCACTAAGTTTGCTGGAGCAGCGCAGAGATGAGGGATTTGTGAAGCGCAGCATCGGTAATATCCAGCTGGACTACAAGTTTCACTTTTTACCTGATCTGAGAGCAAACCTGAACTTAGGTTACGATATTACAAGCAGCAACGGAACTACAACATTCCCAGCCAATTTCGCTCCCAATGCGGTAGAAGGCGGCAGAACCACTACGTTTGCACAGTCCAAGCAAAACCACCTAGCTGACTTTTACCTGAATTACGTGAAGGAGTTAAGCTCCCTGAGCAGCAGAATAGAGGCAACGGCGGGTTATTCGTACCAGCAGTTTGAAATCAACAACCCAAAATTCCCGGTTCTGAATGCAGCCGGTACTGTTATAACTGAAGCTGGCAGACCAGAGCAGATCCCGTATCGCCTGAAATCATACTTCGGCCGAATCAACTACTCCTTGCTGGACCGCTACCTGTTAACAGCTACGTTACGTGCAGACGGATCATCCAGATTTAGCGAAAATAACCGTTGGGGCACATTCCCGGCTATTGCTTTCGCCTGGAGAATCGCCGAAGAGAGCTTCCTGAAAAACTCCAGCTTCGTTTCTGACCTGAAGCTTAGATTAGGATATGGCCTAACCGGCCAGCAGGACCTTGGCACAGGCAGCCGAGACGTATTCCCGTATCTGGCTCGCTATACCCTCGGCGACAACACTGCGCAGTACCAGCTTGGCTTTGATGCACAAGGCAATCCGGTATACTACACCACTTTCCGCCCTGAAGGATATGACCAGAATATCAAGTGGGAAGAAACAGCTACTTACAATGCTGGTTTAGACTTTGGCTTCGCTAACAATAGAATTACTGGTAGCTTAGACTACTTCTTTAAAGAAACCCGCGACCTGTTAGCTGAAGTTGATGTTCCTGCGGGCTCAAACCTGATCAACCGACTCACAACAAACGTGGGTAACATGGAGACCAAAGGTTTAGAAGCAGCTTTAAACTTTACTGCAATCGACAACGGCCGTTTAACCTGGGATGTGGGCGTAAATGCGACCTACATCACACGTGAAATCACAAAGCTGTCTAAAGTAAAAGATGAGAACTCTATTGGTAACCTGGTAGGGACTATCGCTGGTGGTACTGGCAACAGAATCCAGGTAAATACAGTTGGCTATGCACCAAACTCCTTCTATGTATACAAGCAGGTATACGACGAGAACGGCAAGCCGATTGAGGGCCTCTATGCTGACCTGGATGGCAATGGTGTTGTGAATGAGAAAGATAAGTACCGTTACAAAAATCCGGAAGGAAATGTTAACCTGGGCTTTAATTCAAGCCTGACGTATGGCAAATGGAACTTCAGCCTGGTAGCACGTGCCGTTCTCGACAACTACGTGTATAACAACATCTACTCCAACAACGGTGCTTACCAGGCATTTAGCTTCTCTAACTACCTGACAAACGTTTCGCCAAACGTGCTGGAAACTAATTTCCAGAACTTTCAGCTATTCTCTGATTATTACATGGAGAATGCCTCTTTCTTACGCATGGAGAGCATGAACCTGAGCTACGAACTGGGAAGTGTTGCGAATAACAAAGTAGGTGTTCGCTTGAATGCGAATGTGCAGAACGCTTTTGTGATCACTAAATACAAAGGCTTAGACCCTGAGATCGCCGGCGGTATTGACAATAACTTCTACCCCAGACCACGTGTGTACACACTGGGTGTAAGTCTTCAACTTTAATTTAATAAAATAATGAATACTAAATTCATCAGAAATATAGCGCTGGCAGGTGTGCTTACGATGGCAGCCACCTCGTGCGACCAAAGCCTGGACATTGAACCAAAGTATGACGTTGTATCTGCTAACGTGTATAAGGACTTCAGCAATTACAAGCTTATACTTGCTAAACTCTATGCTGGCTATGCTGTAACAGGCCAGCAGGGCCCTACCGGCAACCCGGACATTCTGGGCGGTGACGAAGGTGCTTCCAACTACCTGCGCCAGTACTGGCAGGCAGAAGAACTGACAACCGACGAAGCGGTAATTGCCTGGAACGACGGTACCATTCAGGACCTCCACGAAATGGACTGGACACCTGCAAACGAGTTCCTGCGTGAGCTCTACAACCGTATCTATTACCAAGTGGCACTTACAAATGAATTTATTCGCGAAACGACCGATGCCAAACTAAGTGAACGCGGTATAACCGGTACGCAGTTGGAAGACGCTAAACATTATCGTGCAGAAGCCCGCTTCCTGCGAGCCCTGAGCTACTGGCATGCTTTAGACTTGTATGGTAATGTTCCGTTTGCAACCGAAGCAGATCCTGTAGGAACATTCCTGCCACCGCAAACGAATCGTCAGGAACTGTTTAACTATGTTGAGTCTGAGCTATTGGCCGTACAGGACGAGTTGATGCCTGCTACGCCTGGCGACCTGACCAACTATGGCCGCGCAAATAAAGCTGCCGCCTGGACATTACTGACAAAGCTGTACCTGAATGCCGAAGTATACACCGGTAACGCCCGTTATACAGATGCTGTTACCTACGCAAAGAAAGTGATAGACGCCGGTTATACATTGGAGCCGGAGTATGATAACCTTTTCCTGGCAGATAACTATAAGTCGAATGAGATCATCTTCCCGATCACGTTCGATGGCGTGCATACTACTACCTGGGGTGGCATGACGTACCTGGTGCATGCACCAGTAGGAGGCGCAATGAACCCGGCGAACTTTGGTATCAACGGCGGCTGGGGAGGTTTGCGCACCACCAAGGCAATCGTGAACCTCTTTGACGATGTTACCGGCAACACCGACGAGCGTGCAAACTTCTTTACAGAGGGCCAGAGCCTGGAGATCAACAGCCTTACTACTTTCACAGACGGCTACCCGATCACCAAGTGGAAAAACGTGACCTCTACAGGCCAGGTAGGTTCTGACGTGACCGGAAATCATCCGGACACAGACTTCCCAATGTTCCGCCTGGCAGATGTTTACCTGATGTATGCGGAAGCCGTTTTGCGTGGCGGTACCGGTGGTAGCGTAGAGCAGGCATTGGAGTATGTGAATATGCTGCGTGAGCGTGCTTATAACGGAACATCCGGTAATATCACGCAGGCCCAGTTAACCCTGCCGTTTATCCTCGATGAGCGTGCCCGTGAGTTAAAGTGGGAAGGCCATCGCCGCACAGACCTGATCCGTTTCGGACTGTTTACATCAGGTGATTACCTGTGGCCTTGGAAAGGTGGTGTAAAAGAAGGACAGCCTGTAAGTGAATTCCGCAGGTTATTCCCTATCCCGACGTCTGATCTGACGGCCAACCCGAACCTGGTTCAGAACAACGGTTATTAATGCTATAATGAATTCAATCAGGTGCAGAACTGCTGCACCTGATTTTACATCACTTTAACTATAACTTTATGAAGCGTTGGTTTAATTATACGTTTATATTCAGTATGCTTACGCTCGCTCTCTTTTCATGCGAAAAAGATGAGGAGCAGGCCATTTTAAGAGCAGGAACAGCTCCTGTACTCGCGGTATCAACAACAAATGTTGTTTTAACCGAAGAGAACGCTGCCAATGAGGCAGTGACTTTTACATGGGACAAAGCAGATTTTGGCTACATGGCAGCTGTAAACTACTCACTACAGATAGACACAGCCGGAAATAATTTCGCACAGCCGTACAGCATCGCTTTAGGCAATGAGCCAAAAAAGACCTTTACGGTGGAGGAACTCAATAATCTCCTCACAAAATTGAAGTATACGCCGGATGAGGCTCATGATCTTCCTATGCGGATCAAAGCCTCTGTTTCAGACAAGGTTAGCCCTGTTTACTCGAATGTAATTACCCTTTCAGTTACGCCTTACTCTACTTATGTAGAGCCTACCTATGTGTATGTTCCCGGAGGATATCAGGATTGGAAGCCTGAAACGGCACCAGCTTTAGCTTCAGTAGAAAACAATGAAATTTACCAGGGCCTGATCAGCTTTGTGGATGCCAGCAGCTTAGAATTTAAGATCACCAAAGACAGAAGCTGGAATGATAACTATGGCAGTGGCGACGCAGCAGGATCATTAGCACCAAATGGAGCGAACTTAAGTGTACCAACGGCTGATACCTACATGCTGGTAGCTGACTTTAATACTTTAACCTGGACTGCCGCAAAGTACTCCTGGGGTGTTATCGGCGATGCCACGCCGGGTGGATGGGATGCCGACACCAACATGAAGTACATTAACGATGAAGGGGTATGGAAAATCACACTTCCTTTAAAAGCAGGTGCATTCAAGTTCAGGTTCAATGATGCCTGGGACACCAACTATGGCGACGATGATACGAGCAACCCAGCGCTTAATGCGAGTGGTGCTAATATTGCTGTTGCTACAGCAGGCACTTATGAAATTACCCTTGACGTGGACAATGAAGATGGCAGCGTTACTTACGCTATCGTCAAAAAGTAAGTAACCCTCAATTCGATCTTCAAGCAGCCCGGCAAAAGTTAGTTCTCCGCTGGGTTGCTTGAAGATCGACTTTTTTAAATCAATCATAAGCCTTTGTAATGAGAATCTCTTTAAAACAGCTTAGTCCCGTAGTGCTTCTAACGATGCTTACCTTTGCCGCTGCTGGGCAAACTACATCGAATCCCGTGCACCAGGTGGGCAACGTGAGTGCTGTTAACGTGGAGGGCCAGAGCGTCAGCATCACAACCGATAACAACGACCATGTGCTGCTGCAGGTGTATAGCCCTACCGTGGTACGTGTACGCATGGATAAGAAGCCGCTGGGCGATGACTTCTCGTATGCCGTCATCTCCAAACCGCAGCCAACCAAAGCCAACATCACGCAGAATGCCAGTGAAATAACCATTACCACGGACTCGCTGACAGCCCGTGTCAGCAAAAATCCGTTTGCGGTTGCTTTTTATACTTCAAAGGGCCAGCTCATCAACCAGGACGAACCAGGCCTGGGCACCTCCTGGATTGGTGAAGAGGTTACTACCTACAAGCACATGCAGCCCAATGAGCGCTACATCGGCCTGGGCGAAAAAACCGGCCCGCTCGACCGTAAGGGCAACGGCTATACCAACTGGAACACCGATGCCTATGGCTACTCAGCCGGGCAGGACCCGATTTACTCCACCATTCCATTTTACATCGGTATTCATGATGGCCTCAACTATGGCATCTTTCTGGACAACACCTACCAGAGCGACTTTAACTTCGGAGCCAGCAACAACCGCTTTGCTTCGTTTGGAGCGCAGGGCGGTGAGATGGACTACTACTTTATCTACCACAAAAAAGTAGCCAACATCATTACCTCTTATACTAACCTGACCGGCCGCATGAACCTGCCGCCGCTCTGGAGCCTGGGCTACCAGCAGAACCGCTACTCCTATTACCCCGAAACGGAGGTTATGCGCATCGCCCAAACGTTGCGCGAGAAGAAGATTCCGGCCGACGGTATTACGCTTGACATCCACTACATGGATGCATACAAGCTGTTCACCTGGGATAAGAACCGCTTCCCGAACCCGCTGCAGATGAACAAAAACCTGGAGGACATGGGCTTTAAGACGACCGTGATTGTAGACCCGGGCATTAAGGTAGAAGAAGGGTATGATGCGTACGAGAGCGGCAAGAAAGCCGACATTTTCCTGAAGTATGTAGACGGCCAGTACTACACCGGCCAGGTATGGCCCGGCTGGACGCACTTTCCGGATTTTACAAGTGAGAAAGGCCGCGACTGGTGGCGAAACCAGGTGAAGCGCTTCGCTGATGATGGCGTAGACGGCATCTGGAACGATATGAACGAAATTGCGACCTGGGGCAATAAAATGCCGGACAATGTGCTGTTTAACTACGACGGCCACCTGACCACCAGCAAGCAAGGCCACAACGTGTATGGTCTGGAAATGGCCCGCACCAGTTACGAAGGCGCCCGTGCCACCATGAACAAGCGTCCGTTTATACTTACCCGCGCCGGTTATGCCGGCCTGCAGCGCTACACCGCTATCTGGACCGGCGATAACCGCTCCGAAGATGAGCACATGCTGGCAGGTGTGCGCCTGCTCAACAGCCTTGGCCTGAGCGGCGTACCATTTACCGGTATGGACATCGGCGGCTTTACCGGCAACCCAACCGTGGGCCTGTATGCCCGCTGGATTCAGCTAGGTGCCTTTATCCCCTATTTCCGGAATCACACCGGCGTAAACTCCAAATCGTCGGAGCCCTGGGCTTATGGCGAAGAAGTGACTGAGATAGCGCGTAATTTTATCAGTCTGCGCTATAAACTGCTGCCATACCTGTACTCCACTTTTTATGAGGCAACGCAGGATGGTATGCCGGTAATGCGCTCCTTGGCCATCGACTATACCCAGGATGCGAAGATCTACGACAGCCAATACCAGAACCAGTACCTTTTCGGGGAAGCTTTCCTGGTAGCGCCGTTTGTGAGCACTACTAACTTTGGCAAAGTATACTTTCCGCAGGGCAAGTGGTACAACCTGTATACCGGCGAAGTGCAGCAAGGGAACCAGGAGAAGATTATCCCACTGGCTTACAATAAAATGCCAATCTATGTAAAGGAAAGCAGCATCATTCCAATGCAGTCGCTGATCCAGAACACGACAGAGCATCCGACCGACACGCTGACGGTGAACGTGTACAAAGGTGACGCTGCCAACTCCTTCGTATACTATGAGGACGACGGCAAATCTTACGACTACGAGAAAGGTCAGTACTACAAGCGTACTATTTCGTACGAACCGCGCCGCAACACCATTACGTTTGGCAAGGTGGATGGCACGTATAACTCCAACTTCAAAAACGTGAAAGTGCTGCTGCATGGCTTCGGCAACGCTACAAAAGTGAAAGTGAACGGTAAGTCAGGCAACCTGCACAAGGACTTTGCTTCTTACCTCACTCCTATTTCGCGCTTCGACCCGCAAGGCGATGCCAACCCCGTAGAGGGCTACAACGTGCAGAGTCTCGTAATTAAAAACGAGAAGGATCAGTTTACGATCAGCCTTTAAATTTTATCAGAAACACCCGGATGTATTTATACTTCCGGGTGTTTTGCTTTAGGACGGCAAGTATACATTAGCAGTTACCTATGCCAGGGCGGCCGTTTTCTAGGCGTTGGTGCTTTTCGCTACATTGTGTAGCTTTAGAAGAGAATGGATCATGGGCTATTCTATTTGTGAGCCTGAAGGAATCAATTAAAAACTATTTAGCTGAATTGTGATGCAAAAGATGAAGAATAAGACGAGGCGCTATCGTATACCGTTCTTTCTGTTATTAACGCTCCTATTTATGGCCTTTGCCCCCGCAACACTTCCCGATTATGCCTCTTATGCAACTACAGAAGCCAACCTGTGGACGAAGTATACGCCGCAACAGACCACCTTCAGCCTTTGGTCGCCGGTGGCAGAGGCAGTGACGGTAAACTTATACAAGCAAGGCGATGGCGAAGCGAAGCCTTTCGAAACACATCCGCTGCAAAAAGAGCAGAACGGCCTGTGGCAAGCACGTATAAAAGGAGACTGGCAAGGCACCTATTATACATATCAGGTAAAGCTAAATGGGCATTGGCTGGCGGAAACACCCGGCATCTACGCAACGGCCGTAGGCGTAAACGGCAAGCGTGCCATGATACTGGACTTGGCAACGACGAACCCGCAGAACTGGAAGAATGACAAAGGCCCTACTTTGGCGTCGCCTAATGACGCTATCCTCTATGAGCTACATGTGCGGGACTTGACAGCCAGCAAGAGCAGCGGCAGCAGCCATCCGGGCAAGTTCCTGGGTTTGGTGGAGGAAGGCACTACCAACCCTGCAGGTCTGGCCACCGGCCTCGACCACATCAAAGCGCTGGGCGTAACACATGTGCACCTGCTCCCCGCCTTCGACCACCGCTCCATTGACGAAACGGCACTCGACAAACCGCAATACAACTGGGGCTACGACCCGCAAAATTACAATGTGCCGGAAGGTTCCTATTCTTCCGATCCTTACCATGCGGAGGTACGCATCCGGGAGTTTAAGCAAATGATAAAGGGCTTCCACGACAAAGGGCTGGGCGTAGTGCTGGATGTGGTGTATAACCACACCGGCCAAACCGAAGGCTCTAACTTTAACCTGGAGGTGCCCGGTTATTATTACAGGCACAAAGCAGATGGCAGCTTATCGGATGCAACAGCTTGTGGCAACGAAACAGCCAGCGAACGGGCTATGATGCGCCGCTTTATGATCGAGTCCTGCGCCTATTGGGCAAAGGAGTACCACCTCGACGGCTTCCGCTTTGACTTGATGGGCGTGCACGACATCGAAACCATGAACCTGCTGGCTAAAGAGCTGAAGAAGATCAACCCCAGCATTTTGATCTATGGCGAAGGATGGACTGCCGGAGACAGCCCCCTGCCTGAAAAACTCAGGGCCATAAAGGCGAACACCACAGAACTACAAAGTATAGCCGCCTTCAGCGATGATATTCGCGATGGCTTGAAAGGATCTGTCTTCGAAGAAAAATCCACTGGTTTTGTGAGCGGCGCTAAAGACACGGAAGAATCGGTGAAGTTTGGCGTTGTCGGAAGCACCAACCACCCGCAAATCAACTACAAGCAGGTAAACTATTCAAAGGCTCCTTGGGCCCGTCAGCCCTGGCAAGCGGTTTCCTACGTATCGTGCCATGACAACCAGACGCTTTACGACAAGCTAAAGATCTCCAATCCGGGTGCTACAGAAGCGCAGCTGCAACAGATGGACGAGCTGGCCAACGCCGTGGTACTAACGTCGCAGGGTATTCCGTTTCTGCATGCCGGGGCTGAGATGCTGCGCACCAAAAAAGGAGAGCACAACAGCTATAACCTGCCGGATGAGATCAACCAGATAGACTGGAACTGGAAGACCAAGCACCAGGATGTGTATGACTACTACAAGGGCCTGATCGCCTTACGCAAAGCACATCCAGCTTTTCGAATGCCAACAACAGACATGCTGCAAAAGCACCTGGAGTTCACCACTACAAAGCCCGGCTTCATCGGCTATGTGCTGAAAGACCACGCCAACAAGGATAGCTGGAAGAACATTCGGGTATACTATAATGCTACCCAAACAGCTGTACCAGTTACTTTGGAAGGAAGCTGGCAAACCGCGGTAGCCGGGCAGGAAATCGCATTAGATGGAAAGCGTAAGGTAAGCGGCCAGGTAGAAGTGCCGCCGGTTTCGATGCTGGTGTTGTTTCAACAATAGCCGTTGATGAGCATGTGCTGACGTATTTGCTGGCGCAAGCTTGCAGCTTGTGCCTCTACTTAACCGAAAGTATGATACGACTTGCAAGCGCGCACCCGCAAAGGATCATTTTCTTTATTGCTTGTTGGCACCAACATGGTCTTCTGATGAAATCCTGCTCCTTCCTACGTCCTGCAGATCCTGGTAAAAGAGTTGCGGATAAAGCCATACATACTTGTTCTTTACGCATCATCATTTAAGTATAAATACTCATGAAACTAAAACTAATCCTTTTCTCCTGCTGCTTGTTTTTGGCAGCACAACTCCTCGCCCAGAAGCTGCCGGCGCTGGAACGCGTAGAGCCGATGTTCTGGTGGGCAGGCATGCACAATCCTAAGCTGCAACTCATTGTGCATGGCGATAACATTGCCAGCCGCGAGGTGAGCCTGAACTACCCGGGCGTGCAGTTGCAGGAGGTACACAAAGTAGAGAATCCGAATTACCTGTTCCTCGACCTCACCATCTCCCCTGCCGCGAAAGCAGGCTCCTTCCCAATTAAATTCACGCAGAAAGGTAAAAAGGCGCTGAGCTATACCTATGAGCTGCGCAGCCGCAACCAGGACCCAAACTACATTGTGCCTGTCACGAGCGCCGATTTTATTTACCTGATCATGCCGGACCGCTTTGCCAATGGCAACCCCAAAAACGACGTGGTGAAGGGATTGCAGGAAACAGCGCTGGCCCGCGACTCGATGTACTACCGCCACGGCGGCGACATACAAGGCATTCTCGACCACCTGGACTACCTGCAGGACCTGGGCGTGACAGCGCTGTGGCTGAACCCGGTGCTGGAGAACGACCAGCCGCATGCCTCCTACCACGGCTACGCCAACACAGAGAACTACCAGGTAGATCCCCGCTTTGGCAGCAACGAACTGTATAAAAAGCTAGGTGATGAGCTAGAAAAGCGCCACATGAAGCTGATTCAGGACATCGTACCCAACCACGTAGGCAGCCAGCACTGGACGGTACGCGATATGCCGATGAAAGACTGGGTGCACCAGTGGCCGGCGTACACCCGCTCCAGCTTTAAAGACCAGCCAGTGTTTGACCCCTACGCTGCCAAGGCCGATGTAAAGCAGATGCAGAACGGCTGGTTCGATACGCACATGCCCGACATGAACCAGGACAACCCGTACGTGCAGAACTACATTACCCAAAGCACCATCTGGTGGGTGGAGTATGCTGGTGTGGATGGCTTCCGGATCGACACCTATGCCTACAACGACGGAAAGTATATGGCAGATTGGGGCAAGGCCATCCAGGATGAATACCCGGGCTACCACTCCTTTGGCGAAACTTGGGTGCACGGCGTACCCAACCAAGTATACTTTACCCAGGGCAATACCGTGAACCGCGGCCTGGACACGCACCTGCCGGGTGTAACCGATTTCCAGACGCTGTGGGGCATACAGGCAGCTATGAACGAGAAGTTTGGCTGGGACGAAGGCGTCAATAAACTCTACACTACCCTGGCCAGCGATTACCAGTACCAGGACGCGACGCGCAATGTCGTATTCCTCGACAACCATGACCTGAGCCGTTGGTATTCGGTGATAGGTGAAGACCTGAACAAGTATAAATCGGGCATTGCCTGGCTGCTGACCACGCGCGGCATTCCGCAGTTATACTATGGGACCGAGGTGCTGATGAAGAATTACTCGAACCCCGATGGCAAAGTGCGCGAAGATTTTAAAGGCGGCTGGACCGGCGATAAGGTGAATATGTTTACGGCTGCAGGGCGCACCAAGCAAGAGCAGGAAGCTTTTGATTATGTAAAAACGCTGGCCAACTACCGTAAGAATAACCCGGTATTGCAAACCGGCAAGCTGATGCAGTATGTGCCGGAAGATGCCGTGTATACTTACTTCCGCTACAACCCTGATAAAACGGTGATGGTGGTGATGAACACAGCCGACGAGGAACGCACTGTCAAAACCGAGCGCTTTGCTGAGCGTATGAACGGCTTTACCAGCGCTACCAATGTTGCCACCGGCGAAAACATGAATAATTTGCAATCGCTGAAGCTGCCGGGTAAAACTACTTTGGTGCTGGAGTTGAAAAAGTAGCTTTAGTTCTATACATTCACATTATAAAATCTCTCGGAACTATTCCATTATGAAAAAAAGAAACACACTCCTGGCGCTGGCGCTGTTTGGCAGCCTGAGCATGGGCAGCCTCGTAAGCTGCAACAGCCAGGAAACTAAAAAAGAAGACACTGCTGCTGTCGCATCCACAGACACTAACATGAAAATCAAAAAAGAACCTTTTGGCACTACAAAAGACGGGCAGGAAGTAAGCCTGTATACACTAACCAACAAAAATGGCGTGCAGGTAAAGATCAGCGACTTTGGCGGCATTATTACCTCGCTTATGGTGCCGGATAAAAGCGGTAACATGGGTGATGTAGTGCTGGGCTTCGACAGCATTTCCGGTTACCAGAGCGATGCTTATGCGAAGAGCGGCCCCTACTTTGGTGCCCTTATCGGCCGCTACGGCAACCGCATTGCCAACGGCAAATTTACGCTTGACGGTCAGGAGTATACACTGGCCAAGAACAATGGCCCGAACAGCCTGCACGGCGGCACCAAAGGTTTTGATAAAGTGATCTGGAATGTGGAGCCGATGGAAGATCAGAATGCCCTGAAGCTGACCTATACCAGCAAGGACATGGAAGAAGGCTACCCTGGCAACCTGCAAACCACCGTGGTGTATACTTTAACGGATGACAACGAGCTGAAGATAGATTATAACGCTACCACCGATAAGGCTACACCGCTGAACCTCACCAACCACAGCTACTTCAACCTATCAGCCGGCAAAGACAACAGCATTCTGGATGATGTGCTGCAAATTAACGCGGATAAGTATACTGAGGTGAACGAGACACTCATCCCAACCGGCAAGTCGCCGGACGTGAAAGGCACGCCGATGGACTTTACGACGCCGCAAACAATCGGCTCCCGTATTGGCCAGGTGCCGGGCGGCTATGATCACAACTATGTGCTGAACGGAGCAGATGGCACCATGAAACTGGCAGCAACCTTATACGACCCGACAAGCGGCCGCTACATGGAAGTTTCTACCACGCAGCCGGGCATTCAGGTATACACCGGCAACTTCCTCGATGGCACCCTGACCGGCAAAGGCGACCAGAAGTATACCAAGAACTACGCCATTGCCCTGGAAACGCAGCACTTCCCTGATTCGCCAAATCAATCCAGCTTCCCTTCTACTATCCTGAAACCAGGCGAGCAATACAAGGAATCCACTGTATATAAGTTCTCAACCAAAGACGAAGCCCCTGCACAAGCACAGGCGCAGTAAGAACAGCCACATATAAGTATAAACAACAAGGCCCCGGCAAGTATAGCCGGGGCCTTGTTGTTTATACTTGTCCCGACTTAAAATCCTGCTGAAGTGGACAGGGCAGCTGTTGCTGATTTCTGCGAGCCTGTGGAGGCAGAGATTCCGCGTAATACTTTGTCACGTATCTGAAGAATCGCGCCTGTTGGCGTCAGTTTTACAAGTATAGTATGGCTTACGTTATGACAAGTATAACAGGAGCGCAAGCCATAGTATACCTGCTACTCTTCATTTAGGCTAAGCAGGTGCATGGATTTTACCAGGTTGATGAACTCGATGCGATAGCCTTCTTTGTCTTCGCCGCGGGCGCCTTCAGCCAGTTGGAGCACCATCGGGAAAGTGGCATCAGCTTTCAGTGCGGAGTTGCGCAGCAGCATGCCACAGGCCGCTACCGCCGCCGAAAACCGGAAGTTGTCAGATGTTTTGTTTGCGGCTATAGCTTGTGCCGCCACGGTGTGGGTAAGCAGTTTGCTTTGGCTTCCGTTCGGGTCTTTGTAGCGCAGTTTCAGCGTCAGGAGCTCATCAGCGGTTGCTGCCGGGTTCAGCTTGCTTTGCTGGTACTTCAGATCATCCACATTGCCGGTATATTTCTCAGCGGTTTTAGAACTTGCCGGTATGATCTCGTACAGAGCCGTTACGGTGTGGCCGGAGCCCATATCACCGGCATCTTTTTTGTCGTCGTTGAAGTCTTTATCAGCCAAAGTGCGGTTCTCATAGCCGATCAGTCGGTATGCTTTTACCTGTGCCGGGTTAAATTCCAATTGCAATTTCACATCTTTGGCAATGGTAAAGAGCGTGCCGCCAAACTCATTGACAAACACCTTTTTCGCCTCCAGAATATTATCGACATACGCATAATTGCCGTTGCCCTTATCGGCCAATTGCTCCATGCGGGCATCCTTTAAATTACCAGTTCCAAAGCCCAGTACCGTCAGCGCCACACCTGATTCACGCTTCTCCTCTATCAGCCGCTGCAGTTCGCTGTCGCTGCTCACGCCTACGTTAAAGTCGCCGTCAGTTGCCAGAATTACGCGGTTGTTACCTTCTTTCCTAAACTGTTCCTGCGCCACTTTATAGGCGAGTTTTATACCTTCGCCTCCCGCCGTAGAGCCGCCGGCAGCCAGGTTATCGATGGCCCGCATGATTTTAGCTTTCTCGCTGCCGGCCGTGGCAGGTAATACCAATCCGGCTGCGCCCGCATACACCACCAGCGCCACTTTGTCCTGCGGCCGTAACTGTTCCACCAGCAGCTTTAATCCTGCTTTTACCAGCGGCAGCTTGTCCGGCGACTCCATCGAGCCCGATACATCCACCAAAAACACCAGGTTCGACGGCGGCAGGTTGTCAGTTGGGATCTCTTTGCCCTTTAGGCCGATGTGCAGCAACTGGTGCGCCTTGTTCCAGGGGCAGGCCGAGAGCTCGGTTGTGACGGAGAACGGCGCATTGCCGGTCGGCTGCGGATAATCGTAATGAAAGTAGTTGATCATCTCCTCCACCCGCACTGCATCAACTGGCGGCTGCTGTCCGTTGTTCAGAAACCGGCGCACATTACTATACGAGGCATTATCTACGTCTATGGAAAAGGTAGACAGCGGCACCTTCCGCGCCTCCTGAAAGGTGTTTTCGTTGATGTAAGCGTAGTTCTCAGTATTGTAATTCCCACTACTTTCCTGGTCATACTGTATAGATGGAGAAGCATACCGTACCGAGTTCTGTGTAGCAACCACACCGGCCACCCTTCCTTGTAAAGCCCCATTCATACGCCCCTCACGTTGTGTTCCATAGCCGGTTACCACCACTTCTTCCAGCGTTTGTATATCCGGTTGCAGCTGCACGTCCACCACCTGCCGCTTGCCCACTTTTACCTCCTGGCGCACATAGCCGATATAGGCGAACACCAGCTTCGCTTTCTCGCCGGGCACCATGATCTTATACTTGCCTTGCTGGTCCGTGACGGTGCCATTTGCTGTTTTGTTGATGGCGACAGCCACACCGGGTAGCGCCTGTCCGGTAGTGGCATCCGTAACCGTACCCGACACCGTTTTGCTTTGTGCCTGCGCCTGCAGCCCCACCAGCAGGAGGAACAGCAGCATGTAGAAAATCTTTTTCATGAGTTTTGTGCGTTGGTTTCTTACAGGATGCCGTAGCTGGTGCTTTTCCATAAGCGCATCTGAAAAAAAATTCTTTTCTTTAGGAAAGTGATTCCGGATGCCGCCCTTTTTTCTAAAGCTATTCTCCAGCACCAAGCCGCCGCCTGACGACGCGGAACTGCTCCGCCTGTACCGGCAGACTGCAGAACTGGTGCATGTAGGCGAGCTGTTTCAGCGACATTCAGAAATGGTATACCTGGTGTGCCTGAAGTATCTGAAGAATGAGGAAGAGAGCAAAGATGCCGCCATGCAGGTATTTGAACTCCTGCCCCAGGCATTGTTGCAGCACGAGATCAGCAATTTTAAGGGCTGGCTGTATGTTACAACTAAAAACCACTGCCTGATGCAACTGCGGGCCAGCAAGGGAAAGCAGCCTGTGCCTTTAGACGCTATTTCGCCGCTGCTTATGGAAAATTACGAGCCGCTGCATCTTACTGAGGCAGCGCAGACCGAAGAAACGGAACAGGCTTTGCAACAGGGGCTACAGGAGTTGCCCCCGGAACAGTGCACGTGTGTGGAGCTGTTTTACCTGCAGCAGAAGAGCTACAAAGAGATTGCCGCCGAAACCGGGTATGACGCCGGCAAGGTGAAAAGTTATATCCAGAACGGCAAACGGAATTTGAAACTATACATGGAGAAGAACCATGCCCCACGTTAAGCAACGCATACTTTGGGACGGAGGCGACCACCCCTCTACGGAACTGCTGCGGCAGTACCATAGCGCCACCGCATCTCCTGCCCTGCAGCACCAGTTGGAGCATCACCTGCTGGACTGCGAACTGTGCACCGACGTGCTGGAAGGCCTCACTCTTGCCGATTTAACCCGTACAAAAGCCGCCATAGCTGCTATTAACCGCCAGGTGGCCGCTCAGGTACAGCAGCGTAAAAAGCAGCAGTTGGTGCCGGTGTGGCAGGTAGCAGCCGCCATACTTTTACTGGTATGCTCGGCAGCAGGCGTGGTATACTATAACTTTAATCAACTGGCGCCTGCACCTGAAACTATGGCTGTAGATGCTAAAATAAAGCAGTCCACGGACCTGTCTGCTCCTGTCATAAGCGCAGCACCAGCTGCTGTATCTAGCACAGATCCTATAAAAACAGATTCCGCCGCACCTCTGGCTGCTGTTACTGCCAAGGTAAAGCCTATTTCGCCTGTTATCAAACCAGATGAAGAGATAATAACGACCCAGGACGAAATTACTGGTGGTAAAGCGTTAGCGGAGATAGCAGAGAGTCATCCGCTAATACAAAATGATCAGATCAGTCCGGATTCAGTGCCTGTTGCTACCTCATCTGCTGATCTGCTTAACCAGCGAAGCTTGGCGGATAAAACTGTACCTGAATCTATTGCTATCTCGCGGACTTTGCAGGGCCGTGTGGCAGGCGTGAGCATTCGCGGCGGCAGGTCTTTGCAGGCTGATGTAGCCGAGGGCAAATATAAAACAATTACGGGCAAGGTGCTGTCGCCGGAGGGAGAGCCGCTGCCGGGGGTAGCGGTGGTGCTGGATGGTACAGCGGCAGGTACTGTCACAGATTCAGCAGGTGCGTATGCCCTGCAGGTGCCTGCAGGCGAGCAAACCTTGCGCTTTAACTACATCGGTTATGTATCGGCAGAAAAGAAGCTGAACCAAAACGCCCGTTCTGCCGATGTGCGCCTGCAACCCGACATCCGGGCATTGGAAGAAGTCGTAGTGACGGGCTACGGCAGCACCCGGCAACAGCAGGAAGTGCCCGTCGTGGTACCTGCAAGGCCTATTATGGGCACCCGCAAGTATAAAAAATACCTGGAACAACACAGGCAGGCTGTGCCGGGAAAAGGCAAAGTGGTTGTGCAGTTTACCGTAGGGACAGATGGCAGGTTGCAGGATTTCCATATACAAAAGAGTCTCTGCCCCGCCTGTGATGCCGAAGCGCTACGCCTGGTAAAAGAAGGCCCTGCCTGGAAAGCCGCCACCTCTAACGACCAGCCCCTGACGCAACAAGCGCAGGTAAGTGTTCATTTTAAATAGCCAGGTATAAATGCTTCGCTTCTACTTCGCGCTGAAGCCCCGGACGCCCGTGCTGCGTAAGAGAAAAAGAAAACGCATGGCAGACCCGATCCCAGCAACATCCTCCCTCCTGAAACCACTCACCATAACCGGCATTGTAGAAGAAGTGCCCGGCGTGAAGACCTTTGTGTTCGGAGGCGATGATGCGAAAGCAATCACGTACAAGCCGGGGCAGTACCTCACATTTGTACACCAGAGCGCCGGGCAGGAGATCAGGCGTTCCTACTCCATTACCTCCACGCCTGTGTTGCAGGAGCCTTTAGCTATTGGAGTAAAACGCGTGGATAACGGCCTTTTTTCACGACGGCTGGTTGATAAAGCGCAAGTAGGCGATAAGCTGCTGACGATTGGTGCCACAGGCCTTTTTACCCTCCCCAACGACATGGACAAGTATAAACAGGTGTTTCTGCTGGCAGCGGGTAGCGGCATCACACCTGTTTACAGCCTCCTTAAAACGCTGCTTTTCGCTTATCCGCAGATCAATGTCGTGCTCCTGTACAGCAATCATTCAGCGCAGCATACCATTTACCGGAAAGAGTTGGAGGAGCTTGCCGGGCTATTTCCGGAGCAGCTCCGGCTGCAGATGCTTTTCAGTGACTCTCCCGACCTGACCCGCGCCCGCTTGTACAAAGACCTGCTACAGTTGCTGGTACGGCAACATACTACGGCAGCTTTCCAGCACACACTGTTTTACCTTTGCGGCCCCACCAATTACATGCGCATGTGCTTTTATGCGCTGCGGCAGGTAGATGTTCCTAATGATAATATCCGCCGCGAGAGCTTCAGCACCACCAAAGTAGCTCCCAACGTGTTGCCGCCTGATACTGCCCCGCACGACGTTATTCTTCGCCTCCGTGGCACCGAGTACCGGCTGCAGGTGCAGTACCCACAGACCATTCTGCAAGCTGCTAAAAAAGCACATATCTCCATTCCCTACAGCTGCGAAGCCGGAAAATGCGGCAGCTGTGCCTCCCGCTGCACGCAAGGCCAGGTATGGCTATCGTACAACGAGGTGCTAACAGAAAAAGACCTGCAAAAAGGCCTCACCCTCACCTGCGTCGGCTATCCGGTTGGCGGCAACGTGGTGTTGGATGTGTTGTAGAAAATTTACGAAGGTGCTTACTGAAATTTTGCTATATTGGATAGAGGGAGTTTTAGGGTCTACTTGCAGCAGCGATAGCAGTTCTATACATAATGCAGATAAGCCGAATAGACTTCCGTTTAGCAGTTAGTTACCTTCCATACTATAAATCTCCATCAATGATGAAGTATATTCTTATGACGCTTTTGGCGATGCTTATCTTTTTAGACTGTCACTCGCAGGACCTGTACCCATTTAGAGAAGCTACTCTTTGGGGTTACAGAGATAACCAAGGGGTAGTGAAAGTCGAACCGCAATTCCAATATGCTTCAAAGTTCAGGTACGGAGTTGCAATAGTTGCTAAAAATGACAGCCTAGGAGCTATAGATAATAATGGAAAAGTGGTCATACCTTATAAATATCAATATCTACAACCCCTAGATTCTTCTGAATTCCTGTTTGGCTACAGGGCTAAATACTTCGGTGAATATTTCATGGGGGTGATGTCCAAAGATGAAAAGGTTAAAGTCCCTGCCGAATACAGGCATATCACAAAATACAACAACACCTACATTGTAACTATAACACAAGATTCAATCATAGGCAAAGGACCAGTTGGGGATGTTCGTACAAGTAAAAGTTTTCACGGACTTGTGGATAGCAACGGCAAGTTTTTGATTCCTTGCGAGTACAGTTATTTGAAGTGGATTAACGACAGCCTACTTGTTGTAACTCAGGGTAGCGCGGGTACAAGCCAAGCACTATTCAACAAAAAAGGTGAACAACTAACTGGCTTTGAGTACATGGTATTTGGGGATTTCATCGAAGGGGTAGCAAAAGCAAGGATTGGCGACAAATTTGGTTTTATTCACCCAAGTGGTAAAGTGGCAATTCCAGTTCATTTTGACTATTGTGAAGATTTTAGCGGCGGCTATGCTCTTATAAAACAACAGGAAAAATGGGGGGCGATAGATAAAAGCGGTAAGGTGGTGGTTAAACCGATTTATAAATACGAAGAAGTGAAGGCTGAACTTAATAGAAAGTACAAAAGGTAACCACAACTTTACGGTAGCTACGCCACCGCAAAGCCAAGTACGTTATATATAATTATGTTAATTATCAAAAAAGAATGAAACTTCGACTTAGGCTTACTCTTCTTGTACTTGGACTATGCTTCAATGCTTTCGCTCAGAATAATAAGACAGAAATACTGATAGTAGGCTCAGACCATTTGAATCAAATCTATAAAGAGGATAACCCGAACACAGATGTTTTAACTCCCAAAAGACAAAAGGAAGTAGAAGAATTCACTTCACTTATCCTTAAATACAAACCAGACATGATTATGGTTGAAAAATTACCTGAACAACAAGCAGAAACAGATAGTTTATTTAACCTGTATTCAAAAGGAACTCTGAATTTCCAAAACATTGAGAATAGGAGAAGTGAAGTGTTTCTTTTAGCTTTTCGCATTGGCAAAGAACTTCAGTTACCAAAGGTTTATTGCGTTGATGCACCCGGGGGGACATCACAGAGCATCTTAGATAATGGAGACAATATAGGACTTTATAAGAACGAAACCCTTGAGCTAAGAAAGATTGTAGGTGAGAAGTATGCGGCGCTTCAAAATGGAAGTTTGTCTTTAAAAGACTACCTCATTTTCCTCAACCAACCTGAAAGCTACAATAAGATTTACCATCTGCGATACATCACGCCAGCGAGAATAACCAACGGAACCTTTAAGAACCCTGATGAAATGATTGACACTGCTTTTGTCAACCCAAGATATATAGGAGCCGAACTGACGTCTGCCTTTAAAAACAGGGATTATAAAATCTATTCTAATATTGTCACCAATCAGATGAGGCAAAAGCCTAAAAGGATTTTACTGATTATAGGGGTGGCGCATATTGGTTCTTTGAAAAACATCCTCAGTGATGACCCTGAATTTGCAGTTATTGATGCGAACAAATACTTGAAAAAATAAAAGCAAATCATTTATCTCTTTACCTCCTTTTGGATTTAACCACTTACTACGACAACCTCTACCAAGCCTCCACCACCAAAATTAAAAAGGAAGGGTGCGAAACGGATAGACTCATCAGCTCCGCCAACGATGAGCGGTTTGGTATTACGCTGTTGCTTCGGCCGCCGCTGGAAGTAAAGAACAGAATACAGCAGTTTCTTAGCGAACTGAAAAGCGTGGATGCCGCGCAGTATTATTACCCGAACACGGACCTGCACATTACGGTGATGTCCATCATCTCCTGCTACAGCGGATTTGAGCTAACGAAAATTTCTGTTCCGGTTTATGTTGAACTTGTTCAGAAAAGTATAGCAGGTATCCCTCCGTTCACCGTCCGGTTCAAAGGTATCACCGCTTCACCCTCATGTGTGATGGTGCAGGGATTTTTACAGAACGAGGCGCTGCATACGTTGCGAAATAACCTAAGGGAGAACTTCCGGGCAGCTGCTGTGGAGCAAACCATCGACAAACGATACGCGCTGCAAACCGCCCACGCTACCGTCGTGCGTTTCCGGAAAGAACTCCAGCAGCAAAAAGAATATTTAGCTATCTTGGATAAGTATAGAAGCTTCGACTTTGGCACTTTTACTGTGCAGGCGCTGGAACTGGTTTACAATGACTGGTACCAAAGGCACGAACATGTAATGTTGTTGCATCGTTTTAAGCTGAAATCAACGTAAAGCATTGCATAGCGACACCTATTCCTCATCTATACCAGAAAAATCTATGGATACGATATCATTTAAACCAACCCTTCTGTTGCTTTCTGCCTTTCTTTTTAGCGGGAGCATGGCATTTGCCCAACAAACTGCACCTGCTAAGCCAGCTGAAAAGACAATGGAACAGAAAGCGCAGGAGTACGACAACTGGACCAAACAGCGCGACGATTGGGCTAACCTGGGCCGCTACCATGAGGCCAATATGCAACTCAAAGCGCCGGCAGCCAACGAAAACCGCGTGGTGTTTATGGGCAATTCCATCACGGATGCCTGGATAAATGCCTCGCCCGAGTTCTTTAAGAACAACAACTACATCGACCGCGGCATCAGTGGGCAAACCACACCGCAAATGCTCATCCGCTTCCGCCCCGATGTGATTGCTTTAAAGCCGAAAGCAGTCGTGATCCTGGCGGGCACCAACGACATTGCCGGCAATACCGGCCCTTCCACCCTGGAGATGATTGAAGACAACCTCGCCTCCATGGCACAGCTCGCCAAAGCAAACGGCATCAAGGTGATCCTCTCATCGGTGCTGCCGGTGTATGATTATCCCTGGAAGCCGGGTCTGCAGCCTGCTGAAAAAATCATTACTCTTAACAACTGGATAAAAGACTACGCCGCTAAAAACGACATGATCTACCTCGACTACTTCCCGGCAATGGCGGATGAAAGGAACGGTATGAAAGCGGCCTATTCTAAGGATGGCGTACACCCGAACAAGGAAGGCTATACGGTTATGGAAGGGCTCGTGAAGAAGGCTATTGCCAAAGCATTGGAACAACGCTAAAACAAATGCGTGAATCCCGTAGGAGGAATGCATACTAAAATAAAAAGCCCGCTGCCTGATCTGCTGATGCAGTAGGCAGCGGGCTTTTTGAATCTCTATACGTTGCTTTTAACGCCCGAAATCGTCCTGCACGCGTACGATATCATCTTCGTCGGATGGCAGTTCAACATCTGTGTGTTGCCAGATTTCGGCTAATACGCCCCATTCTTTCAGACCTACCAGGCGGTGGCGCTCACCTTGTTTCAGCGTGATCAACTCACCTGGTTCCAGTTCTTTCAGATCACCTTCTTCGTCAGTATCGCTGGTTACTACTCCCACTTTCCCCTGCACTACTTTCCATATTTCGGCACGGCGGTGGTGGTACTGCCAGGAGAGACGTTTTTCAGGAGCCACAATCAGAATCTTCGGGCTCAGCTTGCCCGAAATTTTTAGTTGCTCAATAGGCATTCCATCAAAGTATGTATTGGCAAACTGCTGTGCCTGGTCTTCGTTTATCACGAAAAAACCGCCCCATGGGCGTGTCTGGTCCTGCTTGTCGATGGTGAAGCCCTGCACCTGCAGTTTCTGCTCCATTTCGTCAAATAGTTGCTGCTTATCTCGTTCGTTACTCATGTAGTATGAAACTGTTTATAGATTGCTTGTTACGTACTCTTCCTCCTAAAATTGCATATAAATTTTTAAACCACCAGTTTTTGACTGGCAATTACGTGTAGAGGTCCTGCTCGCGACCGTAATCAGACTAACAAAGCCAAAGCACCTGAAGTATAATACATACAAAATAAGCAAACAGTAGCCCTGAGGAGCTGCTTAGTTTTGAGGTTAGGAGCAATACAGGAGAAGAGAAGCAGCAACCAGTCGGCAACTGCACGATTGCAGGATGGTATTCTTAAATCAGATTAGGAAATAATAGATAGGAGGCCAAGCAGCTACCTGCAAGTATAAAAGGTATTCAGGAAATGAGCCACGCAAGGGCCGGTGCGTCGTCTGTGAAGCCGCTGATGCACAGGTTTTGCTGAAGCTGCCTTTCCATGTGCTGTTGTACTGTTGTACTGCCTGGGTCTGCGGCAGCAGAGCATACATACGCCACCCGCTCTATGGTAGAGGCAGACAATGTATGAGAGAAGGTGGCCGTAGCCCACACATTATCGGCTGGCAATATGGAAGACGTTTTGCGATAATCCAGGAGTACATAACGGATACGGTTAGTGAGCACGTATTCGTTCAGCCATAGCATTCCCTGCCGGTACTGTGCACTGCTAACAGGCTTCTGCCAGGCAAACACTGCTACCTTGTGCCAGGAGTTGAAATGCAGGCTAAAAAGCGCTGTCCGGCAGAATAGCTGAAGCGTAACTTGTTCGTTGTCTGAACCTGTCATCATGTTTTTGTTTATTGTCCGGTCTTCCGCTACAGTGCATCAGTACAGGAAAATCGGCACACGGCAGCTAACCAGGAACAGGTATATAAATAGTGTGCCTGATTTTTGCGTTGGCACAGCAGAAGAAACTAATACATTGCATAACAGCATTCTAAGTACTTGCGAAAGCTCTTTTGTGGCTGCAAATTATGCTAGCGCAGCCGCGGCTATACTTCTGGCTCCCGGAAATGGAAAGTATTTGCTCAAAAAGGGAAAAAAGGGCGCTGCTCCTGTCGCGCTGCTTTGGTCAGCTGCCGCCAAGGAGTGGCTCTCACGAGTAAAGGATATGCAGGCGCTGTTTTGAGGTTAGCCATTTTATACCAGCACTTTATTTATAGTCAGCCACCACTTTAAAGCAAAATTGGTCAGGAATTTGAAATACAACTTATAACTTAAAGTATAGCCCAGTAAGGGTATGGAAGAAGCAAAGGAAAAGCTGGCCTGTCAGGTAGATACTGCCAGGCAGTTGTTGCATAGCAAATGGCAGTGCCCTGCCAGCAGCGCCGTTTACCAGGAAGAAATGTTACGCCTGTATAGTATTATTCAAGCACAGCAGGTCTCGTTCTGGCTCTACGATGCGTCGTTGCTGAATACGCGTGAACTAACGGATCACAAATGGGTTTCAGAGTACCTGGCTTTTCTGCTGTCACAATGCTCCCTCAGGCAGGTAGCCATCGTGTACGCCCACAAAGCACAGGTACAACACAATTCTCCCATACGTGATAGGGTATATCGTATTTTCGGGAGAAAGGTACCCATAGAACTATTTGTTACAGAACAGGAGGCACTGACGTGGCTTTTCCCATCACTTAATGCTGTGCAACTGCCGGAAGTACAGGCGTTCTAAACCAGGCGCTGCACTATAAAAAAGCCCGGCAACAGGATTTAGGTCTGTTGCCGGGCGCATGTATATTGTGTAAAAATGCCGTATTATGCGAGTTGTTTACTGTAATTCCTGATAAAGCCGTTTGGTTCTCACACTTAATGTAAACCAGCCGTAGTTGCTTCGTAGCATATGCAGATTATCTCCCTCAATGATACCATTCACGCTCTTGCTTGTCAGCGCCTCTGCTAACACAGGATCCTTGATAAGAATATTATTCCTCACAAGTCCTTCCTGCACAAAAGAGCACTCCACTCCTTTTTCATGATACTTCAGCAATAATGTGTTGCTGTTTAGTAATCCTTCCTGAATTTTTTCTAGCTCCATCATAGTCCTTATTTACTGCTTACTAAACAGACATTTTCAGCCCTACTATAGTTCAATTTAATAGAAGATTAATTTAATATATATTATCTATATTAGAAGAATTAAATTTGAGAACGAGCTACAATCGCTATGTAGCACATCTTATTTAATTTTTCATATTAATTAAACTTGAAGTATAAAGCGACTACTTCACTATTGCTTTATTAAGCAGATGGATGCAGGACTTGTGAGACTTACAACATTGGCGATGTAGCGCTACACGCCAATGTCCTCATTCCAAAGGGTAGGTTGCTCCCGGATGAATTGTTGCATCAGCTCATAACAGTCCTGGTTGTCGGCTACAGTTACCGCTACGCCTCTCGATCTGAGCAGTTCTTCTTCTCCCATAAAGGTTCTATTTTCGCCAATGACTACCCGTGGTATGCCATACAACAAGATGGTGCCGGAGCACATCGGACATGGCGACAGCGTGGTATAGAGCGTGCATTGCTGGTATACCGCAGCGGGTTGGCGGCCAGCATTTTCCAGGGCATCCATTTCACCATGTAAAACTACGCTTCCCTCCTGCACCCGTTTATTGTGTCCCCTACCAAGTATACGCCCCTCATATACCAGCACCGATCCAATTGGAATTCCGCCTTTGGCATAGCCTTTTTGTGCCTCTTCTAAGGCCGCCTGTAAAAATTCGTCTTTATTTTCCATACGCTTAAAATTGTTTATCATTTTATTAGTGGTGCTATACGCATTGCCGGTTTAGGCGGCTGTTATTACCAAAACTGCGCCGATGCAGACCAGCGTCGGCTCAGGCGGTAATTTTCATATGTGAATTAGTTAGTTTAACTTGGTAGCAACGACTCCCGTTTACAAAGTTATAACTAAACACACAATGCCTATAGTAGATAAAGCAAGTGACGAAGACCTCAGGTCGCTCGTTTACAAGTATGAATATGTGATAGTAAAGTTTGTGGACGAGAAATGCCCGGTGTGTAAAAAACTAGCTCCCTTCTACAAAGCTTTAGCAGAGGATATAGCTTACAAAGGTGTACTGTTTCTGCGGATGAATGCCTCTGAAAATCCAGTGTCGCGTAATGAGGTGCGCCTGACAGGAACACCCTTCATCGCCATTTACCGGAAAGGAATGCTGCAGGAGTGTGGACTTGTAAAAACTGCTGAAGAGCTGAAAGGCTTGCTGGATAAACTACTCATTCCCAGGGCTTAATTTAAAATTAGCTGAACAGTACCAGGTCAGCAAGCTTGTTCCGTTAGTAGCTCAACAGCATTATTCCCGCGTACGATCACACCGCCTTTCACCTCCGCTTCAGAGTTCGTGCTGTTTTTCTGATTGCCACAACCTGATCGCTCAAAACAAACTTAGCTTTTATACTCCGCTCCAGTAATTCTATGGCCTTTGCCTGTGCTCAGGCGAGTAACATCTATAGGTATAGGTACTTTTTTCCTAGACCGGAATGTCTTTGCCAGGCGGCAACTGGGGCTGAATAAATATCTGCTTGAAAAGCGGATGATCCTGCTGTATCTTTTTTCTAATCCTGTTTACAGCATCCGCCACATCGGTGCTTTGCAGCTGATCATGAAAAGTGATAAGCAGCACCACGATTATTTCTTCCGGCGCCAGGTGCATCGATGGGGCGTGCACTACCTTCTGCACTGCATCATCGGCTTCTGCTAAAGCAACGACGGCCTTCAGTTGCTCCGTATCAGCGCTTTCGCCCATCAGCAGGCTCCGGCTCTCGCGGGCAAGCAACAGGGATACCCCAATGAGCAACAGCCCGATAATGATAGAGGCGACTCCATCGAGATAAGGGTTGTGGAGCACCTGCCCAAGAAAAATGCCCATAAAAGCGACAAACAAGCCAATCACGTCAGCGGCGTCTTCAAACAAAACCACAAACGTAGAAGGATCTTTGCTGCGGTTTACTGCTTCCCAAAAGGGTTGGTCGCCCCGCTGCCGGTTAAACTCTTTGATGGCGGTGATAAAAGAGATACCATCAAACACCATCGCAACGCCAAGTACACAATAATTCCAGAAGGGCTGCTCGATGGGCTCAGGTTCCAGCAGGTGCAGAATGCCTTCGTAGAGCGAAATACCACCTCCTACAGCAAAGATCAGCAACGACACGATAAAGGCCCAGAAGTATAACTCCTTGCCATAGCCAAACGGCCGGACCGCATCAGCTGGCTTCTGGCTCCGGCTTATGCCCAATAGCAACAGCACTTCATTGCCTGTATCTACCAGGGAGTGAATCCCCTCCGAAATCATGGCAGAGCTCCCCGTGATGAACGCTGCAATAAATTTGGTAATGGCAATCGCCAGGTTTGCAAACAATGCTGTATAAATCGGAACTTTAGACGCCGCCATGAGAACAGTTTAAATAGAGTTATCTTAAACGCCTAAGCCGCGCGCATTGTTAACTTTTGAGCCTCCGCTATAGCAGCACCGCAGTATTTATCAAACGGCTAATTTTCTTTAGAAGCAGTGTGCCTGTTAGTTATAGCTGCTTAGAACAGCAACAGCATGAGCGAAGCTTCCAGCCACAGTTGCCTAACTGGCGTAAACTACAACAAGCCATAACAGAAGCTATAATATGAAAGACGATCAACAACAACTTAGGGAACACCTGACAGCACTGCTGCGGGGCGGCCAGTCGTTCCGGCCGATGGAGGAAATTGTGCAGGGTATAACGCTGGCAGATGCCGGACGTAAGCCAGAGAAACTGCCGTATACCTTGTGGCAATTACTTGAACACCTGCGCATAGCACAATGGGACATTCTGGAGTTTAGCCGTAATCCGGAGCATCAGTCACCAGCATGGCCCGATGAGTACTGGCCTGATGCCGAAGCTCCTGCCAACCAGCAGGCGCTGAACCGCACCTTAGATGCTTTGGCTGACGAGTTGGAAGAGATGATCCAGCTAGTGCAGGACCCGAAGAATGATCTGTATGCCCCCATTACACATGGCGACGGCCAGACCCTGTTGCGCGAGGCCCAGGTATTAGCGCAGCACAATGCCTACCATTTGGGCGAAATAATAGTGGTGCGCAGGTTACTGGGCGAATGGACTTAAAGGCAGGTATCCGAAGCTTAGCAGAGATGTTAATCCTCCCGTAGCCATGCCAGGGCACTTACTTCGTCGGCAAAGCTTTTATACGGAATATCGATCTGCACTTGCTTTTCTACTTTTGCAGTAGCCCTTTCTACTTTCTTCTCTCTGCTCATGTCTAACGTCTGCAGGCGGGCCACTTTCATCAGGCGGGTAGAGAGCAGGTTGCGGCTAAAGTCCAGCATCAAATCAGCATACTCCTCTTCGGGCAACTCCACTACCCTGCTTCTGGCATCGATCAGGAGTTTTTTGATATCGTAGTGCTTCAGGGTATCGATCAGTTTCTGAAGGGCGTATCCTATTTCGGAACGGGTAAAGCCGGTCATATCGGGCCAGCAGACGGTTAAAATATCGGTTGCTACTTCATAATTCAGTTCAATTAACCCGTCTTTGTGCAGTAGCATAGTAAGTATGAATAAGCTATTTTGGTTTAGTGCCTAAAGGTAGCACGAAAAGCCGGGCAAAATAAGGGGTTTACCCTGTAAATACCCGAACTAAGCCGGATGTTTTGCAACTTAAAACAGCACCTGAAAGCGTTTAAAGCCAACTTTTAAAAAATTTTCCTATTTTTTTTCAAAAAACGAACATTTTCTTTCGCCCAAACGTCTATAGGTGTATAAAAATCAATATCATGAATAAAGGAAAAGTAAAATTCTTTAATGACGCCAAAGGCTTCGGTTTTATTAAAGACGACGAATCAAACCAGGAGTACTTCGTACACGTAACCGGTCTGATAGACGAAATCAGAGAAAATGACGACGTAACCTTTGAACTCAAAGAAGGGAAAAGAGGACTGAATGCAGTTAATGTAAAACGCATCTGATTTACATATACAAGTCACTTACAAAAAGCCTTACACATTGATGTGTAAGGCTTTTTGTTTATAGCCACTTTATACTTGCTGCCTGCCAAAGCGGGCTTAACTAGCGGCTGTAGCGTTTGTTTATATCTACGGCAGATAGCTCTACCAGCAGGCCCGCTACTTGCCGGGCAGCAGCTTCCAGAAATGCTTTCCCTTTTTCAGCAGTAGCGGCCTGGGGGTTGCCAATACCAGTATCTTCCGATACCATCGACCACTTTCGCTCAGACCAGGCCCACCCTTCGCGGATCCCTTGGATCACTGACTTCTTTTCGCTTCCTGCACCGGCTTCCTCCAGCGGCAATACCAGTTCTGGTGTCAGATGCAGCAGCAGGCTTGTCTCCATTTCGTCGGCATGGTCTCCGCCGGCCTCAAAGTACAGCATTTTATCCACGGCCTGAAACCAGGTGCAGCTTACCAGAAACATATCCGGGAAGCGGAGCCCCAGTTCCCGCAGCATCGGTTTAAAATCGTTGCCACCGTGGCTGTTCAGTACCAGGAGTTTCCTGATCTGCTGCCGGTTAAGCACTTCCACAATATCGCTCAGAATGGCTAGTTGGGTGCTCGGGTTCAGGTTTATATCCAGCTTGATGTCGGCTTGCCCGGTATTTACACCAAAAGGGATGGTCGGGAGCACCATGACTTTAGCTCCTTCTTCCCAGGCAATTTTGCCGGCTGCCGCGGCAATCGCATCGGCTTCAATATTGTCGGTGCCATAAGGCATGTGGTAGTTGTGGGCTTCGGTTGCGCCCCAAGGCAAAACAACAACTTCCACTTGCTGCTCTTTTACAGCTTTCCAATTTGTTTCAGCAAGTATGTAAGGTCTCATGTGCAGCTATTTGTTTTTTTATAAGTAAGGTTAAGCTTATAAAGTATAAAAGTAATTTATTTTAGCCAAGTTTCCCTTCAAAATATCGAATAAGCTTTCCTAAGGGAAATATAACTTTATCGCAATACTACCATAGCACACAATATTTTAAACATAATAACCAGCACGCCGTTAAGGTAATAACAAAAGAAACACAGGTATTTTTGCCACTTCGGACTACGCACAACCTTATTTGCATAGCACCCTTCCTTAAACAATTATAGTACTTTGCTGTTATCATCACCAATACAGCTCTCTCACTATAGCAGGCTGCTTCAATACCTTTGGCTGCTGCATATCCTTCTTTTGCAGGACTTATTATACACTTTTACTAACCTAAATTTTTATCTATGAAGAACAACTTAATACCTAAAACAAGTATGTTTCGCACTGCTTCACTTCTAAAGCGGTCGGCCAGAGGTGCCAGGCTTTTTGCCACGCTTCTTTTTATGTCCGCTTTCCTGCTCAGTTGCGATCAGATACCAGGTTTAAGTGATGTGATACCGGGCACTGGCAAGGATACCGCATCCGAAGCTGACAAGATTAAGCCTGATGGCCCGAATCCGGAATGGGGACCCGATATTGACCCGCAGATGCTGGCCGTGATCGAGCAGTTCCAGAGCTACCATGTGACACCGTACAATGAGCTAACAGCGGATCAAGCGCGAGAAGAGCCGAACTTCCACACCGCGCTGGTAGACCTGCTAAACAAAAACAACATCAGCCCTGAACCAGCCAATGTGACAATCAAAAACATGACCATACCAAACGGTACAGATCAGGGCTTGCTGGTGCGCACCTATACTCCTAAAAGTGGCACAGGCCCTTTTCCGGTGATAGTGTATTACCACGGCGGCGGCTGGGTTATTGCTAACCTGAATACGTATGCGCCATCGGCTAGTGCTTTGGCAGAGAAAACAGGTGCTATCGTTGTGTCAGTGGCTTATCGCCAGGCGCCGGAGCACAAGTTCCCTACGGCCCACGAGGATGCTTTTGCGGCCTATAAATGGATACTAGAGCATGCCGCCGAAATAAACGGTAACCCGGCTAAAGTAGCAACGGCAGGCGAGAGTGCCGGTGGCAACCTGTCTGTTGCTGTGGCATTGATGGCGAAGGAGCGTGGCGTAGCACTACCGGTGCACGTGCTATCAGTATATCCTATTGCGGATGGAGATATTGAGTCGCCGACATATGAGCAGTATAAGAAGGCCTTGTTCCTAAACAAGCCGCTGATGAAGTGGTTCCTGGACCTGTATGTACCTAACTGGCAAACAGAAACCAACCCGCTCATATCGCTTATTCATGCGGACCTGAGCGGCTTGCCTGAAACCACGATCATTAACGCTGAATTAGACCCGCTCCGTTACGAAGGTGGTCAGTTGGCCGAGCAATTGCAGGCGGCAGGCGTACCTGTACAGCGGAAAGTATACAATGGCGTAACGCACGAGTTCTTCGGAATGAATGCTTTGCTGAACCAGGCAGTAGATGCACAAAACTTTGCTGCCCAGCGCCTGAAAGCCGCTTTCAGAAAGTAAACGGCTGATTAGCATAAAAAGCAAAAGCTGCTTTATCGCTAGCGATAAAGCAGCTTTTGCTTTTTATGCACCTGGTAACAGAAGCCTGGCCTGGCAACTATACTTTTAGCTAAGTAGCAACTGTTCGTTTAAACGGATCATCACTGCTTCTTATGCAGCTATGTTACCGAGGCAGGTCACATTTGAAATAGTCCTCGTCGTAGCCGGGTGCCGATAGATCTCCTATGCGCACCAGCCGGTCCAGCCGGATGGCTTCGCCGGTAGCAAGTATAAGGTATGCTGCTTCATCTTGTGTACGCAGCTCTCTTAAAATGGCGCGGGTAGTGAAAAACTCGTGTATATCGCTGAAATACTGAATATGCTCGTAAGCCTGCGCCGCCACCAGGGCTTCTATCGCCTGCTGGAAATCAGCATCAATTGCTTTGTAAGTATCGTCTGCCATCCGCTTTGGTATAAATGATTTAAGTCTTTCGGATTTCCGCCAGAATTTTAGCATTTGTCCCTAGCTATACTTGCGCTTATACTTTAAACAGCCATTTCCTCATAATCGAGGCTTTTAGGCATGTTGGTAAATGCTTCCGCGAGTTTGGCAGGTAAAGGAGCCAGTTTGCGCTTTTTTGTATCCAGCCAGGCGCCATCCACATTAATGATCGCTGCTTTTACACCGTCGTTTCTGAAAACGAGGTGCCGGATAGACCATCTTGATCCGTCAGGGCGGCTTTTGATCAACTCCGAGGTTATTTTAAGGGTATCGTTAATGCCTACCTCCCGCAAGTATAACGTCTCTTCTCTAAACAATATAGGTCCGATATGTTCCTCCTGAAAGGCATTAAAGTCCAGCCCCAGTTCGTCCAGCGCGGCAATGCGGGCCTGGGCGGCAAAATCGGCATAGGCAGAATGGCGCATGTGCATGTTTGCGTCCAGGTGCGCCCACATCACCTTTGCCTCATAAGTATAGTTCATAAAATCTAATATGGCTGAAACAAGAACAGCAGGTACTAAGCTTGCTGTCAGCCCCAAAGATACGGTATACAAGTATAAGGCAGAAAAAAATTATTAATACCTACATGCAAAAGGTATGATAACAGACAGATACCAGGAAATGGAGCCACAGAAGTATTCTGCTAAACGTGGCAACCTGCAAAAATTAACCAATAAATTTGGTTCATAAATTTTTGAACTAACAGAACTAACTTCTACCTTTGCCTTGTTCTCTCTATGTATGAGTACCGAAACAAAGAAAATGAAACTAACAGAAAAGCAGAAGGCACTGGTTGAGAAGATCGGCATTTTTCACGAGAGCGTAGGCATGCAACCTGCCGCCGCGCGTGTAATGGGCCTTTTTTTCGTGTCTGATAAATCGGAGATCGCTTTCGACGAGGTGACCGAAACGCTAGGCATCAGCAAAAGCGCCACCAGCAACGCTATTAACCTGCTGCTGCAGACCGGACAGATCGACTATACCACCTTTTCCGGCGACCGCAAGCGCTATTTCCGGCTAAAAGCAAAGAACTGGCGTGAAGGCTTCTCCAAGCACATCGATAAAATGACGGGCTTTAACGTGTTGCTCCGCGAGGTGCTGGAAGTAAAACGCAGCGAAAACATTACCTGCGATTGCGACGACCTGGAGGAACTGGTAAATTTCTTAGATTACCTGCACCAGCAGTTACCACTGTTGCTAGCTAAGTGGGAACAAAGCCGCAAATAATTTTTAACTAGTTAGTTCTTTTAATCCTGAACTAACTACCAAAACAAGAACTTATCAATAACAAAGTTTAAGAATAGAAAAGATAGCTTAGCTATGTCACAACAAAACAAATCTACCTTGTTCGCCTGCCTGCGCGGTCTGGTTTTGCCAGCCCTGCTCTCGGTGGCAGCTGTAGCGCCGGCTCTGGCGCAGGAGCAGCAAGAGGCACCGGTGGCACTCTCTATCCGGGAGGCACTCAATTATGCCGGCCAGCACAGCAACAATGTAAAGGTCGCCCGTTACGACGAGGAGATCGCGCAGCAACAAATAAATGAGATTAAGGGCACCGGGTTGCCACAGGCCAACATCACGGGCAACTTTTCTGATAATCTCAAGCTGCCCCAGCTGGTTTTAGCCGGCAACTTTCCGGGTACCGGCCAAGCAGGGGAAGGCGCAGAAGCCACCAAGATTACCCTGGGCCAGAAGTATAACTCCACGCTTACAGGCGAGGTAACACAAATGGTGTTTAACCCCTCGTTCTGGGTAGGACTAAAAGCGGCCAAGGAGTCTGTGCAGCTCTACCAGCAACAAACCCAGCAGGTATCAGAGGCAACCGCTTACAATGTAGCCAACGCCTATAACCAAGTAATTGTGCTGGACAAGCAATTGGCTTTACTACGCAGCAATCTCGAAAACACCAATAAGATATTGCAGACCACTAAGCTGCAGTTCGAGAATGGTGTCGCCAAAAAAGTGGACGTGAACCGGCTGCTTGTTAACGCCAGCAACCTGGCGTCGCAACTGCACCAGGCGGAGCTAAACCGCCAGCAGGCGCTCAACAGCCTGAAGTACCAGATGGGCATGCCGTTAAATGAGCCGATCGTGTTGAGTGATACAACCCTGGACTACTCCGCTGACCTGGCTGCCGTTGCGTTGGCCAACGTGGAGGAGGACATGTTTAAAAACAGGTTGGAGTACAAGATCCTGAAGACAAACCTGGCGCTGCAGGAACTGGATCGGAAAAACAAGGCCGCAGGTTATCTGCCTTCGCTCTCGGCTTTTGCCAACTACGGCTATTCAGCACAGGGAGCAGAGCTGGGCTTATTCAAAACACCGAACAATAACTGGATAGACTATACCACGTCTTCGGTGGGCTTGCGCCTGAACATACCGGTATTTGATGGCTTACAGCGCAACGCCCGCATCCAGCAGTCTAAGTTAAAGGCAAAACAGCTGGAGGAGCAAATCAACCTGACCAAACAAGGCATCAACCTGGAAATATCAAATGCCTTGACGCAATACCGCAACACGCTACAACGCATCGAGGCCGAGCAGCAGAACGTGGACTTGGCCCAGCAGGTGTATGAGGTAACCCAGTTAGAGTTCCGGGAAGGTGTGGGCTCTTCTACCGATGTGGTGGAAGCTGAAACGTCGCTGCGGACGGCGCAGAACACCTACATTACCACCTTGCTGAACCTGTATACTGCGCGCCTCGACCTGGAGAAGGCCAAAGGCAACTTGATCACCTACCTCAACTCAAAATAACACACGACAGAAATTACCTTAAGAATGAAAAAGATACTCACCATTGTAGCAATCATGGTCATCGTCGGTTTAGTGGCGTTCCGGTTGGTTAACAACAAAAAAGAGATCGATGCCAAGAACCAGGTCGTAGATAACTCCAATACCACCATCGCCGTGAATGTGGCGCCGGTAGTGAGCCGCATCAGCGAGCAGAACCTGAGCATGGTCGGCACGGTGATCCCCGACAAGGAGATCGAAGTGAAGCCGGAAGTGCAGGGCCAGATCACCAGCCTGAATGTGGACCTGGGCGACTATGTAAAAAAAGGCACCGTGATTGCCCGCATCGACAACCAGGTACGGGCGCTGCAGGTAGCCAATGCCGAGCAGGCGCTGGCCGACGCGCGCCAGAACTATGAGCGCTACACCAACCTCTTTAACGGCGGAGCAGCTACCAAAGCACAGTTGGACCAGTATACTCTGGCTTACGAAAATGCCCAGAACCAGCTGAAGCAGGCCCGCAAAGAGCTTTCCAACACAGTAGTGCAGGCGCCCATCAGCGGCTATGTTACCCAAAAACCTGTAGAAAGGGGCGCTTTCATCAACATCGGCACTCCCATCGCTACGCTGGTAGATGTGTCGCAGCTGAAAGTGCAGCTGAGTGTGCCGGAGCGGGATGTGTACGCCCTGCACGTTGGCGATCCAGTTAGCATCACCACCTCGGTTTACCCCGGTGTGACCTTTGACGGCAAGCTAACCTTTGTGAGCCCAAGAGGAGACGAAGCACACAATTACCCTATCGAAGTAGCCATTGACAACCAGGAGAAGAACCCGCTCAAAGCCGGTACTTACGTGGATGTGACTTTCAACAAAAAGAACGAAACCCCTAGCCTGCAGATCCCGCGCGAAGCGCTGGTAGGAAGTATAAAAGATGCCCGCGTGTACGTGGTGAACAGCAACAACCTGGCTGTGCTTAAAAACATCACCATCGGTGCTGACAACGGCCAATACCTGGAGGTGCTCAAAGGGCTGGATGCAGGAGATAAAGTGGTGACCACCGGCCAGATCAACCTGACCGACAGCACTAAAGTGACGGTAGTAGCAGCCGGCAAGTAAGAACAGGCGCAGGCACTTACTGCCTGCCCAGCTATAAAACCTAGAAAAGAACGAAATGTCAATAACCGAATTATCCATTAAACGCCCGGCACTCATCATCGTGATCTTTACGGTGTTGGGCATTTTGGGACTCATCAGTTATAGCCAGCTGAGCTATAACCTGCTTCCCAAGTTCGATGCGCCTGTAATGACGATCGCCACTATTTACCCCGGTGCCGCCGCCGGCGAGGTAGAAACGTCTGTGACTAAAAAGGTAGAAGACGCCCTCTCCTCGCTCGAGAACCTTGACAAGATCCAGTCATCCTCGCAGGAGGGTGTTTCGATCGTGATTGTTAAGATGCAGCAGGATGCCGACATCAACCAGTCGGTGCAGGATGCGCAGCGAAAGATAAACTCCATCATGGCTACCCTGCCTGAGGATGTAGAATCGCCGACTATCAGCAAGTTCTCTACCGATGATTTGCCGATTTTGCGCCTGGGCATTACCTCAGACATGAAACCGACCGAGTTCTACAAGCTCGTGGAAGACCGCATCCAGCCTGCCCTGGCCAAAGCCGAGGGGGTGGGCCAGATCCAGATCATTGGCGGCGACCGCCGCGAGATCCAGGTAAACGTAGATCCGGAGAAACTGCGCGCTTACAACCTGTCGGTAAATCAGGTATTGCAAACCGTGATTAGTGCCAACCAGGACTTCCCGACAGGTAAAGTAGAAAGCACCAACCAGCAGTATAGTCTGCGCGTGGCTGCCAAATTTACCTCGCTGGAGCAGATCCGCAATCTGGTGATCTCGAACCAGCCAAATGGCAGCCGTATTACGGTGGGTGATGTGGCCGAAGTGGTGGATGGCGTTGCCGAGCGCAGCACCCTGAATCGCATCAACGGCCGCTCTTCTATTGGTCTGAGTATCCAGAAGCAAAGCGATGCTAATGCTGTGGAGGTAAGCCGCCTGGTAAAAGAGGAAATAGCCGACATCGAAAAAACGTATGCAGACCAGAATCTGAAGTTCAGCATCGCCAGCGATAGCTCAGTGTACACTTTAGCCTCTGCCGATGCTGTGATGCACGACCTGATGCTGGCCGTGGTGATCGTGGCCATCGTGATGCTGATCTTTTTGCACAGCATGCGCAGCTCCCTGATCGTAATGGTGGCCCTGCCAACGTCCATGATCTCTACCTTTATTTTGATGTATGTGGCGGGCTTCTCGTTGAACCTGATGACACTGATGGCACTCTCACTGGTGGTGGGTATCCTGGTCGATGACTCGATTGTGGTGCTGGAAAACATTTACCGCCACATGGAGATGGGCAAAGACAAGCGCACTGCCGCCCTGGAAGGACGTAACGAGATAGGCTTTACCGCCATGGCGATTACGCTGGTGGACGTGGTGGTATTCCTACCCATGTCGCTGGTGCAAGGCCTGATCGGTAACATTGTGCGCGAGTTCTCGCTGGTGATCGTGTTCTCCACGCTCATGAGCTTGTTCGTATCCTTCACCATCACGCCTATGCTGGCTTCCCGCTTCGGCAAGCTCGACCACTTTACCCGCGATACCCTGTGGGGCCGTATCTCGCTGGGTTTTGAAGACTGGTTTACCGGTTTGCAGAACAGCTATGCCAACATCCTGAAGTGGGCTCTGAGTCACCGCTGGACCGTTTACCTGGCTACTTTCCTGCTGTTCATCGGTTCTGTCGCGCTTGTTCCGGCCGGTTTTATCGGTAGCGAGTTTGCTGCACAAAGCGACCAGGGTGAGTTGGTGGTACAGCTGGAGATGGAACCCCAAACCACACTTTACCAGAACAACCAGACGACAGCAAAGGTCGAAAAGATGATCCTGGCGCACCCGGAGGTGAAGAAAGTGTTCAGCAACGTAGGCTTTGGCAGTGCGCAGACGTTTGGTACCTCTACCAATTACCTTTCTGAAATAACGGTAGTGCTGGTAGATAAAACAGAAAGATCAATTGGGGTGAGTGAGTTTGGCGATCAGCTGAAAAAAGAGATCCAAAAACTGCCCGGCGTAAAAGCCAAGGCAGCCCCGACCGGTATTACCGGTAATGCCAACAACGCACCAGTGCAGATTATCTTAAAAGGCGCTGAGTTGGACAAAGTACAGCAGGCAGCCAACACCGTGCTGGGCGTAACTAAGGGTGTGGCCGGTACCACTGACGTGGAGTTTTCCATCGAGGACCCGCGCCCGGAACTGCAGGTGCACATCGACCGCGACCGCATGGCGGCCTTAGGCCTAAACGTGGCGGAAGTTGGCAGCTCCCTGCGCACCGCTTTTAGCGGCAGCGACGACTCCAAATACCGCGAAGGTGGCTACGAATATGACATCAAGGTGTCGCTGGACCGCTTTAACCGCAACAGCCTGGACGATGTGAGCAATCTAACCTTTATAAATAACCAGGGCAAGCTGGTGACGCTGAACCAGTTTGCCACCGTAACCCAGGAACTGGGTGCCAGCAAGTTGGAGCGTAACGACCGCATGAACTCCATCTCAGTGAATGCGCAGGTGGTGGGACGCCCAGTAGGTACCGTGGGTGCCGAGATTCAGCAAGCAATGGCTAGCAAAGAGCTGCCAAATGGCGTGACCATTGAATATGGCGGCCAGTTGGAGCAGCAAGGCGATGCCTTCGGCAGCCTGGGCCTGGCCATGGTGGTAGCGATCTTGTTTGTATACCTGATCATGGTGGCCCTGTATGATTCGTTTATCTATCCGTTCATCGTGTTGTTCTCGCTTCCGGTGGCGCTGATTGGTGCCCTGCTGGCCCTGGCGCTTGCATCCGAAAACCTGAGCATCTTCTCGATGATCGGTATGATCATGCTGATGGGTCTGGTGGCTAAGAACGCCATTCTGCTCGTGGACTTTACCAACAACCTGAAGGCTCAGGGCGTGGCAGTGCGTGATGCCCTGATCGAAGCTGGCCGTGAGCGTTTGCGCCCGATCCTGATGACGACGCTAGCCATGGTACTGGGCATGTTGCCGATCGCATTGGCTTCCGGCGCCGGTGCCGAAACCAAGAACGGCCTGGCTTGGGTAATTATCGGTGGCCTGAGCAGTTCACTGCTGCTCACGCTGGTGCTGGTGCCGTCGGTATATCTGACAGTGGAGAACGCGCTGGGCAAGATCAGAGCCCGCTTCGGCAAAAAGGATTCGGACCTCTCTCCTACCCTAAACAAGCCGGCGCATGTGCTGGTAGAAACTGAGGAGTAAACAACTCCCATCGTTTAGAATATATAAACGTGTGCGGGCTGCCAATTAGCGGTTGCCGCACACGTTTTTTATTGCCTTGCCAGAACCTGCCGGGTAACGCCAGCCGCAGGTTTTGCCGTATACATTAGAAACAAGTATAAAGCTATGAAACAAGACACGAAGAAATACTTTCTGAAGACGCTGGGTATGGGTGCCGTGGCGGGTTTCCGATCCATGTCGGCCCCAGCCCAGCTCAGTAAACAGCTGCACAACATGCCATCCGAGGCGCTGAAAGATAGCCCTCTACGCTACCTGCAGCACGGCCCTGTAGCCATCGGACTGAACCTGATGTCAGCCTCTGAAATGATGGCAGACAAGCTTCCCGGCATCCCTGACCGGATTTCGCCGCCGGTGCTGCTGGCGCGGGTAGGCTCCGGCGCGTTGGTGGGTGCCACCATTTTTACAGCCAACCGCGATAAGTGGCTGAAGGGAGCCGCTCTTGGCGCGACGGCAGCAGTGGCCGCCACCTACGGCAGCTATTACCTGCGGATGTTCATGAACAAGTATGCGCCCAACGCCGTGAGCGGTGCCCTGGAAGACGCCCTCACCCTTGCCAGCGGTATAGCCATCTCCAAAGTGTAAGCATAAATTGCATCACAGCACAAAGGCTCCTGCAACAGTTGTTGCAGGAGCCTTTGCTTTTTAAGCCGATCGGGCACGTGGGTATACTTGCATGTTTTGATCAGAATATTTTGTAAGTTTAACTGTAAATTTAACCTACGGATGAAAAACAAAGCTTTTTTGAAACGGCTGCTGGTCGTTTCGCCCTTGCTGGCGTTGGGCCTGGTCGGCTGCCACAAGTATGATAAAACTGCGGAAGCTAATAAGCCTGATCTAATCAGTAGCAACCGCGACACCACCGTGGCTCCTGGCGATGACTTCTTTGCCTATGCCAACGGCACCTGGATCAAAAATCACCCGATTCCGGCGTCGGAGAGCAGTTGGAGCATTGGCAAGGAGGTGCAGGAAGAAATGTACGGCCGCCTGCGGGACATCAGCGAAAAGGCCGCTCAGTCTAATGCCGCGCAGGGCACCAACGAGCAGAAGATTGGTGACTTTTACCACACCGGCATGGATACTGTGGCTATTGAGCAGCAGGGGCTGCAGCCACTGAAACCAGAGCTGGACAAGATTGAAGCAATCAAAACACCTGCCGATGTACAGGCGATGATGGCGCAGCTGAAACCCTACGGGGTAACTTCTCCGGCGGGCGTATTTGTGGAGCAGGATGCCAAAAATAGTGATAAGATGGCGCTCTATCTGTGGCAGTCTGGCCTGGGTCTACCCAACCGCGACTACTATTTTAACACTGATACACGCACAGCTAACATCCGTGAGGCTTATGTAAAGCATGTGGCCAACATGTTTGAGCTGATAGGACAGGATGCACAAACTGCGCAGCAGAATGCCGACAAGGTGATGAAGCTGGAGACCGCTATGGCAAAATCTTCGCGCAAGTTAGCTGACCTCCGCGATCCCTACGCCAACTATAACAAGATGTCGGTGGAGCAGCTCAACAAACTTACGCCGAACATCGATTGGAATAACTGGCTGGCCCAGATGAACGTGAAGCAGGTAGACAGCGTGATTGTAGGGCAGCCGGAATTTTACAAAGCAACCGCTAAGCTGCTAAACTCCGTTTCTATCGACGACTGGAAAGCTTACCTGAAGTGGCACCTGGTGCATGCCTACGCCGACAACCTGAGTAAGAAATTCGATGACGAGAATTTCCATTTCTATGGCACCGTAATGCAGGGCCGCACCGAGCAGCGCCCCCGCTGGAAGCGCGTGCTGGATTCGGAGGAAGATGCAATGGGCGAAATGCTGGGCCAGCTGTTCGTAAAAGATTACTTCTCCCCCGAAACCAAACAGCGCTATGAAATCCTGGTCGATAATGTGGTAGACTCCTTCCGCGAGCATATCAAAAATCTGGATTGGATGAGCGATTCAACCAAGCAGAAAGCGCTGGTTAAGCTCAACAAGATCAATAAAAAAGTGGGCTACCCGGACCAGTGGAAAGATTTCTCAAGCCTGAAGGTAGACCGCAGTTCTTACGCCCGCAATGTGATGCGCGCCAACGAGTGGTGGTATAACTATAACTTCAACAAGCTGGGCAAACCCGTAGATCGTGCCGAGTGGAATATGACGCCGCAGACCTACAATGCTTATTATAACCCGAGCAACAACGAAATTGTGTTGCCTGCCGCCATCTTCGCGGTGCCCGGCCTGAAAGACAACGAAGCTGATGATGCCATCATTTATGGCTATGTGGGGGCTTCTACCATCGGCCACGAGCTTACACATGGCTTTGATGACCAGGGCAGCCAGTATGATGCCGAAGGCAACCTGCGCAACTGGTGGACCGCTGAAGACAAGGAACAGTTTAAGAAAAAGGTGAACCAGATTGTGCAGCAGTTCGATAACTATACGGTGCTGGACAGTATGCACGTAAACGGACGCGCCACCGCCGGGGAGAATATTGCTGACCTGGGCGGCATCGTGATCGGCCTGGATGCTTTCAAGAAAACGGAGCAGTATAAAAAAGGAGAGAAGATCGGCGGCCTGACACCTACACAGCGCTACTTCCTGGGCTATGCCCTGGGCTGGCAGGACCACCAGCGCGATGAGAAACTCGCCCAACAGATCCTGACGGACGTACACTCGCCTGCCAATCTGCGCGTAAACGGTCCTTTTTCGGATGTGCCGGCTTTTTACAAAGCGTTTAACGTGCAGCCGGGCCAGCAAATGTACCTGCCGGATAGCGCCCGCGTAAAGATTTGGTAAGTATAAATTGTAAAAAGTTTAAAGGGCTGAAGTTTATACTTCAGCCCTTTTATTTTGGTGATCTTTTAGTATGACTAAGGATTAATGGATTTGCAGGATTGTTCTGCTTAAAAACAGATCATTAAGGTGCTAACAACACTTATTCTTTAAACATCTTTCTATCCTGGAAATTCTTATTCGGCCAATTTGAATATTTGCTCATCAAAAACCCGGCACTTTGCTGAGAATACCTTTAGCTTTGTAACCAAACCGTCTGCCAAACACCACCTGCATTTCGGTATAGTAGCTGCGCTGGCGGTTGCTGCTCTCCAGGCTGCTGGAAGAAACGAGCATGCTGGCCGTAATGCCGCCATAGTATTTGTCACTGTTGAAGCCGAGTGTACCCCGGCCATCCCCCTGCAGGCCCAGCTTCAGTGGAATTACGGTAGCAGTCTCATCTGGCGTGGTGCCTGTCTGGTGCCGGAGCCCAAGCCCCGGGCGGAAAGAAGCGGAGACAAAGAAGTATTTCTTAAACACATACGTATAAGCATAGCCCACATTCACACTGTAATTAATAGTCCGGTAGCGCAGCAGGTTTGATTCTTTTGGGAAGTAAGACTGCACTTTTACCGGCACAAGCGATGAATCGCCCTGCACCTGCGAAAAGACAAGCGTGCCCCCCAGCAATAAGGAGCCGGCACTCTTCATCTGCCGCTCCCGCTTAAACATAGTGGCCGGATGTGAAAACCGCTCATTGTTAAAGGTATAGTATACCCGCGCATAAAATGTTCGGGAGTCAATATCAGGCCGCAGCGGGTAGGTGTCGCTTTGCTGAAACCAGTTGGCATCCAGCACATCGGTGTTGTACAGGTATAGCCCTTTGTACTGCTGGTAATTAGCATTAAACTGCACTTTCCGGCCGTTAAAGCTAAGGCCTAGACGCACCTGGTCCGTTTTGCCGCGCATAGCCTGCGCACTGCGGGCTTTGGTACGCAGGGTCGCGTCAAAGCTCAGCCAACTGTAGCTCACACCAATACCGGCCGATGAAGAAATGTTGGGTTTATAGATCAGGCGCTTTTCATTATTGATAAAGCGTAGCGCATAGTCGGTATCCTCCAGCAGCAGGTGCACATGCAGCATTTGGTTATAGTTCGTAATATAGGTAGTATCTATGCGCGGAGGTTTCGGTGTAAGCAGGGTATCCAGGTTGATGCCCAGTATGTTAAGGCCATTATCCTGTTGAGTAGTATCCTGCTGCGCCAAAGCACAGGGCCCCGCCAGAAGCAAGGCCGCCAGGCACAGTAGCATGAAGTGAAATCGCATAGGCAAACAATAAGTATAAAATTGCTGGTTTTACCCAGCTCAACGCTCTACATGTACTATTTTGGGCCCGTATGGTTATATCCTGTAGCCAGTACAACCTGTAGCGTATGCCGTAACAAGTCTTCATTGCCCAGCTCCGCTCTTACTGCTTTACCCGCACAGAGCCCGCACATGCATCGCCTTCTGCTGCACCTGTTAACCATTTCTGAAGGGTATAAATTCTTTCTTGGGTGAGTTGCGCTAAGTAGCTGGCGCGGCAAACCGGGTGCAAAGAACCATAAAACCCCGGCTCCCGGTCCGGGTACAGTGTTTTCAGTTCTGCATCCCTGAACCTAATCCAGAGCTGTTGGGAAGCTTTCAGGTTATGGATGAAGGTTGTATCAGCGGCATAGGCTTTCAAAATTTTCCCGTATACCTGGTTCAGCTCTTTGTCTGTTTTCTGGTAAGTGGCATATGCTTCCCGGTTCATTTCTGCCTGCGTCTGCCCGAATACATAGGTCATGCAAAAGGTAAAAACGAGGGTGATCAGTACTTTCTTCATTCGGTTGGCAGTTATAAAAGGGTGAGCACTTTTTCGGGTGGCCTGCCAATAACGGCTTTCTCGCCATTCACCACAATCGGTCGTTCGATCAGGATCGGGTTCTCGGACATGATTTGCACCCACTCTTCGGCAGTATGCACCTGGTTTGCAAATTTTTCTTTAAAAAGCGGTTCACCCTTGCGCAACAACTGCTCCGGTTCTATACCCAGTTTCTGTATAACCAAGCGTAGTTCCTCCGCAGTCGGGGTTGTTTTGAGGTATTCGATTACCTGCACCTCCTGCCCTTGCTCCTGCAACAGTTGCAGTGCCTGGCGGCTCTTTCCGCAGCGGTTATTATGATACATCTGTAGCATGGTCGTGTATGATTTGGGTGATGCGATTGCCATGCAGTTCGCCTCAACTTCAGAACTCCTGATTAAAAGTAACCCGGCAGAAGT
The DNA here is from genome assembly GCF_039748935.1 of Pontibacter chitinilyticus. Taxonomy (NCBI): domain Bacteria; kingdom Pseudomonadati; phylum Bacteroidota; class Cytophagia; order Cytophagales; family Hymenobacteraceae; genus Pontibacter; species Pontibacter chitinilyticus. The sequence goes on from NZ_JBDIZJ010000007.1 coordinate 86,689, forward strand.
ATGATTTGTTTGAATCTTCGCCAGCAAGGTATAGGGGAACAACTCAGCCAGACACCCCTTTTGCTCCGCTGGATTGGAGTACCTGTTTCGCTACGCAAAAGTAAAATAATACTGGTTTCGTAACGCCTGCCCTGCCGATTGCCTGTACGTTAAAGTGAAAGGCCGAAGTAAGAGGCGGAACAAGTATAAGTACCCAGCATTTACGCAGCACAGCCTTGCGGCAGCTCCTGTAAAGCTATCGCAGGGCTGTGCTGCTTTCATATTCGTATAACGGCTATACTTCGAGCAGGAAAACGGCCGGCTGAAAACCTTCTTTTACAAGTATAGGCAGCGACACGTTGTATACTTTCACCCCTTTCGAGGTTTCGCCTTCGAGCCTGCCAATATGAGCATGGCCATGAAACGCCGCTACTACCTGCCGCCGGTTGATCGGTTCAGCCAGGCGGGAGGAGCCCAGGAACGGAAATATCTGCTCCGGCTCCCCTTCTACCGTAGCCCGGATAGGCGCATAGTGCAGCACAGCAATCTTTTTGAGGTCTACATGTTCACTGTCGAGGCGGGAGAGTGCTCCGTCTAGCTTCAGGGCTTCATCTACGGCTTCCTGCACAAAATCTTTGATCATCTGCTCGCCAAACATGCCCAGCATGCCTTTGTCAAAGCCGCCGCCAAAGCCTTTCACACCTGCAAATCCCACATTGCCGATCACCACACAATCGCCGTCAAGCAGGTGCACGTTCTCGTTGATCATCAGCTTCCGGATTGCCTTGCCGTTGTCGCGCTCAAAATCGTGGTTGCCGAGCACCGCGACTACCGGTATAGTGCATGCTTTCAGCTCATGGGCGAGCACTTCTGCTTCTGCTATTCTGCCCGTATCGGTTAAGTCGCCACACAACAGCAGCACATCGGCTTTCTCCGATACCTGCCTGAAATATTCTTCCCACTTGCCCTGGTCGGTTTCCCGCACGTGGATATCGCCAACAGCGGCAATTCTGGTTTTAGAGGTGTTATTTTCCGGTATGTTACTTTCTGGTTGCATCATAGTTAAACGGATCTCATCGTTACTACCTTATAGCCCCATTCGGTGATATCGGTTGCGTATTGGGTCTGATCAATGAGCGGACCGAGACAAATTTTATCTTTTGGCGTCGGAAGGTCAAACTGCTCCTGCGCCCGTGTCAGCAGTTCATCAAAAAGCCAGCGCGGTATCAGGTCGCGGTCGGAAGGGTAAACGAACTGAAACGAAAGCAGCTGCGCGAATAGCAGTTGCCAGTGCTGCTCCATATGCATCCAGAGCCACTTCCAATCCAGGTTTTTGCCCCAGCGCAGAATAATATGGTTGATATCGCTGCCATCGTAGCGCTCCCGGTTCTGCACATACAGCTTAGACCAGACCAGTGCTTCTGCCGGAATATACCTCACTTCTACGCCAAAAAGCTCTCCTTTTACAGATCGCTCCAGCCAGCTGTCGTCCACGGCACAGTGGTTGCCGGGGTTGTTGAAGATCACATCTACAAAGTTATCGCCGATGATGGCTTTGGCCAGCCAGCGCGGGTCCGTCAGCTCGGTTTCATAGCCCTGCTCGTTAAACCACTTCATTATGTGCGGGCACTCGCCTGATTTGCAGAAAACGTCCAGGTCTTTGGTGTCGCGCATTATACCGGTGTACTCCCGCAGAGCAAAGCCCCCGCCCACCAGAAAATCTGTACCGCTTTGCTTCAGCATCTGCAGCGCGCGTTCATAAAATTCGTTCGCTGCTTTTTTCTGATGCTCGTCTTTTTCCTGCACGTGGTTCTCTTTTGCTTCTTTCGCCATACTACTTCTAAACAACAGCTTTTAAAATTCTACAGGGAGGAATTGGTCCGGCAAAACCGGTAGCAGAATTTGCACTCCTTCACTTACTGCCGAGGTAGATGCTTGTACTGATTTCTTGACCTTGAAGTTGTATAAAAATAGTTCAGCCGGCTTAAAATCAAGTTAATGGCTGAAAACGAAAGCAGCGACAACGCCTTTAAATTGGAGTATTCTGAGTGTAGCCACTAGCCTGCTCAATAAGCAGCTTCTCAAGGCTTTCCAGCACATTCACCCGCGCCTTTTCTGCAGCTACGGTGAGTACCCTTAATTCCAAATTCATCTAACCCCTCCCTACCGCTCTCGTTAAATAAGTACAGACATTTTTGTACCACATTTAAACAATTAAAAGCTATGAACAGAAACCAATCTGACCATTACGACAATTCAGAAAACTTCCACACCAACCGCTCCGAGCGTTATCGCCATCCAGAGCAGGACGGCAACTATGGCTTCGACAACTACGGTTCGTCGGCCCGCGGCGGCTACGGCAACGAAAGGTATGGCAATCAGGGCGACGAAATGGGCGGCTCGCGCAAAACCAGCAACCAGGATGCATATGGCACCTACAGCAGCTCCCGCAACTATGGCAGCATGGGCAGTTACGGCGGGGCACAGGGCTTTGGCTCCTCCAGAGGGGGCCAACATCCGTCGCAGCGCTATGGCAACGATAACGACAGCGGCTACAATTATTACAGCGGCACGGGCAGCCCTGACGAGGCCCGCCAAAGCAATCTCAGCAGCCCCAGCCGCGGCAATTCGTATGGCGGCAGCAGCAGTTTTTACAACGACAACCGCAGCTCGGGCCGTGGCTCGGATAGGGGCTTAAGCTCTAACTCCAGCGACCGCGACCTTTATGGCAACGACACCTCGCGCCGATTCGGAGGCGAAAGCCAGGGCCGTTATAACTTCCAGAACGACGATTACAATACACACAGCTTCGGCGGCGGATCGCGTGGCAACTACATGGGCAGCGGCTACGACCGAACTTCCGACAGAGACAATTATGGCTCAAGAGGTAACTCCGGCAGAGGCAACTATAACTCCGACCAGGACCGCCACATGTATACCGCAGACGACCGATACGCGCATGGCAGCTCAAGCACCAGCGAGCCTTATGGCATGAGCGGTTACTTTAATCAAGGCAACAACAATTCCGAGAGTGACTACCTCCGAAGCCGCAATCAGACCCGCACCTTCGACCGTAACCACGACCGGCGCGATAGCGACAACAGAGATTATGATCGCTACTAAGTATAACCGTTAAGCGCAACAGTAAAAAAGGCGGTACACTAGCTTAGTGTACCGCCTTTTTTGTGCAGAAGCTATTTAACGTCTTGCTATATCCCTGGCCTTTTTACTACCTGGTAAGCAGTAATTCTAAACTGCAGCGTATTCTAATTAAGTGCAAAGGCAATTGGAGCCGGTAAAAGGCTGCCGAAGATTTAAATCCCGCGTTAAAATAAATATTGTACAGCTCTGAAGTATAAAACGAAGCCTGCTCCTGCGCATGAATCATTTATACTTTAGGGCTGCTATTTTATACATACATCTCTTAAATCGCGCATGCTGCCGTAGAATACATTGCAGTCCACCACGCCTTCTATGCCAGCAACGGCGCCGCCATCCGTATGCTGCCAGAAAGCCAGTTTCAGCCGGTTTGTTTTCTCCAGCTTTAGCTTGGATACATTGTAATGCGCTATCCACAGGTGATAATCATCGAAATGGCCGGCTAGGTAATCTTTATAGAACGTGTAATTGGTGTAGATGATCGGCTTGGCACCGTAGGCATTCTCCACCTGCCGGAGCCATACCTGCAGGTCGCGGCGCAACTGCTCTTTTGTTTTACGTCCTTTCAGCTCCACATCCAGCACAGGTGGCAGATCACCAGGCTGCAGCGTCACATGTTTGATGAAGTTTTTTGCCTGCACCTCCGGCTTGAGGTATGGGATGTAAAAATGATACGCGCCGCAAAGTATACCTGCTTGGCGGGCCTGCTGCCAGTTACGGTCGAAATAAGCATCCTGCAGCGTAGCGCCTTCAGTAGCTTTTACAAAAGCAAACGATACTTCATTTTCGCGTACCAGTTGCCAGTCGATGTCCTTCTGATATTTGGATACATCGACGCCGTAAACGCTGTATCCCTCCGGCCATACGACGTGCCGCTTCTCCACAAAAAAATGCACATACAGCACCAGCAACAGCAGCAAAGCCAGTGCAGCAGCTCCTACCCAGAACCGCATGGGCGTAGGCTGCTTTTTCTTTTTCCGGCGTTTGGGCGAGGCAGTCGCTACCCGTTTGACCGGCTTAGGCGCCTTGGATGGGGGTACTTTATACCTCGGAGGCGCTGCTTCGATCTTGTCCCAGGCATCCTCCTCTGTCGCGTTCATAAACGCAGGCCGCTTTTTTTTTGGTGCTGCCATTAGAAGAGCACTTCCTGCTGTGGCACACCCGAAAGGTGTTCCAAACGCTCGCCGTTTAACGTCAGGTAGCCCCGCATCAGGTCGGCCGTAAGGCACGAATGTACAGGTAGCAACAGCAGCAGGTCGCCAATGTGGTACTTCTCAAACTGCTCAGGGCTTGCCTTCACAATGCTATGCTCCTGCGACAGAGATACGATTTCCAACCCTTCGATTGGTGCGCCCCAGCCTTCCCCGTTCAGTTCCACGCCACGGCCATAGATTACAGAGCCGTTCTCCAGGGGCAGGCTTTCTTTCGAGAAATGTACGCTGCCGCCGTAAAGGATCAGTTCCCCCCGGTCGGCGTGCTTGGCCACTACGGGGCAGGCCACGCTCACGGCAATGTCCTGAAAGGTACAGGAGCCGATGCGTTGCTGCGTAAGGTCAAAAAACACAAAGTTGCCCGGCCGGATCTCATCCACTCCGCTTAGGTGCTCTACAATGCTGCAGGAAGGCGTATCGCCAATAGAAAGCTGCAGCTGCGGAAACTGCCCTTTGTAGCGTTCTTTTAAAAGCTGCAACTGGTATACCGATGTATTATGAATGGTGCGGACCGCTTCGATATCGGTTTGCTTGTACGTATGGCCGTCGTGCACCACAAAACCGCTGAAGTGCAGCTTATCGCTCTGCTTTATTTCTGTAAGGATGCTGTCGAGTTCGGCATGGCTGTGCGGCAGAATGCCGGTGCGCCGATAGCCGGTATCGATCTTTACCCAAATATGGACGGGATACTTCAGCTGCGCCGCCAGCAACTCTACGGTTTCCTGGTTCACGGCCAGCAGGTGCAGCTGTATGCGGGGTGCCAACTCGTTAATGCGGTCTATCTCCAGCACATTCGCCGGAAAAGCGACCATAATATCCGCCCAGCCGTGGTTGGCAAAATAACTGGCCATGCGCAGTGAGGAAACCGTAATTGCTCCGACTCCCATTTCCCGGAACCATTCGCCGATCTGGGCCGACTGGTGCGTTTTAAAATGTGGTCTCAGCCGGACATTATTTCTGCTTGCTTTCTCCACCATCCTGCGGATGTTACGCAGGCACTTCTCTTTGTCTAAAAGCAATGTTGGCGTAGTAATTCTCATAAATCTGAAACGCGCTGTAACTGGCAAATTATGTGAAGTTACTAATCTTTCTTCAAAACAAACAGCCAGGTCATAACTGCGGATGATAATTGTCATTTCTTAAAGCGCTGATTTGCCACACCTTTGCCTGTAGTAAAGCCGTTGCTTTATAGTATAGCTTCTAAAATACTTAGTGAAATGATCGCTTCCCTCAACACTGCTTCTGCTGACCTGCTGGCCAAGTATGATGTGCCCTCGCCACGGTATACCAGCTACCCCACTGTGCCTTACTGGGACGAGAAACCGCTGACACAGGCGCAGTGGCTACAGCATGTGCGGCAGGCTTTCCGAAAAAGCAACAGCACGAATGGCATCAGCTTATACTTGCACCTGCCCTTCTGCGAGCAGCTCTGCACCTACTGCGGCTGCAACAAGCGTATCACCAAAAATCATCAAGTAGAGGAGCCCTACATGGCAGCTCTTTTGCAGGAGTGGGCGCTATACCTGGCCACATTTGATGAGAAGCCACGCCTGACAGAGCTGCACCTAGGCGGCGGCACGCCTACTTTTTTCAGTGCGCAAAACCTGAAAAGCCTGCTGGAGCAACTGCTGGAACCGGTGGAGGTAACCGCAGGAGCAGCCTTGAGCGTGGAGGTGCACCCCAACGCTACCAATGCCGCGCAGCTGCAGGTGTTGTATGATCTGGGATTCCGGAGGTTGAGCGTAGGCATTCAGGACTTCGATCCGCGCGTGCAGTTTTTAATCAACCGCATCCAGACCTTTGAGCAAACAAAACAGACGTTTGATGACGCCCGCGCTATTGGCTATACCTCCATTAACGGCGACATCATCTACGGCCTGCCCCACCAGACAACCGACAGCATCCGCCACACGATCGAGAAAGTGAAAGAGCTCCGGCCCGAGCGCATCGCCTTTTACAGCTACGCCCACGTGCCCTGGAAAAGCAAAGCACAGCGTCGCTACTCCGAAGCCGACCTGCCCGCGCCTGCTGACAAGCGCGCCCTGTATGAACTGGGCCGAAACTTACTGGAAGAAGCCGGCTATAATGAGATCGGGCTCGACCACTTTGCTTTGCCCGAAGATGAGCTATATCTGGCAGCACAGACGGGCACGCTGCACCGCAATTTCATGGGCTATACACCCCGCCCCACGCAGCTGCTGATCGGCTTGGGCGCTTCCAGCATTTCCGATACGGGCACCGCTTTTATACAGAATGTGAAAGAAGTGGAAGCTTATGAGGCAGCGGTGGCGGAAAACCGGCTGCCCCTGCTCAAAGGCCATGAGCTGACTGATGAAGACATGCGCATCCGCCAGCACATCCTGAACCTGATGTGCCGCTTTGCCTCTTTCTGGGAAAAAGCAGAGCAGCCATACTTGCAGGATGCTTTGCAGCGCCTGCAGCCGCTGGAAGACGATGGCTTAGTCGCATGCAGCGATATGGACATCCAGGTGCTGCCTGCCGGACAGCCGTTTCTGCGCAACATTGCCATGTGCCTGGATGCGCGCCTGTGGCGGGACAAACCGACTACGCCAGTGTTCAGCAGGTCAGTTTAAGGTGGCACTGCCGGGTAAAGGCTTTCCATCCAAATAGTACTTACCCTCTCAGCTTTAGCCCTCTCCTGGCGCATTTCTCCGGACATGCGCCAGGTTTTATTTTAGGCTGTTCTCATGTGCGCTGCGCCTGCTGCTACCCGGCTATACCTGAATTTAACAATTAAGAAGTACCTTTGCTGCCGGATTTATACTTGCTACCGATGAGCTATTCCTACATCAAAGCGCTGCACATCATTTTTATTGTTACCTGGTTTGCCGGCCTGTTTTACATTGTGCGGCTGTTCATATACTTTGCCGAAGCTGCGGAAAAGCCGGAGCCGGAGCGGAGCATCCTGCAAAAGCAACTGGCACTAATGCAAAAGCGGCTGTGGTATGGCATCACCTGGCCGTCGGCTATCCTCACGCTCATTTTCGGACCTACCATGCTGTACCTCTACGGCGCAGTGCCCGACTGGCTGGTCTGGAAGCTTTGCTTTGTAGTCGGCCTGTATGTATACCACTTCCTTTGCCACCGCCTTTTCCGGCAGCAGCAGCAAGGCATCTTGAAGTATAACTCCACCCAGTTACGCATCTGGAACGAAGTTGCCACACTTTTCCTCGTCAGCATCGTGTTCCTGGTAGTACTCAAAAGCTCTCTCAGCATGTTATGGGGCATCCTGGGCCTGATCCTCTTTTCCGTTATCCTGATGCTGGCTATCCGCCTCTACAAACGAGCCAGAGAGAACGGTTAGAGAGTTGGGGAGTTAAGAAGTTAGAGGGTTAAAAAGGTGGGAGTGTTATTTAGGCTGCTTGTTGGAAGAATAGCTTTGGGATAAGTGCCAAAAAGGCGCCGCTACGAGTACAAAGTGCCTCTCATCCACTTCTAAACTTTCTAACCCTCTAACTTCCCAACTTTTTCCCATTTCATTTCTTCCTATCTTTGTAGTATGAACGATACAGCACTGAAAGCAAATGAGCGGGAGTTAGTGAAGTTGATCCGCTTTTTTAGTAAGCGCGCGGCGCTGCTGATGGAGACGGGCGAACTCAGCCAGGAACACGAGCAACTCACCAACGCTTGCCAGAACCTGGAGGCGCAGCTTTATACCCACGCGCAAAACCGAACCGCTATTTTGGATAAACGGGAGCGGTTAAAAAACATCATTGAAGACAACGCGGTGTGCCCCAAATGCAATAAAGCGGACATGCTGAAGAAAAACGGTGTAACGGCCAGCGAGCTTGGCTGGAAGAGCAATACCTACCGTTGCCGCCGCTGCAACATCACCTTTACCTGGAACCGGCCAAACACCCCCTGGCACATGGTGAAGTTTCTGGAAAAGTACATTCAGGAGCTGGAAGAAGGTGTCGCAAATGAATCGAACGAGGAAATTCGTCGCCATACGACTGATGCCATTGTGCAGTTGAATGACAGCCTCGACCGCCTGCGCCCGGTGCTTCAGACTTCAGATGAGGAAATGGAGGCTTTGGAGCAGAAGGAAAAGGAAATGGACAAGCTCATCCACCAGTTCAAAAACTACCTGCTTATAGAAAAGATCAGGCTGGACACGTACGAAGAGTAGTTTTCATTCTGTGTTGTGCGTTGTGCGGGAATGCGTTCAAAGCTGAGCGCCATACTTGTGCAACGCTGCGTAGCCTTTATCCCTCGCCTGTGGCTAGCCCGTCTTTCCTGTGACCACTTATATCCCCTGCACCAACCAGTACCACACCGTTAAGGTAAGTATAGAAACGGGAATACCGATGCCGACCATCATGTTGGCCAGGCGCGGCTTCAGGCCATACGATGAGGCTACAATGCTAGCCGTGATCATAGGTGCCATTGCAGCCTCCAGCACACAAACCTGCACCGTTTGGCCATGCTGCCCCAGCACCGGCACATACAGCACCAAGATCAGCAGCGGGGCAAGTATAAGTTGGTAGGCCAGGCCTAACGCCAGAAATCCCCAGTGTTTGCTGCGCCGCTCCAGCGTGAGTTGCATTCCTACTGAAACCAGCGCCAGCGGCGATACCGTATTGCCTAGCCGCTGCAGCACATCTTTTATCTCAGGGGAAAAATGCCAGCCCACCAGGTTCATCGCTAGGGCCAGCACAAACATTAGGAAAGGCGGAAACTTAATGATGCGGCTGAAGATCGTGCTGCCTTTGCCCTGCCCGCTTGAAAAATAGGCTGCCAGCGTAATGCCCAGCGTGGAGAGCACCATAAAGGTGCCGGGTTGGTCGATTAGTATAGCCGTTTGCAGCCCGGTTTTGCCATACACCGCTTCTATTACCGGAAAGCCGATAAACGATGTGTTGCCAAAGCCTGCTGTAAGTATAAAGCAGCCGATGAGCTTGCGCGACCAGCCCAGCGCTTTACCAAGGCTCCAGAACAGCAGCACCGCACCGGCAAAGCAGATCCACCCTACTGCCACCGGCAGCAGCACTGCGCTGTTTAGCTTTATCTCTGGTATAAAGTATAACGCCAGCGCCGGCATCGAGATGTAAATGATAAACTGGTTGAGCACCTGCGGACTGTTCCGCGGAAAGTCGGGCAGCCGCCGAAGGAAGATACCCAGCAACAGGCATCCGAACAAAAGTATAAAACTGCTCATGTCGTATAGATCGCAGCCGGAACAGCGGCTTGCTTTGCAGCAAAGGTAGTGGCCAGCGCCTTAGCCCGCACCTTCTTTGCTAAAAGAGGCTTCTGTTGCCGCTCAAATATCACCAAACCTACTTAAGTACTTTGACCTGGTATTGCATTTAAACTGCTGTTGTGCTGCGGCTACTTTGGGTCGCTATTCAAAAAGCGAATTCGTGAATTTCACTTTCATACTTGTCTGAAAGTTGGCGATGGTCTTGAAGATCTCCTTTAGGGTAACCTGCTCTATTTTTGTCAAATTTTGAATATCAATGTAATTCTCCGGATCTGCCTTATCATGGATGATCTGCACTGCCTGTTTTTTCAGGCGCATACTCATCAGGTAATAGTACGACTGCATCAGCTCATGATACTCTACTTCGGTAAAGATGCCGTTGTTCTTTAGCGCTTCGAGGCGTTCGCCGGTGTTAGTCGCGAAAATGCGGTTCTTCAGCGCGTGTACGCGTACCAGGTCCACGATCGGTGTCATCGCTTTTTTGATGTCGAACACCTCCTGGCTGCCTTTGGTGAAGGTGCGGATATTTTTGAAGTACGTCAGCGGCGGCACATATTGCAGCGCATTGTTAGCCATGTGGTAAAGGAAGCGGCCCAGCGGCTTCTGCAGCTCCTCATCCAGAAATTCGCGCAGCTCCTCCATAATAACCGGCTCGCCATATATTAGGCGGCAGTCAAAGAAGGCGGAGAACTTCATCACAGTGGCCGGCTCCGGCTCTTTCATCCAACTTTCATAGTTGCGCTTCCAGTGCGAGAGCGAGTGAGTCCACTTGGTATTCTTAGCCATGTAGCCGCCTGTGCAGTAGCTGAAGCCAATATGGTCGAGGCATTCTGATACCCGCTCGGCAAACTTCAGGAAGTATTCCCGCACCAGTTCACGCTGTTCGTTGGCCTTATCTTCGTAAATGATGGCGTTGTCCTGGTCCGTTTTGAGCGTCTGCTCTTTGCGGCCTTCGCTGCCCAGCACAATAAAGGCAAACTTGGCAGGCGGTGTGCCCATGGTATCAATCGTACTCTCAATCACTTTCAAGGCAATGGTATCCGATACCGTCGTGATTACCTGGTTCACGATCTCGGGCTTCACGCCACGGTTCAGCAACTGGTATACTATCTCGGGCACCTTCTGCCACTTTTTGCGCAGTTCGTCCACTGATTGGGCCAGCTTTACGGACTGAATGAACACGAATGGCGACTGCGCCTGCTCACTGAGCAGCCTGTTGCGGCTGGTAAACCCTATGTAGCGGCCGTTCTCCTCTAGCAACAGGTAGCGGGTTTTGGTATGAAACATTAGCAGAATAGCCTCATACACAAACGCCTGCGTATTGATGGCAACCACCGGATTATCCATAATGCCACTAACGGGGCCGCTGACATCTGCCTGCCGGGCCACCACATTGTCGCGGAGCGTAATATCGGTGACGTAACCTACTACTTTCTCTTGCGCATTGGTTACAAACAGGCAGCTTACCTTTTGCTCCGCCATCCAGCGGGCAACTTTGTAAATCGGTGTATCGGCGGGGCAGGAAACCAGTTCGCGGTATTCCACGCTTTCTATCTTGCGGGAGTACAGCTGGTCTGACGCGATGTAATTCTGCTCAAAGGCAGTAGGCCGCTTCACAAAGTGGGAATATTCATCATCCAGCATGCGTTTTCCAAACTCAGTGGTGAAGAAGTGAAAGAACTCCTCATATGCCTGGCACAGCGCCCTGAAATCGCGGCGAGGCAGGAAGTATACAACCGTACCTTTTTTAGCGATAACCGAACGGAGGGATCGCTTCCGGTTCAGCAGCACCGATAAGCCCCCGTAGCAGTAGCCCCGGGTGTGGTGCTCTACCACCCGCTTGTTCTGTTCGCTGTCGTAAAAAAATGCCTCGTACTCGCCCTCCGCAATGAGATCTACCCCTTTCATCTTGGTGACCTCCTGGTAATAAAGAGCCGTATCTTTGGTATACCGTACCTCCTGCAACAGGTCAATTACGCCTTGCAGTACATCATCCGGCAGCTTGTCGAAGGGTTTTACCGTTTTCAGGAATTGTAGTTGCTCACTCATAACCAGTAGCTTAGGAAGATAATTATCAAAAGAAACAATACAGAAAGGCTGCAGCCACCTTTATACCAATGCTTTTTTTCCGGCTTTGGCGTTTGCTGGGCCTCGATGGCCGCATCGCTGATGTCGCCCCGGCGGTGTAGTTGAAAAAAGCATTTTGCTGTTGCCAGTGCATCTGCCAGGGCATTGTGGTGGTGCTCAAGGGGTTTGCCGAACAGCCGCTCGTACAGTTCCCCAAGTCGCAAGCTTCTGCGGTGGGTATAGATCAGGTAACTGGCCGATGCCTGCATGGTGCAAAAGGTTGGCAGGCTGGCCATAGGGTTATCAAGGCCGGAGCGGTAGAACCCCACCCCTGCCATGTGGTAATCCAACTCCATAAAATGCCCTACCACCAAGGGTCTATACTTGTTGAGGTCGGCGGCTAAAAGCTCAAATACAAATTTTCGGTCCTCTCCGTGCACTTCCAGAAATGCGCTGGTAATGCCATGTATCTTTTCGGCTCCCTCCGAGATCTCAAAACCATCGTTGCGCACGTAATGATTTTCTGCTTTTACCTGCTGCCCATACTTGGTGTACACCACCCATGCCACCTGCACCGAGTGCGGCCATGCAGCATCGTTGGCATAAGGTGAATTAAAGTCTTGAGGAATACCGGTGGTTTCAGTATCTATAAACAGCACGTAATCTTTCACAAGGTCAAGGTACTTATATTCGTGCTGGCGTAGCAAACAGGATTCGAATTATTTTGCGGTGGCAGTGCTGATGCGGCTCCAATCGGCCCGCCTGCGCTGCATTCCTAAGCTTATACTTAGGGGAAATGACCTGCCCCCTCGCCAAGAAAGATGTGCCTACAGTCTGAATTCTGGGCTAAGTTGAGAAAACCAAAGCCCTGGCCACCATTTGTGCAGCCAAGGCTTTGCTGATCATTCCTATACTTACAAGAAGTATGAGATACGCTATACTTAAATAGCCTTCGCTTTCTCCTTCAGCCAGGCAAGTTCCGCTTCGTTCAGGTGCGGTCCCAGTTGCTCCACCACCCGCTGATTGTAGGTATTCAGCCATTTTATGTGGTGCGCCGCCAGCAACTCTTTTTTCACAGGCGTTGTATCGATCAAAGCCAAAGTGAGTTGCTCAAATGTATAAAACTCGCCAAAATCGTTGCTTTCATCTTTGATGGTGAGTACCAGGTTCTCGATGCGGATGCCATACTTACCTGGCCTGTAAATACCCGGCTCTACCGAAGAAATCATGCCGAGTTCGATGTCAACAGCAGTTGGCGAAGGGTTTAACACGTGCGGCCCCTCGTGCACATTCAGGAAAAAGCCAACGCCATGGCCGGTGCCGTGGCCATAGTTGCGGGCCTGGTCCCAGAGCGGCTTGCGGGTAATGGCATCAAGCTGGTAGCCGCGCGTGCCTTTCGGGAAGCGTGCCGAAGCGCCGTCGATCATGCCTTTCAGCACCAATGTATAATCGGTGCTTTCCTCGTCAGTCAGTTTGCCAAGCGATACCACCCGCGTAATGTCGGTGGTGCCGGTTCGGTACTGGCCGCCAGAGTCTAGCAGGAACAGCCCTTCTGGCTGCAGCGCCACATCGCTCTCGGAGGTTGCTTTGTAATGCGGCAGCGCGCCATGCGCTTTATAGCCGGCAATGGTATCAAAGCTCTCACCCACAAAGCCCTCCTGCTCCGCCCGGAAACCCCGCACCTTCTCAGCTATCGAAACTTCGGTTATGTTCTCTTTCCCCACATTTTCCTCCAGCCATTTAAAGAAACGGGTGAGGGCCACCCCGTCTTTGATCATCGTTTGGCGGGTATTCTCTACCTCAACCTCGTTTTTCACAGCTTTGAAGAAGGTGGTCGGGTTCGTTTCCTGCACCACGCGCACCTCTTTGGGTAATTGCTTGTATAATGCAAAGCAGTTACGGCGCGGATCAAGCAAGATGCTATTGGCCGGAATGCCAGCCACTGCCCGTTCAATCATATCATAGGTTTCCAACTCCACGCCGGCAGCTTTCAACTGTTGCTGGTCTTTCTCACTTAGTTTAGCGGCATTGATAAAAAGCATGGCTTTGTCCTGGCTGATGAGAGCGAAGCTCAGCACCACCGGGTTACACTTCACATCGGAGCCTCGTATGTTAAAGAGCCAGGCAAGGTCGTCAAGCGAGGAGATAACGTGATAGTCGGCGCGGTGCTTTTTCAGGGCTGTACGGAGGCGCTGCAGTTTACTCTCCAGCGATTCGCCGACGGTATCCTCATCCAATAAAAAAGCCGGGGCAATCGGCAGGCCGGGGCGGTGCTGCCAGATCGGCTCCAGGTAATCGCGGTCACTGTTAAGCCGGATACCCAAAGGTTGTAGTTGCTGCTCTAAGAGCTGGGCCAGGGCCACAGAAATTAGCTTGGCATCAAAGGCAACGGTAGCTCCCTCCGGCAGGCGCTCCGCCAGCCACTGGATGTACTCCGGAGCATGCTGCGTCTGCAACTTCACCAGTTCAAAGCCAGAGCCTTCAAGTTGCTCTTTGGCCTGCACAAAATAGCGGGCATCGGTCCAGAGCCCGGCAAAGTCTTCGGTGATCACCAGTGTTCCTGCCGAGCCGGTAAACCCGGAAGCAAACTCAATGCATTTATAGCGGTCAGGCAGGTATTCGCTGATGTGCGGGTCGGCAGAAGGGATGATGTAGGCACTTATGCCCTCGCCTTTCATCTGGCTGCGGATAGCGGCCAGTCTTTCTTTATGGTTCATAGTGTAGGGTATCGGTTTGAGGCAAATTAACGAAAGCTGGGGAGATTTGCCCAACCCAAGCCGGAAAAGCAGCCGAAACTACAGGGCTTGGGCCTGTTTCTTTTTGATGCGGCGCCCGCGAATGCCATTGTCGATGGAGTAGCGGTTATACCTGTGTTCAAAGGCCATGAGCCCGGCAAAGTATACGCCATAAAACATCTGCACCGCCACATTATTCCAACTTTCGAGCAGACAGGAGCCAAAGATCAGTACTACCATCAGCAGCACCCCCATTGCCGACACTACCCGCGTAAACAATCCCAACAGCAGCAAAGCACCGATGTTGAGCTCCAGGTAAGGCAGAAAATAGGCGAACTGCTGCACCACCGCTTCGGATAGCCAAGAGTCCTTAAAGCTGCTAGCCAGCCCCTCACTAAACTTTATCAGCTTAGGTAGCCGCACCAGCCCATGCCCGAACATGCTCATACCAATAGGCAGGCGGGCGAAAAGGTAACCGAGGGATGCATTTTTCATAGGTACTGAGAGGTACGTAAAACACAAACAGCGAGGTTTTAACAAGCGACATTGACCTAGCCGTTTATACCTGAATTTATACTTGTGCAGAAGTTACCGTTAGCGCTTTGCCCAGCCTTCTCTACCTTGCTCCTCCTTTCCGCCAGAGGCTATTAAAAGCATAATTTATACCGCTTTCAAAACCGCACACCCTGTTCAATAGTGAACACCTCCTAGTGCTTCAAAATCAACTTATTATTGTATAATGTATTGAATTACAGATACTTAATCTATTGGCACTTCTTTTGGCTATATAGCAGCAAGGAAGCATAAAATAAGACTATGGACCGCGAACTTTCTCTCTCAACTAAACAAGCCAACCAGCGCAAAAAGATCTGGCAGATCTGCTTGGGGCTGGTGGTAGTGGCTGTTGCCATCTTCGGCTTCCGCAGCCTGCTGAAGCCCAGCCTGCGCCGCGACGAGATCAGAATTGCGACAGTAGAGCAAGGTCCCGTAACGGCTACCCTCACCGCCAGCGGCCTGGTGGTGCCCGAGCACGAGTTAGCCGTTACCAGCCCTATACAGGCGCGCATCGAGCAGGTAGTACACCAAACTGGCGACCATGTGCAGCAAGGGGACCAGATCCTGCTGCTCGACAAGGCCTTTACGCAACTTGCCTACGAAAAACTCAAAGACGAGGAACAGCTTAACCAGCACAAGCGCGTGCAACTGCGCCTGCAACTTCAGAAAAAACTCAACGCCCTGAACTCACAGCTGGCCATCAAGCGCATGAACGTGAAAAGCCTGCAGGCCCAGCTGGAAGACGAGCAATACCTGCTCAAGATTGGTGGCGGCACGCAGGAGCGCGTGAAACAGGCGGAACTGACGCTGAAGATCGCCCAGCAGGAGCTTGCCGAAATTGAAAAAGACATGGACACCGAGCACCAGCTGCTGCAAGCCGATGAGCAGGAACTAGGCTTTACGATGGCCATCCAGAGCCGCTCGATCGAGGAACTGGAGCGCAAGATGCAGCAAGCCGAAGTACGCGCCTCCCGCCCTGGCGTGGTGACCTGGGTGAAGAACGAGATCGGCAGCACCGTGAATGCCGGCGACGTGATCGCCCGCCTCGCCGACCTGAGCAGCTACAAAGTGCAGGCCACCGCCTCCGATGCCTTTGCTGACCAACTACATGCCGGCGGACAGGTGACCGTACGCATCAACGACACCGACCTCACCGGTACCATAGCCTCTGTGGAGCCGACCGTAACAAACGGCACCGTTACCTTTTATGTAGCCCTTGCCGAAAATAACAACCCGCTCCTGCGCCCCAGCCTGCGGGTGGATGTGTACGTGACCACTGCCACCAAACCCAACACCCTGCGCGTGCAGAATGGCCCCTATTTCAACGGCAATGTCAACAATCAAGTGTTTGTAGTGCGCGGCGATGAACTGCAGCGCGTGCCGGCCCGCATCGGCGTAAGCAACACCGATTACGTGGAACTGGAGAACGGCGTGCAACCCGGCGACCAGGTGGTGATCTCCGATCTGAAGGATTACATCACCACGCAGAAAATAAGCCTCCACTAACGCCTGTTCCGAGTTATGAAAGCCTTTGTCAGAAACCTATTCGCGCCATCAGTACAAAATAAACTTATGAAAAAGCATTACTTGTTTTGTTTGTTGTTTGGAATGCTGTGGTTGCCCTGCGCCAGCGCTTTTGCTCAACCTGCCGTGCGCCCGCTGCGCCTGCAGGAGGTGATCGCCCTGGCGCAGGAGCAATCTACAGTAGCCAAGCAGGCGCTAACCAGCCGCGAAACCAGCTACTGGCAGTGGCGCAGTTTTAAATCGGATTACAAACCGCAGCTGAGTTTAGAGGGAGTTTTACCGGATTTCAGCCGTTCCATTACCCCCGTTACACAGCCCGATGGCACGCTGGAATTTCAGCCTGTATCGAATAACAACGCCGAACTGGGCCTCACGCTGAGCCAGGCGATCGGACCCACCGGCGGCAGCATCTTTGTGACTTCGCTCATGCAGCGCTTCGACGACTTTGACCGCAACCAGACCCGCTACAACGGCAACCCCGCCATCATCGGGCTGCAGCAACCGCTGTTCGCTTATAACAAGCTGGCATGGGCCCGCAAGATCGAGCCGCTCAAGTATGAGGAGTCGCAGCGCAAGTACCTGGAGGAGCGCGAGAAGATCGCCGTGGATGCCACCAAGCTATACTTCGATTTGCTGCTGGCGCAGGTAAACAAAGGCATCGCCGCCAAAAACCTGGCAAACAACGATACGCTTTACCAGATCGCGCAGGAGAAGTATAAACTCGGCCGGCTCTCGAAAAATGATTTGCTGCAACTGCGCCTGGCCGTGCTGAACGCGGACCTGGCGCTGGCCCAAGCGACACTGGATGCCCAAACTGCATCACTGGCGCTGAAGACCTATGTGGGCATCGAAGATAAGGTGCAGCTGGAGTTGGACGTGCCGCAAACGATACCTGCCACCGTGGTGGTGCCCGAAACCGCGCTGGCAGAAGCACGCCGGAACCGCAAGGAAAGCATCAACTTTCAGCGCCGCCGCTTAGAGGCTGAGAGCGACGTAGCCAGAGCCAAAGGTGACAACGGCCTGAATGCCAACCTCTACGCCACCTTCGGCCTCACCAACCGCGGCGCCAACTGGACCGACATTTACAACCGCCCTGATAACCAGCAGGTGGTGCGGATGGGCTTCACGCTGCCGGTGCTGGACTGGGGCCGCCAGCGCTCCATCTATAAAGCGGCCGAGCTGCAGCAGCAACTGGTGCAGTATACGTTGAGTCAGGAAGAGGCTAATTTTGAGCAGCAGGTGCTCACGCAGGTGAACCAGTACAACACTCTCCGTGCTCGCATCCAGACTACTGCCGAGGCAGACGATATTGCGCAGCAACGCTACGAGATCGCCAAGAACACCTTTGTGATTGGTCGCATCAGCATCACGGACCTAAACATTGCGCTAGCCGAGAAAGATCAGGCGCGCCGGGCTTACATTGCCGCTCTCAGCGAGTTCTGGACTGCCTACTTCAACCTGCGCCAACTGACTCTTTTCGACTTTGAGAACCAGACGGCTCTTGTAAACAAAACCGAAGGAGAATAGCCTTAATTTCAAATAGAATATTCACCAATAAACCTACTACTATGAAAAAGTTACTTTTAATGCTCCTGCTCTCTCCAGTTGCGGTAATTGCAGCAACAAACTCACCGGCAGCTCCTGCAACCATCGTTTCCTGCTTTGCTGCCAGCACTGCTGCTCCTGAGGAGGCCTTGCAAAAATTTGTAGGCGTGTATCAGTTAAACGAGCAGTTTTCCATCACCATATCTGCGGAAGGCGGCAAACTCTACGGGTTAGCACCAGGCGATGCAGAAAAGACAGAATTCACGCCCATTTCCGGAAACAAATTCCGCATCAAAGGTCCCGAAGCGGAGGCTGAATTCCAGGAAGAGAATGGCAAAGTGCAGTACCTGTTTATCCACATGCAGGGCGGCTTAAAGCTCCAGAAAGTGAAGTAATTCCTGGGCAGTGATATTAACTGAGCAGCCTTTCCCAACTACTTAGAACGAATTGATAAAAATCTTAACTTAAAATTATGATCACGCTATCAAATATCGAAAAGGTTTACCAAACCAAATCCATTGAGACGGTGGCCCTGCAGCACGTGAACCTGGCGGTTCCGAAAGGGGAATTTCTCTCGATCATGGGCCCCTCCGGCTGCGGTAAGTCTACATTGCTCAACATCATGGGCCTGCTGGATGTGCCTAGCAAAGGCGTTGTAGCCATCGACGGGCAGCCCATCAAAAGCTACAAAGACAAGGAATTGGCGCATATCCGCAACGAAAAGATCGGCTTTGTGTTCCAGAGTTACCACCTGGTGCACGACCTGAGCGTGCTCGACAATGTGGAACTACCCTTGCTCTACCGTCCCGGCGTGTCGGCTTCCGAGCGCAGCAAACGTGCAAAGGTAGCGCTGGAAAAAGTAGGCCTCAGCGCCCGCACCAAGCATTTCCCGAGTCAGCTCTCTGGCGGTCAGCGCCAGCGCGTGGCCATTGCCCGGGCCCTGATCGGTGAACCTGAGATCATACTTGCCGACGAACCGACCGGTAACCTGGACTCGGTGATGGGCGAGGAGATCATGCACATTCTGCTTAACCTGAACCGCGAGGACGGCACCACCATTGTGATGGTGACGCACGACGAGAACATGGCCATGAAAACCGAACGCCTGGTGCGCTTCTTCGATGGCCAGCAGGTGTCTGACGCCAAAGTATACGACTTCCAAAAAGCATAAGGCCATGCTGAAGAATTACCTAAAAATCGCCTGGAAGGTGCTCTTGCGGCGCAAGTTCTTCACCTTCATCAGCCTCTTCGGCATTAGCTTTACTTTGATGGTGCTGATGGTGGTCTCCTCGCTCTTCGACCATACCTTCGGCCCCCAGATGCCGGAGCGCGATACGGACCGGATCCTTTTTGTGAACATGCTAAGAGAGCACAACGACGAGATCGGCTCCTTTATGAGCGGCCCACACAGCTACTACTTCCTCGACCACCACGTGCGCACGCTTAAAACTCCGGAAGAGGTCTCCATCAACTCCGTCTTCGTGCCGGTGAACAGTTATGTGAACAACCGCAAATTGGCCTTAGACTTGAAGTATACGGACCGGGCCTTTTGGGATGTGCTCGACTTTAACTTTGTAGAAGGCAGCGCCTTTAGCCAGCAAGACGTGAAAAGCGCCAACCGCGTAGCCGTAATCAACGAGAGCACCCGCAACAACTACTTTGGGGAAGGCAGCCCCGCCGTTGGCAAAACCATGGAAGTAGACCAGGTAAAGTATAAGGTGGTGGGTGTGGTGGAGGATGTGCCCCTGCTGCGCATCCAGTCTTACGCCGAAGTATGGGTACCGGTCTCGCTCCGCAGCCAAGACTTTAAAAACAACGAAAACAGAGGCAACTACTTCGCCATCATCAAAGCCGCAAAACCCGCTGATATTCCAAAGATCAAGGCCGAGTATGCCCAAATGATGCAGGAGGTAGAGCGCCAGGCACCTAAAGGCACCCAGATCGATTCCTTCCCCGAAACGATCTTCCAGAACTTTGCCCGTACTTTTTTGGGTGGCCCCGACAATTCGGCCGTTACGCTGCTTTATACTATACTTGCCGGGCTGGCCTTTTTATTCATGCTGCTGCCAACGATCAACCTGGTTAACATCAACATCAGCCGCATCATGGAGCGCTCTTCCGAAATTGGCGTGCGCAAAGCCTTTGGCGCCACCTCCTCCACCATCATCGGCCAGTTCATCGTCGAGAACATTTTCCTGACGCTGCTGGGCGGCCTGCTGGGCTTCGGGCTCTCCTACCTGGTGCTGTGGCTCATCAACGACAGCGGCGTGATCGCCTATGTTAACTTGGGCCTAAACCTGCGGGTGTTTGGCATAGGACTGCTGCTCTGCCTGGTGTTCGGGTTTATCTCGGGCGTTTACCCTGCTTATAAAATGTCGCGTTTACATGCCGTTGAGGCGCTGAAAGGAGGTACCAAATGATACGCCATCTCTTTAAACTGATCTGGAACAGGAAAAGAAGCAATTTCCTGCTGATAACAGAGATCTTCTTTTGCTTTCTGGTGCTGTTTGGTGTGCTGAGCCTGGTGGTGTACAACGTGCGCAA
Source organism: Pontibacter chitinilyticus (assembly GCF_039748935.1). Classification (NCBI taxonomy): domain Bacteria; kingdom Pseudomonadati; phylum Bacteroidota; class Cytophagia; order Cytophagales; family Hymenobacteraceae; genus Pontibacter; species Pontibacter chitinilyticus. The sequence goes on from NZ_JBDIZJ010000007.1 coordinate 107,229, forward strand.
CTACAGCAAGCCACTCGGCTATACTTATAACGATGTGTGGCTACTCAGCCTACAGCCGGAAGGCGACTCTGCTGCCCAAAACCGTCGTGAACTGGAGCAGGTGCTACAACGGGTGCGGGCTTTTCCTGAAGTACAGGATGCAGCCCTCTCCAGCAGTAATGCGCCCTTTGCCTTCAGCCAAATGAATAATAACCTCTCTTATGGCCAAACAAAGGACGTTCTAACGGACTTTTACGAAGTGCAGGACGACTTTAAAGATGTGATGCAAATGCATGTAAGCCAGGGCCGCTGGTTTGGCCCGCAGGACGATGCCTCCAACCACACCCCTGTCGTGATCAATAACATGCTCAAACAAAAGTTCTTTGGTGAGGAGACGGCACTGGGCAAAATAATACCGGAAAATGACTCCACTAGCTATCAGGTGGTAGGTGTAGTAGATTATTACCGTGCCTACAGCGAGTATGAAGCCGAAAAGCCAGCCATGTTCACGCGCATCAACCTGGCTAAAAATAAGATGGGCTTCTGGAACAGTATCGTCATACGGGTGAAGCCCGGCACGGGCGTAGGATTTGAAGAGAAGATGGTGCGCTCCCTCTCCGGCATTGCCCGCAACTGGACGCTGGAAGTATCTACGCTGGAGAAAATGCGCCAAAACAAAGCAAAACTAGTTATGGTGCCTATGATCGCACTGGGCCTGGTTTGTGGCTTTCTGATCTTTAATGTGGCCTTGGGCCTGTTCGGGGTGCTATGGTACAACATCAGCCGCCGCAACGGCGAGATTGGCCTGCGCCGGGCACTGGGGGCCGCCGCCAGCCAGATCTACTGGCAGTTTATCGGCGAAGTGCTGGTGCTCACCACTTTCGGCCTCTTACTCGGTGCTTTCTTTGCCGTGCAGTTCCCGCTGCTGCAGGTGTTTCAAGTCGAGTCGGAAGTATACTTCATTGCTTTGCTGTGTGCCGTCGGTATCATTTACCTGCTCACTGCTGTCTGCGCCTTTTACCCCAGCCGCCAGGCAGCGGCCATACAACCGGCCTCGGCCCTGCACGAAGAATAAGTTATACATTCAAACCCGGTAGGTTTTAAGCGCCTGCCGGGTTTATACTTGCTACAATTTGCTATATTTATACTTGTAACTCTACACCGCATGATCCTGGTTATTGACGATGATATGGCCGTTCGTGCCTCGCTCAGTCTGATGCTGAAGCAGGCCGGATATAAAACCAAAGAAGCTGCCGGCCCGGAGGAGGCGCTGCAACTGGCAGAGCAGCATGCTTTTGAGTTGGCGATCATGGACATGAACTTCTCCATTGATACCACCGGCCATGACGGCCTGGCGCTGCTGGGCAAGTTCAAGAAGCTGCTCCCGCAAATGCCTGTTATACTTATTACTGGCTGGGGCTCCATCAGCCTGGCTGTGGAGGGAATGCGCCTGGGAGCCGCCGATTTCGTGACCAAGCCCTGGAGCAACGAGTACCTCCTGCAGGCCGTGCGCACAGCCCTTAGCTTATCGCAGCAACAGGCGCCGGAAGCGCCCGATGCCCTCTCCCGCAAAAAGCTCGACCAGCAGTACGACCTGGGCTACATCGTGGGCCAGGACCCACAGCTGCTCCAGATATTAAAGAAAATTGGCCAGATTGCGCCCACTGATGCCTCTGTGCTGATAGAAGGAGAGAGCGGTACCGGCAAAGAACTTATCGCCGAGGCGGTGCACCGCAACAGTGGCCGCAAGTCGCAGCCTTTTGTGAAGGTGAACTTGGGCGGCATCTCGGCAAGTTTGTTTGAGAGCGAGATGTTTGGCCACAAGCGCGGCGCTTTTACCGATGCCAAAGCCGACCGCGCGGGGCGCTTCGAACTGGCCAACAAGGGTACCATCTTCCTCGACGAGATCGGGGAACTGGACCTTAACAGCCAGGTAAAGCTGCTGCGCGTGCTGCAGGACCGCACCTACGAAGTGCTCGGCGACAGTCGCTCCCGCAAGCTCGACATTCGTGTAGTGTGCGCCACCAACAAAGACCTGGCCAAGCTGGTGGAGGAAGGCAGGTTCCGCGAAGACCTATACTACCGCATCAACCTGATCAAGGTGAAACTACCAGCCCTGCGCGAGCGGGAGGATGATATTCCGCTGCTCGTAAAGTTCTTTGTCGATAACTTAAAGAAAAGTTACCACCGCCCGGAGCTGCAGGTGAGCCCGCGGGCGCTGCAGTGGCTGAAGAACCTGCCCCTGCCCGGCAACATCCGGGAGCTCAAAAACCTGGTAGAGCGCACGGTGCTGGTGGCGGAGAATGAAGTGCTGGAAGCCGAGGACTTTCAGGCCCAGGCACAGCAGAGCCCGACCAAAGCCGGCGACAAGGCCTTGCCTGCCGTGGGCACCATGACCCTAGACGAGCTGGAGGCCTCCATGATCAAAAAGTCCATGGCCTATTACCACAACAACATCAGCAAAGTGGCCCGGGCGCTTGGTTTGAGCCGCGCCGCCCTCTACCGCCGCCTCGACAAATTTGACATTCCGTATGAGCCTGCGGACTAAGTTCATCCTCTTTGCCGTGCTAGTGCATGGCCTGCTCATCGGCCTGGGCTTTTTCCTGCTACTGGAGAACAAGTTTTTGTTTCTGGGGATGGAGCTGGTGATCCTGGTTTCTATCTACGTAACCGCGCAGCTTTACCGATCTTTTTTTCAACCGTTGCAGCTGATCCGGGCGGGCATCGAGTCTATCAAGGACAAGGACTTTTCGACCAAGTTTGCGGCCGTGGGCCAGCGAGAACTCGACGAGCTGGTGAACGTGTATAACCGCATGATCGACCAGCTGCGGCATGAGCGGGTAGCGCAGGCCGAAAAACACTTCCTGCTCGATAAGCTCATCCAGGCCTCCCCTGCCGGCATCATCCTACTGGGCTTTGATAACCAGGTGGAAAGTATCAATCCGGCGGCAGAGCGCTATCTGGGGGCAAGGCAGGAGGAACTGCTAGGCAAGCACGTCAGCGAGCTGCCCGAGGCTTGGGCGGCGCAGCTCAAGACGCTTCCAACCGGACAGTCGGCTACCTTCCGCATTCACGGTACCTGGATCTACCGCTGCCACCGCGCCCATTTCCTGGACCGCGGCTTTCAGCATTACTTTATTATTATTGAGGAACTCACTGAAGCGATCCTGCAAAACGAGCGGCAGGCGTACGAAAAGGTGATCCGGGTGATGTCGCATGAGGTAAACAACACCACCGGCGCCATTAACTCCATCCTTGGTTCGCTGGGCTTTTATACCCCGCAGCTGGAGACTGAGCACCAGGAAGATTTTACACATGTGCTGCAGGTAGCTACCGAGCGTAATGCCAACCTAAGCCGCTTTATGAGTAATTTTGCCGAAGTAGTGCGTCTGCCCAAGCCGCACAAAGAAGTTACAGATGTGCACGAGCTGCTCCAAAGCCTACATCGCCTGCTGCAACCTGAATTGGAGCGCCGCCACATTACGCTGGCATGGGAGTTGGCCCCGCAGCCCCTGGTGGTGCCGCTCGACGGGCAACAGATGGAGCAAGTGCTGCTCAATATCCTAAAGAATGCCATGGAGGCAGTAGATCGGGAAGATGGGCGGATTCGGGTAAAGACTCAGCTGTCTCCGCCATGCTTGTCGATCTCCAACAACGGCCCAGGCATACCGGAGCAGGTGCGGCCCCACCTCTTCACCCCCTTTTATACTACCAAGCCCAACGGCCAGGGCATCGGCCTGACGCTAGTGCGCGATATTCTGGTGAACCACGGCTTTGCTTTTACCTTAGGCACTAACAGAGAACAAGGCAATACCTGCTTCAAAATCAATTTCTTAACACAGGACACCTCTTTGTAAAGTATAATTAATAAAATCTCCTTCCTTCAGCCACTATTGTTATTCAAAGTAGTTACTTTATGTCTCCGTCAAGGCGCCACAAAGAAAGCTTACGCCTGTTTATTGCTCAAAAAGCAACAAACAGGCGTAAAGAGTATCAACTATTTAAATATTACTTACAAATCGCTTAAACATACCAAATTTTAGAATTGGAAAAACTTTTTTAATTTATTTTCGTAGCGAGCCATACAACTTATTAAGTTAATAGCTACATTGGTTGTACCATTAAGCACAATCATTATGGAGTACAATATCATAGTAGCACCGAACTTAGAGTCGCTTGCAACGCAGGTGGCGGGCCTTATCCCAATGGGATGGAAACTAAAAGGAGGAATACTGGAGCATACAGAGGGATTTGCTCAGCAATTAACGCGTACCCCAACTGACACGATCAAATCGCAACGTAAGCGCACAACTGTGGCTGCGCCCCGTAAAAGAACGAAATGGATCGAGTAACGGCTAGTTTATACTTTGTGGAAACCTTTGCCTCAGGATAGATAGCGTTTGTTATGCTGCCAGTACAACAGCAAACAATAAAGGATGTGTGCTATTAGCAGCTATAGAAGCTAACTTCCTGCTGGAGAAACGAAACGAAGCAAGAGGAGGGGCTATATAGCCGGGATTCGCCGACAACATGTTCCCTATGCTACAGCAGATTTCATGTACGAGAGCACCTGATATAACAACATACGGCTTAGCAGAATTAGTGCTGCGGTTGCACCATATGTATAAAGCAAAGGTAAAACCGGAAGATACGACAGATCAAAGATTACTACAGTTCCTAGCAGCAGCAGCGCATGCAGCACGAAGGCATTTAGCAGGTTCGCTACTTTCCTTCCGCAGGTTATAAACCCATCGACACGTATAATGAAGTGCGTAAAACCTGAAACAACAGCCCAGATTAACGCAAAAGCCCCAAAGAATAGCATGTACTGCTCACTTACATGAGGCGTCTCCTTGCTCATGAAGTCCGATAACTGAAAGGAACTTGCTATAAGCGCAAGATCAAACATCAAAAAAGAGCACCTGTCTGTGCTAAAGTAGTGGCTGTATTTACGCATAACCGAACGATGCTATATCGTTATTGTGACTGGTGATTTTAAAAGGTGTAATGCAGTTTTCCAGATCAGCTTTTCCAACTTCATTTCCTCTTCAGCAGCAGTCCAAAAAAAATTTATATATACAAAAAATACAATATTCTTTTCTCCTCCACAAACCCCTCCTTTGCCCAACTTTGCTTGGCTGACCTCCAGTACGGCACTATTACCTGTAAAGTTTATAATTATTTTATAAAAATTGTTTTATTTCCAAAAATCGTGCTGCAAGCATCCGGATAAGCTATTTTACACATACTCTAAAAGTACTACCTGCGTCGCAAAAGCAGTCCTATTTTTCCGCATGGCACCTAAGCGCATATATCCACAGCCAATACCAGATCAAGACGCTATTGCCGCGTGCTATAGTACCTAAACTTCTTGGCGCTACACTTATGCAGACAGTGGCCTTACGCTGGCTTGCTTAGTTACTTTGACATTGCCTTACTATAGCACAGAAAGTAGCAGTATTTCACGCTCAACGCCTTTGACAAATCAACAACACGCACCATACAAATTCTACCACAAGTACAACTCATTTTATGAATACATATATATTTTACTATATTATTTAAATGACTGCAGCACTCCTTTCCAGATTTATTTACTTTAAAATTGTTTTGTAATACTATCAATATCTATACTTTAGTAGCAAAAAAGCTCCTAAAGCTGAAAACAATTAATAATGCATTACGCATCATCATATTAACAAAAGTATATTCAATATTAAATTGGAAAATTCATACTACATATGTCAAACCTATACTTCATCTCTCAATTTGATTTATCAAATAATTTTTTCAGGCTTAACTTCGGGTGTACGCTGTAATTAAGGCAAGGTGGCGCTGCTAACGCCTTGGCAAGAAGGAGGTATCTACCCTTTGTTACTGCGAATATGAACAGCCAAAGCTACTGCGCTTATCAAGTACAGTTCAGGGTCATTTTTGCTTTGAAACAGGCAGCAGCACACGTTTAAACCGCTATAAATAGTATAAAAAATTTTACACAATTTAGCCATGCAGCTAATGTATAAAGGTCTCCTGTTGCCCTTCTTATTTCTTTTGATCGGGCTATGGACAGGTGGTGAGAACGCCTATGCACAAAACTGTACTCCTGAAATCACTGCCTCAACTGCCAGCCTTTGCAGCAGTGGAGTGGTTACGCTTACCGCCAGCACGGCGGCAGCATACAAATGGTCAACGGGAGCTACAACACAGCAAATCAAAGTCACACAGGCGGGCACTTACTGGGTAAAAACAACCACAGCAGAAGGATGCGAAGGAACTTCGGCAAACTTTGTGGTGACAGGCACACCCGATGCCAGCCTGATCAATCCGGTTTATAACTTCACGTATTGCAGCTATTCCGGCAATTCCGCAGCTTTTACGCTGAAGGTTAACAACAATTCCACGACAAGCGACACCAACCAGCAGTATGAGATCAGTTGGGGAGACGGCGCCACCGACATATACGACCAAAGCTTTGCAAGCGGGAGCCATACTTACAAATCGGCTGGCTCATACGACCTGTTGCTGAAAGTGACAAACATTAATGGCTGCAGCAGCACCAAAACGGAGCGGGTGTTTATCGGCAGTAACCCGGGCCTGGGCATCTCCAGCAAAGGCAATAGCACCAACTGTGCCCCAGCTACCTTTAACTTTACGATTTCAGGTATAGAGGGCAACTCCCCTTATACCGTTTATACTTTCCAGTTTGATGACGGCACAGCGGCTTTAAACTTTACCCAGGCACAGCTGCTCCAGTTACCCAGAGATCCGACCACGAACGAAGTCATCCTGTCACACACATTCACAGAGTCCTCAGAAGGTAAACAGAACGGCTTTACATTATCAGGTACCGCCGAGAACCCCTGCAGTTCCTCCAAAGCTACTTTTCAGGGTATCCGGATCTCGAAAGGACCGGTAGCGGATTTCAGCACCGGCAATGGCAGCAAAACAGGCTGTGTAAATGTACCTGTCCTGTTTACCGACTTGTCAAAAGGCGGGTATGATGCTTCCACGAGAACGGACATGTATAACCGGCAGTGGGAAATTACACCGGCAACAGGCTGGCAAATATACCAGGGCAACCTGGAAGACCCGCGCCCCAGTATAAAGTTTACGCAAGCAGGCGAATATACTATGACACTCTCGGTGTCGCCGCTGGATCCGAACTCCACCTGTTCCGGTAGTTCCAAAGACATGACGATCACCATCAACGAGCCGCCGACAGCAAACTTCACAATAGCCGGCAATGGCACCTGCGCCCCAGCCACCTTCACCACCCAGAACCTCTCAACGGGAGACGACCTGCATTATACCTGGCAGATAACACCAGCTACAGGATGGAGCTTTGCTGCTGGCTCGGATGCGGCTTCTGCGGCTCCATCGTTCAGCTTCACCCAGGCAGGGTCTTACAAGGTTGCCTTGGTGGCCAGCAACAACTGCAGCCCCGACAGTCGCAAAGAAACCACTGTTGTTATTCAGGAAGCGCCTGTGGCCACTCTTCCGGCGGCAGCTGTTTACTGCGGCCCGCAAACCATTGCTTTCGCAGCAAACAATGCCGCGCATGCGCCGACCTATGATGCGAAGATGGGCACCATCAGCGGCTACCGCTGGCAGGTAACCGGCCCGGCCAACGCGGCGTTTAGAGCTGGCACAGACGCTATCTCCGCCTACCCCACTATTGAGTTTACAGAACCGGGCATGTATACCGTGGCAGTAGTTGCCACCAACGACTGCGGTGATTCAGCACCTGCCACACAGACTATTACCATCAATCCGCTGCCCGAGCTGACCGTCAACTCCCCCTTACCGGCCATCTGTCTGGGCGAGAGCACCACGCTGCAGGCCTCCGGCGCGGATACCTACACTTGGGCACCGGCCACAGGCCTAAGCGCCACCACGGGAGCAACGGTAACAGCCAATCCGACTAAAACTACCACGTATACCATCACAGGAACCAACAGCGCCACCGGCTGCAGCAGTACCACTACGTTCACGGTGGTGGTCAACGCCCCCCCTGTGGTAAAGGCCACGGCCGATGTGGCGGCGATTTGCCTGGGCCAGGGAACGGCCACCCTCACCGCCAGCGGCGCAGACAGCTATACCTGGGCACCGGCAGCGGGTCTGAGCAGCACCAGCGGCGCAAGTATAACCGCCACGCCAACCGAGACCACCACCTATACTGTAACGGGCACCAGCGCAGTCACCGGCTGCACCAGCACTGCCACCGTAACGGTTACCGTAAATCCGCTGCCGGAGGTGAACGCGGGCGAAGACCTCACCGTCTGCAACAAGCCCGTACCCACCCCGCTGGCAGCTAGCCCGGCGGGCGGCATTTGGAGCGGCCCGCACGTAAGCGATAAAGGCATTTTTACGCCTCCCGCTGAAACCGGCACCTACGAACTCACCTATACTTACACGAACGAGAACGGCTGTAACAACTCCGATCAGTTGCTGGTAACGGTAGAGGAAGCGCCGGTGGCCGAGGCTGGCCCAGACCAGGTGGTGTGCCTCAATAGCGGCATTTTTCAGCTGAAGGGCTTACCGGCTGGCGGCACCTGGACGGGGGCGCATGTGGCCGCCGACGGCACCTTTACCCCCTCTGCCGCCGGCACCTTCACGCTCACCTATACCTTTGGCACGGGCAGCTGCGAAACCAGCGACCAGGTGCAGGTAACGGTGAATGCGCTGCCGGAGGCACCTACTGTAGCAGCCACGGACGTCCTTTGCCCCGGCTTTGGCACCTCGCTGCTGGTGAGCAACACGCAGGGCCACATCGCCTGGTATGATGTGCCGTCCGGCGGCAGCCCCATCCATGAGGGCGACACCTTTGACACGCCCGCACTGGACAAAACCACTACATACTATGTAGAGACCACCATTGATGGCGGCTGCACCAGCACCCGCCGCGCCGTTACCGTTACCGTGCATCCGCCCACCCCGGCACCAATTGTGGACCCGGTGCAACTCTGCGGCCCCGGCAGCACCGCCACACTGGTCGCCAACGGCAACGCCACTAAGTATGAGTGGTATGATGTGCCTTCCGGTGGAGAGCCGATCTCCAGCGAAAGAACCTTTACGACCAAGCCGCTGAATGAGAGCAAGACATACTATGTGCAGGCGATTATCAACGGCTGTATCAGTCCACGCACGGAGGCCACAGTAAGCGTGTACCCGGTGCTGACGCAGGGGCCGGTGCAGGAAGTGCCGGTGATTTGCGCCGGACAGCAGCCGGAAACGCTTGTTGGCTCCTCCCCCGACGGCGGCGACGGCACCTATACGTATCAGTGGGAAAGCAGCATCACCAGCGCCACCACCGGCTTCTCGAACATTGTGGGCGCCACAGACGCCAACTATACTTCCGGCGCGCTGAACCGCAACACCTGGTTCCGGCGAACGGTGCGCTCCGCCAGCTGCGTCAGCACCACCGATGCGCTGCTGGTGCAGGTAACGCCTGTTATTTCCAACAACACCATTCAACTGACAGACGAGAACGACATTTGCCAGGGCAGCGAAGGAGGAGAAATTAGCGGCAGCGAACCGAAGGGCGGCAGCGGCACCTATACCTTCCGCTGGGAAATCAGCACGACAGGCGCGGAAGGCGTGTACAGCAACGCGACCGGCAGCAACAGCGGCCAGAGTTACAGCCCCGGCACCCTCACCCAAACCACCTGGTTCCGCCGCGTGGTGGATTCCGGCGTTTGCCAGCAGCACTTCAGCCAGCCTGTACGCATCTTTGTGTACAAGCCCATCGCGCATAACAGCATCAGCGGAGACCAAACCATTTGCTCCGGCTCCTCGCCGCTTGTGCTGGAGGGAACGCAGCCGGAGGAGGGCAACGGCGATTATACGTATGCCTGGGAGATGAGCACCGACCAGGGCGCCACCTATACCTCGGCCACCGGCCAGAACAACGCCATCAGCTACGATCCCGGCCCCCTCACCACCACCACCTGGTTCCGACGCGTGGTGCGCGGCGGCCCCTGCGGCTCCAACACCAGCAATACCGTCATCATCACTGTTAATCCAGTTATCCAAAACAACACCATCACCCGTGTCAGCCCAATTTGCAGCGGCCAGGAGGCACCCACACTAGCAGGTGCGGCGCTGGAGGGCGGCGATGGCACTTATACTTACCAGTGGCTCTACAGCACCGGCGGCGCCAACGGCACCTTCACCGAAGCGCCCGGCACCGCCACAGATGCGACCTATGCGCCGGGCGTGCTCACCCAAACCACCTGGTACAAGCGCGTGGTGCGCTCCGGTGAATGCACCAGCACCTCGCCGGTGGTAGAGGTAACAGTCAACCAGCTGCCGCAGGCCCCGACGGTGCAGCCGGTCACCATCTGCGAGAACACCGCCGCCACGCTGGCCGTGCAGGAGCAAACCGGCACCTACCAGTGGTATACTTCCGCCAATGCCGCCACGCCTGTTTTCACAGGCCGCACCTTCACCACGCCAAACCCGCTTACCCAAACCACCATTTTTTACGTGGAGGCGGTGAACAGCAGCGGCTGCGGCAGCGCCGTGCGCGTGCCGGTGGTAGTAACGGTAAACAAAAACATCAGCCAAAACATACTTACCGCTCCCACGCCGCAGCCGATTTGCGCCGGTCAGACGCCAGGAGCCATCACAGGCTCTCAGCCGCAGAATGGCAACGGCAGCTATACCTATCGCTGGGAGTTCAGCGAAAACGGCGCGGAAGGTGAGTATAAGACCATAGCCGGTGCCACTGACGTAAACTATCAGCCGGGCGCGCTGCGCACCACCACCTGGTTCCGCCGCGTAGTCACCTCTGCCCCTTGCTTCGAGAATTACAGCGAGCCGGTGGCAATTGAGGTAGTGCCTGTTATCAGCGGCAACACCATCAAAACGGCGCAGACACTTTGCTACGGCGACATTCCCGCCACCATTACCGGAGATGCGCCTACTGGCGGCGACGGTAAGTATACGTACCTGTGGGAAAGCAGCACCAATGGCAGCACCTATGCTTCCGCCGCGGGCGACAACACAAGTATAAATTATACAGCCCTTGCCCCACTCACGCAGACCGTATGGTACCGCCGCATCGTTTTCTCCGGCCCCTGCTCCCGCGACGAGAGCGCGCCGGTGAAGGTAACGGTGCAGCCAGAGCTGGTGAACAACACGCTGACGACGCCGGAGCAAACGATTTGCGCCGGGGATGCGCCTGCCCTTATCACGGGCCTGAAGCCGATGGGCGGCGACAATAACCCGCTATACTTGTGGGAGAGCAGCGTCGACGGCAGCACCTATGGCCAGGCCGCAGGCACGCGCACTAACCAGAATTATCAGCCGCAGCCCCTGGAGCATACCACCTGGTTCCGCCGCAAAGTTACCGCCGGGGCCTGCTATACTTACTCCGAGCCAGTAAAAGTGATTGTCAATCCGGTGCTCGAGGCTAACAGCATCACCGAGAGCCAGGAAATCTGCACCGATAACGCCCCTGCTCCGCTGGCGGGCTCCCAACCTAAGGGCGGCGACGGCAGCTATACCTATGTATGGCAATACTCTCAGTCTGGCGCACCCGGCTCTTATAAACCAGTGGCCAGCAACGGCAATGAGCAAAACTATGCACCCGGCATACTAACGAATACCACCTGGTTCCGCCGCGTGGTTACTTCCGGCGCCTGCTCCAGCACCTCCAACGTGGTGAAGATCGAGGTGTCGCCGGCAATTGCGAAGAATACGATTGTGCTGTCGCAAACCATTTATGCCGGTGAAGTTCCCGCACCGCTTACCGGTTCCACGCCCATCGGCGGCAACGGCAACTATACTTATGTATGGGAGATGAGCGAAGATGGCAGCAGCTACACGACTTCCCCTGCGCCTAATACCGGTAAAAACTACGCGCCGCCAGCCCTGAAGAAGGACACCTGGTTCCGCCGCGTGGTCTACTCGGGCGGCTGCAGCAATGCCTCGGCACCTGTTAAAATTACTGTTACCCCGGCCATCGGCACTAACAACATACAGGCCGACCAGGTTATCTGCTACGGCAACCAACCCGCCACCCTCACCGGCACCAAACCGATGGGCGGCGAGGGCGACTATAAATTCTTGTGGCAGTCGAGCACCCAAGGGCCGGAAGCAGGATGGCTAACGGCTACTGGCAGCAGCACCGGGCAGGATTATAGTCCGCGTGCACTGACACAGACCACCTGGTTCCGCCGCATTGCTATCTCCGGCACCAACACGAACACCAGTGTGCCTGTCATGATCACTGTGAAGCCAGCCATGCGCAACAACAAGATCAGCACCAGCCAAACCATCTGCTACAACTCGGCCCCGGCAACGCTGGCAGGATCGGTGCCGACAGGTGGCAGCGGCAGCTATACTTACCTGTGGGAGATGAGTACGGATGGCCCATCGGCTAATTTCAAGACAGCTACGGGTGCCAACAACAGGCAGGATTATACGCCTCCTCCCCTCACCCGCACCAGCTGGTTCAGGCGTGTGGTTTCGTCTGAGTCGTGCGAGGTGCTGGTGAGCGAGCCGGTGCAGGTAACCATCCTGCCGCTGCCTGCCGCACCGGTGGCAACGGACGTTAGCATCTGCTCCGGCAGCACGGCCACCCTCACCGCCACCGGCAAAGGCGGACGCCTGGAGTGGTACGCCAGTGCCGCAGGAGGCACGCCGCTGCAGGTGGGCAGCTCCTATACGACGCCCGTGCTCACCAACTCCACCAGCTACTATGTACAGGAGGTATCGCAGACGTGCGCCGGCGAGCGCACCGAAGTGACTGTTCAGGTATCGGACGCGACAGCCAATGCAGGCGAAGATGTGGCGGTGGTGAAAGGCCGCAGCGTGGAGCTACACGCCAGTGGCGGCGTGTCCTATAGCTGGTCGCCGGCTACAGGGCTGAGCGACCCCAATATAGCCGCCCCGGTGGCAACGCCGGAAGCCACCACTACCTATAAAGTATCGGTGGTGACGGCAGGTGGCTGCACCTTTACGGACGAAGTAATTATTACAGTGCTGCCGTTTGTGGATGTGCCGAACACCTTCACCCCCAACCGCGACGGCATCAATGACACGTGGGAGATTGCCAACATAGACAAGTACCCGCACTGCAAAGTGCAGGTATTTAACCAATGGGGTAATATGGTGTTCAGTTCTGATGGGTATGGCGAGAAATGGGACGGACGCTACCAAGGCAAAGAGCTGCCCATCGCCACTTATTACTATGTCATTCACCTGGATAAAAACGAAAAGCCGCTGGCCGGCAGCATCACCATTGTTCGATAATGAAGCTTATGTATAAACTTTTAGCTTTCGCTTTTGCTCTTCTGCTGGCTATGCAGGCGCTGGCCCAGCAGAAGCCCCAGTACTCGCAGTACACGCTCAACAACTACCTCCTGAACCCCGCCCTCAGCGGCATAGAAGACTATGCTGACCTGCGGCTAGGTACCCGGCAGCAATGGTCGGGCCTGGAGGGGGCGCCGGAATCTTACTACCTGACCTTGCAAATGCCGATACACAAGGACATAGTGCCCTCTTACCGTGGCCGGAGGACGGGCGAAGTAGCCAAGGAAGCTTCTACCAAGCATGCAAACGTATACCGCCGTGTGCGCCCGCACCATGGCATTGGGTTAACGGCCATGTCCACACAGACGGGGCCGCTGAAACGGGGCAGCTTCAGTGGCAGCTATGCCTACCACCTGCCTGTTACGCGCACCACACGCATTGCGGCAGGTGTAGCGCCGGGCTTGGTGCAGTATAGCCTGGATCCGTCGTATGTAAAAACCGCCAACAGCAACGACCCGGCTATTATGGACGGGCGCATTAATGAGGTAAAGTTTGACCTGACGATGGGACTCTGGCTCTACTCGCAAAGCTATTACATTGGTTTTTCGGGCGCGCAGCTGGTGCCCAGCAAACGCCAGTACCTGGACACCGGCACACTGGAAGATAACGAGGGCAAGCTGCAGAAACACTACTTTGCCACTGCCGGCTACCGCGTCGATCTGACACCTGAATTTTCTGTCATTCCATCGGTAATGGTAAAGCTGGCGCAGCCCAGCCCCACCTCCATCGATGCTAACGTAAAAGCCATTTATGCCAACCGCGTCTGGGCAGGGGTATCCTACCGCCACAAAGAATCTGTTTCGGCAATGGCCGGCATTAACATCAGCCCTTTACTGGACGTTTCTTATTCTTATGATGCCACCAGCACCTCGCCTCTGGGCGTTGCCAATGCCGGCAGCCACGAGGTGGTTATAGGATTCAAGCTGCGCAACACCCAGAAAGTGATCTGCCCGGTGTGGGCCTGGTAGCGGATTATTGTTGAAGACGACCAAATTAGTAAATAAAAAAGGGAGATGCTGCAACAGCATCTCCCTTTTTTATTTACTGGCTAAACAACCGCTAGTAACACGTACAGGCAAACAACCCTTCTGATATTCCATTAGCTAGCTGTGCGGCTTGAATCGCTTAGCTGATCTTTTCAGCTTTAAAACCGGCTTTCTCAACAGTGTTTTTGATCGTATTCGCGTCCAGCGAATCAGTTGTTACCTCCAGCACTTTGTCAGGGTTATTGGTATCTACCTGCCAGTTTTCTACACCTTCCAGCTTGTTGAGGTGTGGTGTTACGGCTTTCACGCAGCCGCCGCAATTAATAGTGGTTTTAAATTTATACGTTTTCATACTTTACATTTTTACTTCATTAAACATCTGTTTTCATCTTACTTATATGTTCCTACCCCGCAAGCGCAGGCTGTTGGCCACAACAGACACAGAACTGAAAGCCATGGCAGCACCGGCAATCATAGGGCTTAACAAGAAACCGGTGAACGGGTATAGCACACCGGCTGCTACCGGTATACAAATCAGGTTATAGAAAAAGGCCCAGAACAGGTTTTGCCGGATCGTTTGCACGGTGGCACGCGACAGGCGCACCGCAGCGGCTACCTGTGTCAGGTCCGACCGCATCAGCGTAATGCCAGCCACCTCCATAGCCACATCTGTTCCCTGCCCCATCGCAATGCTGATGTCGGCACTAGCCAGCGCCTGCGCATCGTTTATACCGTCGCCGACCATGGCAACGGTTTTGCCTTCTGCCTGCAGTTGCTTTACGATGCTAGCTTTATCCTGGGGCAGCAGCCCTGCCTCGTAATGCGCTACGCCTACCTGCCGGGCCACAGCGGCAGCCGTTTGCGTATTGTCGCCGGTGAGCATATAAACCTCCAGGCCAGCTTCCTGCATCACTTTGATGCCTTCAGCTGCCGTTGGTTTAATCGGATCGCTGACGGCGAAAACTGCCAGCGCCTGCGTTGCATCGGCAAAGAAGATCACGGTTTTGGCGTCTTCCTGCAACTTTGTAGCGGCCTTTTGCAATGTGTCTGGTACCCGTACCTGCTGTTCCTGCAACAGCTTTTCATTTCCGGAAAAATACTGTTTGTCGTTATACTTAGCTTCAACGCCAAGGCCGGTCAGGCTGCTAAAATAGTCTGGTTGCACGGCTTGCCTGCCTGCTTCTTTGTAGTAAGTATAAACGGCCTGTGCAACCGGGTGCTCTGACTGTGCTTCCATTGAAAAGAAAAGCGTTTCCAGGTGCTCTTTCGCTGTGACATCCTCCGCCCAAACCACATCCGTAACAGAGGGTTTACCTAACGTAATCGTCCCTGTTTTATCCAGAATAACGGTGTTCACGTGCTGCGCGCGCTCCAGACTCTCGGCATCTTTGATCAGAATCCCTTGTTCGGCACCACGGCCTACGCCCACCATAATTGCAGTTGGCGTTGCCAAGCCCAGGGCACAGGGGCAGGCGATTACCAGCACCGAGATCATGGACAGCAGCGCCTCGGTCAGGTGAGCCTGCCCGCCAAGTATAAGCCAGGCAGCGAACGTGAGCAGCGCAATACCCAGCACAACGGGCACAAAGATGCTGGCGATCTTATCTACTAATTTCTGCACAGGCGCTTTGCTGCCCTGCGCCTCCTGCACCAGTTTGATGATGTGGGCCAGCATGGTTTCGCCGCCGGTTTTCTCCGCCAGCAATTGCAGGCTGCCCTTCTGGTTGATGGTACCGGCATAGAGTTTATCGCCCGGCTGTTTCTGCACAGGCAGCGGCTCGCCGCTCAGCATGCTTTCATCCACATAGGTACTGCCGGTCACCACCTCGCCATCTACCGGCACGCGCTCACCTGGCAACAGCACCACCCGGTCGCCCACCTGTACTTCTTCTACCTTTATTTCCAGCTCGTTGCCGCCCCGCAAAATGCGCACGGTTTTCGGTTGCAGGCCCATGAGCTTTTTAATGGCGGCAGAGCTCCGGTCCTTCGCGCCCTCCTCCAGGTACTTGCCAAGCAGTATAAACGCGATCACCACAGCCACGGCCTCATAGTATACATGCGGCATCAGGCCACGGCTTAGGAAGAACTGCGGGTAAACCGTGTTGAATACGCTAAACAAAAACGCGATGCCGGTGCTGAGCGCCACCAGCGTATCCATGTTTGCCCGACCGTTTTTAAGCTGCGACCAGGCACCGGTAAAGAAGCGCTGGCCCGCCCACAACAATACTGGCGCTGTGAGGACCAGCATGGCCCAGTTGCCCCAGGTAAAGGTATCATGAAAGAACATGCCGAGCAGAAACACAGGGAACGCCAGAATACCTGCTACCAGCGTCTTGCGCTTCAGGATGGTCAGTGCTTTTGCCTGCCGCTCCTCCAGTTCCTCCTGCGTTTTATTGTCTATCAGCAGATCGAAGCCGATCTCATGCACTGTATCGCGCAGCAGCACCGGGCTTACCTGATTAGGTACATAAGCTACCTGCACTGTTTTAGCTGCAAAGTTTACGTTTGCCTCCTGCACGCCTTCTGTCGCGCGCAGCATACTTTCGATGCTGCTGGCACAAGAGGCGCAACTCATGCCCTCTACCGGAAAGGTTTGCTTGGTTATTTTAGGAGCTGTTATAGTTGCCATCTGCTTATATGTCTTGAATCTTATAGTACAAATGTACGGATAGACAAGGGCTGCTGTGTTACACAAAACGCAGGAAGGTTTACATATTTTAGCCTGCTAATGCTAACAGTACATCTATACTTATTAAGTCATAATTTGTATTATATAAATATTAGCTTGACTTATATTACACATTGCTAATTTTTGCATATTTAAATATTTCTTACCCCATTAAATTTTAACACAAATATTTTGTTCATATCCGCCTAAATTAAGAAATTGAATATCTATATTAAAGTTAATATATATTTAGACTTTTCTTAGAGACAAGTTTTACAACCAGTTGCACCCGAATCTCCTTCTCAGCCTTATTTTGAATTAGCCGTAATGGGACAAAATGCGCTAACACAAAGTACCAAAAGCCATAAGCAAACGATGCGTCGGCTGACAGTTGCTTTCCTTGGTCTGCTCATGCTGCTGGTAGTAGTATGTGTGTTTCTATACCTGCAAGCTACCCGCCTGCAACAGGACTACAGTACAACGGTGCTGCGGGACCATAAGCGGTTGGAACTGGTTAACCGATTGTACAGTAACAAGGAGCTAAAGCAAAACCTGCTGCGGCTGTACCAGGATGCAACGGATACATCTACAAAAGACAAGCTGCGCCGGGATTTTAAGCAGGCCCGGAACGCCAATGCCGCAACCCTGCGGGAGCTATCAACTTACCTGAATACAACCAAGCAGGCTATACTAGCAGATTCGCTGCTGCAGCAACACCAGCGCTATACCATTTATACCGACAGTTTACTGGCCTTAAGCGAGCTGCACCGGCCAGCGGAGGCACAGGCCTATACCAGGCACTACCTGGTCCCGTTCTACCACCGGCACCAGGCGAACCTGCTCAAGTTGGGCAATGCAGTTTCAACTTCTTCCGAACGAACGAGCACCGGCGTAGTCGCTATGTTCTCTTCTATTGTATCCCGGTGTGCCATATTGCTACTCATTGCCATTGCCGTAGCTATCTGGGTGACTTTTACTTTGAACAAGGTATTTCGCTACTTAAACCGCGAAAACAACATCCTTAACGCCGAAGTAATGGAGCGGAAGCAGTTGCAACATGCGCTGCTCGAAAGCCAGCAGCAGTTGAAGCGTATTTTCAACAGCAACCCTGTGCCTATGTGGGTGTATGACCAGCATTCGCTTAAGTTTATGCAGGTAAATCAGGCAGCAGTGCAGGAGTATGGGTATTCGCGTGAGGAGTTTCTGCAGATGACCTTACAGGACATTCGGGCAGAAACCGAAACCGCCGCTTTTTTGCAGCGGATGCAAACGATTGATAAAAGTGCTGATGGGTCCAGCAAAGGGTTTCGGCACCAGCGCAAAGATGGCTCCCAATTTATAGTGGAATTGCGGTCGCATGCGTTACCCGAGCAGGATGACCTGTATCCTCGGTTAGTGGTGGCTGTGAACGTGCAGGAACGCGAGCAGGCCATTACGGACCTCCAGAAAAGTGAGCAACAACTGCGCGAGATCAGTTCCAGTATTCCTGGGGCGGTGTACCAGTTCCTGATTGATGCGGAGCAGCAAATCAGCTTTCCCTTCGTCAGCGACGGCATTAAGGACCTGTATGGCGTAACGCCGGCAGATGTATATACCTCACCGCAAGCACTTTACCGCCATATCCATCCTGAAGACCAGGAGCTCATTAGAAGTACCACAGCCACAGCCAGCAGCACTATTACGCCTTGGCTGGTAGAGTATAGGATGTGGCAGCCGGAGCGCAGCACCTGGAAGTGGGTTCGCGGCCACGGCTTACCTACCGCAAAGCAGGATGGCACCATCTTGTTCAATGGTACTCTGATAGATATTACGGAGCAGAAGGAAGCCCAGGAAAAACTGTTGCAAAGTGAGGCGAACCTGCGTGCTCTGCTCAACAGCTCGCCGCAAGCCATTTTCCTGCTCGATAAAAATTTAGAAGTGCTGTCTTATAACGCGGTGGCCGCAGCCGATGTGAAGCGCTGCCTGCTGAAAAGATTGCGCAGAGGCCAGTGTATACTTGATTTTGTGGATGCGCAGCTGCGGCAGCAAGTGCTAGACAATCACAGCAAAGCCATGCAGGGGCACGCAACTTTATACGAAGCCGGCATGGGCGCTTACTGGCATGAAGTGGCTTTCAGGCCGGTGCTGGCAGCAGACAACAGCGTGCTGGCAGTTGCCCTGACCATCCATAATATATCAGAGCAGAAAAACGCCATCGCCACCATTAAACAAAGCGAAGCCCAACTGGCCCGTGCGCAGCAGCTGGCACAACTGGGCAACTGGGAGTATGACATTCAAAAAGACCTGCTGACCTGGTCGGATGGCGTGTATGCAATCTTTAAAGTAAGCCGCGACTCGTTTGTGCCTTCGCTCCATAGTATAAAGCAGTTCGCACATCCCGATGCCCGCGAGCACCTGATCAAGAAGTATAGCAAAGCGGTGCGCCAGAAATCTGGCTTAGCGCTAGACCACCATGTGATACTGGCGGATGGCTCTGAGCGCTTTTTACACGAAGTGGGGGAAGTGATCTGCGATGAAGACGGCGTGCCAGTGAAACTCTCCGGCTCGGTGCAGGACATTACAGAACGCGTACAGGTAGCACGGGAAGCCACAGAGGCAAAAAACCTGCTGCAGTCTACCTTGGAAAACATACCGGAAATTATCTTCTCCACCAATCCTAGCCTGCAGCTTACGTATGTGAGCCCGCAGTGCCGGGAAATTACCGGCTATACGGAGCAGGAGTTCGTAGAAAAGCAGCACCTTTGGGACGAGCTCCTGCTGCCCGAGGACAGAAGGTACGTAGTGCGCAACCTGCTCCCTTCCCTGTTTGCCGGTAACCGCCAGCAGTATGAAAGCCGGATTATTACCAAATCAGGTGAAACCCGGTGGCTGCTGCTCCGGCTCTCGCCTCTGCTGGATGAAACGGGCAAGCTACAGCGTATCGATGGGTCGGCTTCGGATATCACCAACGATAAGGCGGAAGAGGTGAAACGCAACGAACTGACAGAACAGCTCCTGAACCAGAACCAGAACCTGCAGCAATTTGCGTATATCGTTTCGCATAACCTGCGGGCTCCCATCGCCAACATACTTGGCCTAACTTCTATTTACAACAGCGCCCAGCCCGAAGCCCCCGTGAACCAGCGGGTAGTAGACAAGCTGATCAAATCGGCCCAGCTGCTCGACTCCACCATTCGAGATCTGAACGAGATCCTGACCATGCGCAGCCAGCTACAGCAGGAGCAGGAAGAAGTTTGCCTGGAAGAAATACTGCAACTGGTGCTCGAAAGCATGCCCGAAGTGAAGGCTGCCGCGGAGATCAGGTACAATTTTGAGGCTGCTCAACGCATTTCTACGGTTCGGAGTTATATGCAAAGCATTATAACTAATTTAATATCAAACGCTTACAAATACAAAGCATCAGACAGAAAATTGCATTTAACATTAAACACTTCCAAACATAGTAACTATATTTGCCTCAGCGTTTCAGACAATGGATTAGGCCTTGACCTGCCGCGCCTGAAAGACAAAATGTTTGGGTTATACAAGCGGTTTCATCCTAACATAGAGGGGCGCGGGCTTGGCTTGCATTTGGTAAAAACACAGGCTGAATTGCTCAATGGCAAAGTAGAAGTGGAGAGCCAGCTAGGCGTAGGAACAACGTTTAACATATATTTTAGAGGTTGAGTGTAGCAATGAGTATACTGCGGAAAGTAGTTATTGTAGATGATGATGAAGTGAACAACTTTGTCTGTGAGAGCATCATTAAAAGCCAGCAGTTTGCAGAGGAAGTATGTAGTTTTGAGAATGCGGAAGACGCAATTAACTTTCTAAAGAAGTCGGCCGAAGATTGTGCCGAAAAATTCCCGGAGCTTATCTTCCTGGACATCAATATGCCAGGCATGGATGGCTGGTCTTTTATAGAAGAATACAGGCAATTGCCGGAAGAACTGACACAACGCTGTAACCTTTTTATGCTTTCGTCCGCCGTTGACCGGAAGGACATACAGTATGCCAGAAGTCACCATGAGGTAAAGGAGTTCTTTTCAAAGCCGCTTTCGCCAGAGATTCTGGACCTGATAAAAGAAGAATTTATTTAGTATCAAATACTTCCAAAACGGGAGCAACAGCTACTGCGCCCTGTGTGGGAGAAAGCTATTGTACCTGGTCCAGCGGTTTGCGGAGCAGGGCCGTATCTTTTTTATAAGCAGATGGCGTGAGCCCCGTTACCTGCTTGAATTGCCCTGATAAGTGCGCCACGCTGCTATACCCTAACTGATAGGCAATCTGGCTCAGGGT
This sequence comes from Pontibacter chitinilyticus, assembly GCF_039748935.1. Lineage (NCBI taxonomy): Bacteria > Pseudomonadati > Bacteroidota > Cytophagia > Cytophagales > Hymenobacteraceae > Pontibacter > Pontibacter chitinilyticus. Next base: position 128,457 of record NZ_JBDIZJ010000007.1, read on the forward strand.
AAGCTCATCATAGGCTAGCAACTCCTTCGCCCGTTCTATTTTTTGGAGCACTACGTACCGGGCAATGGTGATTCCCTCTTCTGCCGAAAACAGGCTGCTCAGGAAGTTATAATCTTTGTTGAGCGTATTTGCCAGGTAATCAGAAATATTAATGTGCAGGTCCTCCAGCTTGCCTGAACGGATCAGGCTGATGAGGGCAATCTTAATCTGTTCCGCTATTTCTGTCCGCTTGCTATCCAGCAGTTCAAAACCGTCAGTAGTCAGGGCTTGCCGAATTTGATCTAGTTCGGCCTCTGTTGGCTGGCGCAACAAATGAGCCTCGCCCAACTGCACGGTCGCAATCGGCAGCCGGAGCTGTTCTAGTTCCTCCGTTACCACTTTAATGCAGCGCGGACACACCATGTTCCGGATATGCAAGGTATAGTTCGACATGTTGTCACGTTATGTATGAGGTAGCAATTTATACTTTAACAAAATAATTTCCGCATTAGTTAACATAGAATCACCCTCCTTTCTTTTGTACGGTTCTGCTTAAGCCTGCCGTAGCCTGCAGACTGCACTTCACGTCATTACCCCTTTTCTCCATCCTTTCAGCCCTATTTTGCGCTTATACAATAATTGTTACTTTCTAATATTTTATATAACACCACAATAAGTATAAAACTGCTATTTGTAGCCATACCAGCACTTTAACTCACAGTCTAAACTTTGATAGGATAATAGTAATTTAAACAATATCAATAATGTATAAATTTAGAACAACATTATTATATAAAGGGCGTATTAGCCATCAATGAATAATATAGCTAAATCTTAATTTAACAACTAACCTCTACCGTTCACGCGGAAACCTTACACCTTTATACCTTATGAAAAGAATTTTACTCGTTACAATGATCTGGTTTATGGCGGCAGGCGCTTCATTTGCTCAGGATGCACCCAAATTATCCGCAGAAGCAGAAAAGGAATGCACTGACATTACCCGAACGATGGCAAATGCTTTACACCTGAACGAATTAGGCTATATTAAACTGAAGGCGCTGAACCGGGAACGCTATACCGCAACCCTTGCCCTTATGCAAGCCTATAAAAACGATCAGCAGCAGTTAACGGAGAAACTGCAGGCAGTTGCAAGCACTTATGAGCAGCAAATACTCTCCTTCCTCAATGAGAAACAACTGCAGGCGTATGCAACGTATAAAGTCGAGGTGAACGCCAGCAGCAGGTTTGTAGCTTTTACGCAGGAAAATACGAAACCATAATGTGGCAAGATAATAAAGGCCAACTGTAGAAGTAGGCCTTTATTGCACGCCTCAACATTATAAAAGCAGGGCTTGCCGTTACTGGAAAGCCCTGCTTTTAAGCTTTTTAGACCCTATACCTACCTGCGGCTGTAATCTGCATCGTCAGGCTCTTTTTCATCGTCGCCAAAAGGCTGGTTTCCCCGGCGTATGCCGTTCACTTTGTCATCCATCTCGGTATCGCTGCCCTCGTATTCAAAGCCAGGGCCCTGTGCAAAAGACTCAATGCTCTCGCTGTTGTTGTCGCCATAGCCTGTTGTTTCGTTTCCGCCGATATGCAGGTTCTGCAACTTGTCTTTCTGACCAGGCCGTTCTGTTATTCCTCCCGGTCCCATGTTGCGTTTCGCGGAAGGGTCAGGATGGTTATCGTTCGATACACGCTCGTTGTAATCGCTGTTTACGTTATCTGGTCTATCAGTTATCTTCGCTTTATCTTCTTCTCTCGTGCTCATGATGCTTCAGTTTAAGTATGATTTGTTATACGCGCTCCTTTCCGGCATGTTCAAACACCAGACGCAGGCGCAGTTCTTACCCAATTAACAAGCGCAAGGCCGGTTTGTTAAATAATTGGCTGATGAGGCAAATAAAGGCTAGCAGATATATTGCCAGCCTTAAGGAATAAGAAGGTCCAGGCGCTGGCAGCATCTAAAAGCACCGGGTGAGATACTACTATAGCGGCTGGTTCTGTTATCTTTGCAAAATTTTCAGGTAAACACGGCACCTCCGCACCCGAAATTGTGTTGCCATTTGATTAACCAGTTAAAGCCCACTATGAACTTTTCCAAAATATACGACCCGCGGGAGATGAATTCTTATCAGTTTGTGGCTGCTACAGGTTTGGTGATGACGCTGGTAGCGCACCTCATACTTTTCCTGCTGGGCAAGCACATCCGCAACTTTGAGGCTTTATACTTGTGCTGGGCCGTGTTCTTTACGCTGGGTACTGTGGCAAACTTCAGGAGCAAACCTAACGATCACCACCATCACCATTAAGCAGCGCTGCCCAGGTGCGCTTTACTTCAGAAAGTTGAGCAGCACCCGGTGAAATTTCTGTGTTGCCTCCAAGTGCGGGATGTGCCCGATATTATCCAGCTCCACCAGTTTGGCGTTCGGAATAGCCGCTGCTGTTTTCTTCCCTAACTCCTCGTATTGGCCGTGCTGCTGCACTACCGCTTTGTCTTTTATGTAGCCTTTACCCACAATGGTTCTGTCGGCTTTGCCTACCACCACCAGCGTCGGCACCTGCAGTTTCGCAAATTCATACACCACCGGCTGCTGGTAGATCATGGCATACGTTAGCGCTGAAGCCATAGCGACCTTTGGATAATCCGGGCTTTGGAGCTGTGCAGCCGGCACCTGCACCCACTCCTCGTAGGAAGGCTTCCACGAAGTATAGTAGCCATGGTGATAATTGCGCATCGACGATTCGGTCCTGTTCAACTCTGTCTGATACAGCTCGTCCACGGTTTTGAAGGGCACAAAGAGGCGGTAATCCTCCAAACCGATCGGATCTTCGAGCACCAGTTTCTGCGTCATCTCCTGATACATCAGAGCAAAGCGTGTGGCCACCATGCCGCCCATAGAGTGCCCCACCACCATCACCTGCTTCACGCCCAGGTGCTGCAGTAATGCCTGCGTGTTTTGCGCCAACTGGTGAAAGTTATAGTAGATAGCCGGTTTGTCAGATTTGCCAAAGCCGATCTGGTCCGGCACGACTACCCGAAAGCCATTCTCCACCAGAAACCTGATCGTCTGTTCCCAATACGCACCCAGAAAGTTCTTGCCATGCAAGAGCATGACTGTCTGCGGATGCTGCACTTTGCTGGCGGGCGCTACATCCATATAGGCCATTTTATACGTCTGGCCTTCTACCTGCACCGCGAAATACTTTACTTCAAACGGATACTTATACCCACTAAGCGTGGCATCATAGGTTGTTTTCTGTTGGGCCTGCAGGTGCAGGGGCACCAACAAGGCCAAGCACAGTATAAGCTTAATTGCGCATCTGAACTCCCTTATCATAGTCTTTTTACAAAGTATAAATAACGACTATGGTTTACTACGAAGTCTGGTAGATGGTTTAAAATGAAAGCTCCACAGCATGGCAGTAACACAATAAAATATTTCAGATAATTATTGTATAACAAGTCGAATAATATGCAATTTACTATATATTTACACCGTGTTTGCACGCCTGTGTCTCTTCTTTCAAACGGTTGAAAGACAGCGGTTACATCCTGTTCAGAGCTATCTTACATCCATATTGAAAACCAACATTTAGCCCATGAAAAAACTTTTACTTTTTGCCCTTGTCTGCCTCACCCTGGTGAGCTGCGGACCACAGATTTACCAGGCGCCTTCGTTTAAAACAGAAAGCGCCAACCACAAAGTGGTAGCCATTCTGCCGTTTGATGTTACCATTGAATCCAGACGCCTGCCGAAGGGTGTAACCGCGGACATGGTACAGGACCAGCAGCGTGACTACGGCTACGGTATCCAAAGCGACGTATACGGTTACCTGCTCCGCGAAATGAGCAAAAACCGTTATACCGTTACCTTTCAGGATGTTAGCAAAACGAACGCCATTCTAAACGATGCAGGCCTGGCGTACGGCGACCTTCGGCTGAAATCAAAAGAAGAGATCTGCGAACTGCTGGGTGTTGATGCTGTTGTCTCCGGCCAGGCAACCATGTCCAAACCTATGTCGGATGGTGCCGCCATTGCCGTAGGGCTGCTGGTGGGTGCCTGGGGATCTACCAACACCATTAACACGACCATTACGATTCATGAAGGCCGCAAAGGTGATCTGATGTGGAAGTATGACTACGTGGCTTCCGGCTCCATAGGAAGCAGCCGGCAATCGCTGACAAATGCATTGATGCGCAATTCTTCCAAAAAATTCCCTTACAAAAGATCATAATTTATACTTTAAGATAGCTATTCCTGCTGCTCCGCTGAACAAGCAGCCAGAAAACAAAAAGCCTCGTCAACCCACTCTGGACGCCGAGGCTTTTTGTTTTGAGGAGGGAAAAAAAAGACCGGCCCACAGGAGCAGACCGGCCTTCAATTGACCAAACAATTAACACAAACCGTTAGAACGTGTAGCCTAAAGAGGCTTTCACCACACGGTTATAGGTATCAAAGCTGCCGTTGGCATCCACCGTGCTCAGGCCATAGTCGTAACCGGCACTAACGTTAAAGCCGTTCGTGAAGCGGTAACCAAGTCCACCAGTTACAGCCACATCCACCTGGCGAAAGCCGCTGTTCATATTCCATTCTTTGTTCAGGGCGTTAAAGCCCAGCGCACCCGCCTCTGCCTTTACTTTGTTAGAAACCAGGTATGACACCTGCGGACCGGCAAAGATGTTGAAGCCTTCGCCCACGTATACCCGCGCCAGCACCGGCAGATCGATGTATTCTGCTTTGTTCGTGATGGTGACATTGGTGTTCAGGAAGTCTACCGCTTCGATAGGCACCTTGCCTGTAAGCTTCGTACCTTTTTGTGAATACTGCAGCCCCGGCTCAATTTCAAAGCCCTGGATAACCGGTATGGTTACGTAACCGCCGATATGGAAACCTTCCCGCATTTGTTTTTTCACAGAGCCGTCAGTTACGTCCAGCAGGTCCTGTGCACTGTTCATGGTCTCTCCTTCCCACTGCGCCAGGTTGCCGCCGGCCCTAATGCCGAAGCGCACCGGGCTGGCTTGCGTGTTACTTCTGTTATGATATACCCGTACATTGTTGCCATACTTGGTTTGTCGCTGCTGCGCGTTCACCTTGGTAGCCAACAGGCCCAATACAATGGCGATAAGTAAAAATATCTTCTTCATGATTTCTGTCCTTTAGATAATTAAAACCAAACTAGAAGCTGCGCTGCTTTAAACAGATAGATAGAAAAACCGTGCCAGATTCTTTTCCTATTCCTACACACTCTTCCTCTTTACATCGCAAGCACCTAACAACCAAGTAAATAAAATTTACAGGACGTATTTAGCCGCTTTCTGCAAGTATAGATTTACATTTTGGAAGCACATAAATCCTTACCTTTGCCCCGCACAAAACAAGCAAGATGAACGAGAAAATGCAGGTACGCCTAAAGAAGGTAGCCGTACACCGGGTAGGCAATAAAGCGAAGGAGGAAGGCGTAGTGATCGCAAAGGAACTGGTAGACCTGCGCGACGAGGCATTGTCTGATTTACTGCTGCAGTATTTTCTGTCGCCGTTTAAGCAGGAGGAGTTTTTCCGTTTCACCCATACCTCGGATCTGGCCCTGAACGAGATGTTTGCTTATGCGGCCCTCATCTTCACTGAGCCGGAAAAATTCTATGAATATTCGATTCACATCCTGCATCACCTATATGAGCAGTCGGACCACCCAAAGGTGAAGAGCGGCGAATTGTACGTGGTATACTTCAGTGGCTGTGTGATGGCAGATGCTGTGGTAGATGCGATCGGCATCTTTAAATCCGAAAACAAAGACACCTTTCTTACTTTTCAGGATGCGGATGACGACTTGAACGTGAACTACCATTTTGGTGTGAACCTGAAGAGCGTAGACAAAGGCTGCATGATCTTTAATGTGGAGGCCGAAAATGGTTTCCGGGTAAAGATGGTGGACGCCAACAGTTCCGATGCGGTATTCTGGAAAGAGGATTTCCTGAACGTGACGGAGCTGAAGGATACGAACTTTAACACAAAAGCGGTTTTGAACCTGTGCAAAGATTTTTCGGAAGAGGTATTTGCCAAAACAGACAGTAAAAAGGCCCAGGTAGAGTTCATCAGCCGTTCTGTGGATTATTTTTCTAAGAGCGAAATGTTTGACCTGGAGGAGTTCACGAGCAGCGTAATCGATGAGCCTGAGACGAAGGAGCGCTTTAAAGATTACAGCCAGGCCTTTGCCGAAGAGCGTGACATCGAGGGCTTCACAGACTTTGCCATCAACAAAAATACCGTGCGTAATATGAAGCGCAAGTTCCGCAACTTCATCAAGCTGGATACGCAGATCGAAATCAAGTTCAACGGCCACAACCCTGAGCAGAGCGAGCAATTTGTGGAGCGCGGCTTCGATAAGGAGCGCAACATGCACTTCTACAAAGTATACTTTTACAGCGAGAGCTAACGTTTATCACCCGAAACTATACACGCAGCGCCACTGTTAGAGAAATTTGCATCCAAGTATAAACCAGGAACGATAATTGTTTCTGAAACTCAAGCAACAAACATCAGGACATGAAAAAAGTAGTCTTTGCTATACTTATTGCCTTTACTGCTACTGCCTCTTTCGCACAGACCAGCAGCACACAACAGCCCCCAGCCAAAGCGGCAACACAGCCGGCTTCTTCCATTGCGCAGCGGGCAGATGCGATTACGGCCAGCATGGTCCGGAACCTGCGCCTGGCACCCGAGCAGGAAGCCAAGCTGCGTGCTGTGAACCTGACAAGTATGCAAAATGCCGAGGTCGCCAAACAGAAGTATAAAAATAACCCGCGCCGGATGGTGGCCCAGATGGACATCATCAGCGAAACCCGGCTGTCGCAAATAAAGGATATATTAACGCCATTGCAGTTTCAGCAATACCAGCAACGCCGCGAAGAAAAAATGGGCGTACCGCAGGAAGCCCAAAGCAACCCTGAAGCACGGCAGCGCAGCCCGCTAAACCAGGAGAGTTACTAACAGAAAAGCATGGCCGGGGCCATGCTTTTCTGCTTTAGAACGGTGTGCTCCTACCTGCTCTTTCACAATGTAACTACCCGTTATGAAAATAGCTTCAGAAAAGAGCAGGCAAAGCACATTTGCCGTTTCGCATGGTTTTATACCTTTGCAGGAAATGATCACACCATGCGTATCAGAAAAAAAGTAAAAGCAACGCTTCCGCAGCAAGGCTCCCGCTTTGCCGCTTTAGACCAGTTTGTAAAAGCCGCTGAAAAAGAAAACTGGACCGAGCAGGAGATCCAGTTTGTAATAAACGAAGTGGTAGAAGCCCGCAATGACAAGGAGGCTTTCGATGTGCTCCGCGACTATAGTATGTAACTGCACAAAGATCAACTCTCCGGAAAATTGAAGTTCAACTGTTCCTCTACGATGTATTGTACTTGTGCTTTTATGACTGGGAGCTTGCCTGTGGCTGTAACTGCAACTCTGCCTGGTGCTGTTGCAGCACTTGTATGATAAAGGCAATGTGCTCCTGCATGTCTACGCCAAATAGCTCAGCCCCGATGCGCACTTCGTCCCGATCTACGGAGGCGGCAAAGCTTTTCTGATTCAGCTTCTTCAGTACTGATTTCACCTCTAATCCTTCCAGCCGCTGAGGCCGCACCTGGGCGCAGGCCACAATAAATCCAGTCAGCTCATCGCAGGCCAGCAGCGCTTTATCCAGCAGCGAGTCATACGCAACGCCCCAGTGGGTATAGTGCGCCGAGATGGCATGTGCCACCTCCTCCTCTCCCCGCTCGCAAAGCAGGTTTACAATTACGTGCGGGTGCTGCTCCGGGTAAGCCTCGTAATCAGCGTCGTGTAGCAGGCCGGCAATAGCCCATTCATTTTCATCTGTTCCCAGCTTGCGGGCATAGGCTTCCATCACCAGTTCCACGGTGCGCGCATGGCGCAGCAGGCTGTCGCCGGTGGTCATGCTGCGTAGTATTTTCCGGGCTTCTTCTCGTGTCATAACTTATCGTTTTCTTCCCTTAAAAATAGCCAAAGTCCGCCTGTCGTCAAAACTTTATACTTGCGGTGGAGGTCTGTTTTCGGGGGGCGTGTTAACGGGTGGCAGCTGTTGCAACACAGCCTGCAGTTCAGCCCGAAGCATTTTGATTTCCTGCTCCAGGGCGCTTACCTGCTTGGCACCTACAATTTCTGCGTCCTTGCTTTCTGCATCACGCCCAATAAAGAACGTGGCCAGCGTTGCCGTAAAATAGCCGAATACGGCAAAACCATAGAGCGCCAGCAGCAGGCACAGCATGCGTCCTTCTGCTGTCACCGGGAAGTAATCGCTTCCAATAGAGGTGAGCAGCATCACTGTCCACCAAAGGGCGTCGCCATAAGTTTTAAGCCCCTGCTCGTTTTCAAAAGCATACATGCCTGCTGCGCCGGCAGTGGTTACGACCAGCGTCAGGCCCATCATGTAGCCAAAGGCCCGGCGCTGCATGGCTTTGCCCAGGCTGCGCATGCCCCGGTTGATGGAGCCGATCACTTTTACCAGCCGCAAGCCCCGCACTGCCCGTACCGAGCGCATGACCCGGAAAAGGCGTGTTACGCGGAACAAGCGCAGAGCGGGTACTGCCAGCGAAATGATCGTGAGCACGTTTTTGCGCAGAAACACTAATTTCTGCGGTGCCAGCACGAACTTCAGAATAAAATCAAGGATAAAGGCAATCCAGATAAAGGAGCTGCAAAACTGCAGCAAGGGGCTCAGGCCCCAGATTAGCTCTACCACCAGCAGTACCAGCCAAATGAAGCCAAGTACCACCATGGGGCCTTCCAGTACATTTTCTATCCGGTTTAGTAGCTTGTTGCGCTCCCGGTTTAGTTGCTGCCGGATCACTTCCTGATGCGGATGTTTTTTTGCCATACCTGTTATGCTCGCTTACGGGCAGTCCGCCACCTGGCAGAAGTCCCTCCGTTGCAGTAGGTACGGCTTAACGGACAGTTCGTTTGGCAACGATCAATACCTAGCTATAGCTTAGCGATTTGCACATTATCCCAGAATCCCATCACACGGTCCTTAGGGCCTACCAGAATGTCGATTCGGTTGCGGATGCGTTGGTTCATCAGGTCGCGTACAACATACACCCCATCCAGTTCATCGGAGATGCCGGTTACCCACAGCGAATCGCCGTAGCTGATCTCACCGCCCCAACGGCTGTGTAAATCGCGTGAAACAGCAATCCAGCGCTGCTTTTTAGGGTTCCGCTTGTTGATGTGAGAGCCGTCGGCGGTCGTGTACGGCGTAGAGTCAGTTTGATTGGGCACCGGAAAGTAAACAGAAGCTGAAACAGTGAGCGTTTCAGGGGTGGGCTCAGTTTGTATCGTTGGTTTGCTGGTATCCTGTGGCGGCCAGTGGTAAGCTACTTTTTCGATTTTCGGTGCGGGGGACTCTGCATTTACTTGGGTAAACTCGTCAGCGAAAGCCACCAGAACAGATAGCACCGCTGCCAGTATTTTGTACCTAAACATAAGAAATCCATTTCGTGAAACATCGATTTTAAAACAATAACCCGCTTTAACGATGTAACTTTAGAATGGTTTTATTTAACCGGCTATTAAGGAGTTAAGGCAACATTTGACCCTAAACACCAACCTTATAATTATTCATATATTTAATAAAACTTTATTTTAGTAGTCTAATACTTTAATCCAATTAAAATTATCCAATTAGAAGCAATATATATCCTAAACACGTTTACCAGCGTTCTGTTTTGAGCAACTTGCAAGGGTATGTGGATTTATTGAGGTGTTAACTGTACAGCTCACACCTATAGACAATATAGCGGCCCAAGTGTGCTTCAAGCCATAGAAATGCTTATAAACAACAGCGGGTCCGGCTAAGTTAGCCGGACCCGCTGTTGTTTATAAGCCTTATCTTTTACCGCCGTGTTTGCTGCGTGATCAGGATCTCTTGTACGGCACGCTCCAGTTGCGGGTCTTTGTTCTCTAGCCGGTCTTTAAAGGTCGTTTTGATGTAAATATCCGGTGTAACACCCGTCTTTTCTATGTCCTTTCCATCCAGGGTATAGCACCCCCACGAAGGCAGGCGGTAAAAAGACCCATCCACCAGTGACTTACCGGACGTGAAGATGATCCAGCGGTACGTATCTGTGCCAATGATTTTGCCGAGTCCCAGTTGCTTGAAACCCGAAGCAGCCATCTCGCCATCACTTAGCGTTTGCTCGTTTACCAGCAGCACGATCTGTCCGGCCGAGGGCGTAAAGTTAGGTTGGCTGGTAAGGGCGCCGCCACGATACTTCCACTGCAAATAAGGCTTTTGTGCCAGGAAACGCAAAACATCATCGTGCACGTTGCCGCCGGTGTTGTAGCGCAGGTCCAGAATAAGTGCATCGCGCTGGTAAGCTTCAGACGTCATCTCGATCAGGAAATGCTCCAGATCCTGGGTGCCCATGGCTTTCATGTGCACGTATGCAATCTTTTTACCTGAAGCCTCATCCACATACTTCTGGTTGTTTTCCACCCATTCATCGTAAAGCTCCGTGCGCTCGTTGCCATAGATCTCGGGATGCACTTTCACGCTAAACTCCTTCCCATTCCGTGTAAAAGTCAGCTCCATTTCCTCCAGCAACGAGGGCTTAACAAAGTATGCCTCACGGTTCTGCTGCGGATCTACCGGGTGTCCGTCTACCTTCACCAGCACATCACCTGGCAGCACATTACTACCGGCAGCAGCCACAGGTCCTTTGGCCACAACCTCTCTGACCTGGTACGGCTTATCTTCCTCAAACAAAAGGCCGGTAGCCAGCGAACGGGTTTTATAGTATGACTTCTCCTCATTCCCATTGGAGGTAAAGCCCATGTGCGAGGAGTTCAGTTCGCCCAGCAGGTCGTTGAGCAGCACCCGCAGGTCGGTCCGGTTGTTAAGGTAAGGCAACAGCTTAGCATACTCCTCCCGCTTCTTTTTCCAGTCTACGCCATGGAAGTTCTCGTCATAATAGTTCTCTTCCATGCCGGCCCATACTTCATAAAACATCTGGTTAAACTCGTCCTTCAGGTTCTTCCGGAAAGTATGAGAGATATCTATCTTTTCAGTTTTATTGTTGTCCAGGTTCAGCGTATAGAGGTTGCCTTTTACGAGCAGGTAATTGCTGCCGTCGGCTGTGGCAAAATCCACGGTTCCGGCCTCTGCCCCGGCAATTTTTTCAGTTTTTGGGTCTTCAAAGGGGCTGGTAGTATAAGTATACAGGTTACCCTTGCCGTCTACATGGTCTGAGGCGAAGAGCAAGATAGTCTTATCGTCCTTCTGCAGCACATAAGGGCTTCCCTGGCTACCAAAGTTTTCCGCTACCTGCTCCCAGCGGTACTGCAGGTCAGTCAGGTCCAGCGTAATTAAGGGCTGCTGTGTTTTCGGCTCCTCCTTTTTCTTCTTTTCTTTTTTGCCTTTGCTGTCTTTCGGTTCTTCAGCTTTCGGCTCGTCTTTAAACAGCGCATCATACTTGTCGGAGCGATAAGGCTCGTCGAGTTTATGCAGGGCCAGGCGGTAAATGTCCGGGTCCTTCATGCCATAGGGGTAGCTCGGGCTGGTGCGGTCGGTTGTAAAGTAGATGTACTTTCCATCCGGCGACCAGAACGGATCGGTTTCGGTAACACCGGTGTTGGTGAGGTTGTAGGTTTTGTCGCTGCTGAGTTGGTGGATGAATATGTCCTGCTCAAAATTGCGGTAGGCGGTAAATACCACGTACTGCCCGTCCGGCGAAAAGGAAGGGCGAGCATTTTGCAAGGCCCAGAACTCGTCCTGCAGCAATGTTTTCGTTTCAAGGGTATGTAGGTCAATAAGCTTCAGCTGGTTGCGGCCGCTGTAGTATACGCCCTGGTTCCCGTCTTTGCTCAGTACCAGCAGGCGGTTATTCTGCTGCTCGTTGGTCAGTTGCTTTTCCGGTGAGCTGCCGTCCGCGGCCTGCACAAACCAGTTGTAGTAGCCATTCACCGTCTGGCTGTAAAGCACGCGTTTGTTATCGGGTAACCACTTTACTTCCCGCACGCTCTCGGCAGAGCGGGTAGGCAGCTGGTGCACAAACTTTCCCTTTATATCCGACACAAACAGCCGCCCTCTTGACACAAACGCCAGTTTTTTATTATCGGCAGCGACAGCAAAGTCTGTTATATTACCGGCTACTTCAAAGTCTTTCTCTTTCTCCAGGGTGTTGTTACTGAAGGCGCTGACCGGCACCTGCTGCGCTTTGCCGGAGGCCACATCATAGGTATACAGTTGGTAGTCCTTCTCGAACACCACTTTTTCGCCGTTGGCGCTTACCTGCGGCCACTTCACAGAGGTGCCGAAGCTGGTGAGCTGCGTCTTTTTCCCGTCTTTGAATGTATAGAGGTTATACTCGCCATTCGCTTCATCCGACACAAAGTATAAGTTTCCCTTGCTGTCGATGGTTACCCAAAAGTCTTTGCCCTCATAGGTGGTGTAGTGCTTGTACTCGCCGGTTTTCAGGTTGTAAGATTGCACATCCGGGTTGTAGGCGCCTTTGTAGCCTTTGCGCTGTACAAACAATTTGCTCTCCCAGCTCTCATCAAAAAAGATCTCACCAGTGCCGGGGCGCTCGATCACGTTATGCACCGTCTGAAAATAGTGCGGAAACAGGCGCTCTGGCGTACCCCCTTCACGATTTACTTTAAAAGAAGCATAGCGGTTGTAGCGGTCAGAGGTGAAGTAGATTGATTTAGAATCCCAGCTCCAGGAGTCTACCTCATCGGCCGCTTCGTGGTAGGTGAGTTGCTTGACAGCGCCGCCTCCTACCGGCATCACATACACATCTTCGTTGCCATACTGCGAAGCCGTGAAAGCAACCCACTTGCCATCAGGCGATACGCGCGGGTGCGTTTCATTTCCGTCCATAGCCGTGAGCCGGGTGGCAGTACCGCCGCTGGTTGCTACCTGCCACAGGTCGCCTTCGTAGCTGAAGACAATGGTTTTGGCATCGGGCGTAAGGCTGGGCGTAGATGCAAAATAGACTGATTGTTGCTGTGCAAAGGCAGCAGTAGCACTCACACCTAACAACAGTGTGAGAAGAGTGTTCTTGATCATCAGGAAAGAAATGCTTTTGAAGTATTTAAGTAAGGCAATGTTCCTGGTAAATACAAATTATAACAGCCGGAAGGCATACTTTAATTTAATATTTCCCGGAAGTTCCTGCCTGCTTCCTGCTACTTCTAATCTGGTCTGGTTCTCTCCAACAAGTATAAACTCCTGTCTGAATTTGCTTGCTGCATCAGCCACTGCACTATTATAAGTATAAAGTGCCGTTAAAGCCCGTTGCTGGCAGCGTTTGCATTTATACTTGTAAAGCGGCGTTGCTGGTGAGGGAGAAAGATAGGCCTTGAGCTACCGGACTAAGGCCTGATCAAACTACCATCATACTCGCAAACAGCGCAACACTTAAAGAAGCCTCTCATGCTTCCGGCTTATTGCCTGCCCAAGCTCCGCCGCCACTTAGGCGCTCCGGCTGCCGGTTTAGGCGGCACTGATAAAGCACCTGTAGCGGTATCGTACCGGTAAGTATGGACAGCTTGTTTCGGGGCTGCAGTTATTGTATAACTTACCTGCAGGTGGTGGTAGTGCGGGCCAATGGTACTGCTCACATGGCGTTGCGCTACATCTGGAGCAACAGGAGCCGGAAGTGGTGGCGCTTCTCCTGCCTGTCCGTTACCGTAAGCAACTGCTGCTACCAATCCGGCAAGTATACCAGCAATGTGCCCCTCCCAGGAAATGCGTTCCTCCGTAGGAAAAAGGCCGTAAAAAAGGCCGCTATACAGAAAAAGCACTGCCAGCGAGATAGCCATTGCCCCGCGGTTGCGCCGCAGCAAGCCATTGAACAGGAGGTACCCCGCCATGCCGTACACCACGCCACTAGCCCCAATGTGGTAGTTCTGGCGCCCGATGAACCATGTCAGCACGCCGCTGAGCAGGTAGATGAGCAACAGCACACGTCCGGCTACAGGCCGGTGCATGTACAAGATAAAGCCACTCAGTAGCACCAGCGGAAAGGAATTGGAAAGCAGGTGCGCCAGCCCGTCGTGGATGAGTGGAGACGTGAACACCCCAACCAATCCGAAGAAGTTGCGCGGCAGCACGCCCAACCACACCAGGTTGGCATGCGTGAGGTACGTGAGCAGGCTGATGAGCCATAACAGGGCGACAAACAGTATGCCGGGCAAAAAGCTATAGGCAAACAGGTCGTTCTCCTCCGTTATCGTGTCCTGGTAATAATCTGCTGTGCTCCGTGCCATGTGTTCTGTTTGTAGCGTGCTGCTGTACAGTGTGCCGGTCAGCACTTAAACCGCTGCCAAATATACGATTTTAGGCCCGATTGCAGTCAGTGATCCCGGCAGGGCCGCAGCCGGAAGAGGTATTTTTAATGAACAAAAACAATACCTGATCACTTATCATACTACAGGGCTTGCACGCAGGGCCGGAACTGTTTGTGCTGTTGTAGCATGCATGTATACTTCCTGAAACAAATGGCAGCGGAACTACTATAAGGATACGTTCACCGGCCAGCGGCAACACAGCAGCAGGTGCTGCCGGCCAGATGCCATCATACCAAAGCACATAACGAGGCGTTAATTTACATATGCTCACAACCCCATTTAGCCACACCCTTCGTTTACTGGGATGCCTGCTACTGTTACTGAGTACGCTTTTATCAGCGTGCGAAGGGACCGATGCACACAAGCAGAAACAGCCTCTGCACCCGGAAGCGGCAGTTGCACCGGTAAAGCGGGAACCCTACGTTCGGCCGGCCAGCATCCTGGCGGCGCTCAACAATCCCTCTTCCGCCTGGGCAGATTCCGTGTTCAACACCCTTTCGCCTGATGAGCGCATTGCGCAACTGATAGTGATCGAAGCGTTCTCTGACCAGGGGCCTGCGTACGAAGCCGACGTAATGCGCCTGATCAAGCAGTATAAAGTAGGTGGCATCATCTTTTTTCAGGGCGGACCGGTGCGGCAGGCGCGGCTTACGAACTGCTACCAGGCTGCTGCCAAAGTACCCCTTATGATTGCCATGGATGCAGAAACAGGCATTGGGATGCGCCTCGACAGTACCGTACAATACCCCTTCCAGCAGATGTTGGGCGCCATAGAAGACAATGGCCTGATCTATAACATTGGCGCCCAGGTGGCGCATGAGTTCAAGCGCTTGGGCATGCACGTCAATTTTGCACCGGTAGCCGATATTAACAATAACCCTAACAACCCGATCATCAGCTACCGCTCTTTTGGCGAGAACCGGCTGGACGTGACAGCCAAGAGCCTGGCTTACATGCTGGGCATGCAGGAGAACGGCATCATAGCAACTGCCAAACACTTTCCTGGCCACGGCGACACCGATGTGGACTCTCACTACGATCTACCTGTCATTCCCTTTGACCGGCACCGCCTGGACTCGCTTGAACTATACCCATTCCGGGAGCTTATTAAGTATGGCGTAGGAGGTATCATGGTTGCGCATATGCACATTCCGCAACTCGACTCTACCGAGCATCTTCCCTCTACCCTCTCCAGCCCTATTGTAACAGGCCTGCTGCGAAAGGAACTAGGCTTTGAAGGCCTGATCTTCACCGATGCGATGGTGATGAAAGGCGTGACAAAGTATTTTGAGCCCGGTGTGGCAGAAGCACGTGCCCTGATGGCGGGCAATGATGTGCTGGAGCGCCTGAACAGCGTACCGAGAGCTATCGGAGCCATTCGTGAGGCCATTAACCGGGGGGCGCTGTCTCAGAGAAGCATCGACCGCCGCTGCAAACGTGTGCTGGCAGCCAAGCAATGGCTGGGACTGGACAAGTACAAGCCCATCGACCTGCAGCACCTGTACGAAGACCTGAACACGCCCGCTGCCGACAGTACCAACCGCGCTGTGGCTGAAGCGGCTCTTACGCTGCTCCGCAACGAGAAGCACCTGCTACCTGTGCGCAAGCGCCGCAAACTCCGTATTGCCACTGTGTCGTTTGGCGCCTGGCGGCCTACAGTATATCAGCGGAAAATAAGCAAGCGCATTGCCACAAAAGACTTCGTGATCAAGCGCAAAGCCGATAAAAAGGAAACGGCGAAACTATGGAAAAAGCTGCAGAAGTTTGACCTGGTGGTGGTTGGCTTGTATGGCCCCAGCATCCGGCCCAGCAACAACATGGGCTACTCACCCGAAACCAAGCAACTGGTCTCCAAACTGGCCACTTCCAACAAAGCAATCATCACGCTTTTCGATAATGCGTATGCAATAAACCAGTTTCCCGATATTGGTAAAAGTGCGGTGCTGATCGTGGCGTACCAGCCGCACTACCATGCCCAGGAAGCCGCTGCCAAGTTGCTCTTTGGCAAAATCCCGGCACGGGGCAAGTTACCGGTTTCGGTGAACGAGCAGTTTGGCTACGGTGATGGCATCAGCAAGGACAAACCGCTTATTGCCGGGCCTTAAAGTATCCTGAACGTGTGCTTTTCGTAATACAAGCCAAAACGTATACTTATGAAGTGCTTCTATCCGATTTTACGCTATACGGCAGCCCTTTGCTTCTGCCTCGCCCTTTACAGTTGTGAGGGCCGCCGGCCAGTGGAAGGCACCGAGGCGGTAAAGCAGACGGACGACACCGCCCCGGTTATCGCCGATGAACCAGACACAGCCCGGGTGATCAAGACAGGCAATACCGCTGATGAAGAGGTGGAGGAGTTTCGCGCCTGGCTTAACCAGCAGGCCAGCAGAGGCGATACTGCCATCCGGAAAGAGTGGCCCGAAGTACGCCAGCAGCTGCGCCAAAAAAATGCGCAGCTGGAGGAAAAATTCGACAGCTTATCTGAAAAAGGCAAAGCGGAGTTCCGGAACCTGCAGAAGAACTACAACAGCTGGGAAGCCCGCCAGGAGCGCCGCCAGCAACAGCCGCTGGATGCGCAACGGATAACCCAATGGAAAAAACAACTACTGGGCGAGTACAGCGATATAGAAGATATTTCTGCGGCTACGGCCCGCGAGGCCTACCTTACCTTTATGGGCACTGTGCGTACCAAACGTAAAACCTGGACAGACGACGACTGGGATTATGTGGACCATGTGTATAGCCAGTTAAACCAGCGCCGCCGCCAGATCGAGAGCGGCATATCAACCGGCGATAACATCAAAATACGCACCCTGCAGGCAGAATACCTGGCGCTGGAAGGCAGTGCCGACACCAAAAGTATACTGCGCGGCGTGCAATAAAACAACCTTGTTTTAAAGTATAAAAGCTGACTAGTAGGTCAGCTTTTATACTTTAAAATCACATCAAACCAGCGTTGCTTCTCACTTTTGCTGCAGCTGCACCCATTGTTGCGCAATAATGGTTTTGGCATCTGGTGTTTCGAGTTGCACCAGTTCGGCGGCCGAATACCGGAGCACTTCAATGTGCTCGTGCTCGTCTTTCTTGCCCCCGCCTGCTGTATTTTGTTCCGATACTTCAGCATAGTACAACGTCACCTTTTCAGTGGTGCCGCCGGGCGAGGAATAAAAGGTGTGCAGGTGCTGCAGGGTATCGGTCTTGTAGCCTGTTTCTTCTTCTATCTCGCGGGTTATACTTTGTTCCGGCTTTTCGCCATCGTCCACCATACCCGCTACCACTTCCACAAATTCCGACTCCGGCCCGATACGATATTGCTTGGTAAGAATATACTCCTGCCTTTTAGTATCATACACCAGGGCTGCCACCGCATTGCCGCGGTCAAACTGCTCGCGGGTAAAGGTCTGTCCTTCCTGCTCTACGGTTAGCTTATAAATTTTAAAATAGCCATCATAGGCTTTCTCTCTGTTCTTGATCTTCATGTTAGTGTGCTTCAGCTTAACCAGGGCAAGCTGCTGTATTCGTGTAAGTGTAAATATCCTGTTCCTTTATAATTCGTTGTTGCGCTGTGCCGCCTGCTGCGTGCGCTCCGTTAACGGCGACATCGACAGGCGAGACTCGCTTTCAGAACCTGTAGCTCTTTCCTGTCCAATTCCGCCCGCGCCGGGCAGCAGCTTGTTCACCAGCGCGAAAATATCCGTCATCAGGCCGGGCGCTACGCCGTGCAGCAAGGCACCCGCTTTGGCTGGCAGCGTGGTAGTTACCTCTGCATCGCCGTGGCGAAAGGCATCCAGTATCTTTTCGGCGGTAGCTTCGGCGCTCATCGCTGTCAGGCGGCTGGAGTCTATTATCTTGAAAAGCGCATACTCTTCCTTGTTATGTCCTTTTATAATGGTGTGGCGCGGGCTGCCGGTTACAATCAGTCCGGGCGTGGCCGTGGTTACGCTGATGCCATACTGCTGCAGCTCCGACCGCAGCCCTTCCGATAGGGCTCGGAGAGCGAATTTGCTGGCGCAGTACGGCAGCAGGTGCGGCACGCTGAGCTTACCACCGATAGAGGAAATGTTGAGAATACGTCCGCCCCGAGCCCGCAAATTGGGCAGCACTGCCAGTGTGGTGTACAGCGGCCCCCAGAAGTGGGTGCGCATGGCTTCTTCAAACTCCAGGGTGGTCATCTCTGTAACCGGTCCCGCCTGAATAACGCCGGCATTGTTGATCAGCACGTCGATGGGGCCGAACTCGTTCTGCACGTGGGCGATCATGTCCTGCACCTGCTGCTCGTCCTTGACATCGCACTGCCGTACCAGCACGTCTGCTCCTTTTCCGGCCAGTTCCTGGCGGGCTTCCTCCAGTTGGCGCTCGTTGCGGGAGCACAGTACCAGCCGGGCGCCCTCTTGGGCCAACTGCCGCGCCATTACCAGCCCCAGCCCGCGGGCGCCTCCCGTAATCAGCACGACGCGGCCTTTAAAATTATATGCGTTTAGAGAGCGGCTGATGGTGCGGGCTGCCAATAAGGCCCCGGCTCCGGCTGCCAGCCACCAGAGTGTTTTCTTCTCGCTTGTTTCCATGTTGCAGATCTTTTCGTTCCGGCTTTCTCAGCCGCCGGTTACATGTACGTCCAGATGCGGCAGTAGTTAAAGTGCAACAGCCAGCCGGTTTAGTGGCTGGCTTCTTTTTGAGAAAAAATACGGTTTGCCACGGCAGGCGTATACAGAAAGCGGAGCAACACAACGCCATACCCGTCGCGCTGCTTGCTGCCGGAAGCACTGCCAGCCATGTTGTCGAGGTAGTCTGTGTTGGTGAGATAGTACAGAAATTCAGGTGTCAGGCTCAGCTCATCGGTAAAGCGGAGCCGCACACCGCCGCCAAGAGGCATGACGGCAGCTACAGCCGGATAATCGCGGGCCGGAGCATACGTAGTTTGTGCCGTATTCAGCTTCCCCTGCCCCGGAAAAGAAGTGGCAGTGTACGAAATGAGCCCAATACCCGCTGTGAGGTATGGCACCATAAAACGCTTGCGCGACGAGCGGTAATTGCCACTCCCGACGTAACTATCCAGCAGGTTGAACTGTATTTTCCCGCTCACCTCCAGCACATCGGTCTGGAAAGAAACGTTCAGCGGATGCTCTGGGGCGCTTTCGCTGGCACCCAGGCGTACGTAGCCAACAGTGGCACCAATCCCCCACTGCGACGATAACTTGTATAAGGCGCCCATACTTACGGCCGGACCTATCCGGTTACAGCCCCACCCGCTGCAGATCGTACTGCGGGCAGCGCCTATTCCGCCGCCTACCTGCAGCACAAGTCCCCGCTCCGGCACCTTGCTAGTCTCTGTCTTTTTCAGAAACTGCGCCTGCACAACCTGGGGCACAAGTATAAAAGAAGCAAAAAGCAGAAGACAAGTATAAAAAAAACGGCGCATGAATAGCTGTTTTAAAGATCAAAAGCCGGCCGCCAGCGCAGCCGCTTCACCGGGCTGTAACACCTGCGTGCCGTTTGCTCAAAAGATGGCTATACTTTGAAGTCTTAAATTCTGTAACAATAATTTATAAAATCACCTACCTCCCAGCACAGATCATACTATACAAGTATACCTTACCTGGATTTCGGCAGGTTGGCATCCATCAGCTTCACAAAATCGATCACGAGCGAGGCAGCATCCGGATAAAAGCTTTTGTTGACATACTGGTATTCATCGGATGGCTGGTGGTAATGAGGGTGATCTTCCACACCAAAATAGATGTATGGGATCTGCTTTTTAAAGAAGGCGTATTGGTCTGATTGGTTGGTCCAGTCGTCGTGCTGCTGCTCGGGGCGGTCGTGGCCCAGCAGGATCTTAGCGTTTGGCCGTGGCTTTAGCTGCTCTAAGTAAGGTTTTAACTGCGGGTTGTTGTAGGCGCCGCTGGCGTACAGTTCACCCTTGTCGTTAATGCTGAGCATGTCCATGTTCACATCAAGCAGGATATTGGACAAGGGCACAGGTGGTTTTTCTACAAAGGCTTTGGCACCCTGCAGGCCCTGCTCCTCACCATCCAGCGCTGCAAAAATGAGGGTATGCTCCGGTTGGTATTTCTTAAAATAAGTAGCCGCAGCCAACAACGCACCTACACCGGAGGCGTTATCGTCGGCCCCATTGTAGATCTCCCCATTGCGGGTGCCCACATGGTCGTAGTGCGCCGTGATCACAACGGCTTTGCCCGATTTGCCGGGAATATAGCCGATCAGATTAGTGGCCTGCTCTACCACCAGCCCCTTGTTCTCAAAACGGAAATGCTGTTCAAAGTCTTTTCCGAATGGCTTTAATCCGATGGCTTTAAACCGGCTTTTGATGTAGGCTTGTGCCATGTGGTTGCCTTTGCTACCACTCAAACGGCCACCCATTGAGTCGGCGGAGAGCACCTTGATGTCGTGCAGCAGCGTTTGCTTGTCCAGAACAGTGCTCTGCGAATAGCCCAGTAGTGGCAGGGCAAGCAAAAGAGAAAAGGCGAAAGTCTTTTTCATGATTTGTTAAAACGCTAAAGTAGCACAAGCCGCTGTATCGGCCAAAAACATTGTTACTGATTATGCCCGAGCCGGCCAGGGTATCCAGCTCTTGCGGCGCACCGCCGCAGGCTTTTTATACTTCTGCGGCTGGTCCTTCTCCGGGCTGCTGTCCGGACTTGGCTTAGAACCGGTGTGCTGCTCCCAAAGTTGTGCGGCACGCACCCATCCGCTTTTCAACGATGTCCGGGCCGCATTTGTATTTACGGGTACGTGCTGCTGAAAGAAGGCGATGTTCATCCTGGTGTTATTTAAGGGTGATCAGTTTGGAATATGCTTTATACCTCAAAAGCAAGCAGCGTGCCGCACTAGCTTACTTGCGGCAAATTTATAGGTATACTCCAGCTGATTTCAGCATTTGGCCGCCAACATTTCCGCAACAAAAGAGCCAGGCTGTAGCAGCCTGGCTCTTGTATAAAGTATATGCCTGTTACTGTTTGATGTTGATGAAAGCGGGCAGTTCGAAGGGGCCTACGGATGTTTGGATCGTGGGCTTTATCTGCAACGTGATCGGTGGCCGCTTCTCCTTATCGCTGTTGAGCAACGTAGTCAGGCGCAGCAGGCTGTTCAGATCGGGATTGCCGTTTTCCTCCACCAGTTTTAGCGGCGTGGTTACGGTAATGGTGTTCAAGCCATTTTTCAGCTGCACCGGCTCCTGCACAATGCCGCTGACCGCCTGTTGGTTGTCTACCAGCAGTTGCCACTTCAGCTGTGTCACAGTCATGGTGCGGTCCTCGTTGCCTTCACCCAGGTCCACGTTCAGCGCCAGGGTAGATTTGGCATTAAGATCGTTGCTGGAAAAGGCGTTGAAAAGCGTGGCGGCCTCACCGAAAGAGAAATCCTCAGCTCCTTTTTTATCCAGCAGGTTGATCCCGTTTACCCGCACCTCGTCTATACTTTTTAAACTGTAATCTGCGTCTTTAAAGGCTTCAACATCGTTTTTGGTACTGCAGGCAAAGCCAAACAGCACGAGCGCCAGTAGCAACGCATACTTTTTATAGGTTATGGTCATAGTTCAGTTTACTTCTTAATCACTTTGCCGGACCCCGAAATATCGGCGTTTACGGTAGGGTTTCCCTGGTAATACACACGGCCGCTGCCGCTGATATTTACGTCCAGCACATCAGACGTGGTTACTTCAGCGTTCCCCGATCCTGAAACGTCCACCTCGGTCGTTTTAGTTTGAAGCCCGAAAGCGCGCAGGTTCCCCGATCCGGAAATTGCAATATCCTGGTCCTGCGCGGTGCCCGACAGGTTAATAGCGCCAGAGCCACTGATACGGGCAGTTACCTGGTTGGCCGCAACAGGGCCTGTCAGTTCGCCGGAACCAGAAACCCGCGCCTGAAAGTTGTCGGCATCAAACGTATCCTGCCAGCTCATCAACCCGGAACCGCTTACTTCAGCATAGTCCAAGTCAGGCAGGGTGATGTATACTTCCACGGTCTTGTGCTTGCGCAGGCAGCGGTCAAATTCAATGTGCCAGATGCCATCATCTACATCCGTTTCCAACTCATCCAGGATGTTTGCCTGTCCTTTTACTTCCACTTTTTGTGTCGGGCCGCGCTCCACGTATACTTTCGTGCTGCCGTTTACCTCCACCCCGTGGAAAGCGTCCAATTGCAGCGTCCGTGTTTCCACGTCGCCTACTCCTTTTAAACAGATGCCCTCTTCATCGCAGGAGCTTAAAACTGCGCCAGCCAACAGCAGGGCAGCAGGGAATTGTAATAATCTCATAGTTTTATAGGTATAGGTTGATAGATCGCGGAAGCAAGATAGCAAAAGTAGCCCGAGAGCGCTAAAAGCAACGGCCATCTCCGCTTAAAAAAAACAAAGATGGCCGCCAAATCATACTGTCAGTAGGTGCTTAGGTAAAGTGACCTACCCGCTCTCCCTGGCGGTTTACTACCTCGCCATGGGCGGTTACAAACAAGGGCTGGTAATCGGTTTCGAGGTAATAAGGGTAATCATCGTTGCCGGTCTTGCCCATCTGCCCGATTACCTCCACTCCTTCTTCGGATACGTGCACGAGTTGCAGCTTTTTAGTAAGGTAAAACTGCTCCTCAGGGGCTGCGCTAAAGTATACTTGTGTGAGCACATCGGCACGGCTTAACCCTGCTAAACGCCGGCTAACCTGCTGCGGCGCACGCTGAACAGGCCGTGTGGCAATGGCGCGGCTGTCGGGCTGCGGGCTATTTGCGCTGGCCAGCAACTGCTCGTTGGCATTGCGCCAGCCTTTGCTAATCGCCGCTAGACGATAGCTCCGGCCCGGGTGCGTGCTTGAGTTATCCTCCTCCGACATCAGGTTGATAGCTGCCTGCGCATCGGCCAGGCTGGCCCCCAACTTGCGGAGCACAAAACCAGAGAACTCATCCGCCTCCAGCTCATCGGGTACGTTACTGCCGCCACCTTTCAGCGTGTGGCCGTTCAGGTGATGGCCTATTTCGTGGGCAAGTATGCTCACGCCAGCCCAGTCGGTGTGCACAGCATTGTTGATGGCGTTCAGGAAATCTTCATTATACAGGATGTAGCGCTGGCCGTTGTAGATAACAGCCGCTGCATTGTCGATGTCGGCGGGCTGAAGTTTAAAGCGCGGTTTCAGGCCTACCACGTTGATGATCTCCTGCACAATGTCGCGGGCACCGGTAGTTGGTGCTGGTGCCACAGCTATAGCGGCTTTGCTGGCCGGCGTAGCTGTGGCAACCTGACCTGCGAGCAACAGCAGTACCAGGCCCAGCACAAAAGTAAGTTTTTGGTATTTCAGCATAGGAAAGTTTTAGTATGGGTAAAGCAACGTGTATATACAACGATATGCCAGACGCTGCCTGTATATTCTTGTCTGCAAGTTTTTTGCCAGAATTTACATCTCCGCCTGAAAACCTGCTGTTCCTTTTAAAGAGCTCTTGCCCCGCCGCTCAAAATGCCGCTGGTAAAGCCCTGTTATACTTGCCTGGCCCTGTATGGATAAGCAGTGAAAGTATCCCTGGCTGGCTGCTCAAGTACAAATTGCGGCTCTAGGATAATTTTCCTGCGCTGGCAGCCTCTGCCCAACGTGCAGAAGCTGTTGTTTGCCAGGCGAATAATTTTTCTGGAATAAAGCTTTCAGTAGCAACCCTTACCGTTCTGCTCCTTATTTTAGCAGCAAAACCCGAACCGGATGCTTGTTTTCTTTATCCTGCTCTACCTGGTAGCCAACATGGGCGTGGGCTACTGGGCCTCCCGCCGCGTGCACAGCACCTCCGATTTTCTGCTGGCCGGCCGCCAGTTGCCGTTTTATATTTCCACCGCTGTGGTGTTTGCCACCTGGTTTGGCTCCGAAACACTACTAGGTGCTTCGTCGGAGTTCGCTGCACACGGGCTCTTGGGCGTGATCGAAGACCCGTTTGGGGCAGCGCTGTGCCTGGTGCTGGTAGGGCTGTTCTTTGCTAAAAAGCTCTACCGCATGAACCTGCTCACCATGGGCGATTACTACCGCGTGCGCTACAACCGAACAACAGAACTGCTGGCCGCTTTTTTCATGGTGATCTCCTACTTTGGCTGGGTGGCGGCGCAAATGGTGGCCCTCGGCATAGTGATGAACCAAATCTTTGGCACCTCGCTACCAGTGGGCATCCTGTGCGGCAGCCTGCTGGTTATTGGCTATACTTACCTGGGCGGCATGTGGTCGGTGTCCATCACCGATTTTGTGCAGACCATTATGATCATTGGCGGCCTGATCTTTATAGTAGCAGACCTGTTATGGCAAGTACCACTGGCCAAAGTAACGGCAGGTCTGCCGGCAGACTTTTTCCGGTTTGTGCCACAGGAGCACGACGCGACCACCTGGCTCAACTATGCCGGCCTTTGGATCACAATTGGCCTGGGCTCCATTCCGCAGCAGGACGTTTTTCAGCGGGTGATGTCGGCACGCTCAGAGCGGGTGGCGGTGTTTTCATCCATAGCGGCCGGCTTTTTATACTTAACCGTCGCGCTCATGCCGTTGGTGATCGCTCTTTATGCCAGAGCGCTGCACCCGGACCTGCTGCAGCAGGACGCGCAATTGCTGGTGCCCGGCCTCATCCTGCAATCCTCCTCGCTCTGGATAAAAGTATTGTTTTTCGGAGCCTTGCTCTCGGCCATTATTAGTACCGCGAGCGGGGCCATATTGGCTCCGGCCTCCATTCTGAGCGAGAACATGCTGCGCCCGCTGTTGCCCCGCCTGACGGATGCCAAACTGCTGCGCCTCTCGCGGTTGAGCGTGCTGGTCGTGGCAGCCATTAGCCTGGCCATGGCGCTGTCGAGCAGCAACATTTATGAGCTGGTGAGTGAGTCGTCGGCGCTGAGTCTGGTAAGTTTGTTTGTACCGCTGGTAGCAGGCATGTTCTGGCGCAGGACAAATTCTGCCGCTGCCATTGCCTCGATGCTGGCAGGTATGGGGGCGTGGCTGTGGGCCCTGCATCTGGATACCCTGGTTAACCCGATGCTGTATGGCCTGGCAGCAAGTATTCTTGGTTTGCTGGTGGCGCTTCCTTTCGGCCCGAATGCAGCCAAGCGTACGCAACCACTGCAGGAAAGCAGGCTGCCGGAAAGTATAACTTCAGGTAAGCACGCCAGCTAAGTTACCCTTTGCCAGGTTTCGCGACCGTAATAAACTGCGGCACCTCCACTTCTCCTACCGGCGTCGCAACAGTTGGTTTTATCCGTAAGGTCAGGTTCCGGCGGAGGTCCTGTTTTTTGGCCAGCAGCGTCATCAGCTTCGATAAGCCTTCATAGTTGCGGATTCCCATCGGCTCTGCCAGCAGCACATTGGTGTTTACCGGAAGCTTGTTGAGTCCTTCGTGCAACTGCATTGGCTGCTGAATAGTACCTTGCAGCGTTTCACTGTTGTCCACCAGCAGTTGCCATTGCAGTTTGGTGATGGTCATGCTTCGCGCTTCGCCTGTGTCGGGTAACTGCACATGCAGGTATAAAGTGGTGGAGGCCTTCAGGGTATTATCAGAAAGAGACGCCAGCAAACTATCGCCTTGGCGGGTGGTAAAATCGTTGGAATTGCGCTTCTGCATCACATCAATGCCGTTGAGCTTCACATCCTGCACTTGCTGCAGGCTATACCTGGCCTCAGTAAATGCTTTTAAATCGCTGGCCTGCTTGCACCCAAACACCAGTAAGGCTAGCAGTATCGCATAAAAAACAGGTTTCTTCATCTTCATTTCCGCTTCGCTTCACCTCTTTCACAAGCAAATTATACACCAGTTATACTTCCTTTATACTTACCAGGTGGCCTGTGTAGTATAAACTTATTCATGCAGATCGACAAGGTATAGCGCAGCCGCGAGCAAACGTTCTTTTACAGTTTTCGCGCCTGTCTGCCGCACCGTTCGGCTACACCCGACCATACTTATCTTCTCATCCTATCAGAGGTCAAAGCAGCTATTGCGTCCCTTCCGGCACGCTCCATCCGGTGCAATTTTCTTCCGGTTTAAAGTACTGTTAAGCAGCCTACATCTACGTCAATCCGGCGCTATACAGCTGTAACCCTGAAAAACAAAAAATCAGAAACCATAGCTATCTGACTTCGTTGTATTTAATAGAGGTTTGCTGCTGCTGATGAAGCTTGGTGGCCGCGATGCCTCATAAGTACATGTTTTTAACCTAAAAAAAGTAAAACTATGAGCGAACAAGTTGGTGACTTTATGATCGGGCGCATCAGAGAATGGGGGATCACCCGCATTTTCGGTTTCCCGGGAGATGGTATAAACGGCCTGATGGGGGCGCTGCGTAGAGCACAAGACCAGGTAGATTTCATACAGGTGCGCCACGAGGAAATGGCAGCTTTTATGGCCTGTGCCCACGCGAAGTTCACCGGTGAGGTGGGCGTATGTATGGCCACCTCGGGGCCGGGCGCCATTCACCTGCTGAACGGATTGTACGATGCTAAAAAGGACCACCAGCCGGTTGTTGCCATTGTCGGGCAGCAGGCGCGGATGGCCCTCGGCGGCGATTACCAGCAGGAAGTAGACCTCATCTCGCTTTATAAAGATGTCGCCAATGAGTACGTGCATATGATCACGGTGCCGGAGCAGGCGCGGCAGGTGGTAGACCGGGCTATCCGGATTGCCAAAGCAAAGCGTTGCGTTACCTGCATTATTGTACCCAACGACGTGCAGGAACTGGACGCCGTGGAGAAGCCGCCCCGCAAGCACGGCAGTGTACACACGGGTGTAGGCCATGCCCTGACCAATGTGGTGCCGCCGATGGAGGCGCTGCAGCAGGCGGCCAACGTGTTGAACGAAGGTAAAAAAGTATCGATTCTGATCGGGGCAGGTGCTTTGGGTGCTGCTGAAGAAGTAAAACAGGTAGCCGATATACTAGGCGCCGGTGTGGCCAAGGCCCTGCTCGGCAAAGCCGCTCTCGATGATCGCCTGCCCTACGTAACCGGCTCCATCGGACTGCTGGGAACTGAGCCGAGCTGGGAGATGATGACTGAATGCGATACGCTCTTTATGATCGGCAGCAGCTTTCCGTACTCAGAGTTCCTGCCCAAAGAAGACCAGGCGCGCGGCGTGCAGATAGACATTGACGGCCGCATGCTCAGCCTCCGCTACCCTATGGAGGTAAACCTTTTAGGCGATACCAAAGCCACTTTGCAGGCCCTCATCCCGCTGCTGCAGCGCAAGGAAGACCGCACCTGGCGCGAGAAGATTGAGAAAGACGTGCACGACTGGTGGGAAGTGATTGAGGCCCGCGCGAAAAACGAAGCCAACCCGATCAACCCGCAACTGGTATTCTCCGAGTTGTCGCCGCGCCTGCCGGAGAACTGCATCATCACCTCCGATTCCGGCTCCTGCGCCAACTGGTTTGCCCGTAACCTGAAGATTCGGGAAGGTATGATGGCGTCGCTGTCCGGCAACCTGGCAACCATGTGCCCCGGCGTGCCTTATGCTATTGCTGCCAAATTCGCTTTTCCGAACCGGGTAGCTATTGCGCTGGTCGGCGACGGCGCTATGCAGATGCTTGGCGTAAACGGCCTGATCACCATTGCTAAATACTGGAAACGCTGGAGCAATCCGCAGCTGATCATCATGGTGCTCAAGAACCTCGACCTGAACCAGGTAACCTGGGAGCAGCGCGTAATGGTGGGCGACCCCGAGTTTACAACCTCGCAGGATGTGCCGGACTTCCCGTACGCAGCTTATGCTGAGATGCTGGGGCTGAAAGGCGTGAAAGTAGAAAAGCCGGAAGACGTAGGCAGCGGCTGGGATGCCGCACTGGCAGCCGACCGCCCGACCATATTGGAAGTACACACCGATCCAAATGTTCCGACCCTGCCGCCGCACATCACCTTTAACCAGATGGTGAAATTCAGCAAAATGCTCGTGAAAGGCGATCCGCATGAGGTTGGTATTATCAAGCAGACATTTAAAGACTTGGTAGAAGAAGTATTACCGCACAATGGCTAAGGCGAAAGCAACAGCAACTGCTTCAAGTAAGTCAACCGGCCCGGATACCATACAGCAGCTAAACGTCTCCGCCTACACCGTTCCGACAGATTATCCCGAATCAGACGGAACCCTGCAATGGGACAGCACCACGATGGTATTGGTGGAACTGGAGGCAATGGGGAAAAAAGGCATTGGCTATACCTACGCCAATGCCTCCCTTACTTCCTTTGTTGCCAAAACGCTCCAGCCGCATGTGCTCGGCCAGCACCCGCTGGACATTCCAAAGATATGGGAAGCTTTGCTGGTGGCTATTCGCAACGAGGGCAGCTGTGGGATGGCCATGATGGCCGTCTCGGCGGTGGATAATGCGCTGTGGGATCTGAAAGCAAAAATCCTGAACCTCCCGCTGGCCCGCCTCCTGGGTATGGCCCGGTCTGAAGCGCTGCTCTACGGCAGCGGCGGCTTTACCTCCTACCCGATCGACAAACTACAAAAGCAGCTCGGCAACTGGGCAGAACAAGGCTTTCAGCACGTCAAAATGAAGATCGGCCGCGATGCCGAAGCGGACATCAAACGCGTAAAAGCTGCCCGCCAAAGTATAGGTGCGGGCGTGCAGCTTTTTGTAGATGCCAATGGTGCTTACGATGCCAAAACCGCTCTAAAACAGGCAGAAGCATTTGCCGGTGAGGGCGTTACCTGGTTTGAGGAACCGGTTTCGTCTGATAACCTGGAGGGGCTGCACTTTATCCGGGAGCATATGCCGCCTGCTATACAAGTGGCCGCTGGTGAGTATGGCTACAACAGCAGCTACTTTGCTCAAATGCTGAAAAACCAGGCTGTAGATGTACTGCAGGCCGATGCGACCCGCTGCGGTGGTATTACCGGCTTTTTAAAGGCCGGCTACCTCTGCGAGGCCTACCACCTCCCCTTTTCCTTCCACTGCGCCCCGGCACTGCACCTGCAGCCCAGCCTGGCGCTAAACTCCTTCTACATCGGGGAGTATTTCTACGACCACGCCCGCATTGAGCACCTGTTTTTTGACGGTGCACCCAAACCACAAAACGGAACGTTTAGCCCTGACCTTTCCCGGCCCGGCCTGGGGTTGGAATTCAGGCATAAAGACGCAGCAAAGTATAAAGTGATCTAACTGATAAAACATGAAAAATGATGCCCAAAGAAACACATACAGCACCCGAAGATAAACTAAAAACAGCTGCTAAAATCGATATTGCTGTGTTGAAAGCAGCGTTAGAGGCAAAAGTAAGCGGCGAAGTGCGCTTTGATAACGGTAGCCGTGCCCTTTACGCGACCGATGCCTCTAACTACCGCCAGTTGCCCATCGGCGTGGTATTGCCTAAAACCGAAGAAGACATCCGGCAAACGGTTGCCATCTGTCATAAGTATAAAGTGCCTGTTTTGTCGCGGGGTGGCGGCACCAGCCTGGCGGGTCAGGGCACCAACGTGGCCGTGGTGATGGACATGAGCAAGTACTATAACCAGATTCTAGAAATTGACGCAGCTAAAAAGCTGGCGCGGGTGCAGCCGGGCATTGTGCTGGATGAGGTACGCAACCAAACGCAGAAGTATGGCCTGACCTTCGGCCCCGACCCTGCTACCCACAACCATTGCGCTATTGGCGGCATGATGGGCAACAACTCCTGCGGCGTGCACTCGGTCATGGCCTCGCTGGAAGGCAATGGCGCCCGCACCTCCGATAACATGGAGCGCATCAAAGTGCTTACCTACGATGGCCTGGTGCTGGACGTGGGCCCCACCAGCGAAGACAAACTGGAGCAGATCATTCAGGAAGGTGGCCGCAAAGGCGAGATTTACCGCAAGCTGCGCGACCTCCGCGACAAGTATGCCGACAAGATCCGGGAGAAGTTTCCGAATATCCCGCGCCGCGTGTCGGGCTACAACCTGGATGAACTGTTGCCTGAAAACGGGTTTAACGTTGCACGGGCGTTGATCGGCACCGAGAGCACCTGCGTGGTATACCTGGAGGCTACCCTGCAGCTTATTCCCAACCCTAATAACCGGGCACTGGTGGTGTTGGGCTATCCGAACGTGGAGAGCGCCGGCCATGCAGCCCCTGAGATTATCAAACACAAACCCATTGCCTTGGAGGGGATGGACGAGCGGCTGATCGACTACATGCGCAACCGGGGCCTGGATATCAACGACCTTTCGTTGCTGCCCAAAGGGCATGGCTGGCTGCTGGTAGAGTTTGGCGGCGACTCGCAGGAAGATGCTGATAACAAAGGCAAGGCGCTGATGGAGTTCCTCAAAAAGCAGGACAACCCGCCTACCATGAGCTTGTTTGATGACCGGGCGCAGGAATTAAAGCTGTGGGAAGTACGTGAAGCAGGCCTCGGCGCTACCGCCTTCGTGTCGTTTATGGATGATACCTGGCCCGGCTGGGAAGACTCCTCCGTGCCACCCGAAAAAGTAGGCGACTACCTCAAAAGTCTGCGGGAGCTGTTCGATAAGTATGACTATCACGGCGCGCTTTATGGCCACTTTGGTCAGGGCTGCATCCACTGCCGCATCGACTTTGACCTCACTTCACAGCCCGGCATCGACAAGTATAAGCGCTTCACCGAAGAGGCAGCCCACATGGTGGTGAACTATGGCGGCTCCCTTTCCGGAGAGCACGGCGACGGACAAGCCCGCGCCGACCTGCTGGAAATCATGTATGGCAAAGAGCTGGTGCAGGCTTTTAACGAGTTTAAGGCGATCTGGGACCCGGAATGGAAAATGAATCCTGGCAAAGTGGTAAAGCCCAACGACCAGCGTGCCAACCTGCGCCTGGGTGCTGACTATGACCCGGCAGAACCAAAAACGCACTTCCAGTTCCCCAACGACGAGGGACGCTTTTCGCGGGCGGTGCTCCGCTGCGTGGGCGTGGGCCAGTGCCGGCGCCACGAGGGCGGCACCATGTGCCCGAGCTATATGGTGACGCGCGAGGAGAAAAATGCCACCCGCGGCCGTGCTCACCTGCTGTTCGAGATGCTGCAGGGCGAAGAGATTGACGATGGTTGGAAAAGTGAAAGCGTAAAAGATGCCCTGGACCTGTGCCTGGCCTGCAAAGGCTGCAAAGGCGACTGCCCCGTGCACGTGGACATGGCCACCTATAAATCAGAATTCCTGTCGCACTACTATGAGGGCCGCCTGCGTCCCCGCTCCGCCTACGCCTTCGGGTGGATCTATTGGTGGTCGCGGCTGGCTTCTAAAATGCCGGAGGTAGTGAACTTCCTCACGCAGAACCCCATCACGGGCAGTATCGCCAAGCTGCTGGCGGGCGTGTCGCAGAAACGGCAGATTCCGAAATTTGCGGAATATACTTTCCGCGACTGGTACACGGCTAATCACCAGGAAAACAAGAATAAACCACGGGTTATACTATGGGCCGACACGTTCAACAACTTCTTTAAACCCGAAACATTGGTGGCGGGCAAGGAAGTGCTGGAAGCGGCCGGCTACAACGTGGTAGTGCCCGAGCAAATGCTCTGCTGCGGCCGCCCCTTGTATGACTTCGGGATGTTGAACACCGCCAAAGAACTGCTGCTGGATATACTGGAGGCCCTGCGCGAAGACATCCGCAACGGCACACCGGTGGTGGGGCTGGAGCCCAGCTGTACCTCTGTTTTCCGGGACGAGCTCTGCAACCTGTTCCCGGCCGATGAAGACGCCAAACGCCTGAAAAAGCAAACGTTCACGCTGGCTGAGTTCCTGGAGCAAAAAGCGACAGACTTTGAAGTGCCGGAGCTAAAGAAGCCGGCCATGGTGCACGGGCACTGCCATCATAAGTCGATCATGCGGATGAAGGAGGAAGACAAGCTGCTCCACAACATGAAGCTGGATTACCAGATGCTGGACTCTGGTTGCTGCGGTATGGCGGGCTATTTTGGCTATGAAGCAGGCCAACACTACGAAGTAGGCTTAGCCGCCGGCGAGCGCGTGCTGCTGCCGGCGGTACGCAATGCCGGCAAGGAAACGCTGATCGTAGCGGATGGCTTCAGCTGCCGGGAGCAGATAGAGCAGGGCACTGACCGCAAAGGCATGCACCTGGCTCAGGTGCTGCAGATGGCGCTGCGGGAGCAGCAAAGCCCGAATAGCCGCGTACACGACTTCCCGGAGAGAAAGTATGTGGACGGCATGCAGCTGCAGGCGCCGCCCGAGGTAAAAACAAAGCGCATCGCTGTGGCAGCGTGCTTAAGCTTCCTTGTTTCGGCCGCGGCCCTGGTGATGGACTACCTCAAAGACAGCGAACCGTTGCTGTAAAACCATACCTGAAACTAAAAAGGGGCAGCTGATACGTTCAGCTGCCCCTTTTTTCTGCCTTTATATTTTTCTAATGCCTAAAAGCGGCTATTCATTTGCTCGAAGATAGCATCTATTTCTTCGCGGGAGGCGGTGCGGTTTGTGTTGGAGGAGCCAAAGCCAATCTCCTGCTCTCCGTTGGCAATGCCTTCAATCATGGCGTCGGCAAACGCATTTAGCGGGGCGCCAAAAGTATGCAGGCCGGCGCCGCCCAAATCAGTATTCACGGCAGGCGGCACTATTTCAATCACTTTTATACTTGTTTTCTTTAGTTGATACCGCAGCGACATGGTAAAAGAGTGCATGAATGCTTTGGTTGCGCTGTAAATGGCGGCAAAAGAACCGGGCACAAAGGCCAGTCCTGAGGTCACGTTCATAATATAAGCCGTTGGCTGCTGCTTGAGTAACGGCAGCAACAGGGCCGACAAGTGAACAGGAGCCTCCACATTAATAGCGATCTCCTGCTGGTGCTCCGCCCACTCCTCCCCGATCTCGGCCACTTGCACGCGGCGCTGTATGCCGGCATTATTAATGAGCACGTTCAGGTTCGGAAACTCCTGCTCCAGCCACTTGGCCAGCGCCACCCGCTCCGAGGCCTGCGCCACATCGCACACCCGCGTGTGCAGTTGGGGATGCTTTTGCTGCGCCTCGTTGAGCTTATCTTCCCGCCTGCCGCAAATAATTACCTCGCTGCCTGCCTTTAAAAACCGCTCCGCCAGCGCCAGCCCTATGCCTGATGCGCCACCGGTCACTAAGATGGTATTTCCTGCTAAATTCATTTCACTCAAGTTTATACTTTAATACTTCCCGAAAGCAGCATGCAAACTACTGCCCCGGCTGGTTTCAGAATTACTTCTTCTCTTTTCCTTTACTGCTGTGCTTTCAGATAGGCTACCAGCGCGTGCAGTTCGTCGTTTGTCAGCATACCGCCATAGGCCGGCATGTCGTCGCCGCCATTCACGATCTGTATCATCAGCTGCTGTTCGGTCCAGTTGCGGCCTACGTTGCTCAGGTTGGGGCCGGTGATGCCGCCTTCGCCATCTATACGGTGGCAGTACTGGCAGCCTTTCTGGTAAAACAGATGCATGCCATGTGCTAAAACCGGGTCCTTGGGTTCAGGCTTCAGCTGAGCAATGGGCGTCGTTTCAAACTTTGGCGACCAGGGGGCTTTAAATCCAATCGTTAATAAACTAACCATAAAGATGGCCACGCACACGACAATAACCACCGCCCAGGGCCGCCGTTTGGGGCTGCGCTCGCCTTTGTTGGAGAGCAGCGGCAAAGCAAACAGCGCCCCGATCGTTAAAAGCGGCCCGATAAAGATGACGTACGATTCAATGTTTGGCGGCATCAGGGCAAACAGGGCAAAGATGGGCAGCATGTACCAGTCGGGTGCCGGGGTAGTGTGCACCAGGGTAGGATCGGGTGGCTGCGTGAGCTCCGGCGGCCCATAAATGACCGCCAGGGCCACAATCACCAAAATCACGGCCGCACCAAAAATGGTGTCGCGCCAGGCAGCATCCGGCCAGAAAGGGCGTCCTACTTTGTCGAGCATGTTCTGATACCATTGGCGGTAGGTTTTCGGGTCTACCAGGCGGCCCGCTTTGGGTGGCTCCGAGATGCCGTTGCGCAGTACCTGCTGCAGGTGGAAGCCCACAAACAGAAAGATCAGCCCCGGAAAAATAAACACGTGGAAGGCAAAGAAGCGGCTCAGCGACTGTGCCCCCAGCGTATCGCCCCCAATCAGGAGGCGGGCCAGCGTGGTGCCGATCAGCGGGACGCGCCCCAATTGCTCTGCCGCCACCACCGCCGACCATACGCCATTGGAGTCCCAGCGGAGCAGCTGTCCTGTAAAGCCCATCGTGACGGTAAAGAGCAGCAGGAACACGCCACTGATCCAGCTCATCTCGCGCGGATATTTATACGAGGCCGTGATGTAAACGCGCACCATGTGCACACCCACCAGCAGGATCATACCTGAGGCACCGAAATAATGGATGCCCCGAAGCACGTTGCCCATGGTGGCCTGGTTGGTAATAAACTGCAGCGATTGAAAGGCCTCTTCGGAAGAAGGCTGATAGAGGAGCGCCAGGCCGATACCCGTAACTACCTGCAGCATGAAACAGAAAAGGGTGGCACTGCCAAACACATAACTCCATTTGGCATTGGGCGGCACCGGGTGCTTGAGTACCGGCAGGATGGTATCGGAAAAGCCAGTGCGGTCGTCGAGCCAGTGGCCTATCTTTTTTAGGTTACCCATAAGCAGTTAAGCGCTGATATTGGTGAGCGGTAGCGGGGCCGTGCGGATCTGCACCTGGCCTTTTTTTACCCGTACGGCATACTGTACCAGGCTCTTGGGGGGAGGGCCAGCCGCTACGGTACCGTCTTTGTAGTACACGCCGCCGTGGCAGGGGCACATAAACAGCTCGGCACTTTTCTCCCAGCGCACGGGGCAACCCAGGTGCGTGCAGTTTACGGAGAAAGCTATAAATTCCGTTTCCGAGTCACGCCGCAGCCAGGCCGCCGAGTGGGCCGTTACACCCGCCCAGGCCTCTGGGTTCGGATTTTCATAGGTCACTAAGTTCGTGGACTCTACGGCAAAGTCGCTGAGCGCTCCCACGTTCCGCCAGGTTTGCCGCGCTTTCCCCACCAAGGGCGAGAACAGGGCACCGATAACCGGGATGCCCGCTGCCGCTGCCGCCAGACTAGCGGCGCCTAAACTTAGTTTCATCAAAAAACGACGGCGGCTTTCTTCAGCGCCTGTTTCTTTTTGCTTCATATCGTAGTATGTTTATCCAGCCGGTTAAGGCGATAACGGTGATGATGAACCCGGCCAGACTGATGATCCAGCCGGCTAAGATGCCCCAGCTCAGGAAAACGAGTCCCAGTGCCAGGAAAAACGGATAGTACGTGGGTTTGGGAAGCTCTTGTGGCTGCGCCTTCACCCACTTCTGCGGCGCTTGCTGTTGCTGCTGATTCATACGTTCTCTCCTTCCAGGTTATAGGTACTGCGCTGCCACGGCCGCTGCCCCTCTTTGGCTGTGAGCCAGGTATGGAGCAGGTAAAGGGAGCCGCTCAGGTAAATAAAGCAGCAGGGTACCCACATGATCAGGCCTGCCGCCTGTTGGTCTGCTTCGGTGGTGATGCCCCAGCCATTGCGGATCTGGCTGGCAAAGCCGAAGGGATCAATGCTCAGGTAGTGGTGATAGATGCCCAGTGGCGCAAAGGTGATGAGCAGGCCCAGCAGCGAGCAGCCCACGCAGGCCGTAAACAAGTATACTACCCCCACCAGCGGATTGATCCGCTGCTCCGGCAAGGGCCCCAGTAGCGGCCAGGCAAACAGCATACCCGCCAGCAACAGACTGCCCACGTGCAGCACGGGCACCATACTAAACGCAGTTGCCTGCGTCGCCGGAAAGGCCGTATCAAACACGGCCGGTATATGCCAGAACCACATCACACCAATGCCACAAAGCCAGCCCAGCCACGGCCAGTGCGAGAGCACCTCGGATATACCTGTCATTGCGCGTCCGGCCTTTGCACCTGGCTGTTGCGGCAGGCCCAGCACCAACAGGGGCGCACATAGCAATAGCAAAACAATATGGCCGACCATGTGCGCGCTGAACAGGTAGTGCATCGCCAGGAAGTGCAGCGGCGAGGATTGCACCAGCAGCATCAAAATCAATCCGGCAAAGTATAGGCCGGCTCCTTTTTGCCACTTGCCTCCCGACAGCAGGAAGTATAACCCGCTAATCGCAATAAAGAGCAGCAACACGCCCGGATCCAGCAGCCAGTTGCCCCAGATGCTGCCGGCCGCCGTAGCCGCCCCGCAAAGCGGAATGCCAGCAAATGAGGTAGTTAACAACAGTTCTTTCATAGCAGTACCCTTGGTAAAATGTATACGACCGTAAACACCACCGCCCACACCACATCTACAAAATGCCAGTAAATGCCTACGGTGCTGATCACGGTAGAGTCCGGCTCGTCAAAATCGCCGGCAGCAGCTAGCTTTAGCACAACACCTAAAATCACCAGGCCAAGGAGCACGTGCAGCCCATGAAAACCGGTGAGGGTATAAAAGCTGGTGCCAAACGTGTTTTTGCTGATGGTGAGGTGCTCGTGCAGCAGGCTCCAGTATTCTTTGCCCTGCCCAAAGAGGAAGATCACACCCAGCGCAATCGTGGCAAACAGCCAACCCTTCAGCCGCTTTATTTCTCGTTTTTTATAGTTCTTCTCCGCACGCCAGAAGGTGAAGCTGCTCGCAAAAAGCAGCAGCGAAAAAATGCCGGTCGATTTCAAATTCAGCATTTGCCAGGCCTGGCTGTCGTAGCCCGGTTCAAAAGCAAAGTATACAAAGCCAAAGATCAGCGACAGGAAGAAAATTGCCTCCGTGCCAATCACCAGAAACATCATCAGTCTATTTTCCATGGGTCGTCTTTTAATTGCCAGTTCGGGTCTTCCTGCTTCAGGTCGCGCAGGGGCCGGAAGCTTTTGATGGGCGGCACTTCCTCAAAATTCTGTAGCTGCGGTGGCGAGGTGGTCATCCATTCCAGGGTATAGGCATTCCAGGGATCGTCCGGTGCTTGCTTTCCGCTCTTAATGGCTTTATAGATGATGTATCCTAAGTATAAAACCGAGAAGCCCATCAGGAAAGCCCCCACCGTGGAGAGCATGTTCATCCAGGTATAGTTCGGCAAGTCCGGGTACGTATAGACGCGCCGCGGCATACCAATCGTGCCTAAGGCGTGTTGGATGAGGAAAGTGGCGTTGAAGCCAATCACAAAAAGCCAGAAGAAAATTTTGCCCTGCTTCTCAGGAATCATGCGGCCGCTCATCTTCGGAAACCAATAAAACAGGCCGGACAGCAGCCCAAATAAACTGCCGCCCACAAACACATAGTGCAGGTGCGCCACCACGTAGTAGGTATCCGTCAGCTGCCAGTCGATGGGCACAATGGCAAAGGAAACGCCACTCAGGCCGCCAATGGTGAACTCCACCAGAAAAGCACAGGCAAATAGCATGGCCGTAGTAAAGCGCAAAGAGCCGCCCCACATGGTACCCAGCCAGTTAAAGATCTTCACACCCGTCGGGATGCCGATGAGCAAGCTACTGGCCGAGAAAAATCCGTAGACGGTGAGGCCCAGCCCGGTAGCGAACATGTGGTGAATCCACACGCCAAAAGCCAGCAGCGCAATGGCCACACCGGAGCCCACCACAAAAGCATAGCCAAAGATCGGCTTGCGCGAAAATACCTGGAACACCTCTGATAGCACGCCAAAAGCGGGCAGGATGAGAATGTATACTTCTGGGTGGCCAAACAGCCAGAACAGGTGCTGCCACAACAGCGAAGAA
The DNA here is from genome assembly GCF_039748935.1 of Pontibacter chitinilyticus. Classification (NCBI taxonomy): domain Bacteria; kingdom Pseudomonadati; phylum Bacteroidota; class Cytophagia; order Cytophagales; family Hymenobacteraceae; genus Pontibacter; species Pontibacter chitinilyticus. The sequence goes on from NZ_JBDIZJ010000007.1 coordinate 166,426, forward strand.
GCGCCTCCGATGTTATCAAAAAAGTGCGCCTGCAGCTGCCGGTCGAGTAGCAGCATGGCTAGCGCCGCATTCAGCGAGGGGAAAGAGGCCAGCACCAAGAACGAGTTGATGAGCACCATCCACACGAAAACAGGTAGTTTGCGCAGCCCCATACCCGGCACCCGCATTTTCAGGATCGTGACCGCTAAATTAACAGACGTGCTTACCGTGCCGGTGCCGGCCAGCAGCAGGCCAATGCAGTAATAGTCGATGCCAGGGCTGGGAGAATAAGGCCGTTGGTTGAGCGGGGCATAATTGAACCAGCCGGCATCGGGGGCACCCCCTGCAAAAAAGCTGAAGTAAAGCAGGAAACCACCAAACAGCGCGATCCAGAAGCTGAAGGCGTTGAGACGCGGAAACGCCATGTCGTTGGCCCCGATCATCAGCGGCGTGAGGTACACAGAAAAACCAAGTATAGCCGGCGTTGCCACCAAGAAGATCATGGTGGTGCCGTGCATCGTGAAGATCTGGTTGTACATCTCCGGGCTGAGCAGGTCGTTACGGGGCACAGCCAGTTGCACGCGCATCAGCAGCGCACCCAAACCACCCAGCAGCAAAAAGAACAGCGCCATCCACAGGTACATGATCCCGATCTGCTTATGGTCAACGGAGGAAATCCACTGCAGCAGTCCCTGGCTATCTTCCAGCTCTACGCCGGGTAGGGCGGTTTCCGGTTCCGGTATGCGTAGTTTTCCCATACTTATTTTAATCCTGAGATGTAGGCCACAAGGGCGTTGATAGAATCCTGTTCAAAAATGAAGCGCGGCATATGCGCTCCCGGCTTCACGGCCTGCGGGTTGGTAAGCCACTCCCGCAGGTTGTCCGGCGTGGTAGGCATCATACCAGCCAACATGACCGGGCGACTGGCAAAGTGCGTGAGGTCGGGGCCGGCCTGTCCCTGCGCCACTGTGCCGCGAATGGCGTGGCAGTTGCCGCAGGTAGCACGGTTAAAAATGGCTTTGCCTCGTAAGGCTACGGCACTGGTTGGCTCCTGCGCCGGCTGGTCTTTTTGCTGTAGCCACAGCTGGTAATCGTCCCAATTCTGGGCGACCACCCGGATGCGCATCCAGGCGTGTTGTTCGCCACAAAATTCGCTGCAGGCGCCTTCGTATATGCCTGGCTTGTTTATATTGAGCCACAGGTGTGTCTTTTTACCGGGCATCATATCCATCTTTGGACCCAGCTCCGGTACCCACCAGTCGTGGATGACATCGGAGGAGGAAAACTGCAGCAGCACCCGCTTGTTAACCGGCACATGTATGACGTTTGCTGTGATGGCCCCGGTGCCCGGATAGCTGGCTTCCCACCACCATTGGTGCCCCGTTACCACCACATCGGGCTGCTCAATTTCTGCGGCCGGATGCACTTCCTGCATCACGTTAATTGTATAGATAAAAAAGCCGGTTACCATCAGAAAAGGAACTCCGATCATCGCGGCTTCTACTTTCCTGTTATTTCCTACCTGTTTGGGCTCCGGGTCGCCGGGTTTCGCTTTAAACTTGATAACAACATAGATCAGCAGGACTGTAACCACCAGCAGGATAAAGCCGGCCGCAACTAGAAACCAGTTTGTGAGAGTAGTGATGTGCTGTGCCTCGGTGGAGGCAGCGCTGAAGATGGAAAGGGGTAAGAAAATAGAATCAAAATGTAGAAGACCTGTCGTCATGCGGGCTTTTGCTTTCTTACTTATTCGCGTTCTGCGGTGTTAGGAGGACAGGCTGCCGCTCTTAAAGTCCGGTGCTGCTCCTGCTGCTGCAGTGTCTGCTTATTTTACCAAGCTGCCAGATAAAGGTTGTAAAATGAATGGCATTTCGCTTAAAAGTAATGTAGTGACTTCCTGAAGCCTTTGTTTTGTATCCCTGCTAAGTATAAGGGCATGAATCGCTGTAATAGGAAGCCGTTTATAGTCCTGCTGAGAAACACAACTGAGAAGCGATAACAACTGGGGAGAACTTATGCGACAGAATAAGGTGGAGGATAATACTGCTTATACCCTTAATGGGGCTATACTAAAAATCTATCGTGCGGGTGGATGATGGAGTGAAGCTGTCTACAGACTTGTGCAGCAAACGTAAAGGAAGGCGATGTGTGGATGCATTCGCGGCTACGGGTATATTATGCTGTAGCCTTTCAATTGATAGCCAAGCTATACCTGCGGATGAAGTATTCTATGCTTCTATGGTTTACAAAAACTGCAGCTGTTCCGCTTTTCACTTTGTTTGCAGCGGTCCAGCCGGGCGTGGCGCCTTCCCGATTTGCGCAACTGCATGTATATCGGGAGTATGCTACTGTTTAGTCAGAGCCAGGGCATTGCTTTTTGCCTGCCTGCTTTCAGTTGCCTCTGCTGTTCCCATAGAAGCTATTTTGCTTAACTTCTCGCCTTCAGCGCTATGCGCCATTGCGTTGCTATCGGACCGGTAAATCAGGTGCTTGTTAAAGTCTGTGAAAGCCATGCCGACTGCCACAACCACTAAAATGAGTAGTCTTTTTTTCATCATCTCTTTGTAAGCATAGCAAATATAATATATTATATTTTATCTATACAAGACGAAAGGAAAATTCTTCTCCCTATACTACAATCCTGCTCCTGAATAAAAGAATTGAACTGTCTGTTAGCACCTTGTGTTGCTCTCGTGCACCGCTTGCACCAGAATCTGACGGCTTGTGCAGAGACAACGCTCCGTATACTTGGAAGCAAGTTTATACCTGACCTAGGTTGCTCTGCGCCTATCTGCCCGATATAGTATCTTTGTGTTTGCTGAAAATATCATAAACTTAAACCGCATGCTTTTAAAGGAGCTTTTTATTCTTTAACTTTTCTTACCGCAAGTGTAGTAGCTTTTAGCTGCTTAACCTGTGTTACTTCAACTTTACGCAAACTGATTTTTAGCTCGTTTCCATGAAGTATATTTTTGTTGCCTGGCTCCTTGTATTTCAGCTGCGGGCAAACGCGCAGGTAGTTGAAGCTGTCCCGGATTCTGCTGCCCCCAGCACAACGGCCCCTTTTGTAGCCGCGCCTTTACAGGCTGTTCCTTACGGCCCGTTTGCTAACAAGTCTGTGCGGCCTTTTATGCACAAAGCAGCCCTTGTGGCAGTAGGTGCGGGCGTCTGGACCGCTACATTTGCGCTGGTAGATGAGCCGCTGCAGCAATTCTCTCAAAGTCATCAGTGCGCTGTGGCCGATGCCATTTCCAAGGTCGTGGAGCCGCTAGGGCATTCGGCTTATCTGACGCCTGTGGCGGTGGCAGCACTGGCCGGGGGCCTTGTATTAAAAGATCAGAAGCTGGAAAAACTAGGTGCTGTATCCCTTGGCAGCATCCTGGTCAGCGCCGGCGTTACGAGCACACTCAAAGATACTTTCCACCGGCACAGGCCCAGCTCCACCACTGAGAACCACCTCTTCGACGGCCCCATTACCGAACAGGAAAATAAGTCTTTGCCTTCAGCGCATACAACGGCAGCTTTTGCTATGGCCACCTCGCTTGCTACAGTGTACAGCGACCGGCAGTATGTTGCCCCCATTGCCTATGGCGTGGCTACGCTTGTCGGCATGTCCCGCATCAACGACAATGCCCATTGGGCCACGGATGTGATGGCGGGCGCTGCCATAGGTTATCTGTCAGCTAAAGGTGTGAATTACCTGTATGATATTGTAGATCAGAAAATGACTACCCGGCGACAACGCCTTTTACTCACACCGCAGTTAAGTCTCCGGTCCGGCAGCCTCAACGCTACGCTTATCTTTTAACAGCAGCGCAGCCTTAGTAGAGGCTGCGCTGCTGTTAAAATGGAAAGTGCTTCAACACTACTTTCCGGCTAAGCGGTATATCTTTCCTTCGCTGCCATACTGCAGCACCAGCAGTTCCCCGTTCTGGTCGATACCAAAAGATGAGATTGGAAAGTCCGTTGTCAGCAACAGGGTGTTCTGCACCTCTTTCCCGTTCTTATCAAAAGCAAGTGCCCATACTTTGCCGCTTACATAATCGGCGTAAATATACTTGCCCTGCAGCGCTGATATGCTTTTGCCCCGGTATACATAGCCGCCCGTTACCGATGATCCCTGCGCATGCGTGTACTCGTGCACGGGCAATAGCAGCCCTGTCTGGTCGCAGTTTTTGGATGGTTCATAGCAGGCGGTTCCTTCCATAATGTGCCACCCATAATTTCCTCCTTTCCGGATCAGGTCTACTTCTTCTATTTCATCCTGCCCCACATCACCTGCCCACAGCATACCCGTTTTAGAGTCAAAACTTAGCTTCCAGGGGTTTCGCATGCCATAGGCGTAAATCTCTTCTTTAAAGCCCTGCTTGTTGTTAACAAAAGGGTTATCTGCCGGGATGCCATACTTGCGGCTGCCGGAGGTCTTGTTCACGTCTATCCGTAAAATTTTACCAAGCAGTTTGGTGCGATCCTGGGCATTGTTGTGCGGGTCGCCGCCACTGCCGCCATCGCCAACGCCGATGTACAAATAGCCGTCCGGCCCGAAAGCTATTTTGCCCCCGTTGTGGTTGCTGTACGGCTGTTCGTAGGTCAGTAGTACCACTTCACTAGACGGGTCTACGGCTGTGGAACTCCCCGGCTTGGCCGTAAACCGCGAAATACGGGTGTGCAGTGGTTTACCGGCGGTATAGTTCACATAAAAATAGCCGTTCTTCTGGAAGTCCGGGTGAAAGGCAAGCCCCAGCAGCCCCCGTTCGCCTCCTGCTACCACCCTGTCTTTGATATCGAGAAAGAGCGCTTTGCTGCTATTTTTCAGCTTGTAAATCTGTCCTTCCTGGGCAATCAGGTACGGATGCGTGCCTTCGGAGACCAGTTCGGTCATATTGTTAAACTCCTGTCCGTCAAAAGCTTCTTTTAAAGTATATTGTGCCTGCGCCATGCACGCCTGCAGCAGCAGGAAAAAGGCAATAAAAAGGCAGTGGAGGGATCGTTTTATCATGCTATGCGGAGTTTTTAGTAGTGAATTTATACTTGCTGCTAGCTGCACCCGGCGAGCTGCATTTCAGCTACTTATACGGCAGCAGCCTGTTTTCTTCCATAAAATACAGTTTAGTATGGCAGATGTTCAGAACAAGGCTTTGAAAGACAGCTGAAATGCTGTGGAGCTGCTTGCTAAGTGTGCTTGCAATTGTGCGCTCCGCTACTGCCTAGATGCTGTGTAGTTTGCCGCCTTTAAAGCGTGCACCCGCGGCTTACCTATACCTTGCGCCAACAAAAAAGGCAGCCGATACCCGGCTGCCTTTTTATTCTACTTCTAATAGCTTACTTAAACATTCCTTTTAGTTTGGCCAGCTTTGCCTGAAAATCATCCAGCGGTTCTTCTTCTTTTCCTTTGCGGTCACCTTTCGCGTTGCGGTTACCACCTCCGGCCGGCTTGGCAGCAGCAGGGTCGCCTTTCATGCTCAGCGAGATGCGCTTGCGGCTCTCGTCTACCTCCAGCACCGTCACCTCTACCTTCTGCCCCACTTTTACCACTTCATGCGGATTGCTCACGAAGCGGTCTGATAAATGGCTCACATGTACCAGGCCGTCCTGGTGAACGCCGAGGTCCACGAAGGCACCGAAGGCCGTAATGTTGGTAATGATGCCCGGCAGCTTCATACCAGCACGCAGGTCTTTGATCTCGTTCACACCTTCGGTAAAGCTGAAAGCTTCAAACGTCTGGCGCGGGTCGCGGCCCGGCTTGGCCAGTTCGCTCACGATATCCTGCAGCGTCGGCAGACCTACTGTTTCTGTGACATACTTTTTCAGGTTGATCTGCTTGCGCAACTCGTCCTTCTGCATCAGGTCCTGCACGCTTACGCCTAGGTCACTGGCCATCTGCTCCACGATCGGGTAGCTTTCGGGGTGCACCGCGGAGGCATCGAGCGGGTTTTTCGCGTCGCGGATGCGGAGGAAGCCGGCTGCCTGCTCAAACGCTTTGTCGCCCAGGCGCGCTACTTTCTTCAGCTCAGTGCGTGTTTTAAAAGGGCCATTCTGGTTACGATACTCCACAATATTCTGCGCCAGCGCCGGGCCCAAACCGGACACGTAGGTTAGCAACTGCTTGCTGGCGGTGTTTACTTCCACACCCACGGCATTTACGCAGCTCATCACCACGTCATCCAGCGTATGCTTCAGGGCTGATTGGTCCACATCGTGCTGGTACTGGCCCACGCCAATGCTTTTCGGGTCTATCTTCACCAACTCCGCCAGCGGGTCCATTAGGCGGCGACCAATGGAAACGGCGCCGCGCACCGTCACATCATAGTCCGGAAACTCCTCGCGGGCCACGTCAGAAGCTGAGTAAATGGAGGCGCCGCTTTCGTTCACCATCACCACCTGCACGGAGGTTGGCAGGCCTAAGCTGCGCACAAATGTTTCGGTTTCGCGGCTGGCGGTGCCATTACCAATCGCCACGGCTTCTACCTCGAAGCGGCTCACCAGGTATTTTACCTCCTGCCCCGCCTCCTGTGCCTTGTGCTGGCCAGTGTGCGGGTAAATGGTTTCGTTGTGCAGCAGCTTGCCCTGTTTGTCGAGCACTACCAGCTTGCAGCCGGTTCTAAAGCCCGGGTCCAACGCCAGCACAGTTTTCTGGCCTAACGGCGAAGAGAGCAGCAACTGGCGCAGGTTATCAGCAAATACGCGGATAGCCTCTTCGTCAGCACGCCGCTTAGAGCTCAGGCGCACTTCGGTTTCCATACTTAGCTTGAGCATGCGCTTGTAGCAGTCTTTTGCCGCCAGCCGCACCTGCTCCGAAGCCGCATTATGGCCTTGCACAAACAGGCTTTCCAGCTTCGCCAGTGCCAGCTCTTCATCTGGCTGGGCGCTCAGCATGAGCACCATCTCTGTTTCGCCACGGCGCATAGCCAGCACACGGTGCGAAGGCGCTTTCTCAATCGGCTCCTCCCACTCAAAGTAATCTTTAAACTTTTGGCCTTCTTCCTCCTTGCCCAGCATCACACGGCTCTTGAACACACCATTCTTCTCGAATAACTGGCGCATGGTGGCGCGTGCTTCGGCGTTCTCGTTCATCCACTCCGCCATAATGTCGCGCGCTCCGGCAAGGGCTTCGGCGGTGTCTTTTACCTCTTTTTCTTCGGAGATAAAATTGGCTGCCTCTGCCTCCACATCAAAGTTCTCCTGCTGAAAAATTCGCTCGGCCAGCGGCTCCAGCCCTTTCTCGCGGGCGATGGTGGCTTTGGTGCGGCGCTTGGGTTTGTAAGGCAGGTAGATGTCTTCCAAAGCGGCCATTGTCTCGGCAGCCATAATTTGCGCCTCCAGCTCCGGCATCAGCTTCTCCTGGTCGCGGATGGATTTGAGGATGCTCTCGCGGCGCTTGTCCAGCTCACGCAACTGCTCCATGCGGTCGCGGATAGCGGCAATCTGTACTTCGTCGAGTGAGCCGGTTGCTTCTTTGCGGTAACGGGAAATAAAGGGTACGGTCGCTCCCTCGTCCAGCAGTGTGGCCGTGGCCTCTACTTGCTTGATGGTGATAGAAAGCTCCGAGGCAATCTTCAATAAGTGTTCTAGATTTGGTTCCATTATAGTTTAAAGGACTGTAGACAAAAGAAGAAAGGCGAAAGAAATGACGTTACATATACATGGTGCTATACCAGACCCTGCACTTCGCCTCCACGTTCATGCTGTTATGCGTTGTTACGGATATTCTGAACGTCAAATTTAAGGCTTATTGCCCAAACCCGGAAACAAGTTGCCTTGCAAATAACCTACATTGGCAAATCAGGCAAGTATAAAACTGGCTTGCGTTGCTGCCCTCCCGACGAAAGTGCTTTAACGAAAGAACTTATACTTCAAACGTTTACTTCTCTGTTTATACTTCCTACCTTTGCGGTGCCGCACGAAGTATATCATATTTCCATGAAAATTGCCTTTCTTAAAAACCAGCTCAACCATTGGGCTTACCACCAGCTGGTAAAATTGGGCGTGCCCGCCCAAACGGCTACCTACCTGAACATGCTCGCGCTGCTGGCACTCCTGCTGCTGCTGATGTATACCTGTAAGGTGATCACCAAAAAGCTGCTGGTTGGCTCGGCTCAAAAGCTGGCGGGCAAAACAGCTTCCAAGTTCGACGATTACCTCATTCAGAACAAAGTGCTGGTATACCTGGCCCAGGTCGTACCGCTGATTATGGTAGTGCAGGCGCTACCTATCATCTTTTACGCTTTTCCGGGGTGGATGCTGCTCCTGCGGCGACTCACGGATGTATACACGGTGCTGCTGGGCATGTGGACGGCACAAGCTTTTCTGCGCACCTGCAAAGACTACATGAAAACGAAGGAGACCTTCCGCGGCAAGCCCGTGGAAAGCTTTGTACAGGTATTTGTGATTGCGCTATACTTCATCGGCGGCCTGCTCATCTTCTCCTTACTGACGGGCAAGTCGGTGTGGGCTTTTGTGACGGCGATGGGCGCGGCCTCGGCCATTCTTTTACTGGTGTTTAAAGATACCATACTTGGTTTTGTTGCCAGCATCCAGGTTTCTAGCAACGACATGGTGCGCATCGGCGACTGGATCACGATGGAGAAGTATGGGGCAGATGGCGACGTGATCGAGATCAACCTGACGACGGTAAAGGTGCAGAACTTCGACAAGACCATCACCACCATCCCTACATATTACCTTATTTCTGATTCGTTCAAGAACTGGCGCGGCATGCAGAGGGCCGGCGGCCGACGCATTAAACGCTCTATTCACATCAAAATCTCCAGCATCCGCTATTTGTCTGATGCTGATATCGAACGCTTTAGCAAAATACAGCTTATTAGCGGCTACCTGGCGCAGAAACAGCAGGAGATCAGCGCTTATAATGAGCGGAAGGACATCGACAAAAGCCTGCTCATCAACGGCCGCAGCCTCACCAATGTGGGCGTTTTCCGGAAATATATCGATGCCTATATTGCCCAGCACGAGTTTACGCACAAGCAGATGACCATGATGGTGCGGCAGCTGGAGCCCACCACCACAGGCATGCCGATAGAGCTGTATGTGTTTACGAATGAAGTACGCTGGGAGCGTTACGAGCTGATCATGGCTGATATTTTCGACCATTTGCTGGCAGCTGTACGGTATTTTGACCTGGAGGTGTTTGAGATGCCTGCCGCCGATGATGTGCGCAGCCTGCAGTTTCTGCGCCATGGCTATGCATCCGGCTTATACCCTAACATGGAGCAGATGCAGAACTGAAGGTGCAATGGTCAGGCACAAAGAGAAGCGGAAGTATAGACTCGTGCGCTATACCTCGCTAAGCTAGCACTGCAGATACTTACTTTGTTCCGGCAACAAGTTTCGGATGGCAAGCAGCTTTACGGCGTTTTCGTTGGATACGCCAGTGCCTGCGCCGTGCGCGAAACCGGAGAAAGTATGCTCTAAAACTCTCCGGCTGAAAAAGCAGCCAGAAAGCGGAAGCAGCAATGAAACACAATATTATCAGCCACCATATCATAGTTTAGTTTACGCATGCAACAAAGGAGTGGTTTATGTAAACCTCAGAATATATCAGTTTAGGTATAGACTTAAGCTGCGTTGTAGTACTTACCTGTTTTCTGGTGTTGCTGCTATTTTGTACTTTCGCCTTGTTGAGATCTCACCGCTACCATACGATCCTGCTGTTTTACCTGGCCGGGCTTGGGCTGTTTTGCCAAAGCTGCGTGGTACGGCCCCTGGATGAAAAACCTTTTGCACAATCCAGCTACTACCAGGCCACTTTGCACCAATTGCAAAACACAGACTCTGGTTATCTTGAAGGCGATACGCTGCAGGTGGGCTGGGCAAAGGTGAACATTACACCGCCTGTGGGCACACCGCTGGCAGGCTATGGCAAACGGCGCGGCATGCGCTACGAGCAGGTCCACGACTCGGCCTGGGTGCGCACGTTTGCTTTCAACAATGGCTCCCACACCGCATTCCTGGTAGCAGTAGATATGCTGATCGTGCCGATGCGCGTGGCGGCGCAACTGGAGCAGGCATACCCCAAGTTGGGACTAGGTCCGGAACAAGTATACCTCACCGCCACCCACAGTCACACTAGTTTCGGCGGCTGGCAGAAGAAGCTGGCCGGTCGGTTAATGGCGGGCAAGTATAACAAGGCTGTCGTGCGGCAAACGGTAGAGCACATCCTGCAAAGCATCCGGCTCGCGCAGCAACAGCTGCAGCCTACGCGTATTGGCTACGGGCAGGTAAGTGTACCGGACCTGGTACAGAACCGCCTTACCGGCTCGCGCATTAACCTCGATTCTACCCTGCGTTTTATTCGGTTTGAGCAAGCATCCGGCCGCACCGCTGTATTTTGCACCTTCGCTGCCCACCCTACTATCCTGCCTTCTATGCAACCTATACTTTCGCGCGATTACCCTGGTGCGTTGGTGGATGCCCTGGAGGAGCAGGTAGATTTTGCTGCTTTTGCTGCGGGTGCGGTAGGCAGCCACCAGGCAGTATATACCGGCGACACCTTTGCCAGCACCCGGCAAGTAGGCCAGCAACTTGCCCAAGCTGTCACACAACAGATGGCAGCAACTCCGATGGCCTATACCGCTACCCTGGGCTACAGCCGGGTGCCGCTCCTGCTGCCAGATCCGCAGTGGCGCATCGGCGACCATAAGCGCTTCGCACCGGCTCTGTTCTATACTTTCTTTGGCAGGTACCCCGCTGCTGTTAACGCGCTGCAGCTGGGAGATATGGTGCTGCTGGATGTACCTGCCGATTATTCCGGCGAATTTATGCCGCTCCTGGAAGCGCAGGTTGCCCGACAACAACAGCATGTGCTGCTAACAGGCTTCAACGGCGGCTATGTTGGGTATCTGGTTCCGGAAGAACATTATGCACTGCACAAGTATGAGGTGCGTGCCATGAATTTCTATGGTCCGCTTGCCGGCAATTATGTTACAGCAGTACTGCTGCAACTCCTGCAACAGCATCGCCCTGCTCACCAGCGGCGGTGAGTCTGATACAGCACCGCTACAAGGGCTGCCTTATACCTTAAAGGAAGTACCTGGAACCTGCCTCGCTTTGCTACTGCCGCTGACAGAAAAAGTGTTCTGACGCAGCTTGGGATGTAAATTTCACATGCCTAGAAAGGTTTGTTCCTCCTGTTCATAAAGTGCCTGATTATACAATTTTAGAATAATACAACTACATAGTATAACAAAACCTACTATCGCAATTATTATCTTTATAAAATACTAAACAAAAGTATCGGAATAGGGGTTTAATTAATTGTACCTGTACAGGTAGTATGGATGTGAATATTAAAGACGAAAAGAGATGGAAGCGACACTATTTACGTTACCGAATATAATTTTCCTAACCTTACTGGTAATATACCTGCTGCTTTTGGGGCTTATGCTAACATGGGTCTACTTTGATGCAGAGCAACGCGGCATAAATGGCTGGTTTATACTTACGATTACCTTTTTGTCCGGTACACTGGCCGGCATCCTGGGCTGGTTGCTACTACGCCCAAAACTGCAGCCACAACCTATTCCCGTCAGAAAGTAACAGAAAGACTGCTATAACGCTTAAATCCGGCCGCTTACAGAAATTATACTTCCGTAAGCGGCCGGATTTTGTTTTGAACCGTGGCAATCAATCCGTGCGCATGCTGGTACTCTTGCTGGTGTTTTAGGACTTCGTGCCGGGTTCTGTAACCCTTTGCTCCTTTCAGGAGTTTTTCCGGAAGAGAAATATTCCTGTCCTAGCATAAGTCACATTACATGAAAGCATCCGTACGTATAGCGCTGATCCTGCTTTTAAGTCCTGTTCTGTTCTCCTCCTGCAATAATTGCGATACACCCGTTGTCACATCCCTACAGCCGGAGGATACCGCCTGGTTGCCTTACAAACAAGGCGACACAATACGTTACCTAAATGAAAGCAATGCCGCCGTCTTTTTTATCTGTACAGAAGTTGCTCAAGGCACCATACCTGCCGACGGCTATAGTCCTGACGAGAAGTGTATCGATAAGCAGAATACGCAGGCTGACTATATCATCAAAGACATAAAGGACAAGTATAATGCTCTGGCTACACTTATTGTGAGAAAGCCAGAAAGCCTGGAGGTTAAACTGGCGGCAGAGAAAAACAGCTCCTGGGAGATAGATGAGAACAACCCGAAGTACCCAAGCCTGGAACTGAACGGCACGACATACAGCCAGGTGTTTGAAGTAAACCTGGACAGTACCAAAACGGGTAGCCTAAAGCGCCTGCTCTACAGCCAAACCAACGGCTTCATTCGGGCAGAATACTATGACGGGAGGCTGCTGCAGCTTAGATAACAAACACCGGTAAGCAACTCATGCGTGTTTTGGTGCTGGAGCAAGAGTTTGCCGGCTTCTACATGTAGTTATACTATAATTTTAATCTTCTGTTTCTTTTCAGGTCACCCGCTCCGGCCTGTTACTATTGCTGCGAATTACTTATCTTTCCTTTAGTGAAGCGCCTGGCACACCGGAAGTAAAACGTCGGGCACACGCTTCTGTCAGGCTATAGTTGCAGCACATGTATGAACATCCTGTACCCTCGCTTCCCCGTGTGGCACCCGCCAGGCGCCACAGGCTAGCCTATGCGCTTCTTGCGCTATCGGGGCTGTCTTATATGGTGCTGGGCTATGCCACGCCACGCACCAGTTTTACGCTATTGCTGGTGTTATTTACTTGCTGCTTCGGCGGGTACCTGTACATTACCAACCACCGGATAAACCTCTGGCACGGCATTGCGGCAGCCATCCTCTTCCGGGTGCTGCTGCTTTTTGCCACACCAGCCCTCTCTTTCGATTACCTGCGACTTTTGTGGGATGGTCATGTACTAGCAGCAGGCCTAAACCCGTACGCCCACCTGCCCGCAACACTGCTGCCAAACACGCTGCAGGTGGCAGGCATCACCAGGACAGAGAAGTGGCACCTGATCGCACCGGCAGCCTACAGTACTAATCTGCCGGTGGCACTGGCAGTTGGTTGGCTGGGCGCGAAGCTTTCCTCCGGTAACCTGCAAGGCAGTGTGGTAATCATCCGGCTGGTGCTGGTGCTGGCTGATATTGGAAGCATCCTGCTGCTCCTGCGGCTACTGCGCAAGATGGCAGTCCCCGAGAAGCACCTGCTGCTATATGCTCTTAATCCCTTGGTTATACTTGAATTAACCGGCAACCTGCATACTGAAGCGTTGCTGATCTTCTTCCTGTTACTCACCCTGCTGCTGCTGTTTCAGTTGCGGGTAGTACCGGCAGGGCTTGCCTTCGGGCTGGCGATAGGCGTCAAGCTGCTCCCGCTACTGTTTCTTCCTTTTGTGCTCCGCCGCCTTAGCGCCAGGCAGTTTGCGGTGTTTGGGCTAGTGCTCCTGCTTACGCTGGCAGGCCTCTTTTTCCCGCTGCTGTCTACTGTCAATCCGGCGCAATTCCTGACGTTATACTTCCAACAACCCAGTTTCAATGCCAGCTTATACTATGTGCTGCGATGGCTTGCCATGCAGGTGGCTTTGCCTAAGTTGGTGCCGCTGCTGCCATTGCTGCTTGCTGCAGCGACAGCGGGAGCTATTTTGTCGATGGCTGCGGTAAAAAGGCTGGGCTCCACGCACCGCCTGATGGGCTATATGGCTGCCACACTGACTGTGTGCCTATTACTGAATACAACAGTTCAGCCCTGGCACATTCCGCTGCTGCTGGCACTTACCATCGTTAGCCATTTCCGGTTTGCAGTCGTATGGAGCGGCCTGATCATACTACCTTATGCTGCTTACCATACTCAGCCTGTTGCGGAGCATTTGCTACTGACGGCACTGGAACATGGCCTGGTCATTGCCTGGATGCTGGCAGAGTTGTACCTATATCGCCAGCGGCGGAAGCAGGCTAACCTGGTGAGCTAAGGAAGAGAGCCTGTAAGATCACATTCGCCTGTTCTTTGCTGAGGCAGCCGGTTCATTCATTCCTATAATTCAGGCTCTTGTGCAGTTGGAGATGAATGGTATATTTTCGCTTCCTTCTTTTGCCAGCAGTACGGCAAGTTGGTTACACAGCAGCACCGCTTCATTTAAATACGGGCTTGGCCTGCCTCTTTTTTTTCTTAACCGTACTATTACCCTAAACCACAACCAGGGCCGATAATGGAACAAACGGATGGAAAAGTGCAGGTAGTCGTTTTCGACCTGAATGGTACCTTTTACAACAAAAGCTCGAAAGATGAATTCTTTAAATTTGTTTGCTCTAAAAAGCCGCAGAATGCCAGGTTTTACTTTCAGATGCTATACTATAAGCTCCTGGTAAAACTGCACCAGGTCAGGCAAACAGAATTCAAGGAGAACTTTTTTAACTACCTCGACAACATTCCGCCCGAGCAGGTGGAGACTTATGCCCGTGAGTTCTGGCAAAAGGAATATCCGGAAAACTTTAACGACGAGATCAAAAGCCGCCTGGATACCTTGAAAAAAGAAGGTGCTGAAATTTGTTGTGCCACCGGAGGTTTAGAACTCTATGTGAAGCCGCTGTTTCAGCTTTACCCGGTTGATTACCTGGCCGGGACCAGAGTAACCTACGTCGATAATACTTATAAAGTAGAAGGAGAAGCGTGCAAGGACGAAGAAAAGCTAAAGCGCCTGGAACAGCATTACGACGGCCGCTCCATTACAATCATCGAGGCTTACTCTGATAGCAAGGAAGCTATCCTTGACAAGGCAAAGAAGGCGTACCTGGTAAAAGACGGCAAAATAACACCGTATGAGCAGTAAGACTGCTACTGCCCCTGCAGTTGATGCGCTAGCGTTAGTCTCACAAATATCAAATTACGCAGGAGCTGCATGGCGCGAAAACAACATGCGGAAACAGAATTCAAGCAACTACTAGCTTTGCTCTTTGATCTCACGCAAAGGGGCTGTTAAGAAGTCATTGAGGGGTTTGAGTGCTTGGAATCCATCCAATACCACTTCCACAAAATTGTCCTGCAGCACCACTTCATCTGTTAGGGGCATGATGCCATTCCAGCTTTTGTGGCGCAGGTAATCGATTGCCGGGTTCTCCTTGTCATATCCTTTGGGAGTCGTTTTGAGTTGCTCGCCCTGCAGGTTGCCAAAGCGTTTCCGGAACGCCTCCGCCTCCACTATTCCCTTAAATGTATCCAGGCTATAGTCTATCTCCTGTCGGATGGCTTTTAACTGCTCTGCAGGCGGATACCAGAGACCACCGGCCAGAAAAGAATTGTTGTTAGGCGCCAGGTGCAGGTAATAGCCCGGCAAAACCGATTTACGGCCGCCCTCGGCAACATAGGCACCGAAGTGATCTTTGTAAGGTCGCTTGTCATTGGAGAAGCGCACATCGCGGTACACCCGGAACATCAGGTCTTTGCCCTGTTGGCCACGCGCGGCTGGCTCAAACTGCTGCATTCCCAGCAGCAGGTCATCTAAAAAGCTACTGTAATTTTTCCGGGCCGCTTCATAGCGCTTTTTATGTTCGTTGAACCACTCGCGGGTATTATGCTCCGCCAGATCGGATAAAAAGGTAAGGGTTGCTTTAGCGATAATTTCAGACATGCTTGTTCCTAATTGATAACTCTACTTTTCGCCGGCCT
Source organism: Pontibacter chitinilyticus (assembly GCF_039748935.1). Lineage (NCBI taxonomy): Bacteria > Pseudomonadati > Bacteroidota > Cytophagia > Cytophagales > Hymenobacteraceae > Pontibacter > Pontibacter chitinilyticus. The sequence goes on from NZ_JBDIZJ010000007.1 coordinate 182,013, forward strand.
GCATACTTGTGCGGTGGCAGTATGCAAGCTACAGCTTTCTGCTTTCCAGAACGAGACAGCAGGCCATTTTTGTCTCACTTTAGGCTATATTTTGTCTTCTCCCGCCACTTAGCTGCAGTGTTCTTTTGCCTTTAGGTACAGCCAGCCTATAAGTTATACTTGATCTACCCGGCTGCCGCACCCGAAGTATGGAAACAACACTACCCTAGGATATCGGCCAGGGAAGTACCTGCCAGATCATCTGCGTGATCAACGTCGGAGAGCAGGGGCAGCAAGGCATACGACAGGTGTAACTGCGAGATATCGTGCAGGGTGTCGGGGAAAACATGCTCTGTGCTCCAGCGCTTATTCCGGAAGAGCGCCGTATGCAGTTTTTTCATCCCCAGGAGGTAATAACCGCCATCCAGTGCCGGCCCTACTACCACATCCTGCGTCTGCAGCAGTTGGTAAGCCGCTGCTATTATTTCTTGTGTCAGGTGCAGGCAGTCGCTGCCAATGATTACCACAGAGTTATACCCTTCGGCAAAGGCCGTAGTAAAAGCGGTTTCCATTTTCTGGCCCAAATCACCTTCCGGCTGCACCCGCTTCTGGTATACTGCCACTGGCCACAAGTCGTGCTGGGCTATGGCTTCGGCATAGTATACCCGCTTCTGGACGGGCAGCTGCTGTGTGATGGAGCGTGTGTGCCGTAGCAGGTGGATGTATACTTCGAGCGCTTTCTCCGGCCCTATGGTAGCTGCTAAACGCGTCTTTACTTTGCCCAACTCCGGGTTGCGAACGAAAAGCAGTAAGAGTTCTTTCTCAATCATGCAGCCTTTATGGTGTAAATAGTAAACGTTGGCAAGGTCTCCTGCCGTGCTCCTGCGCCGCTATTTTACAGTTTCGCCGCCACAGCTAGAGCCGGCACCTGCTGTGCAGCCATAGCAATGCTGGTTCAGCACAATAGAACGCTCATCCAATGCGGCCATATCAAAGTGCCGGATGTGCTGCGAGGCGGCCGGTGCTACTTTCAGGTCCAGCATCTGGTTAAAGTCACAGTCGAAAAGATAGCCGTCCCAGCCAACGGAGATAGTGTTGCGGCACATTACGCCGGCAGCAGCAGCAGGATTGAAGGCATCCACCAGCTTTTGCATATAGCTGTCGTAGTTGCCGCTGCTAATCAGGTAATCCAGGTAGCGGCTGATGGGCAGGTTGGTGATGCAGAACAGGTTGTTGAACACTACATGATAGTTTTGGGCGAGCCTGCGCTTGAACTCCGCCTGCAGCGAGGCCTGGCCGCCCGGCAGAAAAGCACCCGACGGGTTGTACACCAGGTCCAGCAATAGGCCTGTGCCTTCCTTGCCGTAACCAACTTCGTTCAGCATTTGCAAGGCCCTGATCGACTTATCAAAGACGCCATCTCCGCGTTGCGCATCAGTGCGGGAAGCCTGAAAATAAGGCAAGGAGGATACCACGTGTACACCATGCTGCCGGAAAAATTCGGGTAGGTCGTGGTACTTTTTGTTTGCAAGTATAATCGTAAGGTTGCAACGCACAATCACCTGCCGCTCAAGGTTGGAAAGCGCTTCTACAAACCAGCGGAAATCAGGATTCATCTCCGGTGCGCCCCCGGTCAGGTCCACAGTGGTGATCTGGGGGGCCTGTTGCAGCGCATCCAGGCATTGCTGCATCGTGTCGCGCGTCATGATCTCTTTGCGATCTGGGCCAGCATCAACATGGCAATGCTTGCAGGTCTGATTACACATCTTGCCCACATTCACCTGCAGTATTGTGGTGCCCGTCGGTTTCAGTGGGTAAAGGCCGTGTTCCTGCAGCCGAACGGCAAAAGCCTGGAACTGCTCTCCCTGTTTACCTGGCTGCTGCAGCACCCGGAGCTGGAAAGCTGCGTTAGCCAGTTCATGCTGCTGGCCGTTCAATGATTTTACCGTCGATCCCATACTACATCGTCAACTCTTTTATCTTGTTCATCATCTGCACGCCGTGCACCAGCGCGGCCCCGCCTTTAATGGCCGCCGCCACATGCACAGCTTCCATCATCTGGTTCTCATCGGCACCTTTCTGCAGGCAATCAGTGCTGTAGGCATCGATGCAATAAGGGCACTGCACGGCATGGGCAACAGCCAGCGCAATCAGCGATTTCTCCCGCTCGGTTAAGGCGCCTTCTTTAAATACTTCGCCATAGTAGTCAAAAAACTTGCGGCCCATCTCAGGCTGCAACTCGGCTATATTTCCAAATTTGGCCAGATCGGCAGGGTTGTAATAGGTATTTTCCATCATGAGCGGTTATGTTTAAGGATTCGTACGCGTTCAGCAACGCAGGCAACGTGGTTTTCTCAAAATACAGGCAACGCTTGAGTTTTAAGTATAAAAACATGCTGCCGGCAAGCCCCTCAGAAAGCAGGAGACAGCTGGTATAACAACTTGTAACAGGTGCAGAAGTTTAGAAAAGCAACTTAAAGCGGCGGAGCCCGCAACAACGGCTGCCCCAGATAAAGTTTGAAAGGCTTTACCAGCAGGTGAAGAAAGGAATGTTTGCGGGAGGTATCCTTGCAAAGTATAGCCAGCAGCTTTTTCCGGAGCGCGTGTGTGGCCGGCAACTGCTGCAGGGCCAGCGTTAGATCCGCTGCAGAATCGATATCAGCTTTATCCTGCAGCAGCACAAAGCTGTTGAGGCAGGCATGCAGCCGGAAAGCATACAGCTTCAATTCATCCAGCACCTTGCTGGTTTGCCAGTTCAGCATAGAGAAGGCTTCGGGATTAAAGCTGCTGATGTGCATGCCAATGAGGTATGCGCCGCCATCAGCAGCAGGGCCGATCACCATGTCATGCCCTTCCAGCACATTTGCCGCTTTCAGAATATCCTGCACCGTCAGCGTCGGACAGTCGCTGCCCACGCAGATAATGCGCTGGTAACCTGCGGCAAATCCATCCTGAAAAGCATTGGCCAAGCGTTCCCCGAAGGTACGGCCTTTTTGCTGTGCTGTGAACACCTTTACCACAGGCAGGCCACTTTGCGCCAGTACCTGCTCGGTATGCTGAAGTAACACCCGCGCTACCTGCAGGTTTTTAGTTGTACCCTGCGCCGCAGCCATTACTTTATACTGCGCCTCGTTGTGCGGGGCATTAGCAAATAGCAAAATAGCAGTAGCGGGCGTAGTATCTTTCAAAGTATAACCGGATGTAAGCCTTACTACCTGCTTTTGTACTTTTTGTTGCACAAATTTAAATAGCAGTAGGCATATTCTTAAATATACCAATTAACTGATGTTAAAGCTACTAAACCGAAAAATAAAAGAAAACTACGATCAGGATTTTACCTCTCCCATCACATACATTTGATCGAGGGTAGGACTGGCGCTGCCGCCGGTTGGCTCCAGGGTGATGGCAAATGCCTGTGCAGCGGCGATCTGTTTCATTTGTTGTAAGCTGGGGTTGCCATTCGTTTGCAGCACGCCGGCATCTATTGGCTTTCCATTATCCAGCGCCCATAGTTGGTACTGCTTGCCATCCGGTGCTGGTGGTAACTGCACGGCATTCAGGTATACTTTCTGTTGCTCTGGGCTCCAGTACACGAGTACGTTAGCCTCCGGGTGAGCTGCTACGCCTTTCAGCTTCACCGGCCTATAATCTTCATCGCGCAAGAGGCGCAGTAATAGTTCCTGCTGGCTGATGGTAGCCGAAGCAGTATGATAGTTTTGTGCCAGCCGCTGCTCCGACGCAAGCGCCTGCGACAACTGCTGCTCGGCAGATTGCCATTTCTGGTAAAAATGATAGCTCAGGAAACCGGATAGCAGGAACAGCACAACGCTGGCTGCAAACATCCATTTATAAGGGCCACTTTCCAGCTCTGTTTCTCTGTAGAGTGGCCGCACATTATCTGCTGCATCTTCTTCGGCGGGTATGATCGAAGAAGTTTCGGCCGCCAGGCGGTCGAGCACCTTTTGCTTCAATGCGGGTTTGGGAGGCACAGCATACAGCCGGGCATAATTCTCCATTATAGCGCACGCTTCCTCCAGAGCAGTATGCACTGCTACAGCATTTGCTGCCCTGTGTTCCACCTCCTGCCGTTCCTCAGGGCTTAGTGCCCCTGCGGCATATAGTTCCAACACGCCGGACGCTATGTATTCTTCGTCAGTCACGTCCTTTAAACAACTTTCCCAATACTTTAATTGCACTTCTGGCTCTTGTCTTTACAGTTCCAAGAGGTATCCCAAACTCCTCAGCGATCTCACTTTGCGTCATGCCCTCAAAATACATCAGATCAATGACCTGCTTTTGTTCCGGACTTAGATTCTGCGTGATTTCCCGTACCCCGATATGCTCCGGCCGAAATGCATCGGCTCCAAAGTCAGCGCGGGGGGAGGTTGGTATCTCTTTTGTCCTGAGACTTACGCGATGCTGTTTCGATCGGATTTTATCGATGGCCAGGTTCCTGCAAATATTTATCATCCAGGTAAACAGGCGGCCTTTGCTTTCGTCATAACTAGGAAACGAGTTCCATATTTTTACAAAGGCTTCCTGCAACACATCCTCCGCTGTTTCTTCTACTTTTACAATCTGTAGCACCACCCCATACAGGGCAGCGCTATACATATCATAAAGCACAGAAACAGCTTGCGTATCACGGACACGCAAGCGAGTGATCAGTTCCTCTTCGGTGAGCTTATGTGGGTGTCTGTCTGGCAAAGGTTCAGCTCAATTGTGCAGATGGCGCTTACCACCTGCCTCAAATTTATAACATAATCTGGAAAACTGTTCCTATAACTATGATAAGCTGAAAAATGTTATCCTTTTTACAAATCTGTCTGCCTTAAGAAAGGGCAACCGCACCTACGTAGCGCCGTTCTGTAATAGAGACAAAGCTTATTGAAAAGATTATGCCAATAGAAACGATAAACCCAGCCACCGGCCAGGTGGTAAAAACTTTTGAACCGCACACGCCTGAAGAAGTAAATCAAAAAATAGAAGCGGCCGAGCAGACATTCCAAAGCTGGAAAAAAGTTAGTTTTCCGGAGCGGGCAAAGCTCATGCAACGGCAAGCCGATATTCTGGAGAACGAAGCCGAGACGTATGGCCGCATCATCAGCCTGGAAATGGGCAAGCCCCTGAAAGATGCTGTGGCTGAAGTAAAAAAATGTGCAAAGGTATGCCATTACTATGCGGAGAATGCCGCCGGCTTTTTGCAGGACGAAACGATTACTACCAAAGCTTCCCGCAGCCTGATTGCCTATGAGCCGTTGGGCGTAGTACTAGCCGTGATGCCCTGGAACTTCCCCTTCTGGCAAGTATACCGTTTTCTGGCGCCGGCTCTTATGGCTGGCAACGTGGGCCTGCTGAAGCACTCGTCTAACGTACCGCAATGTGCTCTGGCTATCGAGGAAATCGTTCGGAAAGCAGGTTTCCCGGAGAACACGTTCCAGCCACTCCTCATTGGAGCACGTGCTGTAGATGCCGTGATCGCGCATCCGCTGGTACGCGCCGTTACCCTGACGGGCAGCGAAGCCGCCGGCTCCAAAGTAGCCGAGAAAGCAGGTCAGGAGATCAAGAAAACAGTGCTGGAGCTGGGTGGCAGCGATCCGTTTATAGTGCTGGAGGATGCCGACCTGGAGCAGGCCGCTACTATTGCGGTAAAGTCGCGGATGGTGAACTCCGGGCAGAGCTGTATCGCGGCCAAACGCTTTATAGTGGTAGAAGCCATAGCCGATGCCTTTCTGAAGCGGATGAAAGAAATCATGGGCAGCCTGAAAACCGGCGACCCGCTCACTGAAGATTGCGACTACGGCCCGATGGCGCGCAAAGACCTGGCAGAAGAACTGCAGCAGCAAGTGCAGGACTCGCTAAAAAAAGGTGCGCAGGTAGTGCTGGAAGGCGGCAGAACAGATACGGAAAGTGCGTATTTTAAACCGATGATCCTGAAGAATGTCGCGCCAGGCATGCCTGCCTACGACGAGGAAATGTTTGGCCCCGTAGCCGCTGTTATCGTGGCGAAAGATGAAGAAGATGCGATCCGCATTGCCAACGACTCCCGTTTTGGCCTGGGTGGTGCCGTGTGGACACAGGACAAAGACCGCGGCCTGCGCGTGGCCCGGCAGGTAGAAACCGGAGCCATGTTCGTCAACACCATGGTTGCCTCATCCCCGGAGATGCCCTTTGGTGGAATTAAAAAATCTGGTTATGGCCGTGAACTGTCCTACCTGGGCATCCGCGAGTTTGTGAATCAGAAAAGCATTTGGGTGGAGTAAGGTCCCTTTGAAGTACGTGTGAGCGCCTTGATTTCTCTTCACTACTAAACAAGTATAGACGCAAGCCTTTGCGTCTATACTTGTTTTTATTCTCCCAAGCTCAGCAGAACAGCATGTGGTAGCTCCTAAAAAGCAACCAATAGCAACAAACAGGTTATACTTAGCAATACCCCATTGCTTTGTACACAACATAACCCGTGATCTCGTGGATGAGTAAATGCCAGAGCGCAAATGCATCGACGCTTGGCAGGATGATCTCGTCCGGGGTATAGCTCCGGGGCTGAGAATAAAAGTCAGTGCTGTACACATCGGGGTGCAGGCCTACTTTTTCAAAGCAACCAAGGGCACGCCGCATGTGGAAGGCCGAGGTAACCAGCAGTTGGCGCTTCCATTCCGGGTGCTGTGCCAGCACTTTTGCGGTATTTACGGCATTCTCGCGGGTGTTGCGGCTGTTGCTCTCGGTTATAATGTCTTCTTCCGGCACGCCAGCCATCAGCAAAATCTTCTCAATTTGTTCGGCCTCGGGTACCACCTCGGCCAATAGATGGCCATTCCCGCCTGATATCAGAAATTTATCAAATTTGCCCATCCGGTATAGTTGCAGCGGCTGCAGAAAGCGGTCTGCACCCTTGGCAGTGTGAATACGGTCCGGAATATCTTCCCTATACTTGGTAACGCCTGTCAGAATAATCGCCACATCATGATGTTGCACGTCTTTAACAGGCACCGCCGGCACCTCCCATGCGCGGATGGCTTCGTTTGCCAGAAAGGGATTACTTAGCACTACGAGCAGCACCACAGCAACAAGCAGGCACCTACGGCTCCACTTTACTGATCTCAGGAAAAGAGCTAAAAAAAGCAGCGCGAGTACCCAGAGCAGGGGCATCAGCAGGTAATCCAGCGTTTTGGATAGTATAAAATACATAAAGTTTGTTTCAGAACAGCAGCAGGCCCAGACCAGGTGAATGATGGACTCGACGCCTGCTGTATTTAGCTTGCCAGGAGCCGCGCGTTTTTGCCGCGGCAAGATAGGAAAGTATAGCCCAAGCCTGCAACAGCTGGGGTTAAAGGAACCTGCGGAACACCCACAGCAGCAAGGAGAGCAGGATGCTCAGCAATAGCATACTGGTAATAGGTGCATAGAAACGCACGTTTTTACGTTCGATGCGGATGTCGCCGGGCAGGTGGCCAAACCAGTTCAGTTTGTCGCCGGCCAGCCACACGGCTAATCCGACTATCACCAGCACCACGCCAAGTATCACAATAGTTTTCCCGATCGGCTGCATAAATTTTATACTATCGGCAACATACTACCTGAAACTGGCCCGCAGCCCAACACCAAAATTGACTATATCCCAGGCATTCAGCGTCGGATCTTTTATGGCAGATGTCACGATCAGATCATATGTATCTATATTGCCATAAAGGCTCAGTTCGCGGAAGGTAGTATTGTGCGGCAGTTCATAATTGATGGCAGGCCCTAAACCGCCGGTTACCCGCAGGCTGCTTGTCCACCAGTAATAATCGTTGGTAGGGTACGCATTAGACCAGTTGGTAGAGAACTGGCTTCTGAAATAATAGCTAAGACCCAGGCTAACGCGCAGCGGCGTAACAGAAAAGCGGTTTTTTAGTGGCACTTTCTGGAAGGGCTTGTACACTACCCTAAAGGTGCCAATATGCAGCGCCTCTTCTGCGTCAAACTTAGGCACATAGCCGTAAAACAGCTCAAGGTTCAGTTTATCGTGCGCCAGGCTGTAGCTTGGCGCAATGGCAAACATGCCAATATTGCCTGCAAACTGCAGTGTAACCGCATCCGGCGCATACCATTTGCGAGTAGTAGTGCTGTCGCGAGAATCCTGGGCGTGTGCAAGAGCAGGAATTGTTGTCAGGCAAACCAGCACCAGTAGTATTTTATAGTTCATGTTGTATTGCGCTTCGTTAATAGGTAATCCGTTCGAAACTGACCTGATCGCCTATGACGGTAAACAGGAGATATTCCCGGTCCTCGGCAGTGGTCGTCTCCACATAAGGAACAGTGTCGTCGTAAGGCCGCGAATATTTAAAGCTGTGGTTATGGCCATGCAGCGAGAAAGCAACTTTATACTTGCTGAGCAACTGGTAATAGCGTTGTGTATTCTCCTGCCCGAACTCATAGTTCTCCGGCGGAATATGCGATAGCACAAACACGTTGTCGTAGCCGGTAGAAGCCGCCAGTTCCTTCTCAAGCCAGTCCAGGTCGGGTACCTTTTCGTCAAATTCAATATAGTTGGTATTCAGCAGGATGAACTTGCTGTTGCCCACTGCAAAGCTGGTGTTGTAATCACCATACATGGCTTTAAATACCTGCTGCCCATTGTTTACCGAATCATGGTTTCCCACGACGGCCACATAGGGCATCACCAGACTATGAAAGCTTTTGTGGATCATTTTAAACTCCTTTGCCAAGCCAAAGTCCGTCAGGTCGCCACCCAGCAGTAGAAAGTTAGCATTGGCGTGGTGCTGATTGATATCCCGCACCATGGCGGCATCCTCCTCATAAAAGCCCTGTACATCGGCCGTCAGGATAAAGCGGAGTGTATCTGTGGGAGCGAGGTGCTGTGCTTCAATTTTGGCGATGTTGCGCTGGTTTATATTTTTTTCGGAATCATCGAGCCGGATCTCGTACGGGCTATATTCAAATTCTTCGCACGCCTGGCTGGCAAGCGCCAGCAGCAGGCACACGGCCGGCAACAGAAAAGGACGACCGGTTAGTTTGAGCTTCTGTAACATATTCTTAATTCACAGGCTTTTCGCGGGCAGGAGCAGTTGCTTTACAGTAAAGTTTATACGTGCTGCCACTTTAGCCATTCAACTGGTTTAAATTATATTACCGCAGTATACTTATAACACCATATTCTTGTTGCCGGCTTCTACCTGCCTGCCCCGGGCTGTGTGGTTCCTGCGGGTGCAGATAGTGGTGCCTGCACTGCTGAAATACGGCCGGAAATTCGTAAATTTGACTTCTATTACAACCTGTAAAATTCAATTCGTTTGAAAGTTTGCATTGCTGAGAAACCGAGTGTAGCCCGTGAAATTGCGTTGGTGCTGGGTGCCAAAACCAGGAAAGACGGCTACTATGAGGGCAACGGCTACCAGGTTACCTGGACCTTCGGGCACTTTTGTACCCTGCGCGAGCCCGACGACTACCGCCCCGAGTGGAAGCGCTGGAGCCTCTATGACCTGCCCATGCTACCCGACAAGTATGGCATCAAACTGATGAAGGACAGCGGCGTGCAAAAGCAATTTCACATCATCAAACAGCTGCTGGACAAAGCCGACGAAGTGATCAACTGCGGCGACGCCGGCCAGGAAGGAGAAGTGATTCAACGTTGGGTGCTAACCGAGGCCAAGTATAAACGGCCGTTTAAACGCCTGTGGATTTCCTCACTCACAGAGGAAGCTATCCGGCAGGGCTTTGCCCAACTGCGTGAAGGCGCTGAGTTCGACCTGCTGTACCAGGCAGGCAAGAGCCGCGCCATTGGCGACTGGCTGCTGGGCCTGAATGCGACGCGCCTGTTTACCTTAAAGTATGCGCAGGGCCGTCAGACACTCTCCATCGGCCGTGTGCAGACGCCCACGCTGGCCATGCTCGTAAACCGCCACCACGAGATCGCCAATTTTGTGCCCCAGCCATACTGGGAGCTCAAAACCGTATACCGCGATACCACCTTTGCCAGCACCAACGGCCGTTTTCAGAAACAAGAAGAGGCGCAGCAGATTATGGAAGCGATCAAAGAAGCGGAGCTGACGGTGACGGATGTGGAAACGAAAAAAGGTACTGAGTCGCCGCCCAAGCTTTTTGACCTGACCTCGCTGCAGATCGAGTGCAACAACAAACTGAGCATGTCGGCAGACGAGACGTTGAAGACCGTACAAAGCCTGTATGAGAAGAAGGTGGTCTCCTATCCGCGTGTAGATACTGTGTTTCTGCCGGATGATATTTACCCGAAAATTCCCAGTATTTTGCAGGGCCTGAGCAACTATCGCCAGGAAGTAGCGCCGCTGCTGGAGGGCAAGATCCGGAAAAGTAAAAAAGTCTTCAACAACAACAAAGTCACCGATCATCACGCCATCATTCCTACAGGGGCAAGCGCCGGCAGCCTGTATGGGCGCGAAGCCGACGTCTATGACATCATCACACGCCGCTTTCTGGCCGCTTTTTACCCGGATTGTATCGTGAGCAATACCACTGTTATGGCCGAGTCGGCGGGGTATACGTTCCGGGTGCGGGGCAAGCAGATTCTGGAACCGGGCTGGCGCGTGCTGTATGGCGCCGAAGACGTGAAAGAACAGCCTGCCACATCCACCAAAGATGGCGAGAACAAGGAGGAAGAAGAAACAGCAGGCGTGCTACCGCACTTCGATAAAGGCGAACACGGACCGCACGCGCCGCTGCTGGAGAAGAAAATGACCAGCCCGCCAAAGGAGTATACCGAGGCCACGCTGCTGCGCGCCATGGAAACCGCCGGCCGCCAAATGGATGACGATGAACTGAAAGAGGCGCTGAAAGAAAATGGTATCGGCCGCCCTTCTACCCGCGCTGCTATTATCGAAACGCTGTTCAAGCGCCAGTACATCCGCAAAGAGAAAAAGAAGATCGTGCCGACGCAAATGGGCATCGACCTGATCGGCGTAATCCCGAACCAGACGTTAAAATCGGCTGAGATGACGGGGCAGTGGGAACGCAAGCTGCGCCAGATAGAAGGTGGCGAGTTTAAGGCCGACGCTTTTTTGCAGGAACTTCAGGAGTTTGTAGTGACATTGGTGCAGGAAGTAAAGTATGACAGAGCAACCGTAACTCTGGAGCCGCAGCCAGAAGCACCAAAATCTGCCGCCGCTAAAGCACAGCAGAAGAAAACCGCCAAGACTGCTGCGCCCAAAACTGCCGCAGCACCCACACATGGGCTTGGCACCTGCCCAGCCTGCAAAGAAGGGCACATTCTGAAAGGCGCAAAAGCCTTTGGCTGCATCCGCTATAAAGAAGGTTGCCGTTTTCTTATCCCGATTGAGCAACATGGTAAGCAACTGACAGAAAAGCAGGTACAGGCCTTGCTAAGCAAAGGCAAATCGCCTGTTATAAAAGGCTTTACCAATGCACAGGGCGAAAGCTTCGATGCCATACTTACGCTGGATGCACAACAGCAACTGGCAGTGCAACCAGTAGAGAAAGCGATTGCCGCAGACCCTTTTGAAACCTGCCCGCGCTGCAAACAGGGCAAGCTGCTGAAAGGAAAGGCGGCGTATGGCTGCAGCCGTTTCCGGGAAGGCTGCCATTTTCTGGTGCCTTTTGAAAAAGGCGGCAAGCAGCTCTCCGAAAAACAGCTGGCGGCCCTGTTACTCAAAGGCAAAACACCCAAAATAAAAGGTTTTACTTCGGAGAAGACGGGGCAGACCTTTGATGCAGCACTTGCCCTCAACGAGCAGTGGCAGGTGGTTTATCAATTCGATTAAATGCAAAAGCGGCCACTATATGCATATAGTGGCCGCTTTTATACTATGTGTTGGCAGGCCTACTTTACATTAAACTTTACTTCCTGCACTGTTACGTTGGTGCGCTTGTCTGTGGCGGTAACTATAAGGGTATAGCTGCCGGGCATAAAATTACTCGACGTTAACAGTGTGTCGAACTCCAGCACTGCTTTGTCGGCAAACTTGGTAAAATTCACCAACGGCTTTTCACCAGCCCCCGCCTTCACCACAAAATCGATTCCTTTAAACTGGTCCTTATCTACTGCCGTGATATTAACACGGAGCCCGTTCGTGGCAGTTACAGTTTGATTATTGGATGGGTTATTTACAGTGATGCTGGGCTTGGATCCATCGGGTTGCAAACTCCCGTTTTCAAACAGATCCTCGCATGATGTAAGCGCTAGCGAGCTTACCGCTGCCATAGTCGCCAGTATTGTTTTTATTCTTATCATGTTGTAGCTAAAAAGTACTGTTGTTTTATCTGTTTCGCTAAGTAGCGACCGCTAATAATAATCTCTAAACAACTCCCGCTAAGTTACTAAGGAAGTTTATTTTTCAAAACCTGATTGTAAAAAAATTCCAATTTTGCTAACAACATTTATTCAAAATGAGTGCAATAAAAGATAGCTACTTTGCTTACAAAGCCTATTTATGCGATAAAATCAATTTATATAAGTATATAGTCAAACTTTATCTTATTAATTTATAATACAATTATCTACAATGAGTTCAACTAGTGTTAAGATGGCTGGACCGAAGCATGGCCGCACCCAGGTGGAGAACTAATCTGCAGCAGTGCCATATAAAACTTATAACCTTCGTAGTCGTAAAAAATACTATAGCCGCGGTTTAACTGTGGCAGTATAAGAAAGAAATTTTTTAACCTATAAAACCTGACACTATGAGAAGCTATGAAAATTCGGGATATAACCCGTACAACGACAATCAGCGTTCAGAATCAATGAGCGCAGGACGAAATTATTATTCTAACGACTACGAACTAGGTAACGGAAACCGAAGCAACAGCTTTGCCAGCAACCGCAGAGATGGTATGGGTTCCGGCCGTGACTCTTTTGCAAACTCCGGCTACGGCAGCTCCAGCTACAATAACAGCTTTGGCAACGACTCCGGATCAAGGTCAAACTACGGATCAGGCTATGGTTCTAGTGCCAATGATGGCTACAGCAGCAGGTCCAGTTATGGTTCCGGTAATAACAGCTACAGCGGTAACTACGGTTCTTCTGGCTATGGCAGCTCCGACAGAAATCGTTATGGCTCACAAGGCAACTATGGCTCGTCTAATAACTACGACCAGGACCGCTACAGCCAGAGCAGTGACTGGAACAACAGATCTAACAACGATAACAGCATCTGGGACCGTACCAAGAACAGCGTGTCCAACGCCTGGGACAATGTAACCGGCGATAACGACAGAGATAACAGAGACAATAACTACAGAGGCTCGTCGTACAACCGCGATAACAACTACAATCGCTATGGTTCCGGTTCGTCTTACGGCAGTGGCTACAGCTCAGGTGGCTATGGCTCCTCGTCATACAACGACTATGACAGAGACCGCAACTATGGCTCTTCTGCCGGAAACCGTTATAACAACGACTACGACAGGAACCGCAACAGCGACCGTGGCTTCTTCGACAAAGCCGGCGACGAGATAAAGTCCTGGTTTGGCGATGATGACGCAGAGCGCAGAAGAAGAAGAGATGAGCGCTATGACGGCGGCACCAATTATGGTGGCAGCAACACCTCTTATGGACCTCCGTACTCTTACGGATCTTCATCACGCAGAGACTATGAGTGGTAGGTTATCTGCCGGTTGCCGTATACTTGCGGCTCCCTGCAGTAACCAAGCCTTAGAATAGTGGATGTATCTCCACAGGAAAGCCCCCCTGCTCCGGCAGCGGGGCTTTTTGCTTTTCATGCGGCATTACCACCAGGTTTTTATACTTTTGCCCCGCCACAGCAGCGCCGCTGCCGGCATCCAAACCCTTATACTTTAGTTTATGAAAAACCTTATACTGGTAGTTATATTTGCCTTGATGGCAGGCATGGTAAGCGCGCAGAGCGCCGGTATAAAAGCCGGTTTAAACTACACCTCCTTTACAGGTGATGCGGCCGGCAACTTCGACTACCGCCCTGCTTATACTATAGGCGTACTGGCGCGCACCGGTCTGAACGACCTCATCGGCGTGCAAACAGAAGTACTTTATACATCCAAAGGCGGTAAGATCGAAACGACACAGAACAGCACAACCACTGAGAGCAGCACACGCCTGAATTACCTCGATTTGCCGGTACTGTTGAGCGTGCAGACAAATGGCCTTTTCTTTGAACTGGGGCCGCAGGTGTCTTTCCTGCTGAAGGGCCGGCAGGTATCGGAGGTAACCACCACATCGGGTAGCCGCACAACTACAACTAAAACTGAGGTGGACATTACGGATGACCCCTACCCTATTGATTTTGGCTATGCGGCCGGACTTGGCTATCGTTTGGCGAATGGCTTCGGCATCGGTTTCCGCTATAATGGCGGGCTTAAGAATGTGGATGATGAAGGCAGTTATGAAGGAAAATCACGCCACAACACCAGCTTTCAGCTAACGCTGAGCTATACGACCAGCCGTTAAAGCTTTTCGGTTGCTTTTGCCAGCTATGGCTTCGTATCTACTGCTTCTGAGAGTAACTGTATACAATAGTTATACTTGCTAAGTTAAAATGATACGTGCACAGCATTAATAAATCAAAGCCCCCGTCATCTAGACAGGGGCTTCTTGATTAAACTACACCTCACTCTACTATTCTGCGGCTTCCTGTGCTTCAATTTCCGCTTCTACGTTCAGCTCTATATCACCCTGCACCCCATAAATGTGTTCATAGCGTTTAAAAGCGTTCACATCAATGTTGAGGTTGCGGAGCAGGCCTTCTTCAATATCGTAAACCAAGCCATGTAATTTGGGCGGATTACCAGATTGCATGGCATTCTGGATGATAGAAGTCTTTGACAGATTGTGTACCTGCTCGATCACGTTTAACTCCACCAATCGGCGCAGGCGCAGCTCCTCATCAAACAGGCTCATTACCTCGCGTTCGTGCAGCCGGATGACGTCTTTGATGTTGCGCAGCCAGTTATCGATCAGGCCATATTGCTTGTTGCTGGCGGCCGCAGCCACGCCTCCGCACCCATAATGCCCGCATACAATGATGTCTTTTACCTTCAACACGTCTACGGCATACTGCAGCACCGAGAGCAGGTTTACATCGGTATGCACCACCAGGTTGGCAATGTTGCGGTGCACGAACATCTCGCCCGGCCCTGTGCCCGAAATCTCCCCGGCCGGCACACGGCTGTCGGAGCAACCGATGAAGAGGTAACGGGGCTCCTGCCCCATCGCCAGCTTTTTAAAGTAATCTTTATCCTCCCGCAGTTTTTGCGTTACCCATTTCCTATTGTTCTCAAATATCTTTTCCATGGCTATTTTCTTATTCTGTAAGTATGGCTGTTTATATTAGCTTAGTGCATGCTCATTACCTGCACTTCCGGCACATTCCGTAGCTCCACATCGATGTTGCGCTCGTGGGCTGTTTTCTTAAACTCCTGGATCGCTTCCACCACATCGTAGTCGATGTAGGCAGAGTTCTCCGCGTCGATGATCACATGGCTGTTGGGTGGCAGGTGATCGAGAGTTAAGATGATGCTGGCTTTGTTCAGGAATGACACATGCTCGCTTAATTTAATGTGGATCTTCTCCCGGTTCTTATGTTCCTCTTTGTGATAAAAGTAAGGAGATTTGTAGTTGGCTTTCAGGATGTATAATACTCCGATGCCGAGGCCAATGCAAATGCCTACCAGCAGGTCCGTCATCAGAATAGCTACAATGGTTACAAAGAAAGGGATGAACTGGTCCAGCCCCAGTTTCAGTTGGGCTTTATACAGGCTGGGTTTGGTGAGTTTATACCCCACCAGCAACAGCACAGCCGCCAACGCTGACAGCGGTACCTGGTTTAGGAATCCGGCCAGGAAAAGCACGGCAAATACCAGCAGCAGGCCATGTACAAAAGCCGATACTTTGGTTTGGCCGCCGCTTGCCACATTTGCAGAGCTACGCACAATTACGGCTGTCATGGGCAAGCCCCCGATCAGGCCGCTGATGATGTTGCCAATGCCCTGCGCCTTCAGTTCGCGGTTAGTAGGCGTGCGTCGCTTGTGCGGGTCCAGCTTGTCTACAGCTTCCACGCTCAGGAGCGTTTCGAGACTGGCTACAATGGCAATTGTAAAGGCCACCACATACACTGTAGGGTTGGCAAACTGCGAGAAATTAGGGAAGCGGATCTCCTGGCTCATACTTTGCCAATCATTGATGATCGGCAGGTTGACCAGGTGGGTGCTGGCTACTGCCCACGTTGGCAGCGCCTCCTGAAAGAACAAGTTTGCCGCCACCGATACCAATACGACAATCAGGGCGCCGGGCACCAGTTTGAAGAACTTATACTTCTTTAATGTCGCATTTTCCCACACAATCAGAATACAGAGGGAGAGCAGGCCAATTACAAAGGCACCTTTGTTGATAGCGGCAAAGGCATGGCCCATTTCAGAAAAGGTGGTGCGGCCATCCGGCTGCAGGAAGTTCATCTCTCCGAAAAAGTCTTCATCAGCACCCAAGAAATGCGGAATCTGTTTCAGAATAAGTATAAGACCAATAGCGGCCAGCATGCCGCGGATCACAGCGGATGGAAAGTATAAACCGATCACTCCCGCTTTCAAAAAGCCTAACACCAGCTGCAACACGCCTGCCAATACTACAGCCAACAGGAAGTTCTCGTAGCCCTGAAGCGACTCGATGCCATTCAGCACAATCACCGTCAGACCTGCGGCAGGGCCACTCACACTCAGCTGCGAACCGCTCAGCCAGGCCACTACCACTCCCCCGACAATACCCGTGAGGATACCGGCAAACAGTGGTGCCCCCGAGGCGAGCGAAATGCCCAGGCACAGTGGCAAAGCCACCAAAAAAACCACTAATCCGGCGGGAATATCTTTCCCCAGGAAGGCGGTATACTTCTTCGATCCAGTTTCTAATTCTTGCATGTGCGCTTTATCCGTTTTGAGCGTCGGTTAGCGGCAGCACCATCTTCAAGGTGCTATACTTGCGCCAACGACTTTCTTATGTTACTGCAAACTTACAGCGGCAACATTAAGCCGGAATTAAAGCCACATTAAAAGGAGATTAAAATTAGAAATAGGGCGGCACAAAAACATAGGCCAGTGGCAAAGTTATACTTACTTCCGTGCCTTCGTTTATCCTGGACCGGACGGAGATGGTGCCCTGGTGTAATTTAAGAATGCGCTCGGCCAGCGGCAGCCCGATGCCATGCCCCGTGATAAACCGCACATTTTCAGCCCTGAAAAAAGGTACAAACACATGTTTCAGGTCTTCGGCCTCAATGCCTAAGCCTTTGTCCTGTACCTGTAACCGTACCTCCTGCTGCAGCACCTCCAACTGGCATTGCACGCTTTGGCCTTGGGGCGAGAACTTGAGAGCATTTTCCAGCACGTTTACCACAGCTATTAGCAGCAGTGCCTCGTTCCCTTTTATCACCAGCCGCTCTTCCTCCTCCGGAAAATTAATGAAGTCGATGTCGATTCGGGCATTAGGCTTTCGTTTCAGCGCCTGCTCGCGCGCCATCCATACCAGCTCATCGAACCGCAGGTGCTGCTGTTTTATTTTGGATGCATCTATACTCGCCTGCGCAATCTGGAGCAGGCCGTTGGAGAGCTCTGCCAGCAGCCGGGCATCTTCCAGCGTCGATTGCAGCACCCGCTGGTATTCCGCTGCCTCGCGTGGCTTCATAAGGGCCACTTCCAGCTCGCCCATCATGGCCGTAAGGGGCGTGCGCAGCTCATGTGAGGCATTGGACACAAAGGTGCTTTGCATTTCAAACGCCAGCTCCAGGCGGTCCAGCATGTTGTTAAAGGTCTGCGCCAGGTGCGATACTTCATCTTTGCCGGTGGCATTGCTCAGGCGCCGGTGCAGGTCCGAGGCACTGATCTTCTCCACTTCGCGCACGACATCTGTAATCGGGCGCATGGCCTGCTTCGCGAAGGCCCAGCCAGCCAGCAACACCACCACCATAGACCCAAGGAAGCCCACAATCAAGATAACTTTCAGGTGTTGCAGCTTCTGCAGGCTATACTCGTCCACGGAGGATGACAGCACCACGAAATCGCCTTGGTTATCAGGATAATAGATGCCAACAACCTGCCGCACGCCCTCTGCAAAACGCACTTCTTTGTGCAGCACAATCTGGTGGAGCTGTTGCTGGTCTACGCCCAGGTTTCCTTCGCCCTCTCCGAAGTATAAGGTGCCATCGGTGCGGTAAATGCGCACTGCTTCGTGGGGCAACACCTGGTAATAGAGTACTTGGTTGTGATGCTGCGCCACCGCGTCCTCTTCATCAGCCTCCAAAAAATGATGCGCTGCTACGTATGCCCTGCGCTCAATACGCTTGTAAAAATCGTCCTGCCGGTAAAGGGAGGTGAAGTAGTAAATCACCAGTGAGAACAGCACCAAAATAAGCGCGAAGATACTGGCGAACTGCAACGTTAGTTTGGCTCGGATGGTCATGCGTCCTCTTCTTTCAGTACATAGCCCATGCCTACCAGCGTATGAATGAGCCTCGCATTATGCCCTTTATCAATTTTTTTGCGCAGGAAATTGATATAAACATCGATCACGTTGCTGCCGGAGTCGAAGGAAGTTTCCCACACCTGCTCGGTTATGTCTACCCGCGACACCACCCGCCCCTGGTTACGCAGGAAATAGTGTAGCAGGGCAAACTCGCGGGCCGTTAGGTTGATGGGGTGGCCACCGCGCGTAACGGTTTTCTTCACCAAATCCATTTCCAGGTCGGCTATACTTAGCTTCTCACCATTGCTGTTATCGGTGCCGCGCCGTGTGAGCGCCCGGATGCGGGCCAGTAGCTCCTTGAACTCAAAGGGCTTGGTCAGGTAATCGTCGGCTCCAGCGTCCAATCCAGTAATCTTATCGTCGGTGGTGCCCAATGCCGTCAGCATAAGTATGGCCACAGAAGTATCGTGCCGCCGTATTTCACGACACACATCCAGGCCATTCATGTTGGGCAGTATAATGTCCAGAATTACCAGGTCATACGCGTGCTGCAGCGCCAGTTTCACCCCAAAGGTGCCATCATAGGCTTGGTCTACCTCATAGGTCTGCTCTTCCAGCCCCTTTTTGATGAAGGAAGCAACCTTCGGTTCATCCTCGATCAGCAGTATTCTCATAGTTATGCCCTGTGTTGTGTGGCTAGTACAGCCATCCTGCATGTAATATGTCGGACAGACAAATGTACGAAGTAGACTCAAAACTGCTAGCCTGCTCCTTTGTTGCTTTACTGCAGCAAAATAAGCACTGTTTCTGTTTCCTCACTATGGCATACGACCACGTTACAATCACCACCATCATGCCGGCCGGCAATACAAAAAGCTTACTTCCTGAACCTTTGGTTTACGATACTGGAGCCCTTTGGTGGCTTGAGAATCAACAGTATGGCCATCCTTTCAGATGCTCTATACGACTTGGGTGATTTGCTCTTGTTGGGCTGATATTTTGAGAAAGTAGCCAAGTGTGGCCGCTACGCGCAATACACATTTTGCTACATGTGTTTTTCGCTCCAGGGTGCTGGTGCTGTATGAAACGTGCCGTGCATCTGGCACCAGGAGCCGGTAAATGCTACAGGTATGATGGGCTTTGCTATAATTGGTTTTCTGGTAAACAGTACAGCAGTACTGCGCCTGAAGGCAGGCAGCTCGCTGAACGAACGCGTGGTGCGCCTGCACCTGATGGAAGTTATGCTGGGCTAGGTGGCGGTGCCGATAGGAGACGTTTCCCTTTACTTTTTAATGTGCCGGTTATCAACTTTTGTTGTCGCTGGGTATCACCTGTTATGTGCTTTACAATGCGGGGTACCACCTGTGCCAGAGTCTGAATACCCTGCTACAGGGTACGCCGGCCAACGTGAACCCGGCAAAAGTACAAGCGCGCCTGGAGCAGTCGCCCAACATTCAATCTGTCCACGACCTGCACACCTGGTGCTGAACGGATCCTACAACATCCTGATGCTGCACACCTTAGTGGAGCCTGGAATGCAGCTGCAGGATGTCGGAACTGTGAAACAACGTGTACGCGAGTCCATGGCTGCGATGATTATGAGCCATATAACCGTGAAGCTGGAGGCGCCGGATTAGCCCTGCCAGCAACACAATTTTAACTCGGAAATTAATTTTGATTCAGATGAACCGCTTCGCGCACCAGGTCAGCAAAGTATTCTTCGTCGATGTCGTCGAGCGTGCGGATCTTGATGTGGGGTGTCTGGCCATTGCGGCTAACAAGACGGCGGGACGGGTCGTGCAGCTCTTTGCCCCGGAAAAAGCCTAAATGTATGCCACTCCGGGACGGCGAGAAATAACAAACGGGTCCATAAAAGAAATAGCAGGCTTTATCCCAGCGAATGTTTTCTTCTAAATGGGCTACTGCAGATTTAATAATACGGCGCACTTCCTGTGCTAAGGGTTGTTTTTCGGGTGCCAAATGCCTGAGATACTCGTCTACCTGATTTGCTGTTGCTTTACTTCTCATATGCTACAGATCCTCGTAAAAGGGGAAAGATTTAATTTATTAAATATACGGATGTATTAATATTTTGGTCAACTTTAACCGTTCTTTTTTACATAAAAATATTAACATCATCCTATACTTTGTTCTTTCATCCTCTAAGTAGCTATATTTTAACTAGATACAAGTAAAAACAAATTGGCAAGCCGCATCAGGAACCCGACTGCTCCAGCACCTGTAGCAGCCGCTGCTCCAGTTCATCTAAAGGGCAGAATCCTCTGGAAAGTAGCTCCGTACCATGTGCCGTTGCCAGGTACACACCAGGTAAGCGGCCGGCAGTTAAGTGATCTACATACTCGAACTCATTTTTTAACTGCTCCGTTATTTCATCCGACTCAAACAGAGCCAGAAACAGATTCTCCGTAATACCGAAAAGGCGTGCGATACGGACCAGCACACCGGTGTTGGCAAGATCCAACCCATCGGCAAAGAAAGCAGAATGCATTGCGCGCAATACTTCCAGCGTAAGCACGGGCCGCAACAGGCGGATGCAGAGCAGGGCCTGGCAGGCCGGCTCGGTATTGAACACACAATTTTTCTGCAGGAAAAAACGGTAATCGAACGGTAGATAAGTGCGCTCCTGCACACGGTGCCACAGGAGGGCCATTTGTTGCTTCTGCTCAGGCAGCAATGGTTCTGTCGCGGGGGCCTGTAAATCGCCGAGCAGCACCTGCACATTCAGGCGCTTGTGCCAAAGCGCACGCAACCGGCGCAGCACCGGCGTCATGCCATAACACCACGTACACATCGGGTTGGTGATATAAATCAAAGTCAGGTTATCAGGTAAATACGCCATAGGCCATCTTGTTGGTCTCCAGGTTTGTTTTACCCTTCGTTGGGGAGAATGGTTAAAGAAAATGCCGGATGAGGTGCCGGAGCTAAATACTTTGGCAAATTGTGAAAGCAAAGGCTTTGCGCTTATTTTATCTGGAGATAGGCAGCAGTTTACTTCTCTCCTGCTATCCGGCAGGGCATTTCTTAATTTATTTGTTGGCTATACTTGCAAGCCCAAGCGAGTTCTTAGGTGCAAGTCGTATATTTGTTTGATAGCGTTTGTGTGCTCCGTTATACTTCCGTTGGTACTTGCTAGCTGCTATTTGCCTTTCCCTTGTGACTATACTTGAAAATCAAAATCTTCTACACGCTGCTATCGATCTGCTAGAACTGCCGGATTTCTTCTGTTTTATACTTGCCATACTTCATCTTTAGCTTGGGAACGCTTTGACCCGCACGAGCACATCGTTGCGTATGGCTTATTATAAACCTAACCCGTAACTGGCTCACAGAAGGGCCTTACGCCCATACACTACCAAGAACATACTTCATAAGTAGCTATAAAAACTAACAGCCCCAGCAGGTACTACTGCTGGGGCTGTTAGTTTTTATAGTCTTTTAATCAGACACCTATAACCAGATCATAAGATTATCAGGTGACTTATTTCAGAAATGCTTGTCAAGAATTGGCTGCAGGCAAGAACTGCACTGACTTCAGCAAAGGTCGCATCTGCTCGGATGTCAGTTGGCGCACCACAATGTATACATCGTGCTGTTTGCCTCCGCTTACCTGCTGCAACG
The DNA here is from genome assembly GCF_039748935.1 of Pontibacter chitinilyticus. Classification (NCBI taxonomy): domain Bacteria; kingdom Pseudomonadati; phylum Bacteroidota; class Cytophagia; order Cytophagales; family Hymenobacteraceae; genus Pontibacter; species Pontibacter chitinilyticus. The sequence continues at coordinate 204,043 of NZ_JBDIZJ010000007.1, forward strand.
GAATAGTAGTGGAGGTGTTTCCTTTGCTGGCTCCAAAACTTACTTCTCCTTCACCAATCTTCTGTCCGGTTGGCTTATCCAGGTGCACTTCTACCTGGTAGCGGCTAGCGGTTCCACTGCCCAGGCTGGTCAGGGTAATGCCACGGATGCCGGTCAGGTCCAGTTGAGCTTCTTTCAGCCATCCCTCTGCCGCCGGTAACAGTACGTAGCCTCTCACGCCCGACTCCTTGGTATCCATTCCTTTCATCTCATCAAAGTTCACCGCCTGAATCAGGCTGTTCCGCAGGTATACTGCCTGTGCATCAGATAAAGGACGAATGCCATTGCCACCCTGGTCGGTGTAAGAGGCCGTCAGCTTCAGCACGGTGTTGTCCTTCTTCGTGGCGTCTACTTTCGGATTGAGTGTTCCGCTGGCAGGGAGTGATTTTTTGGCATTTCCTTCGTCATTCAGCGACAGCACCCACTGCACAATTTGGCGGGCATCTGCATCGCTCATGTTCGGGTGTGCCGGCATGTTGGCCTCGCCCCATACACCACTTCCACCTTTCTGAATTTTATTCGTGAGGTGCGCATACGCCTGGGCATTGTCTTTATAATGAAGTGCTACCTGCTTAAATGCCGGCCCAATCGATTTTTCATTCAGTTGGTGGCATGACTTACAATCAGAGCTCATCATCAGGTTTTTGCCTTGTATGGCGCCAGATACTACCTGGTGTCCCATAGAGGCGCCAGCCATATCCTTGCCCTCTACATAATCAGCCGATACAAAGAGGTTGCTTGCCTCTACCTGGCCATCTGCATCCGTTACATTCACGCGGTAAGGCACCGGCCGGCCTTCAAAGTAAAAGCTGCTGTTGCCCTGCACGGCAATATCTACTTTTGGCTTCTCATTTCCGGCGTAAATGGTTACATCGTCGCTCTTTGCGGTGGCGTTGTCTTTATCCAGTACCTCCACACTGATTATATGATCGCCTGTATCGGCAAAAGTATACTGCAGGCTTGGCTCCTTTGTCTCTTTTACCTGCTTGTCGAGGTGCCAGCGGTAATGCAGTTCATCTTTTTCCGGATCAGATACTTTTACTTGTGCCGTAACGGTCAGCGGCGCTTTGCCACTGGTTTTGTCTACCGTCAGGTCCGTGATCATCGGTGGGCGATTGCCTGGCAAATAATCGATTCTGGAAAGGCCGGAATCATCATTTTTAGCAAACCAGCCGGAGCCATACTCCAGTACGTAGATCTTGCCATCTGGTCCTACCTCCATGTCTTCAGGAGCAGTAAGTTTGATATGCTCCATAAAAGGCTCAATCTTGTCCAGATCTCCGTTGGGCTTCAGCGTCAGCACTTTTATCCAGTTACGTACCCAGTCATAGATAAAGACCTTGCCATTGTAATAATCGGCATAGCGCGTCTCCTTCGGGTACATATCGGTGTAGTATACAGGCCCAGCCATGGCCGTACGACCACCTGTTCCTATGCTAGGAAAATCAGTAGTAGCGCCATATGGATACCAGATAAAGGCAGGTTGTGCCGGCGGCAACTGCTTTAGACCTGTGTTGTTGCGGGAGTCGTTTACAGGGTTAGCGGCTACAAAAGTTGGCCCTGACTCACCGGTTGCGTAGTTATAATGATGGTAGGCATAGTTGTTACCAATAAACAACGGCCAACCAAAATACCCCGGTTTGCGGGCCTGGTTTACTTCATCATACCCTTTTGGTCCACGGGTGTCCAGGCTATCTGCACCGGCATCCGGGCCCACATCGCCCCAATAGACATAGCCATTCTTCTGGTCTACAGAAATGCGGTAGGGATTGCGGTGCCCCATTGTATAGATCTCCGGACGTGTGTTAGGCGTGCCTTTCGGAAACAGGTTGCCCTCCGGAATGTCGTACGTGCCATCTTCGTTGATCTTAATGCGGATGATCTTGCCCCGCAGGTCGTTGGTATTGGAAGCGGTGCGGCGCGAATCAAACTGCTCATGTCCCGGCCGGTCGTCGAGTGGTGCGAACCCATGGCTCACATACTTCTGGCCTTTCTCATCAAAAGGAGTAGAGTTATCGCCGGTGGATAAATATAACATGTGGTTGGGCCCGAAAGCCACTGATCCACCTGTATGGCAGCAGATATTGCGTTGTGAGTAAAACTGCAGCACTACTTTTTCCGAACTGTTATCCAGTTTTCCGTTCTTGAATACAAAGCGGGAGAGTCGGTTAACCGACGTATCGGCCGGACTGTAGAACAGATAAACATAGTTGTTTTTGCTGAAATCCGGGTCTGCGGCAATGCCTAGCAGGCCTTCTTCAGCGTTCACTCCTTCAATGTTAGTCTTATAGTATACATTCAAAAAACCTACCTGCGACACGTCGCCTGTCTTTTGGCTGTACTGCATTAGTTCGCCACGGCGCTGCGCCACCAGAATGTCTTTACTAGGCAGTATGGCTATTTCGGTTGGTTCAAAGAACTTCCCGCGTGTGAGTGTTGTCTTCACAAAGCGGTTTTCTTCCGGTACCCGCTGTGTTTTCGCTTTATCATAAGCAAGTTTAGCATTATCGCCCATGGCGTATTTGATACCGCCTAACAGGTGCTGCAGGTACAGCGGGTCCTTGAATGACTCGTCGGTATGCCCTAATTCGGTGTAGAACGAACGGCCACCGTCATAATCGTGGTACCAGGCCATCGGGTGCTGGGCACCGTTTGTACCGCCTTCGTAGCTGCTTTCATCTATCGTCAGCAACACCTTGTTATCCGGGTTCAGCTGCTTAAAATTATACCACTCATCGGTGCGCTTCCAGGGGTCGGGCAGGTTCTTGGTGGCTGGATTGTTTTTATCGGCTACGTGCAGCACTGCCTCCTGTATTTTCGGGTGCCCATTAAAGTAAGCACCTACCAGGCGGCCATACCAGCCCCAGTCATACTCAGTATCTGTAGCGGCATGCACGCCTACGAAACCACCGCCGGACTGTATGTAGCGCTCAAAGTCAGCTTCCTGGTAATTGTTCAGCACATCGCCGGTGGTGCTCAGAAACACAACTGCAGCATACTGCTGCAAACTGTCTTCGTTGAAATAAGATGCGTTGGTGGTCGTATCTACCTCAAAGCCATTTTCGGCACCCAGCTTGAGGAGGGCCGCGTTGCCAGCTGCGATGGAGGCGTGGTGGTAGCCACTGGTTTTGCTGAATACCAGCACTTTAGGTTTTCCGGGCCGCACATTATTGCTGCACGAAAAAAGCGTGAACGCGCCTACCAGGCTGAGGTAAAAGGCGCTTTTAAATAAAGCCTTCGTTATCATGTAATTTAGTATAGGGCTATGGTTTAGTGATGTAAGGTGTACGCTTTGAGTTGAACTGATCCGCCATTCGGGCTTTGCAAACAGAAGCGAAGCAGGCGAAGGTTAGGCTTTACCTGAGTAATCACTTCCGCTTTCAGTTAGCAGCTTTTCTTTTCTATGAATGAACCTCTAAGTTTAAGCATTTTCTTTCAAAGTGACAACAAAGATTATTCTGCAGAAGTTGTTAAATAAATTCAAAATGATTGCGGCAGAGAGAGATAAGCTTGTTGACCTCGCTATAAAAGGAGAATGCAGCTCATTCTTATAAATAAGACAGGAAGTATGTTGAGATATTTCTTGAGCTAACATATACAAAAATGGGCGCTACCGAAGCAGCGCCCAAGACTTTCGTCTACGGGATTTTTCACCCTTATTGTGACAAGATTTCAGAGATTATTTTGTCATTGTTAGTCCAAAGATATATATTGATATTACAACAACAAACTTTTAGCTATGAAAATTTTAGGACTAGACCTGGGCACCAACTCTATTGGCTGGTCAGTGATTGATGATACCGCAAAACAAATACTTGGCGCAGGTGCACACATATTCCCGATAGGTGTGAATGTAGATGCCAAAAGCAAAGCCGAAACCTCGAAGAATGCAAAGCGGCGGGAACATCGCCAGAAAAGACGACAGCTTTTCCGCCGCAAGTTCCGAAACAACTTGCTACAAAAGGCGCTCAAACAGGCAGATTTGATGCCCGCCACACTTGAAGCGAACGATCCTTTCTGGCAAGAATGCCCCTATCTGCTCCGAAAAAAAGCATTGGCTGAGCCACTCACCTCGCACGAATTGGGCCGTGTCATTTTCCACCTGAACCAGCGCCGCGGCTTTAAGAGCAACCGAAAGTCAGGCACGAATGAAGAAGGTGCCCTTTTCAAAGGCGGGAATGGCAAAACCGGTATTGACGATACGCTGGCCGAGTGGCAGCAGGGCGGCTTTAAAACCTTCGGCTCGTACCTGGCTTCGCTGGACCCCCATGTGCAACGCCTCCGCAACCGCTATACTTTGCGCAGCTGGTTTGAGCAGGAAATGGAGGAGATCTGGCACGTGCAGCAACAGTATCACCCGGATAAACTCACTCCTAAACTGAAACAGCAGCTGACTTCACCGGACTTCGGTATCATGTTTTTTCAGCGGCCACTTAAATCGCAGAAGCACCTGGTTGGCAAGTGTACCCTGGAACCACAGAAGCCGCGTGTGCCCATCAGTCACCCTGATTTTGAAGAGTTCAGGATGTGGCAGGTCATCAATAACCTGCAGGTGGCCGGACCGGGCCGGTTTAACGAGCCGCTGGACGATGAAGAGAAAACCAAACTCGTAGAACTGTTCTACACCAAAGACAAAATTAAACCTACCGATATCCGCAAAAAGCTGAAACTGACGGAGGACTATACTTTTAACTATGAAGAGGGTGAGCAGTTTACGGGCAACGAAACAAGTATAAAGCTCTCTAAGCTATTCGGCAAAGCTGTTTGGGAAACCCTGCCCGACGAAGACAAAACCTTGCGTACTTCCAAAACAGTTGAGAAAAACATCACCAAGCTGGATGTATGGCATACCTTGTTTTTTGCACAGGATTCTGACTGGCTTAAAATATATGCTGCTGAAAAATGGGGCTTCGACGAAAAGCAGCTGGAGAAACTGGCAAAAACACACCTGAAAGAAGGGTATGGCAGCCTGAGCCTGAAAGCTATCCGAAAGATGCTGCCTTTCTTACGCCAAGGGGAAAGGTATGACAAAGCAGCACAGCTGGCCGGCTATCACCACAGCCAGGTAAGTGAGTATAAAACCGGATTGGAGAAGCTGGAAGACCCAAAAAACATGCGCAACCCCATTGTGCAGCAGGCGCTGCATGAGATACGCACCCTTGTAAACCAGCTGCTGCAACAGTATGGCAAGTTCGATATCATAAGGGTGGAGCTTGCCCGCGACCTGAAAGTATCGGCTACAAAAAGAGCAGACATCAGAATTGAGCAGTTAAAGAACAGAGCCCGTAACGAGCGCTATTACCAGGAACTGATCAAACAAGGGATCAATCGCCCAAGCAAAAACGATATTGATAAGTACCAGCTTTGGGAAGAATGCAAGAAGATCTGCCCCTACACTGGTAGAGCCATCAGCTTCAGCGACCTGTTCGAATATGGCCGCTTTGATATTGAACACATACTGCCTTACAGCCGAACTCTGGACGATAGTATTGCGAACAAAACGTTGTGCGAGAAAGAGTTTAACATTAAAAAAGGAAACAAAACACCACACGAATGCCTGAGTGGCGATAAAGCTAACTACCTGCTGGTGCTGGAGCGTGTTCAGAAAAACATGCCGCGTAAACTGGCCAGGTTTAAGCAGGAGAAAATTGAGGAGGATTTTGCACAGAAACAGCTGAACGATACCCGCTACATCAGTAAAGAAGCGAAAGCATACCTGAAAAGTATTTGCGACCGTGTAGATGTAGCCACCGGTACCACCACAGCACCCTTGCGCCACTACTGGGGCTTAAACTCGATCCTGAACCAGGATAAAAACAAGAAGACCCGCGACGACCACCGTCACCACGCCGTGGACGCCCTGGTGGTAGCTTTAACTACGCCACGCATGCTGCAGGAACTGAGCCGCTGGAACAGCCTGGACCGCTCTCCGCAGATGCACAATTTTGAAATACCCTGGGATACCTTTTACCGCGATGCCAGAACAGCCATTGAAAACATACTGGTATCGCAGAAAAAGAACAGCAAAACGGTAACCTCCTGGAACAGGAAAGTAAAAGACAAAGACGGAAAAGCTACTACACTGCGGCAGGTGTCGGCACGAGGGCAACTGCACAAGGAGACGGTCTACGGTAAAAGGATAGACTTATTTAGTAAAAAGGATTCTGTGGAATATGGCGAAGAATTCTACGCAGTCAGAAAACCGCTGTCAGAACTATCAAAAACAATGATTAACAATATCATAGATCCTGTTATCAAAACAATTATTAAAGAACGCTTAAAAGAGTATAATATTTGTATTGATTCCGAAGCAGAAATACCAAAAAATGTTCTTAAGGTAGCTTTCAATGATCCGCTTTACATGCCAAACAAGAGAGGTAAAAGTGGCAGGCAAAATGAAATCAAAAAGGTAAGAGTAAGAGTGCCATCCACAAAGATGCTTAAGCTAAAAGACAATATTAACCAATGGGTAGAGCCAGGGAATAACCACCATGTGACTATATTCAGAGGAGTAGATGGAAAGTTATATGATGAGGTGATTTCCTTCAAGGAAGCGGTAGAAAGAAAGAGGCAAAACTTACCTGTGCACAAAACTAAATCGGACAAAGGAGATATAGCTATCACAATAATTGAAAACAATGATTTTTTCTTGCTAGGTCTTTCAGAAGATCAAATTAGCTGGAATGGCCTAGAGCAGAAAGAGCTAACTAAACATTTGTATAGAGTAAGAGCAATTTCGGGTGGTTATTACAATTTTATGCATCATTGCGCCGCTTCGTTGAATAACAAGAAACAAGAAGAAATCATCATTGCAAGTTTTAGTAAGTGGGAAAGACTGTCTCCAATCAAAGTTAAAATAACGCCAACCGGACAACTAAAGAAAGTATAGCCTATGCTGAAACGGACGATATACCTGGGCTCTCCGCTGGATATGAACATCCGGCTGGAGCAGTTAGTACTGGTAAACCGTGAAACAGGCGAAATAAACAAAGTGCCTGTAGAAGATCTGGGCGTAGTCGTGCTGGACCACCCGGAGCTGATCTACTCGCAAGCCGTAATGCAGAAGCTATTGGCGAATAACACAGCAGTAATATACTGTGACGAGAAGCACCACCCCACCGGTCTGCTGTTGCCACTTTGCGGGCATTCGGTGCAGAACGAGCGGTTCCGGCAGCAGCTGTCAGCCAAAAAGCCTTTACAAAAACAGCTCTGGCAGCAAACTGTACAAGCTAAAATAAGAAACCAGGCTTTGCTGCTGCGATACCACGAGCTGCCCCACGAGCCCTTGCTCCGGTTCTGGAAAGAAGTGCGAAGCGGCGACAGCACTAACCTGGAGGCCCGGGCAGCACGGCACTATTGGCAGCATGTGTTCTCGCCACTACCCTTCCGCCGCGATCGTTTTGGCGAAGCGCCCAATAACCTACTAAACTATGGCTATGCCATACTACGGGCAGCCGTGGCAAGGGCACTGGTAAGTTCCGGCTTATTGCCTACCATTGGCATACACCACCACAACCGCTACAATGCTTACTGCCTCGCCGATGATATCATGGAGCCGTACCGCCCTGTGGTAGATAGGGCCGTAAAGCAGCTGATTTGCCAGTACTCCGATTGCAGCGAGCTAACCAAGCCCATGAAGGCCATCTTATTGCAAACCCTAACACACGATGTGCGCATTAACGGCGAGATCAGCCCCCTGTTGGTTGGCCTGAATAAAACCACCACCTCGCTGGTAGCTTGCTTTGCCGGCGAGAGAGATGACATCGCTTACCCTGAACTATGCAAAACAGACTAAACGCCTATCGCAGTATGTGGCTATTCGTTTTCTTTGACCTCCCCACCGAAACTAAGCAAGACCGTCGTGAATATACCACTTTTCGGAAACGGCTGCAGAAAGACGGCTTCAGCATGATGCAGTACTCGGTGTACACGCGCCACTGCGCCAGCCGCGAAAGCGCCGATGTACACGTAAACAGGGTAAAGCAAATGCTCCCGCCTAAGGGGTTGGTAACCATTGCCCAGTTCACAGATAAGCAGTATGGCCGCATCATCAACTTCTGGGGCAATGGCAGAAAGGCTGTAGCCCCTGCCCCTAAACAACTCGAAATGTTTTAACGCAAAAAGCCCTGCCGAACTGTCAGTGCCGGCAGGGCTTTTGCTTTAAAAAGTATAAAACCTGTTGTGATACATAAGGTATGAGAAGCATTTTTCATGCAAAACACACTTGTAACTACCTATAAATAAACACCTTACACAGCTATCTACTTTATACTTTAAATCTCTGAAATCAAATCACAACTGCCGCGCTAAGAGTAACTTTTTGTTGAATACTTTATACTTTAAATCTCTGAAATCAAATCACAACTAGGTATGTCACCAGCCGAACCACTGCTCACTTTATACTTTAAATCTCTGAAATCAAATCACAACTCATACTTCTTAGTACCTAGAAGACTATATACTTTATACTTTAAATCTCTGAAATCAAATCACAACTGCTGATGTTGGACGTATCGAGGGAAGCCGACTTTATACTTTAAATCTCTGAAATCAAATCACAACTTGTCGGAGGCGGCCAGCTCTGCCAGCCGGACTTTATACTTTAAATCTCTGAAATCAAATCACAACTCGGTGGCTGTCGGGTCCGTGGTCGTGATGACTTTATACTTTAAATCTCTGAAATCAAATCACAACTCGGTGGCTGTCGGGTCCGTGGTCGTGATGACTTTATACT